>PDPR01000011.1 GCA_002749285.1 Maribacter sp.
CTTTCAATTCTTCTGTTTTGGAATGAATAAGCCATTTCAAGAATTTTCTGATAAAATAATTTCCAATTGTCAAACTGTTTATTCAACCTAAAAAAGTCAACATGTGAAATTATCAATAGTTGGGTATCTTGTTGCGCGTCAATAAATTCAGTGCTGGGTTTTTGGGTTGCGAAACTTGTCAATGCTGTCCCAATAGTAAAGTCGGTCATGACATATCGGGTTTTTTCTTCGCCTGTTTTATCAATGAAATATGTCCTTATACAACCTTTTTCCACATAATAGAACTCTTTACAAATTTGTCCTTCGTGTAATAGAAAATCTCCTTTTTTGATGCTTTTGGGTTTAAAACAACCGGTTATTTTTTCAAGTTCATTAATATTGAATTTGACTATGTGAAGTAATAATTCATGTAAATTTTCATCCATTGTAAGCTGTCTTTTTACATTGCCACTAACGTAAAATTGATTTACTGATAATCAAATATTTACAATTTTATAATTCTTGTCATTTTTCCACCCATTTCCCCGATTTTACGTTAGCCAATGTACTAAAGTTGTTACAGGACTATGGTGGATTGCCACTAACATCTGATTACAGCCTTTATTTATGACCCAGGTAATATTTCCAGGTTATTGATATTGGTCTTAATGGTGGTTGCAAGCCTATTTTGGTAAAACACCTAAACCAATGGGTCAAGCCCAAGGCATTGCGTAAGGTATCGCACTTGAACAAACTATCTTGTCCTTGAAATGGCCTGGGCATTTTTCCAGTCAATCCATTTTTGGCCTTTGATCTTGCGCATGAGACCGTCGTAACTCCTCATAAACAAAACATTATAGAAAGCTTTCATCAAATTTACCGGATTTCTTGCAATAGCCCGCAGACTCATTGAAAAACCGGGTGTGATATACTTCATATAATGCCAATACCCTTCAGGGATATAGAGAACCTCACCGTGGTTTAAATGGGTCTTGTATCCTTTGGCTTTCTTTAGGGCAGGCCATTGGTCAAAATCGGGGTTCGAAAAATCGATATCCTCACGGGTGATCAATGAGTGGGGTACCTTATATAAATGTTTACTCTCGGATTGTGGGAACAGGATGCATTCTTTCTTGCCCTCGAAATGGAAATGGAAGATATTGGCAAGGTCAATATCAAAATGCATAAAAGTATATGAATCGCGACCTCCAAAGAAAAGCATGGGCAGGGTCTTCATCAATCGAAGTCCGAAATCGGGATAAGTGAAATCCTTTTGCAGTCCGGGCACCTCCTTGAATATGTTCCAAAGAAAAATGCGGTATTTGGTAGGCTCTCTTTGAAGCAGGTCGATATAATCGGACATCCTCATTGTGGCATGGGGCTCGTTGAACCCATCGTCATGATGAACGGGCCGATCATCATAAAGGGGCACGACCTTTTCACCTGCCACTTTGCGCATATACTCTAGGTTCCACTTGGCATAAGCTGGCCAATCCTCAATAAACCGTTCGATTACAACCGGTTTTTGAGGTTTAAAATAATCGGCGATAAATTGCTCTTTGGTAATGGTCTTTACCCGTGGAATTTTATTTAAAATCAAATTTAATTGGGTTGAATTACCCAACAAATGTATGAAATATCTTAAAATAGATCTTCAAAATCAACTCGATTGGTAATATCATCCCTTCATTTTGGTCTTTTGTTTAGCCTGTCCATCATATTCAACATTACGCTCTGCCCTGTCCATTTTGATTTTTCGCTTAAAGACCCCCCATTTAGGATCCTTGGCGTCAACAGTTTTTGGTCGCCCATGTTCAACAAATGGTTTCATTTCCCATATTGCCATAGGCACTTATACCTTACATTGGAGTGCCTTCTACGGGTACCAATGCGTTTATCGAAGTGATTCCGGTTATGGATTCAAGGAAGAAAATCCTCGAAGATCCAAAATCCAGACCACTTTCAATACACCAGTAGCAGATGAAAGAACTTTGCCACGTACAATTTTGGGAAACATTTTCCCTGTAAGGCTTTCCAGAAACCATAACTGCCCACCAACAAAGTAAAGGTGGGCAGACAGATATAACGTAGAAAAGTACAATCCTTATTTAAAACTATAACGCAGACCAAATAACACATTACTTGGTGGCATTGGTGTAAAGCCGGACTCAATATATTCGGCATTGAAAATATTGCTTGCCGTTATTGACAATTCAACTTGTCTTAACGCCATTACAATAGAGGCATCCCAAACATTGTATGTTTGCCCTGTAGTACGTTCAGCGTATTTGTAAATAATATTCTGTCTTACATTTTTGAATAATCCAGTACTCAATCGTGTTGTGAAATGATGTTTTAATGTGTTTAGGGAATACCGTGATAATTCCTCGTTTTGGTATAAAATATTATCATCCAAAAAAGAATAACCAATTGCCAAAGTCTGGTTGAGGTCATTCAGCTTAAAATTATAGGCGGCATCAAGTTCAAACCCTTTAGTGTTCACTTCCGTAATGTTGATTGCCGTAAAAACATCTTCGGTCGTATTGGGTCTAATATAATCTATTAGGTTTTCGGCATCCCTATTAAAGGCGGCTAAAGTTGCCGTGAATTTTGGTGCAATGTATTTAATTCCTATTTCCTGGGCAAAAGCTTCCTCTGGTTCCAAATCTGGATTTCCGTTAGTACTCGGGTCACTGTAATACAAGTCGGTGTATGTCGGAATCCTATAGGTAAAACCAATGTTTCCGTAAGCTTTTAAGTTGTTGCCAATATCAAAACCAACATCCAACCCAGGAAATGCATTGAATTCAAAATCTGAAAAATACGTCATGGCGACACCAGGTGTAATGTCCAATCGGTTATCTACAAACTGGAATCTGTGCTCTAAGAATAGCGTCGTCATAAAACGGTTACGATGTCCCAAATTATTGCTTTGCAAGTACGTTTTGGACATATCGATTCCAAAACCAGTTTCACCCAATTCCGATTTATAAGACCCATTGGCTTCTGCCCCGATTTTATTCGAGATATGGAAGTTCCTATAAAAACCAGGTTCAAAACGTCTTAAAAGAAACATATCCTGATTACGTTTCCAATAGATTCTTGGTTGGATCTTAAACTTTTCCGATTGAAATCTAGTCGTAAATGCCACTAAACTGTTCTGGGTTTCCTCGTATTCATTAAATCCCCAACTACTGGGTGTATAGAAATTTTCAGCGCCAAATTTTTTGTCGAAAAAAGTCGCGGTCATTTCAATAGGTTGTGCTTTTTTGTTGAAAACACTTTTTAAGAAATAACTTGAATTTTCATAATCCGAATTATTCCGGTAACCATTGGACGTCATTTTTCCGGCATGGAAAATATGTGTTGAATTCCCTAATTCAGAACCAACCGTTACGGAACCATTAAGCTGACCAAAAGAACCAGCTTCAAGATTTGCGGAAACAGAATTATCCAAGTTGGATTTAGTGACGATATTAATGGCACCTGTAAAAGCATTCTGCCCAAAAACCCTAGCTGCAGGGCCCTTAATGATTTCTATGCGCGCAATGACCTCTAGTGGCAAGGAGGCATTCATGGTGTGATGGCCTGTTTGTGCATCGTCCATTTTAACACCATCGATCAATAAAAGTGTCTGGTCAAAACCACCACCCCTAATAAATAGATCGGCCTGACTACCGCCAGTGCCCCGTCTTCTAATGTCCACACCAGCAACTTGCTGTAATAAATCCGCAATGGTAACGGCGGAACTATTTTCAATATCAGTTGCTGTAATAATATTTATGGTCCTGGAATTTTCCTTGAAGGGTAGATCAATTCGATTTGAAGTAACTACAACTTCACTTAAAGAATCGGTTTCTATTATAGCTTGTTCTCGTTGGGCATTTAATTGAAATGCGCTGATCAATAAAAATGTAAAAAGTAAAACTGTATTTTTCATCTATTTGGGTCTTGCAATGGTTGTTATTGCACCATTTAATTTTATTCTGCAAAAGTCGTAACTTTCCGGACGATTGAACTAGTCCAGTTTCAAAACAATGAGTAGTCCGGTTATTGATATTTTAAAACAACTTGTCGCATTCGACAAAACGATTGTGCAACCCGTTTATATACAGGTAGCACAACAAGTTATAAATGCTATACAGCGTGGCTATTTGGAAAAAGGCAGTAAGTTGCCAGGAACACGTGTTTTAAGCCGGTTGTTGAACATTCATCGCAATACAGCTGTTGCGATTTACGAAGAATTGGCCTCACAAGGTTGGGTAGATATTATAGCCAATAAAGGGACTTTTGTTTTGGTGCCGGAGGAATCCACTGTGAAAATCAAAGCGACAGCCCAGCATATCCATCAGGCCTATACGTATCCGAAAGTGGCCGGTTTTCCGTTTCAACAGTCATTTCATTTAGCTTCAACAACTGAAGAAACTTCATCGAAATATACGCTAAGCGACGGTACACCAGACCTACGTTTACATCCTGTGCATCAATTTTCCAGATGGTACAGTGCGGCCATGAAACGAAAACCCTTGATCAATAAATGGAATAGGACAAGTGCGTTGATCCCTTCGGTATTTAGCACACAACTCTGTAATTATTTAAACGCAACACGAGGGTTTCATATAAAACCGAATAATCTAGTAAATACACGTAGCACAGAAATGAGTCTGTATATAGTCTCACAACTATTGGTCAAACAAGGTGATCTAGTATTGGTTGGGCAGTTGAGCAATTATGCGGCCAACATGATATTTCAACAGGCAGCTGCGACCATTAGAACAATCCCGGTAGATAATGAAGGTTTGAATGTAGGGTATATAGAAAAGTATTTTGTAAAAGGAAGTATACGCTGTGTTTATGTTTGTGCCAATAGGGATTACCCTACCACTGTAACGTTGAGCGCAAAACGACGATTGCAATTATTGCAATTGGCAAAAACGCATGGATTTGCCATTATAGAAGATGACCATGACCACGATTTCCAGTTTGAAGGGTCTGCAATGTTGCCAATGGCAAGTGCAGATGCCAACGGAATGGTTATTTATCTGGGCAAGTTGGGACAGTCGTTGTTCCCAAGTTTTCACACGGGTTTTGTAGTAGCGCCGGAAAATTTAATCTCGGAAGCTAAAAATTACTTGCAGTTACTTGATAAACAAGGCGATCTAATACAGGAACAAATGCTTTCCGAACTTATTTCCGAAGGCGAGATATATAGACTTAAGAAAAAGAATATAGTCACTTATAAACAGCGTCGCGATAGTTTGTGCCATTTTTTAAACTATTATTTTGAAGGTATCCTCACTTGGGAGATACCCTTGGGTGGTTTAGCGATATGGCTGCAATTTGCAGAAACGATATCATTGGTAAAACTTGCCGAGGAAGCCGAAAAATTCGATTTGTTCCTGCCAAAAACCATTTTATACCAAAATAAAAATACCTGTGCCATTCGTTTTGGTTTTGGGCATTTAAATGAAGAGGAGCTGGAAATTGTTGTCAAAAAGTTGAAAAGTGCCTATAATAAGATCATTGGTCTTTGAACTACCCCGAGGCAGAGCTGTCAAGGAATTTTTAGATCAATAGGAAATTCAATTCTCACCCCAACCAGCTTGACTAATTAAAGGGTCATTGCCTATAGGAAAATCCACTAAAAACCACCCAATCCAATTGTTGCATTTGGGAAAACACCCTTTGCATGATAAGATCATTACAATGACCTTGCACAGGTGTGCCAAGAAGCTATTCCGTCTATATACCCTACACCCTCTCGTTATAGGGTAATACACCTTCGGCCTTGGCAATAACCAGCATTTCGGGGTGTGGTTTGTGTTGTGTAAAGGGATGCCACAAATATTTTTTATCGCGTTCCAAAATATTTTTCTTCATCATTGAATTCAATACATCCACATTTTATATATCTTGCAAAAATGGGAATCAATCCCAAGAAAACACATGTCCCATACCCTTATAAATTCAATTTTGAAGAACGGTAACAACCTAAAGGACAGAACGGTTTTTCTACTGGTATCCTGCGTTTCCCTGTTTATCCGCCTTCCCTTTTTCTTTAGGGACTATATTGATCGTGATGAAAGCACCTTCATACTCATGGGCCAATCGTGGGTAGAGGGACATTTGCCCTATACCGAACTTTGGGATTTAAAACCACCGATTACTTTCCTTGTTTTTGCAGCCGTTATTCATCTTTTCGGAAAGAGCTTTATCGCCATTCGCCTACTTGGTATCCTATTGGTTGCCGGCACTGCATTTTTCACCTATAAAATCGGCCAAGAGGCCTATTCTAAAAAAATAGGGTTTGGGGCCGCGATTGCAACAGTGGTACTGCTCTCCTTGTTCGGCAGTTTACAAGGCCTAATGTCCGAACATATCTGTATGGCTTTTTTTATGCCTGGATTATACCTCTTGATAAAGTATAAAAAATGGCAAACGACTTTCTTTGCCGGGCTACTTATGGGCATTGCTGTAATGACCAAGATGAATATCGCCTATACCCTATTGTTCCTAGGGACCTTTATATTTTATGAGCATTATAAGAACCTGCATTGGAACAAGGCAATACTTTTTCCCTCATTATATGGTATTGGTATACTGCTGATTATTGCATTGACGCTATTACCCTATTATATACAAGGAAACCCCGACTTATGGGTTTCATCGGTATTCAAGGCACCAATGGCCTATATAGGCGCACGTAGATATTCCATTCTTAAGTTAGCCCCCATATATGTGGTCTTGGCCGGCTTTTTTGTTTTCGCTTGGAAGAAGAAGCTACTCAATTTTAAAATGGCACCCATCCAATATCTACTTGTGGCCATCTTAGGGATATTGTATGCCTTTTATAAAGGGGGAAGAATCAACGGGCACTATCTGATCCAACTACATCCCATGTTATTATTATTGGTAGCCATAGCATTCAGCAACATAGGATTTTTCAAAAAAACCAACTGGAACCCTTATTTTCTTTTTGTGCTATTATTGATTCCAATGGAAACGTATCTGGAATATGCAAATATCATTAAAAATAAGTACGAGCGGGATACCTTTTTCAATGGTGAGGGCATATCGGTACCCAAATACATCCAAGAAAACCATTTGGATACTAAGAACATACTGTTTTTTGGATACCATATAGGGTATTGGGTATTGGATGCCAAGCCACCCACTAAAGCGGCTACCCACCCCAGTAATATCTGTCGCGACGAATTATTCCCTTTTTATGATAACCCCCGAAAAACTTCCTTGGAAGAACTTCAATACATCATGGATAGTATTCAACCTAAAACTATTGTAGTTCGTAAAGACAGAAGGGTCTTCGACAAAAAGGAAATAAAGGAGAATATATATATAGATGCCTATTTAGCAAAGTATTATAGCGTACTCGCCACCGTGGAAGAAGCAGAGATCTTGCAACGGTTGGAGCGATAACAGGGTTTTGATGCCTCGGTCACAATGGCCGAAACCATGGTCTTGCCCATTTTCGTTGAGATCCCTGTAACAAAAACCCTAAACATGTTTATCCGGTTTGGTTATGATACCACAATTTAAGCATCTGTATTTTTTATCCTCAAAAAAAGGAAACAGTTTATGGAAAATGGTTTTGCGCCCATAATAAGCTTCCGATCTCTCGGCCTTACAGTTGGGGCAGACAATAGGCTTGCCATCATCACCAATGGCATAGGCCCGCACCTCATTATAGATTTTCAAGGCCCTCTCCTTATCCTTGGTGTACACTTGCAATTTGACACCCCCAATGGCATGACTGATCAAGGGGTCGGAGTTCAAGGTATTTTCATCCTTTAGGAAAACCGGTATACCTTCCGACTCAAGTCTCCCTTTCAATATTTGTACATCGGCCGAAAATTCGAATGAAGCCAGCATAAAAAATTTTTCTTCCATAGGGCTAAAGATACCTTTTCATTATGAACTCGTTTAAACTTTTTGGGTTTAAGCGAAAATCAGTGGTCTTTTGTTCTGTTGAAGGCTTTTTAAGCTACGGAAGTGAAAAAAGACAAGAACAGGGCAGGAAATGGCAATTTTCTGGCAAGCCGAAAAAGTTTAAACGGATCCACTATTTAAAAAGATACAAAAAAAATCGATGATGGGTCTCTGGTTGTCCCAAGTTCGAGACGAGGAACCAATAACCTCTCGACCCAAAGGTACGAAGCGTACTTCCGAGAAAACTTTTTCCATTCCTAAGGAAATCAGACCCTTTTTGGCTATCGCCCTGTGATTAAAACACAATGGTCATGACCAATGATGGTAGGACCGTGGAATTATTCGGGAAAGCAAGATGCGATTATGGCCATAATGCTATCTTTGTCAAGCACTTTGCCATGGCATTTATGTTCAATCCGTGGCTCTTTCTTCCGGGCCAGGCCCTACCCAATGTGGGTTAAATCCTGGTAATATTATTTTGAAGGAGAAACTTATGCGACAAAAAACAATGACAGGTACAATAAGGGGATTGTGGTTAAAGACAATAAGGCCGCTAAAATTTTTGCCACAATCATTTTATGTCAAATATTACTATGAGTATTATTCCGGCAAAAGACTCAACTATGGCAACCCACAAGAATTCAATCAAAAACTTTCTTGGTATAAAGTGTTTTTTAGACCTAAGATATTAAATGTTTTAGTGGACAAGTATGCTGTTAGGGAATATGTTAAAGAAAAAATCGGGGAAAGGTACTTAAATGAATGTTACGGTGTATTCAACAATCCTGAAAGGATTGATTTTGACGGACTCCCACAAAAATATGTTCTAAAAGGTGTACACGGGTGCAATCTTAACCTATTGGTCCTCGACAACCAAAAGCTAAATAAAAAGAAGGCTATTGGAACAATGAAGAAATGGTTGTCCAAAAATCAATATTATAGAGGTGGTTTGGAATGGGCCTATAAAGATGTTAAACCAAGAATCCTAATAGAAAGGTTTCTACACGATAAAAAAACGGATGATCTGATCGATTATAAGTTCTATTGTTTTGATGGTGCACCAAAATTCCTAGTTGCACAATCAGACATTTCAGGAAGGTATTTTTATGATCTGGATTGGAATGAATTACCATTTCGTTGGAAGAAAAAGTATAATGGAAAAATAGAAAAGCCATCCAACTTTGAAGAACTAAAACGGTTGTCCTCGAAACTAGCGGATAATTTTCCGTTTGTTAGGGTGGATCTTTATTCTGTGGACAATAAAGCCTACTTTGGGGAGATGACCTTTTACCCTACTGATGCAAGGGATGATTTTTACCCAGAGGAATACAATAAAATTGTTGGGGATTATTTCAGATTGCCCAAAATACCCAACGGGCAAAAGTATGTTACTGAATACTAAAAGATCGGAAAACCATTTAAGCAGTTGGATAATGCCCCCCTGTTGAAGTTGATCGGACAAGAAGGGGTTTAAGCATACAGGAGCAGCCCTTCTGGCAAGCGTTTGCCACCTTACTACAGGTCTATAATACAGAGATGGATATTTGATGGATATTTGGATGTTCGTGTGGTTTTTATGGACTAGTGTTTATAAAGCACGGATTGCAAATACGTACTATCGGGACTTGTTTTTATGACCCCGCGATACAATCGTACGGTAACAGGGAAATACAGAATACCAAAAGCACTTCGAATACCGTACCCCCGTACTTGTTCAAAATCCCCTGACCCATCATCTTACGGTTTGTACAAACTTGATACCAAGGGAAATCACTGTTGGTTTCCACACCATACCTTAAAAACTTCTAATAAAGGATATGGAATAAAAAAGCCATACATCATAGTGTATGGCTTTTTCATCAAATCGTTTTTATCCTTAATCCGCCAATACGATGGCCTTATTACCCTTCATCTCAACGGTGCCACTGGTAATGGCCAATACCGTTCTACCTTTGGCGTCCTTAGTGAATTTATCCTGATACTCTTCCGCTATACTGATAGTACCATCCACGACAACCTTACCTTGTTGCAATAATGAAACTATAGGGGCGTGGTCCTTTAACATTTGAAACTCCCCATTAATACCTGGAACCGTTACTGAATCTACTTCACCGGCAAACAGCGTGGCTTCTGGGGATACGATTTCTAAATACATAATTTTATGGTATTCGGTATTCAATATTCAGTGTCCAGCAGTTTAATCCCGACTGTAAACTGCTTATTTCCTACTCATTTATGCTTCGGACAACATTTTTTCCCCTGCTTCAATAGCCTCTTCTATAGTCCCTTTAAGGTTGAAGGCAGATTCTGGCAAGTTATCCAGTTCACCATCCATGATCATATTAAAGCCCTTAATGGTTTCCTTAATGTCCACCAAGACACCTGGGATACCTGTAAACTGCTCCGCTACATGGAAAGGCTGAGAAAGGAAACGTTGTACACGCCTTGCCCTACCTACCGCTAATTTATCTTCTTCGGACAATTCTTCCATTCCCAAGATGGCAATGATATCCTGAAGTTCTTTATAACGCTGTAATAGTTCTTTTACCCTTTGGGCACATTCATAATGGTCTTTACCCAATATCTCGGCTGTCAAGATCCTTGATGTGGAATCCAATGGGTCCACAGCAGGATAAATCCCCAACTCGGCAATTTTACGGGAAAGTACCGTAGTTGCATCCAAGTGGGCAAATGTTGTCGCCGGTGCTGGATCGGTTAAATCATCCGCAGGTACGTAAACCGCCTGTACCGAAGTAATCGAACCTCTTTTAGTTGATGTAATACGTTCTTGCATGGCTCCCATCTCGGTAGCCAAGGTAGGTTGGTAACCTACCGCGGATGGCATACGGCCCAATAGTGCCGACACCTCTGAACCTGCTTGTGTAAAACGGAAGATATTATCAACAAAGAACAGAACATCCTTTCCTTGCCCTTCTCCTGCACCATCCCGGAAATACTCTGCGATGGTCAATCCTGAAAGTGCCACACGTGCACGTGCCCCAGGTGGTTCGTTCATCTGTCCAAAAACGAAGGTAGCCTTGGACTCCTTCATTGCTTTCTTATCAACCTTTGACAAATCCCATCCACCTTCTTCCATAGAATGCAAAAAGTCATCACCATATTTTATAATACCGGATTCCAACATCTCGCGAAGCAGGTCATTCCCCTCACGGGTACGTTCCCCTACCCCTGCGAAAACCGAAAGTCCACCGTGTCCTTTGGCAATGTTGTTGATCAATTCCTGGATCAAAACCGTTTTTCCAACACCTGCACCACCGAATAGGCCGATCTTACCCCCTTTGGCATAAGGCTCTATCAAATCGATTACCTTGATACCGGTAAAAAGTACTTCCGTAGAAGTAGAAAGGTCTTCAAATTTTGGGGCTTCACGGTGAATGGGCAAACCGTCCTTACCTGTTTTGGGCAAATCGCCGATACCATCAATAGCATCGCCGATCACATTGAACAAACGTCCATAAATATCACCACCTATCGGCATTTGGATCGCGTTTCCTGTGGCAACGACCTCAACCCCACGGCTCAGACCATCAGTAGAGTCCATGGAAATGGTCCTAACCGTATTTTCCCCAACGTGGGATTGCACCTCCAAAACCAATATTGAACCATCTTTGTTGGTGATCTCAAGTGAATCATAGATTTTTGGAAGATCTGATTCGGATTGAAATTCAACATCAACGACTGGCCCAATAATCTGGGAGACTTTACCTGTAATTTTCGACATTACTAACGTATTTATATTTTTGTTTCCAGACCTTGAAGGTCTCTTTCCCTTGCACTATAAGTGCTGCAAATATATGTTTTTCAATCTTAAATTAAAATGCTTTTCCCTCCTTTTTTCAAAAAGAGAAAAGACGCCTCTTCAAGCGTCTTTTCCTTATACCGGTAAATTTTTGTGGTGGTCAATTGTTTATCGTCCATGAGAGGTAAAACTGGGATCCGACATAACCCGTTCCCACGGCACTTATATACTCTTCCCCCAAGAGGTTCGAGGCACCCAATTTAAATGTGGATTTGATATTTGGCACCGTGTAATTGATCTGTGCATCCAACACGCTGAACGAAGGGATATCCCCTGTGGCAAATGAATTTTGCCATAAGTATCCATCTGTCCACCTATAATTAACATTAAAACCAAAATTATCGAACAATTCCGTATTGCCAAAAGAAGCCTTTACCTTATGCTTTGGTGTATTGAACTGAGGTTCGAAATCGGGATCCGATGCCTCATCAAAATCAAAATCCGAGAACGTATAGTTTATACCAAAATCGAAATCCCCGAAAACCCTGGCCTCCAAACCTGCGGTAACCCCATATGAGGTGATATTCGCCCTTGAGTTCGTATAGGTGCTGAATGGCTGTAGATCTTGGTTCTGTATTGCCTCCAAGGCCAAAGGATTGCCTGTCCCTGGATTTACATCCGACAAGTCCACATTACCATACTTTGGTGCCAAAACTGTTTTTTGTGATATAAAATCCTCATAATCATTATAGTAACCACTTATATCCAACACCACTGACCCTAATTGACCCCTATATCCCAATTCCAATGCCGTGACTTTCTCTGGCTTTACAAGCGGTATATTCGAGGCATCCAACAACGATATATCAGGAGTTCCTGCAGCTGCAGATCTGGCAAAGTTCTCAACGGACTTCTGGGAAAACGCATTCTCATAGGCATCCCTACCGGTCATAACCACCGTATTTGAACCTACAATGGCAGCCCCGTTCGTCGATAACGAGGCATTCTCTTCGTAACGGTCAAGGTTATCCTTGGCAGAACCTACCAACAAGGCCTTACCGATGTTCAGTCCTATATAAAGATCTTGGGTAGTAGGGTTTCTAAATCCTGTCTGGAAAGACCCCCTGAAATTATGGTTCCTATTCTCCCCAAATGTATAGGTCATTGAAGCTCTTGGGGAAACAAAGCCATCGAAAAGCTCATTCTTATCATAACGCACCGAGCCCGTGAACTTAAAACGCTCATCCATGAATTTTCTCTGGACCTGCGTATATACCCCAAATTCGTGGAAAGGGATGGTACCATCAGTATCCGTGAAAATAGTTCCTTGGGAATTCAATTCATATTCCCTGAAAGAACCACCAACCTGAATATCGGCAAAATCCCCTGTAATATGGGTGAAATTATAATTGGCATCGACATGACGGAGTTTTGTGTTATCGATAAAACGGGCCCCAGCCGACAGGTCCCCATCGGCAATTACCGTATTAAAGGCGCTTTTAAAGGCTGGTGTACCCGGAATCAACCTCCCGGTATCGGCAGCTGCCCTTGCTGCGGCGTGTGCCGCATCATCATCGAGTTGTACCCCTGTACCCACACCGAGTTTCGCCCCAATAAAAGTACGGGCATAATCCCCAAACCAATCTAGATCACCTTTCCATTTTCTATTTACATTGATGGCCGCAAATCTCATATCATAAGAATTCCCGGCATTCTCTGCCGTTATATAGCCCCTGAGAAAAAAGTTGTCGTTCCTGAATTCCAATTTATGTTGTTGTAGGGAAAAATCATTGATATAATATCGGTTGGCTCCTTGGTAAATCGTGGCGCCACGACCTACCCTACCATTATAAACAATCTCGAAATCCGTGGCAAAAGGCCTATAATGTATAGCGCCGTCAAACTTAACACTCTGGGCATCATAATCACTCAAGTCACTCTCGATATATCCTGTCCTTGACACCAAGGCCGACCCAACAGTACCTGAAGGCAACCCTCCTAAGGCATCAAAGTTCAAAACTGTAGAAACCTCGTCCCCGTAAACATTAAGGCCATCATAACCTGGATCGGCCCTCGTAAAACCAGGGTTGTTCATATCTTCCTCATTCACGGCATTCCAATCGGTACCTTCCATAAAGGAAAAATTCACCTTTACCGCCAATTTATCACTAAAGGCATGTGCGGCACGAATACCAATATCATAATATCCATTATCACCGGCGGCTTCCTGGGAAGTTACACCTGTTTTAAGATAGGTGCTGATTCCCTGATAATCAAAAGGATTTTTACTTCTCATAAAAAGAATACCATTAAACGCATTGGCCCCATAAAGGGCTGAGGAAGCCCCAGGAAGTATTTCAACGCTCTTCACATCCAGATCGTTCATCCCTGCCAAATTACCAAGGACAAAGTTCAAAGCTGGTGAGGAATTATCCATACCATCTACCAATTGCATAAAACGTGTATTTGCGAAACTGGCAAAACCCCTGGTATTGACCGATTGGAATGTTAAACTGTTCGTGTTTATATCGACTCCCTTCAAATTCCCAAGACCCTCATAAAAGGATGCGGAGGCCGTATTCTGTATTTCCTTTAACCCAAATCGCTCAACGGAAACAGGTGATTCAAATAGCCGCTCCGGTGTCCTGGATGCGGAAATAACAATTTCATCAAGCATTGTGTGCGACTCTTCGAGTACGATCGTGACCTTCCCATTGCCAGAAGTTATATCAACATGGGTGTCGGTATAACCAATACTTGATATTTTTAATCGGAATGGGGGTGTTTCGGAAGTTTTCAAAGTGAAGTTACCATCAAAATCCGATACTGCCCCTATCGCTTTCCCGACAATAACCACATTCGCTCCTGGAACAGGTCCATTTTTCTGGTCAACAACATTTCCCGTAATTATCGTTTGGGCGGATCCTAGGGTGCCCAACATCAATAAGGATAATAAAAGTATCGTTCTCATAGTTGGTTTTAAGTTAGATTAGTTTGTTGCCAATATACAGATTTTTTCATATTAGGAATGGAAAAACACATAAAATTATGTATGTATAGTGGTTTTTTCTCAAAAAAATGGCCTTAATATTGCAGAATCTATAACCTTTGGATTAAAAAAGGCCATGACTTAAGTCATGGCCTTTTTTAATGTCAACAGTTTTTATCCTTATTCCACCGTAACCGATTTAGCCAAATTTCGTGGTTGATCTACATTACAATCCCTCATCACAGCAATATGGTACGATAACAATTGTAATGGGATGGTTGTCAATAACGGGGTTAAACTCTCCAATGTTTCAGGTACTTCGATAACATGGTCGGCAAGCTCCGTAACCTGTGTGTCGCCTTGGGTCACCACGGCAATGATCTTACCTTTCCGCGATTTGATCTCCTGTACATTACTTACTACTTTTTCATAATGCCCCCTTTTGGTCGCAATAACAATCACTGGCATTTGCTCATCTATCAAGGCTATCGGGCCGTGTTTCATCTCTGCGGCAGGATACCCCTCAGCATGTATATAACTGATTTCCTTCAGTTTCAAGGCCCCTTCCAAAGCAACGGGGAAATTATATCCTCTTCCCAAATACAGACAGTTGGTCGAATCTTTATAGACATCGGCGATAATCTCAACCAATGGATTGGCTTCCAAGGCTTTTTCCACTTTTGTCGGAATAGTTTCCAATTCTGTTAGATATTCATGGAATCGGGATACTGAAAATTCACCTTTTTCCTTCGCCAATTTCAAGGCCAACAGGGTCAATACCGTTATTTGTGTGGTAAATGCCTTGGTTGAGGCAACTCCTATCTCAGGCCCTGCATGGGTATATGCACCTGCATCGGTTTCCCTTGCAATAGAGGAACCAACAACATTACAAACCCCAAAAACGAAGCCCCCTTTTTCCTTCGCCAATTTAATAGCGGCCAAAGTATCCGCTGTTTCCCCAGACTGGGATATGGCTATCAAAACATCCTTTTCGGTAATTACAGGGTTCCTGTATCTGAATTCCGAGGCATATTCCACCTCGACAGGAATACGGGCCAAGTCCTCAAAAATGTACTCTGCGACCAACCCTGCATGCCACGAAGTACCACAAGCAACAATAATGATTCTATTGGCATTAAGGAATTTCTCCAGATGTTGGTCGATACCAGCCATTTTTATCAATCCCTGGTCTGCCAATAAACGGCCTCGGTAAGTATCCATAATGGCCCTTGGCTGCTCATAGATTTCCTTGAGCATAAAATGTTCGTACCCCCCTTTCTCAATTTCCTCCAAGTTCATTTGAAGTTCCAGGATATTAGGGTAGGTTATGGCATCATCCTTTATTTTCCTCAGTTTGATCTCTTTCCCCAATCTTATAATGGCCATTTCCTCATCTTCAAGATAAACCGCATTATTCGTAAACTCGATAAAGGGAGAGGCATCGGAAGCTATAAAATACTCATTCCCACCTATACCAATAGCCAATGGACTCCCTAATTTCGCCACGACGATCTCATCTGGTTTTTTCTTGTCAAAAACAGCAATGGCATAAGCCCCCACTGCTTGATTGAGTGCGATTTGAACTGCTTGGCCTAATTTAACACCCTCTGTTTTTTGAACCTCCTCTATAAGGTTCACCAACACCTCTGTATCTGTATCAGAGGCAAAGGTATAGCCCCTGTTCATCAACTCTTTTTTTAACGACTCATAGTTCTCGATGATTCCGTTATGTATAATCACCAAGTCCCCTGAATTGGAATAATGTGGATGTGAGTTTATATCGTTTGGAGCCCCATGGGTGGCCCAACGCGTATGACCTATTCCCAGCTTACCTCCCAACGAAATCGAGGATTTCGATTTTTTTTTCAAATCCTCAACCTTGCCTTTGGTCTTTGAAAGGTTAATATTGGAGCCGTCGAACAAAGCGACCCCTGCACTATCATAACCTCGATATTCCAAGCGCTGAAGTCCTTTGATTATTATGGGATAGGCATCCCTGTATCCAATATACCCTACAATTCCACACATAATTATTTATTTAGTTGAATGGTTTTTTCAATGAATTACAACAAATATACCTTTAAGGATGAAAAATCCTTTCTAAGTTAGATGTAAAACGCCAATACTCTGTAAGTCGTATATTACCAATGCAAAAAAAATAAATGTTGTAGCCTGTAGGGGAGTAAGGTATATTACTATTGGTCTGTCTCTGTATAGAATATTTCGAGTTTCAATCTTTTTTCACCATTATCTTCTGTAGCCCCGTGGAGTACAGTGCCTAAAGGGGTCAAGGTAGATACCATTGGTAAATCCTTTGCACCGTCTTCAAGGACAGTATTGCCGAACACCCTCAGTATGTCTATATTAATATCGGGTGTAATCGTTAGCCCTAGGGTAGCGTTGGTTTCATCCCTTATGATTATATCATTTATATAATCCGTTATCCTTATGGTATATTTCTCACCAACACCTTCGGATGATCTTTCGATAACACCATCATAATTAAGATAATCACTGAACAAGGAAAAAGACCCCCTTGCACCTTCGAAATCAGTACTGGTATTGATCAATGGTTCCTTCCCATCCAGATTATACAGGTATAATCTTGGTGGGTCAACTATGCCATTTGGCACATCAATAGCTTCTTGATCTATATAAAACACTAAATTGGCCTCATTGATGATCCAATTATTACTTTTAATCTGCTCTATAAATTCCTGGGCATCTGCCTCTTCCTCCGCAAATAATTTCAACTCAGCGTAGGTTCCCGCACCACCTTTGACATAGATTCTTTCGGCATTCACACCAGTATCCAATGCATCGGATATTTCTATGGGGTAAGGTTCACTCTCAAAAGTGTTGACCATGTTCCAATTGGCTATATTCTTGTCGGATAGATTAAATACAACCTCGGCCTGGTCTTCTATTTTCTCATCATCCGAAGTATCCTCGGTACTCTTCGTGTCTATCTTATCATAATGATAATACATGGTTACTGAAGCCTCACTCATATCCAACAATATCATTACATCCTGTGAACCAGGTGCAATGGACAAATGCAAACCTCTCATATAATCATTGAAGTTGGACTGGCTTAAAAGTTCTGCCCCCCCTTCCTTATCGAGTATGTTTTCCTGGAAAAATGTCTTATCCAGTGGCACCCGGATTCCCGGACTCAACTTGGTGAATAATTTCGACTCATCCTCATCAGTGGTTCCATTATCTTGTTTCCTGAACAAAAACTGTTTGTCATCGATCACATATTCCCCTTCATAAAGCACATCGGAAACAAAACTTGGGGAGAATTGTTGTGAGGAATAATACTCCTGCCCCTCTTGAAAGTTGGTATCGGGGTCTAAGTCCCTTAAAAAATAGGTCGATCTTTCCACCTTAAAATCAAAAGCGGTTTCCACGATACTATCGTAAACTCCCCCATTGACATAAACACTGTCAATATCAATCCGTTGCACAATGGAATCAATATTCGCGGTATTGGCCCGACTGACCTTCGGACTTTTCAAATAGGGGATATATAAATAAACAGAATCGATAATTTCATTTTCAGGGATGACAGTTACGCTGGAATTGGTACTGGACTGATCCTCATCATCCTGACTATACTTCCCAAAGGAAAGGTTACTGCTGGGTAAGAGCAATTGTGTCGTAATCCTTGCCTCGGTCTTCCCATAAATAGGGTCGTCGAAAACACCCAATTGGTACACTGGCAACCTGTTTGTAGGTACCGCCTTCACCTTTTTGTTATATGCGAAAACATCAAAAACGGCCTTATTCGATGCGAAAGCCTTCCCTCCGATAATTTCCGATCCTATGGTTGTAACCTCTTTTTCACAGGAAACAAACAAAAAAATAGATAAGACACCCGCCAGTACAGGAAATTCAAATTGCTTAAAAAAACTCATTTAGATTATTTTAAAACTTCAGTGTTATAGAAATTCGCATATGCTTCTTCAAAACCTTGCAAAGGAACATAAGGCAACACGGGTTTTCCTAGGTTGGATATATGGTTCTTTAAATCTTCCGGAATTTCTTCCGCAGCTAAAATAACAGCATCGGAATAATCTACGGCTACTTTTAACAAATTATTATAGTTAGGTGTTCTCAAAACGCTAATACTATCCCCTGAAATGCCATCAAAGGCGATCTTATCGACCATGTCCTTGTCAAGTTCACCATCATAGCCCTTCCCATAGACCGAGGTAACAATCTTACTGTCCCCGAACAAAGGCTCGTTTACATAGTATTTTTTCAGATATAGCGGTAAAAGTGAGGCCATCCACCCATGTACATGAATAATATCGGGGATCCAATTCAATTTCTTAACAGTCTCTACAACCCCTTTTGCAAAAAAGATGGCCCTTTGGTCATTGTCCTCGAAAAGGTTCCCTTCTGCATCGGTAAAGGTCGCCTTTCTTTTAAAATATTCTTCATTATCGATAAAGTATACCTGTATACGTTCTTTTGGTATAGAGGCTACTTTTATGATCAAAGGCATATCCACATCATTAATGACAAGGTTCATACCTGATAGGCGAATAACTTCGTGCAGTTGATGCCTGCGTTCATTTATGTTGCCATATCGCGGCATAAAAATCCGAATCTGGCCACCATTACTGTTGACCATCCTTGGGGTTTCATATGACATTAAGGATACTTCGTTCTCTGGGAGGTAGGGGACCAATTCAGAAGATACAAACAATATCTTTTTACCATTCATAGAAGCAATATTTTATTTATCTTGAAAAGAATTGGTGCAAAATTACAAAAATTATACAGATTAGCGGTATTTATAGTAAGTTTGCTCCCTTTCAAACACAACCTATGTTACTCATAAATACCAAAAAGGAATTAAAGGACCACCTTTCTTCGTTGAAAGAAAACGATAGCCTAGGGCTCATACCGACCATGGGTGCCTTACATATAGGCCATGTGGCCTTGGTCAAACGGGCAGTACAGGAAAATTCCGTTGTGGTAGTGAGTATTTTTGTGAACCCTACGCAGTTCGACAATCCTGAAGACCTTGAAAATTACCCACAGACATTAACTACCGATATGGATGTTCTGGGGAAAATAGCAGATCATATCATTGTCTTTGCACCGACCGTACAAGAGATGTACGCAGAAAACGTGACATCGACAACATACGATTTCGATGGCTTGGACAAAGTGATGGAAGGGGCTTTTAGGGATGGGCATTTTGATGGTGTAGGCACCATTGTTGAAGCACTATTGATCCTGGTCAAACCTACAAGGGCCTATTTCGGGGAAAAGGACTACCAACAACTTCAAATCATCAAAAAACTGACTGAGATCAGGAACATCCCTGTAGAAATAATCGACTGCCCCATAGTGAGGGAAGAAAATGGATTGGCCTTCAGTTCCCGAAATGAAAGACTGACTGAAAACACGAGGAAAGAAGCTTCCTTTATCTATAGAACATTAATGGCTGCCAAAAAAAAATTTGGCACGGAAAGTGCTGTATATGTTAAGAATTGGGTGACCGAACAATTCAAGAACCACCCAGGGTTGGAGTTGGAATATATACAGATTGCCCAAGCAGACACCTTGAAACCAGTAACAAAAAAACAAAAAAACAAAAAATACAGGGCATTTATCGCTGTCTATACAGAAGGTGTTCGACTCATAGACAACATAGCCCTTAATTAACTAATTTTATCCCATGCAAATAGAAGTCGTGAAATCCAAAATACATCGCGTAAAAGTCACCGATGCAAACCTTAACTATATCGGCAGTATTACCATTGACGAGGATTTGATGGATGCTGCGAACATTATACAAGGTGAGAAAGTGCAGATCGTGAACAACAATAATGGCGAAAGATTGGAGACCTATGCCATTCCCGGGCCAAGGAACAGTGGTGAACTTACCTTGAACGGTGCGGCAGCGCGTAAAGTAGCTGTTGGTGATATATTGATATTGATCACCTATGCCAGAATGGATATCGAGGAGGCCAAGAAATTCAAGCCAGCCTTGATTTTCCCAAATGAAGAGACAAACCTGTTAAACTGATTCCTTGGCAGCATCCGTAAAGAAAAGCTTAAAAACCATACTCCCAATCGCATTGGGAGTTTTTTTGGTCTGGTACTGGTACAATTCGACCTCAGAGGCAGATCGGGAACAGATCATCCATCACATTAAGGAAGCCGATTTGCTTTGGGTAGGGCTTTCGGTTCTCATGGGGGTCATCGCTTATGTCTCAAGGGCCATCCGTTGGAACTATCTGCTAAAACCTTTGGGATACCAACCAAAATTGAGTAATAATCTCTTGATTATACTAATTTCCTATTTTGTGAATTTGGGCATACCCAGATCTGGGGAAATACTACGGGCAACAGCCTTAACCACTTATGAGGGTGTTCCTTTTGAAAAAGGATTCGGCACCATTGTCACCGAAAGGGTAATAGACCTGATCATGCTCTTGTCCATAATCACGACTACGCTAATTCTACAGACGGATATAATCGTTGATTTTTTAAGGAATAAAGGATTCGATTATACTAAAATCATTTTATTGTTCTCTGCAGGGACCACTGCTGTCCTGGTTTTCTTCCTTTTCATAAAAAAGTCATCCCATAGCCTGGCCGTAAAGATCAAAAAATTGGTAAAAGGACTTCTAGATGGGGTTCTGAGTATTTTTAAAATGAAGGATAAATGGCCTTTTGTGTTTCATACCCTGATCATTTGGGGGTGCTATGTTGGTATGTTCGTGGTTGTCAAGAACACCATTCCCGAAACCTCCTTTTTGACCATAAGTCAACTCTTGGTCGCTTTTGTGGCCGGAGCTTTTGCCATAACCACCACCAATGGAGGGGTAGGCCTATACCCCATTGCCGTAAGCAAGGCATTGGCCATCTTTGGTATTACTTCCGTGTCGGGAGATTCCTTCGGATGGATCATGTGGATATCACAAACGGTCGTTGTAGTTGTTTTCGGGGCAATATCTTTTCTATTATTGCCGTTATTGAACAGGAACCGGTAAGCCCCCTGAATTACCTAAAAGCTGTTTTATGCAACGTTTACTCGTACTTTTTGCCTTTCTTGTATGTTATGGTACCAATGCCCAAATAACCACAGAGATATTCGAATCGTTCAAACTTCAGGAAAGAAGGGATGTCAGTTATTATTTTCCCGAGGAATTTGACAAAGACAAAAAACACCCCCTTATAGTTGTTTTAGACGCTGATTACCTTTTTGAACAGGTTGTGGCGACAGCAAAATATTATAGCAAATTCCATGGCATGCCAGAATCCATCATTGTCGGCATCCACCAAAGCGAGGAAAGCATCCGCTTGGATGATTGCGCTTTTGACAAGCACACTGGCCTACCCGCTGAAAAGGGAAACAGATTTTTTGAGTTTCTGGGAATGGAGATCATACCATATCTTGACTTGAATTACAATGCGGCCCCGTTTAAAATGGTCGTTGGATATGATATTACGGGAAATTTCGAAAACTACTGGCTGTTCAAGGAAAATTCACTTTTTGATGCCTATATAAATATTTCACCCACATTGGCACCGGATATGGAAACAAACGTTCCCATGCGATTGGAAGCCTTGGACCAACAGATTTTCTATCAACTGATCGTTGAGGGTGAAAAAAACAAAAACACCCAAAGGATCATGGCAATGGACAAGGCAATCAAGGCCATTGACAAAGAAACATTGCACTACTATTTTGACGAGTACCCAGATGCCAACCACTTATCCGTGGTTACGTATGGACTTGGGAAAGCCTTTGACAACATTTTTGGCATGTTCAGGCCCATTAGCCCCAAAGAATACAGAACACAGATATTGACCTCGGAAGAACCGGTCTTCAACTATCTGGAAAACAAATACAATAGTATCGAAAACCTATTCGGGGTAAGAAAACCTGTTGACCTCAATGATATAATGGCCATCTATGCCGGTACCAGGAAAAAAGAAGATGTGGAATCGCTAAAACCTTTGTCGGATCTATGTAAGGAAGAGTTTCCGGACACCATGTTGGGTTTTTATTTTGAAGGGGAATACTATGAGCAATTGGGCGAGCCCAAGAAAGCACTACGCACTTTTGAAAAGGCCTTTGGCATGGAGGAAATCGATTTTCTTACCAAAGAAATGGCCCTGGAAAAGATCGATGCACTGAAAGCTGATTTTGGATATTGAAAATCCCAACCTGAAAAGCCCAAAACCCTTAATTTTTTAAAACTTTGCTTTATCTTTAGCCAAAACCGAGGTAATGGCCAAGACCAAAACTGCTTTTTTTTGTCAAAATTGTGGCACCCAATATGCTAAATGGGTAGGACAATGCACCGCCTGTAAGGAATGGAACACCGTTGTGGAGGAAGTTGTCCAAAAAGAAGACAAAAAGAGCTGGAAAACACCTTCGAATACTTCAAAAAAGGCCACAAGACCACTACGGATCAATGAGATTAGCATCGACAAGGAGTTAAGGTTAAATACCTATGACCTGGAATTCAATAGGGTCTTGGGTGGCGGACTCGTCCCCGGATCCCTGGTCTTGTTGGGAGGGGAACCTGGTGTGGGCAAGAGTACACTGCTACTCCAAATCTCCCTGAAGCTGCCCTATAGAACATTGTATGTTTCCGGGGAGGAAAGCCAAAAACAAATTAAGATGCGGGCTGACCGCATTCGGCCCAATAGTGAGAATTGCTATATTCTTACGGAAACAAAAACCCAGAATATCTTTCAACAGATCGAAACCATGGAGGCCGATATCGTGGTCATAGATTCGATACAGACATTACACTCCGATTATATTGAATCAGCAGCCGGAAGCATTTCACAAATCAGGGAATGTACCGCGGAACTCATTAAATTCGCCAAGGAAACCAATACCCCCGTGATATTGATCGGCCACATAACAAAGGACGGATCCATTGCAGGCCCCAAGATCCTTGAGCACATGGTCGATACCGTACTACAGTTTGAGGGTGACCGCAACTATGTGTATCGTATTCTCAGGGCCCTCAAAAACCGTTTTGGATCAACCGCGGAACTCGGCATCTACGAAATGCAGGGTAGTGGCCTCCGTGAAGTGAACAACCCTTCCGAAATCCTGATTTCAAAAAATGACGAAGGTCTAAGCGGCACTGCCATAGCCTCTACGATCGAAGGTATGCGGCCCCTGATGATCGAAATACAATCTTTGGTAAGTACCGCTGTTTACGGTACGCCCCAACGATCGACTACGGGTTACAATGCCAAAAGGTTGAATATGTTATTGGCTGTACTAGAAAAACGGGCGGGATTCAAATTAGGGGCCAAGGATGTTTTTTTGAATATAACGGGAGGTATCTCGGTCGATGACCCGGCCATAGATCTCGCTGTTATCGCGGCTGTTCTTTCGAGCAATTCCGATATTCCTGTCGAAAAGGGAATCTGTTTTGCGGCCGAAGTTGGTCTGGCAGGGGAAATAAGACCCGTACAACGGATAGAACAACGTATACTTGAAGCAGAAAAATTAGGCTTTGACACTATTTATGTTTCCAAGAACAATAAGATCGGTCTCAAGGACCCTAAAATCAAGATCGAGCTTGTCGCCCGGATAGAGGATGTGGCCAGCGATCTTTTTGATTAGCGTTTGCCCCGCATTATCCTTGCAAACACGAGGATGATCACTATTACTACAACAATCAGGACAAACTGTCCGAAACCCACTTTCAAAAAATACATATTCCTTTATTTATAAGAGAGGATGACCCCCGTTTATCTTATTTTACCCTTACGAATCAAATTGCGTGACGTTTCCAAAACATAACGGAAGTTGCCTTCCCAATAATCAGTAACACCATACCCATCCATACCCTATTCCATTCTCCAAAAACAATCTGTATTACATACCTGTGTTTATTCCAATTCGACCATAATTGGGCAATGGTCACTATGTTTGGCATCGGATAGGATAACCGAACGCTTCAACCTTTCCCCCAAAGGTTCGCTCACCATCCCATAATCCAACCGCCAACCTTTATTATTGTTTCTGGCATTGGCACGGTAGCTCCACCAAGTATAATTATGTGGCTCTTTATTAAAGTGCCTAAAACTATCTATGAACCCACTTTTAATGAAGTTCCCTATCCATTCCCTTTCCTCTGGCAAAAACCCGGAGACATTCTTGTTACGGACAGGGTCATGGATATCTATGGCCTGATGGCAAATATTATAATCACCCAAGATGATCAAATTGGGGTATTTCTTCCGTAGATCATCAACGTATTTCTGAAATTCGGCCATATAGCCCAACTTGAACCCTAACCGATCCATATTTGTCCCCGATGGTAAATAAAGGCTCATAATGGACACCCCATTAAAATCGGCCCTTAGGTTTCTTCCCTCAAAATCCATAGATTCGATACCTGTTCCGTACTCGACCTGTTCCGGTTTGCCTTTGCTTAAGATCGCGACCCCACTATAGCCTTTTTTCTGTGCGCTAAACCAATAATTATGCGAATACCCAGCTTCCTCGAACAACGAAAGATCCAATTGTTCTTTCATGGCCTTGATCTCCTGAAGGCATATTACATCTGGGCCAGCAGCTTTTAACCAGTCCAAAAAACCTTTCTTCATAGCGGCACGGATACCATTTACATTATAAGATGCTATTTTCACTTCTTTGAATTTTGCTTAAAAATAATGAATGTTTTTTGTTCAATGGCCCACTATGCCACTTATCTAAAATTCCTTGGCCAATCAGTCTTAATTCGATAATAGGTTCTATTTTTACTTCTTTGGAACAGGATTTGATTCGTTCTTGGAAGATAAATACATTGCCAAATGAAAAATCTATATGTTATGATCGCATTGTTGGGAACAGGAATATTAAGTGCGCAGGCCTATCCTAGATTCACCAACAACAATGAACTGAAGTTCAATATCGGCCTGTTCCTGGCCAATAGCACGGTGGAAGGTTCCTACGAATATTTTATCAATGAGGACACGAGTATCGGTGGAACCCTATATTTCGATAATAATGCAACCGATTACAATGGGAATTTTGGAATGGGAGCCAACCTAAGGGCCTATTTTGGTTATATGCCAAGGAGTGGTTTCTTTGCCGAGGCTTTTGGACTTTACTATACCGGAGAGGACAAGATACCGGATAATGACCTTGGAGTCCGCAACAATGATTATAATACTACGGCACTTGGTTTGGGGGCTGGCAACAAATGGGTGACCCAAAGTGGGAAGTTTAGCCTGGAGATAAACGCAGGTATAGGCAGAAATATCAATCCCGAGGATTTTCAGGATACTTTTATGTTCCGTGCCGGCCTGTCAATAGGCTTCCGTTTTTAGATTGATGATGGATATCCCGGCACAACGGTCGGTCAAAATGGTACCATCCCTTCTTCCAAGATAAGGAAAGGAGACAAAGAAATTTGCCTTAATCCCCATCTTCGAACTTGGTGTCCGCCATTTTGGCATCCCCTGTGAATTCGAACATAGGAATTGGTTTATGGTCAAAATATCGGGGTTTTTCCCCTACATCAAAAATGGCATAATCCACTTCCTTTCCTGATTTTTCAAATACGATATCCATTCCCAGATCGTTGTTCTGTAATTGCAACAACCTTAATTTCGGCAATGAAAGAATATTGTTCGGAACGAATCCGGTTAATCGGTTTTCTAAAAGTACTAGACGGTTAAGGTTTAAAAGTTTTCCTATATTCTCCGGGATTTCACCCTCGATCTTATTATACCCCAGCTCCAGAACCTCCAATTGCGTTAAGTTACCAATGGAATCCGGTATCTCCCCTTCTAATCCATTACTCGATAATACAATGGATTTAATATTTAGTAATTTGCCCATGCTTGAGGGCAACGGGCCTGAAAGGTCATTATCAAACAATTCAAGAACCTCCAAAGATCGCAAATCCCCGATATTCCCAGGTATGGTTCCCGTCAATGAATTTTTACCCATCCTTAGTACCTTTAAGTATTTTAAAGTGGTTATCCCCACAGGGATTTCCCCACCCAGTTGGTTGAAAGCAACATTCAGCTCCCTTAACTTCCCTAGCTTACAAATGGAATTAGGCAATTGACCTACTAGATTATTATTGAACAGGTCAATACCAACAATATGGCCATCTTCAACCTTAATTCCATACCATTTGGCAATGGGCTCATTCAATGGCCAAGAATTCGACCAATTTTCCCCATGGGTATTGTTGAACAGCTCTATAAGTACTTCCTTCTCTGACTGTGGTATCTTGGCATATATAGATAGAGAGAACAAAATGAGGATAAAAGGACAAAATATTTTTTTTGCGATCATGTCTTATATACTATTGGATATTAAGTATTCCACCTCGTTTTTCCACCCTTACAAGGCTCTAGAATAGAGGGCTCTTCTGGGTAAACGTATTTAAACCTATTATTGTTGTGAAAGACAACATAATTATTACGCTTTATCCTATGTAAACCACAGGAGTCTTATTATTCAGATATTTATTGCCTTTAAAGTTGGCCCATTTATAATCAGAGTGCATTTTTGTTATCATTACATCCTTTGATCTGTTATCCTGAACCTATGGGTCTTTGTGGTCCCTTACCAAAAACCATAGCTGATAGGAATTCTTCCCTTAAAAAGTATTGGTTAACTTAGTACAATAGATTTACAATATCAAAACAATGACCTTAAAAACCAAACATCTGTTTTTCTGGATCTATATCTGGTCAATACTTTCAATATCCGCCTGCACCAGTAATAGATCTTTGGTTATCCCCCCAAAGGATGGGAACAGGGCAATGCCCCAAGTGTTGAAAAAATCAGGTGGGTCAAGTGGTATGGAGCAAATAGGTGATTGCTCGTATTTAGCCGTTTATGATGTGAAGAGGAATTCCAAAGGTGTCCGCCTGGCCCTCATAAAGGTAAGGGAGGATTCTTTATCCGTTGCACCAATACAAATAGATACTTGGGACAAAAAAGGTATATCAAGCGATTTGGAAAGTATCTGTGCCATCCCTGACAAGGATAACGAATACTTAATTGCCGAATCTGGAAATTGGCAAGGCAAACTAGGTCGTATCTTCCATATTAAGGTCGATACCTTGGAATTGTCCGCCAATGTTTTAGGCAGCGTTAAAATCCCAATGCTCTATAGAAACGACTTTGATCTTACCGGGGACCAATATGAGGCAATTAGCTGTCTGCCGTATGGCAAAAACAAAAGAATAGTGATTTTGGGCAAACGGGGAGGGTCGAAAAAAACCCCCAATGGTATTGTGCGATGGGGTGTTTTGAACATTCAGGAACATTCCTTCAAAATGGATGGGGAAGGCATAATAGGTATTCCTGTCAACGTTCCTGGCAATTGGACCAATACAGCGACCAAAAGAAGCATTACCGATTTTCATCTTGACCAAGAAGGAATTATATGGGCCTCGGCATCAGAGGATCTTGGGGATACGGGTCCTTTTTATTCCATTATCTATAAACTGGGGCGAACCAATCCCCTCGACAAGGAAAAGCCTTTCACCATTTTCAAGGATATAAACATTGCAAAGGATGTCAACGGGTTTAAGATAGAAGCTCTATCGGGGCCTTGTAAAAACATTTTGGGCACCCATTCTTTTGGTACCGAAGATGAGATCTATGGTGGGGTATGGCGTCCGATATATATCGAATAAATCGACCATTAATGACCAAACCCTAAATTACGGTCAGGACAATTCCCTACAAATAGCTACTTGCCCTTGAACAAGACAAAGAACAGCTATCCCATGCGCTGCAACCAAGAACGCATATCAACCTCTTTATGGATAATGGCCTTAACCTCCGAAATGGCAACCCGATACTGTTCCATGGTATCGCGATGACGGATTGTCACGGTTTGATCTTCGAGTGATTGATGGTCTACTGTAATACAAAATGGAGTACCTACCGCATCCTGTCTTCTATAACGTCGACCGACAGCATCTTTTTCATCATAGATCACATTGAAATCCCACTTAAGGTCTTCAATGATCTTATGGGCCACATCTGGAAGTCCGTCTTTTTTCACCAATGGTAAAACCGCCGCTTTGGTAGGTGCCAAGACCGCAGGTAATCTCAATACGGTTCGTGTAGTGTTGTTTTCAAGCACCTCTTCCTCTAAGGAATTCGAAAAGATGGCAAGGAACATACGATCTAGGCCGATGGAGGTCTCTACAACATAAGGCACATAACTCTCCTTTAGCTCGGGGTCAAAATACTGTAATTTTTTTCCGGAGAATTTCTCGTGCTGGCCCAGGTCGAAATCGGTTCGGGAATGTATTCCTTCCAGTTCCTTGAACCCAAAGGAAAACCTGAATTCGATATCAGCCGCGGCATCGGCATAATGGGCCAATTTCTCATGGTCATGAAAACGATAATTTTCCTCACCCATACCTAAGGACAAATGCCATTTTAACCGATTTTCCTTCCACTTTTCATACCATTCCTTTTGGGTGCCGGGACGAATGAAAAATTGCATTTCCATTTGTTCGAACTCCCGCATTCTAAAGATGAACTGTCTGGCAACGATTTCATTACGAAATGCTTTCCCTGTCTGTGCAATCCCAAAAGGGATTTTCATACGACCGGTTTTCTGTACATTCAAAAAGTTGACGAAAATACCTTGGGCAGTCTCAGGCCGCAAATACAAGTCCATCGCATTTTCTGCGGAGGCACCCAGTTTAGTACCGAACATAAGGTTGAACTGCTTAACATCGGTCCAATTTTTGGAACCCGACATAGGGCATGCAATATCGAGTTCCTCGATAAGGCTTTTCACATCGGCCAGATCTTCGTTCTCCAATGACCTACCCATTCTTTTAAGGATTGCATCTGCCTTTTCCTGATATTCCACTACCCTTTGGTTAGTGGCCAGGAATTGTTTTTTGTCGAAGGTATCCCCAAATCGCTTAGAGGCCTTGGCTACTTCCTTCTCTATCTTTGCTTCGATCTTGGCAACATGATCCTCGATCAAGACATCGGCTCGATATCTTTTTTTGGAATCCTTATTATCTATCAAGGGGTCATTGAAGGCATCAACATGACCAGAAGCCTTCCATGTAGTGGGGTGCATGAATATAGCCGCATCGATCCCAACGATATTCTCATTGAGGTTTATCATGGCTTTCCACCAATACTCCCTAATGTTCTTTTTGAGTTCCGCACCGTTTTGGGCATAATCGTAAACAGCACTTAATCCATCATATATCTCACTGGACTGGAATACATAACCATACTCCTTTGCATGTGAAATCACCTTTTTAAAATCGTCTTCTTGTTTTGCCATTTGGCAAAAATAGAATATTCCCCCAAAAGCTTGATGTTATTTTAAGTGAAATTCTGTAGAGTCTAGCAACCTTTCATCCTCAAAGACATTCAAAATGTAGTCTCCTTCTTTCAAAGAACCCTCTGGCATGGTAATGAAATCGCATATTTGAGTCTCTTCCCCCATGAAGACAAATTCTATCCTTTTACTGTAAACATTGCCATTTACACTAAGGGTATTTGCATTATCCTCAATCACGTCCATATCAGGCCCCAAGAATTGGAAGTACAATACTTTCTCCTTTCGGATCATGGTCGGATCGGCCATTATGGTAAGGCATCCCCGTAACTTCTTTATAGTAGAGGCCTTGTTGGTTCTAAGGGGCTTGCCGCCCCGTAACCTAAAACCGGCACCCTCTGCACCTTGGACCTTTAGATAACTTTTGGTTTTGAGCTCTTTGTTCAGTTCAAGTATTTTTTGACGTTGCAGGGCTTCGGCTTTGGCAATTGAACTACTGGCCTCCCTTAAAGCTTCCATCTGTACCTTCGCCTCTTCATACTTGTCCGTAAGGAGCATATTATTGTAGCGCAAGAAATTATTCTTTAATTTTAGGCTATCGTTCTTAGCCTCAAGTCTACGTAGTTCCGACTTGAATTCCCTTAACTTGTCTATGGTAAAAGTGAGTCTTCCTACAGAATCCAGAAGTTGTTGGACCTCATATCGGGCACCTTGGATCTCTATCTCATTAACTTCGTTCAATGCCGTTAACCTATCTACATCCGCTTTCATCAAGGTAAGATCCTTGATCATGATCTCTTTTTCCTTTTCCAAAAAACTAATTTCGTTCTGGGACTGGGCGTAACTGTAATAAAAAGCAATCAGTATACCTATGATTATGGCAACCAAAGCAGCAAGAACAATCTTATAATTGAATTTAGTATCTTGTCCGTCCATCAATATAAAGTCAGCTTTATGTAGGTTATCTAATATTTAAGAATCATGCGTTCCAAGTTTCCAAAGATACTAAATGATATCAACTCGATCTTGCTGCCTAGAGTGTGTTTTGGATGTAATACACGTTTAAACAGAGGAGAGTACCACTTATGTACCGTTTGTCGGGATCATTTACCTCTCACCGAATATACCTTTAACGTTGAAAATGCGGTTGACCGTATCTTTTATGGTAGAATTAATATAAAAAAAGCGAATTCCTTCCTTTTTTTCATTGAAAATGGTATCGTAAAAAACCTCGTTCATCATTTAAAATACAAGAACCAAGAACAGATAGGGACTTTTTTAGGGGATTGGCATGGTCAGGTCATTGCCGGGAACAATTACTTGGACAAGATAGATTTTGTAGTACCTGTTCCACTACACCGAAAGAAGTTAAGGAAAAGGGGGTATAACCAGGTCTCGGCTTTTGGAAGGCGATTGGCCTACCACTTGAATGCCGAATTTCTAGAAAATGCACTGACAAAGACCGCCAACACAAAAACACAGACAAAAAAAAGTAGAATTTCCCGTTGGCAGAACAATCAGGCCCTTTATACCATAGACAGCCCCGGATTGTTGAAAAACAAGAACATCCTATTGGTCGACGATGTAATCACCACAGGTGCTACCATGGAGATATGTGCCAAGGCCCTGGCCGAAATCCAAGGTGTTACAATATACATTACCAGTATGGCCGTGGTCCCTTTGGTATAGTTGCGAACAAGATAAGGTTTGTTAATTCTTGAAGACAATTTCCAAATTATGTGTTACTTTGCCAAATAGATTACAAAATAGATGTTCAAACGGATATTCGTATATATTTTTATCTTCTTTATAGCCACCGCACTGATGCAATGTGCAAGACGTGGAAGACCTACTGGAGGCCCAAAGGATATTGCCCCGCCAGTCTTGTTGAAATCCGAACCCGATAATATGTCGACTGATTTCAAAGCGACTAGGATACGACTGTATTTTGACGAATTGGTAAAATTAGAGGATATTCAGGAACAACTTATTGTCTCACCACCACTGAAATATCCCCCGATAATAACACCACAGGGAGGAGCCAACAGGTTTGTTGAGATCACCTTAAAGGATACTCTTAAGGAGAATACCACATATACCTTGAACTTTGGACAGAGTATCGTAGACAATAATGAAGGGAACCCCAATAGTTTCCTTACCTATGTTTTCTCCACTGGAAGCTATATTGACTCTTTGGAGATAAAAGGGGCCATTAAGGATGCCTTCAACCGAAAAGCCGATGAATTTGTTAGTGTAATGCTCTATGAGATCGATACGTCCTATACCGATTCGACCATTTACAAAAAGCCTCCAAATTATATCACCAACACGCTGGATAGTGCGGTCATATTTACATTAAGGAACATCAAGGCAGGGAAATATGCCCTGTTCGCATTAAAAGATGAGAACAAAAACCATATGTTCGACCAGAATCTGGATAAGATAGGGTTTATCGAAGATACCGTATCGATACCTACCGATTCAACTTTTCTTTTAACCTTGTTCAAGGAAACCCTTGATTACAAAACATCCGTCCCTAGCCTTGTGGCAAGCAATAGGATCGTTTTTGGTTATTATGGCGATGGAAAGGATATTGAAATATCACCATTAACAGTATTGCCCGATTCTATCAAGACCACTGTTACCAAAGAACATGAAAAGGATACCCTTAATTTTTGGTTTACCCCCTTTGAAATGGACTCCTTGATCTTTACAATAGAAAATAAAGCCCTAAAGGCCATTGATACTTTCACGGTAAAAAAACGGAAAGTAGGTTTCGATACGTTACAACTGAAGCCCAATATTAGCGGTAGTTTGGATTTCAACACCCCATTCAGCATACAGGCCAACACTCCCTTGGTCGCTATCGACACCTCCAAGATGGGTTTTATGGACAAAGATTCCCTCAGTGTTGGCTTCACGGCAACCTTGGACAGTTTAAACAGCAAAGTGGATTTTGACTTTGAAAGGAAACCTGAAGAAAATTACGAACTACAACTAATGCCCGGGGCTATCACTGACTTCTTTGGAATACAGAACGATAGTATGTACATACGGCTAGCGACCAAGAGTTATGCCGATTTCGGCAACCTAAGTATGAATATCAAGGCCAAACCAGGGGATTGCCCAATGATAATACAACTAACCTCGGAAAAGGGCGAAGTAATACAAGAATTATATGCAGAGGAACCTAAACGGGTTGAATTCAAACATATAAAACCTGCCAATTATTTGGTGCGTATTGTTCTTGACCTGAATAAGAACGGCAAATGGGACCCTGGAAATTATCTTGAAAAATTGCAGCCCGAAAAGGTGGTCTATTACCCAGATGCCATCGAAGTGCGGGCCAACTGGGAACTGGAACAGTCCTTTACGATCTTAGATTAAAACCATCACGATCTTCAAGGAATTTGAATCTGTTCCTTGTGGTTTCAATATGTTCCTTTTTCAATGTTGTATAAACAATCGTTTCCTCTTCGGTAAACACCAACAGTTCCCCAAGACTATCATAAACTGCCGAATGTCCCGGGTATTCATAGCCCGAATGGTCTTTGCCACAACGGTTTACCCCGATACAATATGACATGTTCTCAATGGCACGGGCCTTAAGAAGGGTGTCCCAAGCCACAATTCGTAGTTTAGGCCAATTGGCCACATAGATCAAAATATCATAGTCCTGGGTGTTCCTGGCCCATACCGGAAATCGTAGGTCATAACAGATCATAGGGTTGATCCTAAAACCTTTGTAATCAATGACCAATTGCCTGTTACCTGATTCATACACCTTATCTTCCCCTGCCAAGGTAAAGGTATGGCGTTTGTCATAGAGGTAAACCTTGCCACCGTCTTCCACAAAGAACAATCGGTTAAAATACTGTCCATTCTCCAAAAACGGAATACTACCTACTATCGCGGTATTGTATTTTTTAGCTTCCAATAGCATCCAATCCAAAGTTTTCCGACTTTCCGCACTATTTATATTTCCAGGTGTCATGGTAAAACCGGAAATGAACATTTCGGGCAACACTACCAAATCGATATGCTGTGGAAGCAAGGTGAACTTTTTACCGAGGTTCTCCCGGTTCTGGACAGGATCCTCCCAAACCAAACCGGTCTGTACCAAGGCTACGTGCAATTCATTATTTTTCATAGATCAATCAAAATATACATTAATATCCTTATTGGTCACCATGGTGTAAAGTTGTTTTACCTGAGATTCCAAGATGCGGTCCCTGGATAGTTCGGGCAGCTCCCCTATCTTAAAGAATGCTGCACCATCCATATCGAAACCATGCGCCAACTTCCCTCCCCCCAACCGACATAAGAACACTAACTTATAAATATAAAATGGTTGTGGCGGATGCGGGTGCATGCGTTTATCGTAAACTGCCAACAAACGTTCCACGGAACATTGCAGCCCTGTCTCTTCCTCGATTTCCTTGACAACGACCTCGGATGGGGTATAACCGATATCGGCCCAACCTCCTGGAAGGGTCCATTTACCATCTACCTGCTCCTTGGCCATTAATATCCCTCCGGCATCATTCAGGACAAAACCCCTGACATCTACCTTTACGGTAGGATAATCCTTTTCAGGCATGAAAAAATCATCTAGTACGCTAAGAGGCTGCCGGGAAACATGGCTTAAAAGTTTTAGGCTTATTTCACGGAGTTCTTTATAATTTTCCTTGCTATACCCATCTTTGGCATATACCAGACCGGTGTCTGCCAAGGCTTTTATCCTTTTTATCAACTCAAGATCTTGATTTTTTTCCATAGACCAATATTACTCATTTTCCGACAATTGGATAGGTAAGGGCTACCCGATATCCGTATGGCCAAAAACCCGTAGGCATCCTCAATGATATACCCACATTATCCGCCAACAATAGACGACTCCTTCCCTTATCGGTGGAAACCTTATAAACAAAGCTTCCCATAGGCTTGTGGACAAAAGGGGCGGACACCCTCAAAAATGTAGTAACGTACCCTAAAAACAAGCGTTTTTAAAATGCACAATGAATGGTCGGAATACTATAAAACAATATCCCTTGCGTATGGTAGACCTATATCGGAACATTTATTTTTTTTACCGATCCTTATCGATCCAAGCCATTATTGATCATAAAATCGTAGTATTGTAAGGATTTCAATAAAAAATGAAAAAATGAAAAAGACCTTTTTACCCATCATAGCATTGGTCCTTGTTGCTTTTGTAACCACTACTTCAGGAATCACCGAAGAGGATCGCGACATGGCCGTTACAGAGTTGACAAGAACCCAAGATTATTTAACAAATACGCTTGAAGGCCTTACCGGAACACAACTCGAGTACAAACCCAGTCCTGAATCCTGGTCGATTGCCGAATGCGTGGAACATTTGTCGATTTCGGAACAAATACTTGGGGGAATGTTGAGGGAAGCGCTGAAAACCCCAGCCGACCCTTCAAAGAGGGACTCTGTTAAATTAAGTGATGAGGATCTATTGATTATGATAACCGACAGGGGGAAAAAATCAAAAACCAACGAAGCCTTTGGGCCCACAGGTAGGTTCGGCTCCCATACGGAAACCCTAAAAACCTTTTTACAAAAACGGAAAGAACATATCGAATATGTGAAAACCACCAATGACGATCTAAGGAACCATTATGTCCAATTACCTTTTGCTACCATTGATGGGCTTCAGGCCCTGCTATTCATAAGTGGGCATACAGAACGGCATATACTGCAAATGGAAGAGATTATGGCACATGAAAACTTCCCGATACAGTAAACCTAATCCCTATCCAAAATAGGGGTGAAACCCATATTCAGTAATATTATCCGGGATTTATCGAATTCCCGGTGAAAAATTTTCCGGTGCATTTTGAGGTTGGTCCGTGGTGCCCGAAGCTCCTGTATCATTGAAAACGATCCATTCGTCGAATGTATAGACGGGATTTGCCTGGGTAATGTTCGGCTTTCTTAGTGCCCTCCCATCCTCAAATTCATGATCGGTACCAGAGCCATCCTCCCCTATGGTTCCAAAAGTATCAATTACAGTTCCGAAAGGATCCACCAACTGCAGATTATCATCCCCATTGGAATCTGCCGGACTGTTGGTACCCACCCCAAAATCAGGTTCAAAGCCATAAACGGCATTAAATTCGGAAATATTGGGCGAAATAAGAAATGTACTTCCAGAACCTATTTCGTGCCCTGACAAATCAATTTTTGAGCTAATCTCCGTATTGCCATTGGTGAACCGGTTCAAAGACCAACCATTCAAGGACAGCACTTCTGTACCGGCATTGTAAAGTTCCACAAAACGGGCCCCGGAATTATTATTGGGGTCGGCCAATTCTGAAATGAATATTGAATTTGAAGTGAATTCATCGATCAATTCCGCACATCGTTCTTTCTGTAAATCGATATCATATAAATCCCGTATTGCCAGCTTATACCCATTATTACCTTTCAAAAGCACTCCTACGACCGAGCCTCTCCCTTCGGGCAGCACAGTCGATCGGAAATTGGAATATCCACTGTTCAACAATATAATCCCATTGCCATTACAATCAATGAGGGTTCGTTCCGTCTCTTCCTTTAGTTCCGCAAAAGGAAGCCCCAGTTCATTTTCGACAATCTCAACATCATCCAATTGGACAAGGGTGTTGACCATACGTTCTTCCAAGAGGTGTATACTTGATTGGACAGGGGCAATCGACCGCAGACCATCACATGAAATAAATAGGTGCTGGGAAACAACATTGGCCGGCAACCTGCCTACATATAAATTCCCAAATGAGGTAAAGACCCCTCCCAGCTTATAAACCCCTTGTTTTTTCCCTAAATAGAGTCCTTTCAATTTTATGGAAATCTTACTGCCCACAGGATAGAACAAATGGGAATCCCTAATATCGAAATCCAATTGAAATCCTCCTTCCGGGCGTTCCGACCCATCCTGAAAATGAAGCGAACCAAAAAAATTACCCTCCCTATCCGATGAAATGACATAGCCCTCAATAATCAAATCATCCTGAATCTGTATCGTCTCACCAACATATAGTGCCTTGACCTCCGCATAGGAAACAATATTCCCCGATTCTGTGGTACAGGGTTTCCTTGGTGCGTCAAAACTTCGATCCTTGACACAACCAAAAGACATCACCACAACTAGGATAGTGACCCATATTCTTGATTTCGGGATTACTAATGTCATATCTCAATTTATTTAGACAACCGAATAGGGTTATAAGACCCTTAAAAACTATATGCTATATTCAAAAAATATGTTCGACCATAGCCATACCAATATTTTGTGGCAAAGGATGGGGTGCCGCTTAGGTTGTCCTGTTTTAATTGTCCGTAATTGCCATTTCTACTCTGTTCATACCCTCCTGTCCTAAAAACAGTATCGAACACATTGTTGATACTGGCAAAAACACTGATGTACTTCCCCTTCTTCAACCAAGATTTGCCACCTACCAAATTCAATAGATAAAAATTGTCCATAGGCCTTTGTTTTAATAACCTTGCCACATTCCTGTCCGTGGCATCGGGAAATGGCTGCCCGGTTTCAGGATCCAAATAAAAACTACGTGTTCTTGTAATCATTGAGATATTCGCATAATTATTCGCCAGATAATTTGCTGTGGCCCCCACCCACCAATATTCCGGGTCTCTATATCCTATACCCAAGGCAAAGGCTTTTTGCGGGCCTTGTGCCAACCTATGGTCCTTGACCCTGGCAATTCCCAAATCGATATCCCCCTCTATATTTATCAGATCCTCCCCTGCCCCGGAAGTATCAAAATTGATATTGATATTGGGATTACTGGCATACAGGTATTTGCCTATGGCCGCTACGGCGGAAAGTTTTACCGCTGGTGATACTTCGTATTCCAACCCCATTTCCACTCCCATGTGCAGTTTATCAAGATCGGTGACCACCTCCTGAACAAAATCGGATCCCACCCCGGCATCTACAAAGAAGTAATTGACATCGGTGGTATTTTGAAATCGGGTATAAAAGCCTGTTAACCTGCCTATCAGCTTCGGTAATCGCATAAAATAACTAAAATCCATACTTGTAACCGTCTCACTTTGAAGGTCGGGGACAATCCCATTATTTTCCCTAGGGTTGATAAAGGTATTTTGTAGGGTAGGGGGCCTTCCTATAAATCCCGCATTCAGCTTGATCCAATGCCTACCTGTTATTTGATAGGAAACCCCGCCCTTGTAACCAAAATTGGAAAAGGCCACAACAGGGCTCTTACCCATAGAGCTGTCGATATATCTCCCATTCCTGAACAATCCGTTTCTTTGATACCCAATACCCAGATAGTTCGCACTGACAAAGCCACTCCATTTTTTTCTGGTATATCCCAATTGTACAAAAGCATTCCATTGGTCTGCCATCAGTTCATAATTATAATTGAATATTTCATTTTCATATCGATCCGAGTCCCCATCGATATCATTGGCCGTATTTGAGAATGGATCTATATCCTCATGGTATACAGCCCCTAATAAATCGTTGATCTTGGCATAATTATCCGATTGTAACTGCTTGAGATTAAAACCAAAATCCAGCCTACTGTTTCCAGAAAACCGAATGTTGCCAACACTGTTGATAGCCAACTGTTGGTCCCCGACAATATCATCGTACAGAACATAGGCTGCCTTCCCTTTGGAATTGGCCGTGTATATTGCCTCCCAATCAACTTGGGGGCTTTCCAGAAAACCCTGTCTTGCCATATCTGCACTTAAAAAATTGGCACCTATAGGGCTGTTGATATAAAAACTAGGCAAATATCGATAATATGTTGGGTCTGGATTAGGGGCGTTATAATAACCCAACCTACTCTTGGAATGAATACCTGATTGATATGAAACCCCGGTATTTAAATTGAACTTATCCGTTTCATAATAATGATTCAACATTATAATGGGTTCTGCGATCCTACGTTCCCTTGAGTTTCGTATTTTTCCATTTTGACGCCCCCAATAGGGGTTATACCGTCTACCTGCCAAATCCTGTACTTCTTCCGTAATTGCAGAGGAACGGCCCCGGCGATTGGAAGCTAAGATCCCGGTTGCCATCAAACTATTCTTTGGATCTATTGCAAATTCCAAAACTCCGAATACTGAATAGGCATCATACAATGTTCCGTCGATAAAACCTTCCTTCGCCCATCGTCTTGAAGTGGAAATAGCGTAAATAATTCCGTTGTCCTTTTTTGGGGAGGTATAGGTCGCCATTACCCGCCCCGCATAAGTCCTATTAGAGACCGAAGTCGAGAATCGGAACCCAGGACGCAACCCAGAAGGTCTGGTATCCAAATTCGTATTGCCCAAAATACCCCCGAAAGTATACTCGGAAATATCCAGCCCATTGGAAAAATGCCGGTTTCTTGTAACATCGTTCAACCCACCCCAATTGTTCCACTGCGGACGTCCATCAAATAATTTGTTCATGGGCATGCCATTGATCATGACCATACCATTCTTGGAGTCGTAACCCCGGACCCTGAAAAAAGCCTGCCCAAAATCAAAGGCAGCCCTCTTTAGGAATACATCCCTCGTTGCCTGAAGCAACCCTACCGTAACCATAGATCCTTCATCATCGGAAAATTCAGCATCGGTAAGATTCACAAGATTATCCATTTTATCCATTTCAATATCCCGTTCAAGGAGGATATTGCCCAAGGCTATATCGTAGCCTTCGGAAAATACAGGAATACGTTTGGGTATATACCCGGCAACGGTAATGCTCAGGATAAAACTACCCGTAGTATCCATGGGCAGTTTGAAAAAACCCTCTTTGTCCAGCTTAGGGGAGATATTACTCCCTTCAAAAGTAACAACGCCCCCAGAAATGGGTTTTTTTGAATATGCCGAGAGTACGGTACCGGAAACATAATTGGATTCCTGGCCATTTGTCAACTGGCATATGAACAATATAAAAAATAACGCTAAAAAAGGGTTCAAACTTAAGGAATTATCAATAATACTGTTAAATATATTAAAAATACCCTATATTTTGTAGCTATTTACTTAATAATGATTATTTTTTAGATAAATTGTTGTGAATATCAGGCTTCTTTTTTTGACAATCTGCCTTCCGATTATCGTTCTTTCCCAAAAAGGAAAAACTTTCAAGATCAGGACAATAGCATTTTACAATGTTGAGAATCTTTTTGACACCCAAAACGATTCCTTGATCTTTGATGATGACCGTACCCCCGACGGAAAAGACCATTGGACCATAGAAAGGTATTCCCACAAAATCGGAAACATAGCAAAGGTCATTTCAGATATAGGTCGTGGCCAAGTACACACCCCACCCGATATCCTAGGGCTTTGTGAAGTCGAGAATATAAAAGTCTTAAGGGATTTGATAAACCATCCCCTCCTACAGAAAACGGATTATAGGATTGTCCACTTTGATTCCCCTGATGAACGTGGCATAGATGTGGCCCTCATTTATAGGTATTCAGCCTTTCTACCAACAAGTTTCCAAAGTAGAAGGCTTTTACTCCATAATGAGGATGGTGAAAGGGATTATACCCGTGACCAATTGGTTGTCGGTGGTTTATTGGATGATGAACAGATCTATTTTATCGTTAATCATTGGCCCTCACGAAGTGGGGGAACGGAAAGGAGCAAGCCAGACCGATTGGCCGCTGCCGCCTTGAACAAAAAGATCATAGACTCTATAATAAAACAGGATCTATCTGCAAAAATAATCAGTATGGGCGACCTGAATGATGACCCTGTGGACGATAGTCTTAAGAAAATACTCAAAACCAAGGGCAGGAAAAACAAGTTGGAAGAGACGGACCTTTTCAATCCTATGGAAAAACTATACAGAAAAGGGATTGGCTCCTTGGCTTACAGGGACCAATGGAATCTCTTTGACCAAATGTACCTTACGGCCAATTTCCTCCATAAGAATAATGGCTACCGATTTTGGAAGGCAAAAATATTCACCGCCCCCTACATATTTACAAAAAAGGGAAACTACAAGGGCTATCCGTTTCGTACTTATGCAGGGGGCAGTTACACCGGTGGCTACAGTGACCATTTCCCGGTATATTTATATCTAATTAAACCCGTACAATAGGGTTTATTGTGGCAAGGCTATCCTAATGTTCCTCCACTTGACCTTTATGCCGCCCCCATCATGTATCTGTAGGGCTATGGAGCCTTCTCCGGCACCGATCTTATCATCCTTGATGGTGACCATCTCCACCCCGTTCAACCAAGAGGTCAATATATCCCCATCCAAACGGATTTTCATTTCATTCCACTCTCCCATCTTCAAGGCCCCATCCTTCTTAGGGTCCGGTTTGATCAACCAACCACGGCCGTAAGATTCGTAAACCCCACCCGTACTATGTCCTGGGGGAGCTACCTCTACTTGCCAGCCACTTATCTTGGTACCCTCTACCGTAGAGCGGATAAAAACACCACTATTGCCATCGGCCTCTTGTTTGAACTCCAATGTAAGTGTAAAATCCTTATAGTGTTCCTTGGTGGCCAGGTATCCATATTGCTGGTCAGGTCCACTTTCACAAACCAATAGACCGTCCTCTACATACCACTTTTCAGTACCATATACCGTCCAACCAGTAAGGTCCTTTCCATTAAACAACGATTTCTCTTGGGTGAAACCCATTACAGAAAAAAATAAGGCTACCAATACTATTGCATTTCTCATTATCGATTATTTATGTTCGAATTATATTTTATACGCCAAAAGCAAGATCCTGTTTTTTAGAACCATTGGGTCCACGGAATCCTACTCAAAATAAGTACTAGCCCAAGGCCATAAAATATGGCTATACTCTTGAACTTTTTATCACCTGCCATAAACTTCTTATGCCTAGACCAGCCTATTGTAATCAAGGCCAAGGCAATAACATTGATAAAAGGGTGTTCAACGGCCAACAACCGTGAGGCCGAATCCATTCCCCCCATACCCATTCGCTGTATCTTATTAAGGCCGTTGGGAGATGCAAAGAAAAGCAAAAGGCCTATCAGGATTTGGAGATGACAGAGGATAAGTGCAAAAAGACTAAGCCTAAGATCTTTTTGTGGCAAGAACATTTTTTTGCTTACCAACCCAATAATAGCATTGGCAACGGCCAAAAACAAAACAGCCAATGCCACGTAGGCCAGATACGAGTGTAATTGTAATACCCATTGATACGCAAGTCCCAGTTCTCCCATGATTATTGATCTTATTTGTCAAAAATACTACTTTTTAGGGCATAAAAAAACCCTGACGGTAACGTCAGGGTTTAAATAAGGTTATCTCTACACTTAGAAATTAAAACGCAAACTAACGTTATAAGTAGTGCCATTACCCAAGTAGTAACCATACTGGTCCTTTTGGTTAATGAAATTTTCGCCAAATAGGTTATATACGTTACCCCTAAGTCTTAAATCATTTGACCCCAAAGAAAAATCATAAGTTAGTCCTGCATCAAATAAAGTATAGGCAGGCAATTTTTCTGCTTGGTATACATCCCCACTAGAAGCACTGTCGATTATATCCTCAGTATCAACAAAACCATATAATTTTGTATATACATTCATGTCTATGTCAAAACTCAATTTCTCAAGTATATCAACATCAAGACCAAAACCTGTAGATACTTGTGGTGCATTACCAACATAAGACCCTGTTAAATCTATCTCCCCTCTTTCCAAAACGTCACTTGACCCTGATCCTTGGTCCTGTACCTGAATACGATATGGTGTCACGCCGTCATACTTCCAATCACCAATAGTTCCATACCATCTCAACATCAAACCTGTAGAAGGTCTATATCTGAAATCAGCCTCAAGACCTTTATGTAACTGTGCAATACCAGTATAATAGTAATAGACATCAGTATCTACACCATTTACCAATGTTGAACCACCTACAGATAAAAATCTATTTTTCCAATTGGTATAGTAAGCATTAAAGTTAATGACAATATCACTAGATCTAAAAGTGTACCCGGCTTCCAAACCAATAATTTCCTCATTATCCACATCCCCATTATCAACCAACTCATTTCCTTCAGTTACATTCTCAAAAATATTATCTAAAAATGGTTGACGGGAATAATAACCGGCATTAGCGAAAATTTTATGGTTTTCAACAAATTCATAAGCCAAACCCCCTTTTAGGTTATATCCAATTTTATTGATTTTCTTGGATTTTTCATCAACAGGTGTCGTATACCGTTCTTCTCTTTGATAAGATTGGTTGGATAATGCTCCTTGAAAAAATCCAGAAAAACCTTTGTTGGCATATTCTGCTTGTCCAAAAACACCCTGATAGTTAATCCATTCAGAGTAATCACGATCGTATCTTTGGTCTGAATCAGCATAATCAAAAAGCGCTGACCAAGGATTTGCTTTAAAGGTCTCTGACAATACATAATCGCGATCCCTTCTACCTGATTTATAATTATCCTTAAAGCCATCCAAACCTAATAAATCTATCAATTGTCTAAAGTGTGTTCCTTTATAAAATCTAAAATCGGCACCAACATTGAAAGACCATTTTTCTTGAGTATCATAGTTATAGTTAGTGATTAGACCATACCAGTTATGGTTATTAACAGAAGATCTGATTACCCCCCCATTATTATAAGAACCTAAATTATTGGCATCCGACTCAGCCAAGTTATTAGCATACACCGCATCGAAATCTGCAAGTCCTTTGTCAGATGTTAAAAGCCTATAGGTGTCAGAGCTTGCCCCTAATGCACCTGTTCCGCCTCCTCTACCCCAAGAAGAATATAATACAGTTGACAATTTTTTATTCTCACTAATATCCCAATCCCAGTTAAGGTTGGCAATTGGCTTATGATAATAATTTTTTCTCCAGGTAGTCCATTCACCATCTAAAAAACCAGCATTATCATTGTATTTCTCACCATATTGTCCATATTCTTCCAAATCTTTTGAATAATTTTGACCATGCCATTGTGGCGCACCTGTCAACAAAAAGTTGATTGTGTGGTTCTCATTAGGAACATACCCGACAGAAACAAAATAATTTTGCCCTTGACCTCTAGTACCACTTGCATATTTTCTATGTCCCTGCCAATGATCTAACAAGATAGAATAAGCCCATTTGCCTTGGAGTCCTGAATCGTATGAAACCGTGGTTTTAGCATAACTATCATTACCTGCTATGAAACGAACAAAACCGCCTTGTTCCCTATCTAAAGATTTTGAAACTATATTTATAGTTCCTCCTACTGAAGAAATTGCCAATTTGGAAGAACCCAATCCTCTTTGAACCTGTACGGCATTTGCGACATCGGTCATTCCAGACCAGTTAGACCAATACATTTTCCCATCTTCCATACCGTTAATGGGCTGTCCATTCAAAAGAAAAGCGGTGTTTGACTGACTAAAGCCCCTCAAATACATCTTGGAAGAGCCGAAACCACCTGCTTGGTTAGAAACATATACGTTTGGAGTGTTTTTCATTACTTCAGGAAATTCAACGTTACCTACACCCTTTGTTTGAATCTCTGCCGTAACAATAGTTGACACAGCAATTGGTGTTCGTCTAGACCCTGCAAGGTCAATAATTCCAGAACCTACAACAACAACTTCCCCCAATTGTTCCGCATCCGGTTTTAAAATCACAGAGCCAATACTACCAGTACTTTTAAAAGCTACGTTTTTGGTCACATAACCCAAGTAAGAAATAACAAGTGTTCCTGAATCATCCGTTACACTTACAGAAAAATTACCATCAAAATCCGTAGTTGCCCCCCTCGTTGTACCCTTTACAACAATACTTGCGCCCGGTAACGGGTCACTAGTCTCACCGTCCAAAATTGTACCAGTGATCGTTTTTTGCGAAAATGCCATAGCAGTCATTAAGAATGCCGCTAGGACCATGTACGTTCTTTTCATTTTTTGAGTGTTTAAATTGTTTAATACCAAAGCGCAAATGTGATCTTTTTAAATGTATCGCATATTATGCCCATGTTAAATTTGGCTTGTTAAAATTAACACAAAAAAAGAATAATCACAGCTGGTATACGATAAGTTATTAACCTTCTTTAAGAAATGGGGACCTAGAGGATTATTTCTTAAAATTCTGCAAAAGATTCAATGTAGAGGAGTCATGATCGGATATTCCCGAACCATCAATGTCCTTTAGGATACTTGTTGCCAATTGTTTCCCCAATTCAACCCCCCACTGATCATAACTGAAGATGTTCCAGATCACACCTTGCACAAAGATCTTGTGCTCATATGCGGCGATCAGGGCCCCAAGACTCTGTGGGGTAAGTTTATCTATTAAAAAGGTATTCGTGGGTTTGTTCCCTGCAAACACCTTGAAGGGGAGCAACCTCAAGGCTTCCGTCCTGGACAGGTCCCTACCTTCCAGTTCATTTTGAACCTCCCCAATTGTTTTACCGTTCATGAGGGCTTCGGTCTGTGCAAAAAAGTTGGCCATTAGTTTGTCATGGTGACCGGTATCACCATGAAGGGATTCCTTAAAACCTATAAAATCCGCTGGAATCAATTTTGTGCCTTGATGGATCAATTGAAAAAAGGCATGCTGGGCATTGGTGCCCGGCTCCCCCCATATAATCGTCCCTGTTTGGTAATCGACCGGGTTACCATTGCGGTCTACACTCTTACCGTTACTCTCCATAATACCTTGCTGAAGATATGCGGAGAACCTACCCAAATATTGGGTATAGGGGATTATCGCTTCAGTCTCTGCCTTATGGAAATTATTATACCAAATACTTAGCAATGCCATAATCACCGGAATATTACTGTCGAATTCCGTACTTTCAAAATGCTCGTCCATGGCATTGGCACCCTTTAAAAGACGGTCAAAATTCGCATAGCCTACAGCAAGTGCAATTGTAATACCCACCGCACTCCATAATGAAAAACGGCCACCGACCCAATCCCACATAGGGAATACATTGTCGGGAGATATACCAAACTCGGCGATTTTATCGGTATTGGTGGATACGGCGGCAAAATGTTTGGCAACATCTTCCTGGGTGGCATGTCTTAAAAACCATTTTTTGATCGTAGTGGCATTGCTCAAGGTCTCCTGGGTGGTAAACGTTTTCGACACCACGACAAATAATGTCGTTTCCGGATCCAACTCCTTTAGAACCTCATACACATGATCGCCATCGACATTGCTGACAAAATGGGTCTTCAGATGGTTCTTGTAAAATTTCAGGGCCTCTACAACCATGGCGGGCCCTAGATCGGACCCACCGATCCCGATATTCACGACATCGGTAAATGCCTTTCCCGTATATCCTTTCTTCTCCCCGGAGATAATAGACCTTGAGAAAGAACGTATATGCTCCCTTACTTCATAGATATCCGGAATCACATCTGCCCCACCGACCAGAACCTTATCGGTTTTCTTGGCCCTCAAGGCCGTATGCAATACCGCCCTGTTTTCTGTTTTGTTTATAGCTTCCCCACCAAAATATTTTGAAATAGCATCTTTAAGGTTAACCTCATCGGCCAACTCCAATAATAATGACAAGGTTTCCCTGGTTATCCTATTCTTTGAAAAATCAAATAAGAAATCACCCCATTGAATGCTAAAGTCCTCCGCCCGACCATTATCCGCTGCGAACAGTTCTTTTAATTGGCTGCCTTTTGTAGTTGCGTAATGTTGGGCAAGCTTTTTCCAAGCTTGTGTCTTTGTTGGATCAATATTCTGTAGTGCCATATTACTCATTAAGTGTCAGCAATTCCTTTTCCTTTGGTCTTTCAATAAATTCGATACGGTCCAATTGCTCTTTCAATGGTGCAATGAAAGTAAAGTAATCAGGCCTTAACTCCTCTGCCAAAGGCTCTGCCAAAGGCAATTCTTCTTTTAACGGGTCAACCTGCCTACCGTTTTTCCAAAAACGATAACATACATGTGGCCCTCCCGTATTACCGGTCATGCCTACCCATCCTATAATATCCCCCTGCCGTACGAATTGCCCTTTTTTGACATTCTGTTTTTTCATATGCAGGTATTGGGTGGAATAGGTGCCGTTATGACGGATCTTGACATATTTCCCATTGCCTCCCCTTCGGGTCGATTCGGATACCGTACCATCCGCAGTTGCCATTATCGGTGTTCCTATTGGTGCTGCATAATCGGTTCCCCTATGGGGCCGGACTTTGTATCCATAATATCGGATTCTTCTTTTAAGATTGTATTTCGAAGATATTCTACTGAACTTGACGGGCGCCCTTAGAAAAGTTCTTCTTAGGTTATTGGCCTCTTCGTCAAAATAATCAACAGTTCCTTTTAGGGAATCGTTCTCATAGGCAAAAGCATAAATAGGCCTCCCATTATGTTCAAAGTAGGCTGCCTCGATAGGTTCCGCATCGACATAAATCGAATCGTTGATATATCGCTCCTTGTAGATTACCTTAAACCTATCTCCTTTTTGAAGCCTAAAGAAATCGATGGTCCAAGCGTATATCTCTGATAGATTATTCGTTACGTTATAATCGATACCCTGATCCAATATGGCCTCGGACAAAGATGTCTCTATAATACCCGAGGCTTCCCGCTCTATATATTTGACCTCCTTTTTGTCCTTATACACCACGACACTGTCCCTTAGGTCAAACACCGTGTAATTTATGGCATCATTCTCATAGATAAATACTTGTGCGGTTTCTGTGGTGTCCTTCGATTTTAAGATAACATAAGGTTTGCCCACATGAATCTTCCGCACATCGAAAGTGTCTTTGAAATCTTGGGATATCCTGGTTATCTTGGGATAGTCCACCTTATTCCCCAACATCAGTTCGCCAAAGCTATCGCCTTTTCTTACCGTATCCTGCTGTACCGTAAAGTCATCAAAGTTGAAACCGTATTGCTTTACGATTACCTCTTCCTGGACAGTCTGACCGCTATTGACCGGTTGTTGTTCTTTTTTTTCCTCCTTACAGGAAACAAATAGTAGCAATACCACTGTAAGGATGCCCCAATACTTTTGCATTATCGTTTTATGGTTTTATTCGGATTGAACAAATGGTCTACCCATTGTTTCCCCCAATCGTTCAACTCTTCTTGTGTATATAATTCCGGGAAAAATACGACTTTTTGAAAACTTGGTGGCAGATATTCCTTCCAGTTCGTACCTCCTGTAGCCTCTATCTCCCCACTTTCTTTTCCCAAATACCTGTAGGCAGAGCCCATATGCATCAATGGCCAATTAATGTTCGCGTTCATATCCAATGCCCTTAACGCCTTTACCAAGCCCTTATTGTTTTTTTTATCCCCAGGTAGCTCCAGGTATTTGTGATATATGGTACTATCCCTTACTTGTTCCGCGATACGAAGTAGTCTTGGCGTATACCTGTATTCAAATTGCTTTAGGGTCAATGTCTTTTCGCCTGTGGTAAGATCAGTAGCTCCTTTTTTCCAATAAATGTGCTCATAGAGATCGCTAATGGAATCTTTAGGGGAAAATCGATCACGTTCGGTATGGTGTACCAGATTCTCCAGTGGTGTGGCATACACTTCGACCATTCTATATTGAACCGACTGAAATCCGCTTGCGGGCAAAAGAGCCATTCTGTATTGCAGGAACTGCTCACGCTCCATACCTTTGATCATAATGCTGAAAGAGGATATAAGGGCTTCAAAATAACTGTTGATCCGCCTGGCCTTTTCTATATAGAAATCTACATCCTGCCCCTTATGGTCTACAAATTGTTTTTGCTCATGAAGTATAAGCTTAAAATACAACTCTGTGATTTGGTGGTACATAATGAAAATTTCCTCATCGGGGAAATAGGTTCGTGGTACCTGAAGGCTCAATAAGGTATCTAAATGGATATAGTCCCAATAGGTAAGATAACGCTGATGGAGAAGTCCATCTAAATAAGAACTTAGATCCTGACCGGAATCCTTATATTTTTCTTCCAGTTTTAATATCTGGGACTCGATTTTCTTATTATCCATTTCGTGGGTCAATCCATTAGTATTTTAAACTGGTGCTTCAGTCCATTATAGCCATCAATATCAGCTTTTATAGAGCCTACTGCCAAATTTGCCTTGATACGGATGGGAATCTTGTTCTTGTCCTTGGAGACCCAGAGGGTTAGGCTCTCGCTTTCCTTGAATACCCTTCCGGATTGCACTATGGGCCTAAATTTATAACATTCGATCTTGCCGTATTTAGTCTTGATGGTCTCATTGCCCAAATATCTTAATTGAAAATCGAAAATACCATCATCATCATACAATAGTTTCAATTTTATAGCCTCCCCCTTTACTAGATCTTCAGGATCATAATTGTTTCTTAGGTAGTAGAATGCGGAGATAAGGTCTTGAATGTTATCTTGAAGTGCAAAATTAATCTTTTTCTTGTTTTTTTTATCATTAAGGACTGCTTTATCCTTTTTATAGTCAAAATTGATCTCAACATCCTTTTTATACCCGCCTTCATCTATTTTTCGGATAAACCGATAGGGCCTGCCATCCTTTTTGTCAAAATAGCTCTCATAAACATCATCTACCTTGAAGAAAATACTGGCAAAACCCGTAGTCTTGCCTTTGCCCACTACATGATAGGCCTCCTTATCATCGATATTGGCCGATTTAACCTGTAATGTAGCATAACTGGCATTCAACCAACCATAATACATACGGAACCTCAACCATTCCCCTGGCTGAAAGGCCGACTCATTACCTTGTGCATTCAAGCCAAGTGAAATGGTCAAAAACAATATTGTCAGTAATGATCTCATACCTTAATGATTTGACAAAACTAATAAAAGAGAATCAATCCTATTGGATATTCACGATTACTTAAGCAATATTTATTCCAAAGTACCGTGTCAAAAAAAAGCCCAGTCTTTCAACTGGGCTTTCCTTAAATAACCAACCAAACTTTAAATTATAAAAAACCAATACTTAAAGCTGTAAGGGAACCACCCCTTACCTGGCAAATTTAATACATCCTTATGGTACCCAAAACCCTTTTAACGCACTTTAACTAAACCCTTAACAATTATTAAGGGATGACTATTGAAAATTGGCAAACCATTAAGAAAAATCAATTTTTTTAAGCCTCCCCTCTAATCTTTATTCCCTTTTTAGAAGCCCAAAAAGCACTTTGGGATTTCCTTTTCCAAAAAATACAGCCCCTTTTCCTTATATCGTTTATGATAAAAGTGGCAGGCCTTTCCGAAAAAAATCAATTTTACAGGCCCCATTGTTTTTGATAGGCCTTATGCCGTTTGTCCGTTTCGTCCCAACCAACATTCTATATAAAATATATTCCAGGGAGGATATTGTACCTGCCGAACAAACCTATCAAGATATTCAAAACCAATATCCCAAACTAAAAAACAACTTACTTTCGCCTTCTGGCGACCAAGAATACATTACCTGTAGAGGCCCCATGAAGGATTCTAGTCCGTAACCTATACCATATCCCGAGTATTTAGGGGCTTTAAACCATTCCCCTAACCTAAAGAGATAATCATCCACATTGGCAAAATTCGCATATAGCATTAGATGGTTTTGGGGTACTATCTCGAAATCCAGACGGCTATAGGCCTTAACATAACTATTACCGGGAAGGGATAGATAATCGTACCCGATAAAAGGTATGAAGTTATTGGTCAGATTAGTGCCATACCCCCCCAAAACAAAATCCAACGCAGCAACCTCCGATGTTCCCAGTTTAAAACCACCTTCGGTCTCTATATTCAACGATAGTTTTTCTGCCAAGGGCCATGCGGCCCCCATTCTTGCCTTTGCAATCGAAAATCTCCTGAAATTGTCATTAAAATCGGAGGATAGCAGATATAGATGAAAATCCCCATCAAAGAACAACCCCTTAGTTGGAAAATATCTGTCATCATAAGTGTCAAAATTCAACCGACTATAAGCACTATAGTAATTACTTTTTTCAAAATAAGTACGGCCATCTTTGGAAACCATGGACAATTGGGTGTTCCCATTGGCCATATCACCTAATGTGGTGGTGGTATATTTCAAAAACTTATGCTCGACCCCCAAACTAAAGCCAAATTCCTCCTGTACCACGGTCTGCATATAGAATTGGTTGGTTATATCCAGAACATTTACATTCAACCTGTTGATGTTGTCCGGGATTTCAAAATTCTTTTTGACCAAATCAACACTGACCTCCTTTCCAAAATTATTATACCTTGAATTGAAACCCAAGCTCCAATATGACCCCTTATCGATATAATATTGCATATTATAACGCACCTGGTCCCCCAAGATCAAATCGAAGGAAGCCACATCATCCCCCAAGAACAGGTTCTTTCGGGTAAGGTTGATAAGTGCCGCACTATGGTACAAGTCATCGTAATGGGCCCCGATCTTGAGGAATGTCTTATCTTGGGTCTCGTTCAACTTTAAAATAAGGTCTTCCCCGTCCCCGTCGGATAAAAGCTCGTACCGGATTGTATTGAAATTTCCTGTTGCCGCTAAATTACTGACCCCCTGTTGCAGTTTTTCAAATGTGGTCCAGTCGCCTAACTTAAACCTAAGTTTCCCCTTCACGTAACCACGGGTGTAGTTTTCGACATCCCCCCTAATTATTAATCTGGTAATCAATAAACTATCCGCAGGTTCTATATGTTTTTTAAATTCATACCCTGGGGTCTGCTTCGAGGCCACGGCCTTTAATCCATCATATTTCTCCCCGGCCGCCATCCTTCCCTTTTCGATGATCTCATCGTACAGGTCAAAATCCATCACCGAATAGCCCATCATATCCGGTTTGATATAAACATCTGTCATTGCCGATTTTTCAACCATATTCTTTACGGTCCTAAAATTGCTGATCTGCAACAATATTTCAGTAGCGGAGAAAAGTCCACTCCTATCCCTTAATCCATGTTGCACATCAACGCCGATCACTATATCGGCCCCCATTCTCTTAACCTCTTCTATAGGATAATTATTGACAACACCCCCATCAACAAGAACCTTACCATCAATTGTCATAGGCTCGAACAAAGAGGGTAAGGTACCGGAGGCCATGATCGCCTCTGGCAAATAACCTTTGTCGAGTTTAACCTGCTCCCCTGTTTCAACATTCGTGGCAATACACACAAAGGGAATGGGGAGTTTACTGAAATCATCGATATCCTTGACATGGTACAAACGTTTCACCAGTTCGTTGTAAATATTCTGACCCCCCGAAAAACCTTGTGGTACGGCAATCTTAAAATTATTAAACGGTAAGCTTATCGCATATCTTTCAGAATCTTCCTTTTCATAAAATGTTTTTGCGCTTCTTGGAAGGTCATCGTTAATGAGACTTGTGAAATCGATCTGGCGAAATATTGAATCGAGCTGTAACGCTGAATAGCCCGATGCATAAAGCCCCCCAACAATGGCTCCCATACTGGTCCCCCCGATATAATCGATTTTAATGCCAGCCTCCTCTATAACCTTGAGTGCCCCAATATGGGCCATGCCCTTTGCCCCACCACCACTCAGGACCAAACCTACCTTTACTTCATTGTCCCCATCTTGTCCTTGGGCAAAAAGCTGGGCCGTAAAAAGAAGGAATAATAAAGGAACCAATGTTTTCATATCTATAATAGGTCGTGATCTTTAATGAAATGTTTCATAAATTTTCTTTGCCTTGGCATTTCCCACTACAGTGGATAAATCCTCCAACGATGCTTCCTTGGTCCTCTTCACCGATTTGAATTTTCTCAGTAGGTCCCTCGCTGTTTTTTCGCCCACCCCATCAATACTTTCCAGAACCGAATTTATGGCCGCCTTGCTTCTTTTGTTCCTATGGAAGGTGATTCCAAATCGGTGGGCCTCATTCCTGAGTTGTTGCAAGATCTTTAGACTTTCCGATTTCTTATCCAAATACAAGGGTATGGAGTCGTCAGGGAAATAAATCTCCTCCAATCTCTTGGCGATGCCTATTATGGCTATCTTACCCCTTAACCCCAAAAGGCCCAAGCTCTTCAAGGCTGAGGACAACTGGCCCTTCCCCCCATCTATGACGATCAATTGTGGCAAAGGTTGCTTTTCATTCAACAATTTTTTATACCGTCTAAAAACCACCTCCTCCATCGAAGCAAAATCATCAGGGCCTTCCACTGTCTTTATATTATAATGCCGATACTCCTTTTTGGAAGGTTTACCGTTCTTGAAAACCACACAGGCAGCTACCGGGTTACTCCCTTGGATATTACTATTGTCAAAACATTCTATATAACGTGGCTCTTCGGGCAACCGAAGATCTTTCTTCATTTGGGACATTATCCTTTTCGTATGGCGTTCCGGATCCATGATCTTGACCTGATTGAATCTTTCCTGCCTAAAATATTTGGCATTACGCCTAGAAAGGTCCAGGATCTTACGCTTATCCCCCAATTTGGGAATGGTCACTTTTATATGGGGCTCAACGACCACTTTAAAAGGAAGGTAGACCTCATTGGATTCGGAATTGAAACGTTGTCGTAGCTCAAAAATCGCCAATTGCAACAAGTCCACGTCCTTCTCTTCCAATTTCTTTTTAATTTCCATGGTATGCGACCTGATGATCGAGCCATGGGACAACTGTAAAAAGTTAACATATGCAAAAGTATCGTCGGCAACTATTGAAAAGACATCGACATTGTTGATCCTGGGGTTTACAATAGTGGTTTTCGACTGGTAATTCTCAAGCACATCGATCTTGTCCTTGAATTGCTGAGCCTCTTCAAAGCGCATTTCATCGGCAAGTACCTTCATTTGGTCTTTGAAAGAATGTAACGAGGACTTAAGATTTCCTTTCAATATATCACGGACTTCATTTACCTGCCTATCATAATCAACACTGTTCTGCAGACCCTCGCAGGCTCCTAAACAATTTCCCAAATGGTATTCAAGGCATACCTTGTATTTCCCGGCCCTTATCTTCTCTTCGGACAGGTCATAACTACAGGTTCTGATGGGGTAGATATTCCTGATCAGGTCCAACAAGGTTTTTACCGTGTACATATTCGTATAGGGGCCAAAGTATTCAGACCCGTCCTTAATCATCTTACGGGTAGGGAATATTCTTGGAAAGCGCTCATTTTTGATACAGATCCAAGGGTATGACTTGTCATCCTTAAGAAGCACGTTATACCGCGGCCTATACTTCTTTATCAGATTATTCTCCAACAACAAGGCATCCGACTCCGTAGATACCACAATATGACGGATACTCTTGATTTTCCTGACCAGTATCCGGGTTTTTCCATATTCGTGATTCTTGTTGAAATAAGAAGACACCCTCTTCTTTAGGTTCTTGGCCTTACCGACATACAGTATCTTATCCTCTATATCAAAGAACTGGTAGACCCCAGGACTGTCCGGTAAGGTACTGATCTGTATGTTTAAAGGCAATTTGGCCATTGATGGTCTATCTATAAGGAATTTAAGTTCTCTGTTAATTTACTATGCTTTTTAGTCAAATAAAAGGTATTGCCGATATTATTGGCTTCGGAACCGCACTACAGAACAATGGTTGAAAAGTCCATTCCTGAAACAAAACATCCCATTGTATGGCCGCCGATTCCCTTTTTTCGGTATATTCAACCTTTATTCCAAAAAATCCGTGGTGCAAAAATACTTTGTTTTTTCTTGTACATAAAAACCCGTGTATACGTACTTGGCAACCATCCAACTTTTATTTCCTAATCAAGTTTGTCGGATTTTTATACAAAAAATGCATTTCATCGATAAAAAAGTGCATTTAATAGGATTTTAATGTTTTTTTTTACCTATATTTAGGGTGTCAAAATCAAAATTCGCATGGACAATTATATTATAACCCTCGGCACTTATCTGATATTAATGTTGTTTTTCAAAATCTATATGGCAGTAGCCACAAAAGAATAAAAACAAAGCGTTTTTGTGACGTAGACTTTTAGTCGTAAATATTCAATCTATTATTATGTTGAAGTCAGATTTACGATTATTCTATTCCAAATTAAGGAGTCAAATACCTTCGGACAAAATTTCTGATTTTAGTTTATTGATCTCAAACAAGATACTGGATTTCCCTATTTGGGATTTTGACTATTACCATATTTTTTTACCGATTCCCAACAAGAAGGAAGTTGAGACTGAATTCCTACTATCCATTCTACAGGGCAGGGACAAGCACATAGTCATTCCCAAGATGGAAGGTGATACGTTGACCCACTTTTTACTTACCGACAACACCAAGATAAGGCCAAATAGATGGAATGTACCTGAACCGGTCGACGGCATAAAAATAGAGCCCTCTAAAATCGATGTGGTTTTCATGCCCCTACTTGCTTATGATAAAAAAGGGAACAGGGTTGGTTATGGCAAAGGATATTACGATAGGTTCCTACAACAATGTAGGCCTGATGTGATCAAGGTAGGCCTGTCCTTATTTGAGGCAGAAGAAAGGATTGACGATATTTTTGAAAATGATATTCCCTTGGATTATTGTGTCACTCCATTAAAGACCTATACATTCCCAATGTCCTGATTTTTCCCGATCGTATTTTCCTCCCTTTCCTTTCTGTGTGCGAACGTCCTTTTGTTGAACACCAATAAAATACCAACACCCGTACTAATCGACATATCCGCTATATTAAATACAGGATCGAAAAAGCTGAAACCTTTTCCTCCGAAATAAGGTACCCAATCCGGCCATGTAGTGTCGATCATTGGAAAATACAGCATATCGACCACCTTTCCAAAAAACCACCCCCCGTAAGGCTCATCGGAAAACAATGTCGCAACCTGACCAACGCTATCATTGAACAGCACACCATAAAAGACAGAGTCGATAATATTGCCTAAAGCTCCCGCAAAGATCAAGGAAACCGCAAAGATCAAGGTCGTGGAAAGTTGTTTTTTGATGCTATCATAAAGCCAATAACAGATACCTGCGACCGCGAACAGCCGAAATACCGTCAACACCAACTTTGCTGTGTTTCCGGAGATAGGTAGGAAATCATTCAGTTTCGCCCCCCATGCAGCTCCCGAATTTTCAATGAAATGAATTTTGAACCAATCAAAAACCTCATAGGAATCACCAAGGGCAAAGTGTGTTTTGATATAGATCTTACTTATCTGGTCAACAAGCAGGACCAAGATTATTACCAGTACGGATTTTTTGATATTCATCGGATAAAATAACTAGATTGCCAAAAATAGGCATATTATTCCATTTTCATTAAATGGATATCACCAGTGGTAGTGGTTAAATCGTAAAAATCGTCCCCTTCGGGAATGGAATCGCTTTCAATCTTGCCGAAATCAGTCCTTGTTTCAAACATAGCGGACTTTGCACTAACATTGATATCCCCTCCACGGGTGATTACTTCGGCCATACCGGAAAACGAATCGAGATTACAGATACCATCATCCAAAACAATCTTTAGATAATCATAACTCCCTTTTGCAAAAACATGAGTAGAGGTACCCAGAAGACTTACCTTCATGTTATTTGGTATCCGTACTTCGAGTGAGATAGAAATTACCTTGTGGGCACTTAATTTATCATTGGGCTTAACAAAGCCCGGGTAAAAACCGGTACTTAGTTCTATGACAGGGCCATTATGCTCTAATTTCACCAAAAGGTCATTCCTATACTCCCCATCAATACAGGCCTCTACGACAATCTCTTTTGATTCCGAGGTTGTCAACTCCACTTTAAAGCAGGTTTCCGCATTTATTTCCAGATACGTAAAATCCGTATCGAAAATGGATTTTTTTACGATTTTCTGGGCGTTCGACACGGCCGAACCTATCAGTAAAAAGACAACAAAAAAGATGTTTCCGGTTCTACCTATCATCCTAAAAAAACGCTCAAAAGGGCGTTAGGGTTATTTTTGCATATTCTTGGCCTCGATACTAAGCGTGGCATGCGGAACCAGTTTCAATCGATCCTTATTGATCAATTTCCCCGTCATCCTACAGATGCCATAGGTTTTGTTCTCGATACGCAATAAGGCATTCTTCAAGTCCCGGATGAACTTCTCTTGACGGATGGCCAACTGCGTATTTGCCTCCTTGCTCATGGTTTTGGAGCCTTCCTCAAATGCCTTGAATGTAGGCGAGGTGTCATCGGTTCCATTATTGCCGTCGTTCATATAGGAACTTCTTAGCAACTCTAGGTCACTTTTAGCCTTAACGATCTTTTCTTCTATCAAATTTTTGAATTCCTCCAAATCCTTGTCGGAATATCTTATTTTTAAATCTTCTGCCATAATTCAATGCTTTTCAATAAACAATCTAGTTTTTACTTGGTCAAAGGCAATAGTCGTGCCGTTTTCCAGAGTATCCTCAAAAACAAGGTCTGCCGTCAACGTTTCTGTCTTAATATAATCCAGATTACTCCCAACCGCATTTTCCACCAATCCATCCTTCAGGATCTTTATGTCAATTTTATCCGTCACCTCGTAACCGGATTCCTTTCTGATATTTTGGATCCTATTTACAAGTTCACGGGCAATACCTTCATTTTTAAGATCTTCGTCAATGGTTACATCCAAGGCAACTGTAAGCGGTCCTTGACTGGCAACCAACCAACCTTCTATGTCCTGAGAGGTTATCTCTACATCCTGTAACCGTAATTTAATACTTTTATTATTGATTTGTAATGATATTTCTCCATTTTGTTCTATTTTTTCAATATCATCCTGTCCTAAAGCCCTTATTCCCTGGGCGATCGATCCCATATCCTTGCCGAATTTTGGTCCTAAAACCTTGAAGTTCGGTTTTATCTGTTTCACAAGGATTCCTGATGCATCGTCCAATAATTCAATTTTCTTTACATTCACTTCCGACATGATCAAATCGGCCACAGCTTCTATTTCTTGTCGCTGCTTGCCATCCAAAACCGGAATCATGATTCTTTGCAAGGGTTGACGAACCTTTATCTTTTCTTTTTGACGTATCGAAAGTACCAATGACGAAATCGTCTGTGCCTTGGCCATCTTACCCTGTAATTCCCTATCGACCAAAGAAGTGTCGTACTCGGGGAAACTGGACAAGTGTACACTTTCAAATGTGTCCTTGTCAGTGGTCTTGGTCATATCCTTATATAAACGATCCATAAAGAATGGTGCTATCGGGGCAGATAATTTCGCCACAGTGATCAAACATGTGTACAATGTTTGGTAGGCCGATATCTTATCCTTCCCATAATCCCCTTTCCAGAAACGTCTCCTACACAAGCGGACATACCAATTACTTAAGTTTTCCTGTACATAATCGGAAATAGCACGTGATGCCTTGGTGGGTTCATAATCCGCATAAGCCTCATCGACTTTCTTGATCAAGGTATGTAGTTCGGACAAGATCCAACGGTCGATCTCTGGCCGCTCTTTCAACGGGATATCCTCCTCGGCATATCTGAATTCATCAATATTGGCATATAGTGCAAAAAATGAATACGTATTATATAGTGTGCCAAAGAACTTTCGCTTTACCTCAACAATACCATCGATATCGAACTTAAGATTGTCCCAAGGATTGGCATTGGAGATCATATACCACCTTATGGCATCAGGGCCATGAAGGTCCATAGTCTCAAAGGGGTCAACGGCATTGCCCAATCGTTTCGACATTTTCTTGCCTTCCTTATCAAGGACCAACCCGTTGGATACTACATTCCTATAAGCTACCGAATCAAAAACCATTGTTGCTATGGCATGCAAGGTGTAAAACCATCCTCGGGTCTGATCCACCCCTTCCGCAATAAAATCCGCAGGAAAGGTCTGGCCCTTATCGACCAAATCCTTTTTTTCAAAAGGATAGTGCCATTGGGCATATGGCATTGAACCACTATCGAACCAAACGTCTATCAAATCACTTTCCCTTTTCATGGGTTTACCTGAGGCAGAGACCAGGATTATCCGGTCTACGATATTTTTGTGAAGGTCTATTCTTTCATAATTTTCCCCACTCATATCACCAACGACAAAATCGGCAAAGATATCGGCCTCCAACACCCCTGCTTCAACGGCCTTGGCCATTTGATCCTTAAGTTCCCCGACAGAGCCAATGACCATTTCCTCGGTACCATCCTCCGAACGCCAAATAGGCAAAGGAATACCCCAATATCGAGAACGGGAAAGGTTCCAGTCATTGGCATTTGCAAGCCAATTACCAAACCGGCCCTCACCAGTGGCCTTGGGCTTCCAATTAATGGTTTGGTTAAGCTCGAACATACGGTCCTTGACCTCGGTTATCCTAACAAACCAAGAATCCAATGGGTAATATAGTATAGGCTTATCCGTACGCCAACAGTTGGGATAGCTGTGTACATATTTCTCTACCTTAAAAGCCTTGTTCTCTTCCTTTAGCCTGATCGCTATCTCAACATCTACCGATCGTTCAGGAGCAGCGCCATCATCATAATATTCATTCTTGACATATTTGCCCCCCAATTCCTTCATCTCAGGCCTGAACCTACCCTGCAGATCGACCAAGGGCACTGGGTTCTTGTTCTCATCCAACACCAACATAGGTGGTACTTCCGGTGTAGCTTGTTTGGCTACCAAGGCATCATCGGCACCAAAGGTCGGTGCCGTGTGCACTATTCCCGTACCATCCTCGGTCGTAACGAAATCCCCGATAATGACCCTGAAGGCATTCTCGGGATTTTGATAAGGAAGTGTGTAGGGCAACAATTGTTCATAGCGGGTACCCAACAAATCCTTACCTACTGTTTCAGCAACTATTTTATATGGGATTTTTTTATCTGCACTTGTATAGTTTGAAAAATCATCTTCCTCCCCTGACTCAAAGAACTTACCACTGAACTGTTTGCCTACAAGGCTCTTGGCAAGTACTACTTGAATGGGCTCAAAAGTGTATTGATTGAATGTCCTCACCAGAACATACTTGATCTTTGCCCCAACGGTCAGTGCCGTATTCGAAGGAAGTGTCCATGGTGTGGTCGTCCATGCCAACATGTGGATATCCCCCTCAATACCTTTGAAAGCATCTGGAAGGGTTTCCTTCAACACCTTGAATTGGGCAGTGACAGTGGTGTCGGTAATATCCTGATAGGTGCCAGGTTGGTTCAATTCATGGGAACTCAACCCTGTACCCGCTTTGGGCGAATAAGGCTGTATAGTATACCCCTTGTAAATCAACCCTTTGTCGTATATCTGCTTTAACAGCCACCAGACCGACTCCATATACTTGGACTTATAGGTGATATAGGGGTCGTCCATATCTACCCAATAGCCAATGCGCTCGGTTATTTCGTTCCAAACATCGGTATATCGCATTACAGCTTTTTTACAGGCCGCATTATACTCCTCAACGGATATCTTTACCCCAATATCCTCTTTGGTGATACCCAATTCTTTTTCAACACCCAACTCAATGGGAAGGCCATGGGTGTCCCATCCCGCCTTTCGTTTAACCTGAAAACCCTTCATGGTCTTATATCGGGGGAAGATATCCTTTATGGTCCTGGCGATCACATGATGTATCCCTGGCATGCCATTTGCCGAAGGGGGTCCTTCATAAAACACATAACTGGGATTTCCCTCTCTGGCAGAAATACTCTTTTCGAAGATAGAATGTTCTTTCCAGTACTGGAGTTCTTCTTTTGCGACTCTTGGTAAATCCAAACCTTTATATCCGGCAAACTTCATTGTGTCTCTGGTATTTGCTATTTTAATAAGGCTGCAAAATTATAAATTTAGATTGAATATATTCCATATTATATCAAATGAAATACAGCGAGTTAGGGGACCCATATCCGATAAATGTTAAAATAAAGCATCCAAAAGTCGATCTACTACGTATATCCATATGAAATCAAATAAATAAATCCAAAAATGAAAAAATTAATTTTTAGTTCGATCTTAATGATCGCCATGAGCGTATCATTCGTGTCATGTAGGGAAACTGCCGAAAAAGTTGGTGAAGCCACAGAGAATGCCGGTGAGGCCATGGACAAAGCCGCTGAAGGTGCTATGGACAAAGCTGGTGAAGCTGTCGATGGTGTCAAAAAAGCTGGCGAAAATGCCATTGAGGAAGTGGAGGGTGCTGCCGATAGTGCCGTTGACAAAGCCAAAGAAGCTGGCGAAAATGCCGTTGAGGAAGTGAAGGGTGCTGCCAGTGATGCTGTTGGCAAAGCCAAGGATGCCGGTAATGCCGCTGCTGACAAGGTTAAGGAAACAGCAAAAGATGCGAAAGACGCTATCAAGAAGAACTAAGCGTATTTTACATTAAAAAACTAAACCCTGATGGAAACCCTTCAGGGTTTTTTTTTGCTTAAAAACTATAGTCGAGCCCCAAAATAAGATTGGTTCCCGGGGCTGCCATACCTGAGGAATACAATCTGTAAAGCTGGTCTGTTATATTCTCCAGGCTACAACTGATACCAAATCCTTTCTTCAATTGGTATTGGGTGCGAAGGTTCAAGGTGTACCATGAAGGGCTATAGGGCATGCCATTACCATCTTTGGCATACATATACGTTTTCCCCTGCTCTGAGGTCGCCAGATCAGCATTCGCTATCTCCCCATTAAAATTCAAAAAGAAATCGGTCTTTAGGTTCTGGTTCATGAAAACAAGATGAACGTCACCAAATGTTGGGGGCACATGCCTGGACGGACTGTCGGTACCATCCTCCTCCTCCTCAATACCCTCAGTCAATGTTAAATTGGAAACCAATGATATGTTTTCTGTCAAAAAAGCTTCCAAACCAAATTCAAAACCATACACATACGCCTTGGCGGAATTTTGCATGGCCTGTACGGTACTTAGCTCACCATTATATTCGATTTTTGGTCTCCCATTGAACATATAACCCCTCCGTGCCAAGGCATCGACCAAATAGGTGTAAAACGCGGCCCCTTTCAAGACTACCTTGTCATTATAGTTTTTTTGTACTCCCAACTCCATGTTATAAGCATATTCTGGCTCTAGATCAGGATTGGGAACTACGACAGAACCTGGTTCCGAATCAAAGACCTTACCCACATCATCGATATTCGGTGACCTAAACCCTGTGGATCCATTTAAGGTTACCTGTAAATTGGCCCTTGGGAACCAACTGAAACCTACACTACCAGTAAGTGCCCCTGTACTAATATCCGCATTATCAAAAGGAAAAGGGTAAAAAGTCTTATCAAAATCCGCATTGATCCAAACATGACTGTATCGCAGTCCTGAAAGCAAGGTGAAATTTGGCTTTGCCTTATACTCCCCGTTCAGGTAAGCGGCAGCAGTCTGCCACGATGACCCATCAGGATAACGGGATGGCGCATCCGATATTAAACTTGTGACGACATCCTTTTGGCTACCATCAGAACCCACTTTATTCAAAACATACGATATCCCATAATACAATCGAAGGTCCCCAATTTTCCTGTTCTCAAAATCAACATTGGTCGAGAAGGCATTTACCATCTCCCTTGTTGAATATAAAATGGGATCCTGAAATCCACGATTATTCCTGCTTTCCTCAAAATATTGGTATGCAGTTGTTATCTTAAATCCGTTATAGAACTTCCCTTTCCCCCTTTCACTCAACTGTATGTTTCCCATAAACCATTTCTGGGGGCCATAGTACCATTCGGCAGACCGAAGACCCGACCCTTCTTTGCCTGGTCGGACCAACCTATCATAACGTGGATAGTCAGAGGTTTCGGAATAGAACAAACCCATGTCAAAATTCCAATTATTATTGGGCCTATGGGTTATTTTCTGCATAAAGTTCCATTGATCATAACCTGTGTACACTTGTTTTCTAGGGTTACTATTTGTTGTTAGGACATCGAGACCGTCATGGGTAGTGACGTAATTTTCCCTTAAATATGAATCCGGGCCATGTAAGCCCATTTTCAAATCATCAAAATGGTTATAGGAAACACCAGTCAAAAAAGCCCATTTTTTTCTGCCCAAATTGATGTCAAAATGGGCAGTCCTTTCATTATTGGCCGAGGAATATCTAAGATTGGTGTTTCCTGAAAACCGAAGACTGTCCTTGTTGGATAAAATTGCCCTTTTAGTGTAGAAATTCATTACCCCGCCAAGTGCATCACTACCATAGATGACGGAACCTGGACCAAAGATCACCTCGGTCTTCCGTATGCCAAAAGGGTCTATTGAGATAACATTCTGAAGATTGCCTCCACGGAATATGGCATTGTTCATACGAACACCATCAACGGTCAACAACAACCTATTGGTCGCGAAACCCCTTATCATAGGGCTACCACCACCAAGTTGACTCTTCTGCACAAACACCTTGCCACTATTCTGGAGTAGATCTGCCGATGTTTGCGGGTTTGCAAATGCTATAGACCGCGCATTCAGCGCAACTATTTTATGGGGTATGTCCTTTTTCTGCTGTTCCCATTTTGAGATGGACATGACCACCTCATCGAGCTGCTCTGGCCGTAGTACCAAAAACACCACCGACCCGTTCCTTAACAACTGGCTCTTTGTCGCCTTATAGACCTCATAACTAAGGTGCTTGAAGATAATCCGTTCATTCTTCCGGAAATCGGAAATATCGCAAACCCCATCAAGATCCGAGAGCACCGCTTTTGACTTGTCATAATTATAGACAGCGACATTTACGATAGGTTCTTTTGAAGAATAATCCAAAACCCTGATTTCTTGTGCGGTAACAGTATTGAAAAATATAAAAAATAGAAGTAATACTATCTTGTTCATACTAACTGAAAACTTCATTTAAAATAACAAGTGACTTGGGTTTCCGAAATCCCTGCAAATGTAGTTCAAAATAAAGGACTATTGTTTGTAGCAACTGCTGCCTGTCTGCCTTCTTCATTTTGACTTTATGAACTGTATCAAAATTTGTGCCTAAGAACCTTTTGAAATAATTTAAATTTCCACCCGAAATATTAGGGTTTGAATTGATCCTATCGGTAAACTTCCCTTCGAGCAAATCGAAATAAGCTCCGGGAATGTTCGTGACATCGGGATAAAAACCTAAATACTTGGTCAAGTCCATTAAGAAGAATATATGGAAATTGGTGATCTGACTATTTGTGTCCAACCATTGAAGAGCACTTTCAACATAATAAAAAAGTCCCTCATTGGCTTCCTCTTCCTGAATACTATTCGCCAACATCTCGGCCAAGAAAAGTGTAATGGCATTTTTCGAAATATCCGAATGCAGTGTTTGGTACGGATAGGAGACCCTGGCCTCGCGAATAGTCTCCAACGTACCTTTGTTCTTATGGTTGGTCACCAACTCCAATTGGGTAAGGGGTTGGAAATAACCTGTCTTCACCTTCCCTTTTTTTGATGTCAACACCCCTTTAAGCAGGTAGGATTTCAATCCATCTGAAAACGTAAAAGCCTTTACGATCAAACTGGTATCGCCATATTTTAGGGCCGATAATACAATTGCTTTGGTAGTTACCTGCATAGTGGTTTCTTTAAAAGGTATAAAGATAAGGGATAGTCAACAGTCCAATCTTATGTGAATTAAACTAAACAAATGAAACGAGGAGGGAGGCTTTTTTGGAAAGGGGAAGAACGGATATAGGGTAATTGCCCCAAGAACCATGGTTCTGACCTAATCAAAATAGGGGGGCTATCCCCAATTGCCTATTCCCACTATGACCGTTCCCATCAAAAAAGCGAAGCTTCTATAAGGAAGCTTCGCTTTTTTCATTGAAAACCCAAGGTTGCACCTTAAATCACCCCTTGGGCGAGCATAGCATCGGCAACTTTTACAAAACCGGCGATATTCGCCCCTTTTACATAATTGCAGTAGCCATCACCCTCTTTTCCAAATTCAATACAGGAATCGTGAATGTCGGACATAATCCCTTTTAAACGTTCATCGACCTCTTCCCTTGTCCAGCTGATACGCAATGAGTTCTGGGACATTTCCAAACCAGAAGTGGCCACACCGCCCGCATTGGAGGCTTTACCTGGTGCAAATAAGATCTTGGCCTTATGGAAAGCATGGATCGCATCTGCCGTAGAAGGCATATTGGCACCTTCGGCGACACAGATACAACCATTTTTCATAAGTTGTTTTGCATGTTCAAGGTTCAATTCGTTCTGGGTTGCACATGGTAATGCGATATCACACTTAACTCCCCATGGTTTTTCCCCTTTATGGAAGGTGGCAGAGGGATATTCATCCACATATTCAGAAATACGGCCACGTTTGTTGTTCTTCAGATCCATTATAAAGGCCAGTTTTTCTTCGCCAATACCATCCTTATCGTGAATGAATCCACTAGAATCGGACATGGTCACTACCTTTCCCCCAAGTTGTATTACTTTCTCCGCAGCATATTGGGCAACATTCCCTGAACCAGAAATGACCACGGTTTTACCACCGACATCATCATTCCTGGTCTTAAGCATACTCTGTGCAAAATATACCGTACCATAACCTGTTGCCTCTGGACGGATTCTGGAACCACCCCAAGACAGTCCTTTTCCTGTAAGGACACCGGTAAACTCGTTTCTTATTTTCTTATACATACCAAAAAGGAATCCGATTTCCCTAGCCCCTACACCTATATCACCTGCGGGAACATCGGTATTTGGCCCAATATGTCTGTTCAACTCCAACATGAATGCATGACAAAATCGCATTACCTCATCATCCGATTTTCCTTTCGGGTCAAAATCCGAGCCTCCTTTGCCACCACCCATTGGAAGCGTGGTCAAACTATTTTTGAAAACCTGTTCAAAGGCCAGGAACTTAAGAATGCTTGCATTCACTGAAGGGTGAAAACGCAACCCGCCTTTGTAAGGGCCTATTGCGGAATTCATTTGGATACGATATCCCCGGTTTACGTGGATCTCACCTTTATCATCTACCCAGGCAACCCTGAACGAAACCAATCGCTCTGGCTCGACCATTCTCAAAAGAATGTTCTTACCCTTGTAGATTTCATTGCTCGCAATGTAAGGTATCACTGTCTCAGCAACTTCCTGAACCGCTTGTATAAACTCAGGCTCATGTCCGTTTCTGATCCTTACCTCGTCCATGAATGATTTGATTTTTGCCTCCATATATCAATAATTATACTTTTTAGTATTGTTGATTTTATAACATAAAGGTAAAATTATAACATTCTTACAATTTAAGCCTTGTTTTTTTAAAAATACTGTAACTTATTTCCATCTAGGGGTTATCAATTGTACATTACCCTATTACTTCCCCCATGATTAACGATCATGGTTTTTCAACAATACCTTCTGCATCGCCTAATTGTACTTAGGGCCGAAAGACCATTCATGGATCCATAGGCAGTCCCTCCAATATTTTTATAAAATGCCATTTTGGCCATTTTCCCATATAAAAGTATCGTTATCTTTTGGGGGTCGTAATGAAGCCGTAATTTTGTGCCTAAGAAACATAAGAAATAAATGAAAACCCCAATCGCCTTGTTCATTTGCCTGCTAGTACTTCTTGGATGTAAAGATGATGGCAGACTCACCTTTGAGCCCCAAACGGTTACCGATGTAACATGTGACGAATGTCCTGAAATCTTGATTGAGATCCCAAAAGCCTTAGATCGATCCAAACTTGCAGGGGCCATAAACAATACTATCGATGAGGAATTGATTTCCTTATTGGTCTATGATGACGGAATAGAAATATCAAACGTATCCGAGGCCATTCGATCTTTTAAAAACGGATATGATGAATTACGGAAACTATACCCTGATGAAAATATAAAATGGGAAGCCAAAATAACAGGTACTGTTTCCTATGAGGATAAGAACCTACTGACAATTGCCCTCAATTCATATTTGTTCACTGGAGGTGCACATGGATATACGACCCGACGATTCTTGAATTTTGACAAACATAAGGGAATGGAAATAGAAAACCGGGAACTGTTCAAGGACCCTAAGCATTTTGAACACTTTGCCGAGACAAAATTCAGGATCCAAGAGAACATTCCCCAGAACGAACCTATAAACAGTACGGGCTTTATGTTTGAGGGGGATACGTTTTACCTTCCTGAAAACATCGGCTTTACCGATGAGGGATTGGCCCTACTCTATAACCAATATGAAGTGGCATCCTATGCCGATGGACCCATAAGATTGATATTGCCCTTTAATGAGGTTAAAAACTACTTGACCAAGAAAATCGGATTGTAAATTTAAGCCTTGGCCGATACTATTTTTTCCAACGGTAGGACCACCCCTAAATGCGACCCTTCATGAAAAAGGTTGAAGGCTATGGAATCCTCGACGTTCTTTAAGGTTACATTGACACTAGTGGTATATTCGTTAAAATTCTCGAAAACCCCATTCCCACAATCTTCCTGGATCCATTCAATAGTCGGGGACAGAAATCCTTTGATTGCATCCAACCCCCCATCGGTAGCCTTGCCATAGGGTACTGTGCCCTTTCCGAACTTGTCGACCAATGCATCGGGGACTTTCATATCCAGCCCGCTTAACCTACAAACCAATAACTGCCGGATCACAACCACATGTGCAATATTCCTCTAGATATTGTTGCGGTAACCACTGGGAATCTCCAATAACAATTCTTTTGGTGTTTTCTTGAGTACGGAATAACGTATTTTCGGTTCTGTAGTGTAATGTCGAATAAGCTTTCCAATGGGTATGATCTATAAAATGGTGGTAAAAATGGAAAGGTTCCAATGGAATTGGGTTTCTTTGTATACCTTATACCGTAAGGAAACCAAAATATCCCAAGTATGAAAAAAATATACTACCTAAGCAGCTGTGATACCTGTAAAAGGATAATGAACGAATTGAATCCCTTAGACGATTTTCAGTTACAGGATATTAGGACAGAACCCATTACCCCTTCCCAACTGGAGGAAATGGAAAAATTGGCCGGTAGTTATGAATCCCTTTTTAGCAAAAGGGCCCGACTTTATAAAGAGAAGGGGTTGGCCCAAAAAAACCTTAATGAGGAAGATCACAAAAAGGCGATCCTTGAACACTATACTTTCTTGAGACGACCCGTAATCATTTTTAATGACAGGATATTCGTGGGAAACAGCAAGAAGGTGGTCAAGGCCGCAAAAGAAACCATACATCCTTGAGCAAACGTACTTTAGCCATTTTAGCAGCTATTGGGGCCACCTTTATCTATGGAATAAACCACACTATAGCCAAAGGGGCAATGCCCGATTATATTGGGGCCCACGGTTTTGTCGTACTAAGGGTCATCGGTGGTGCTATATTGTTCTGGGGCATCTCGGTGTTTGGCCCCAAAGAGAGGATAGGAAAGAAGGACTACCTGCGGATCGCTGTCTGTGCGATTTTCGGAATGGGTCTGAACATGCTGGCCTTTTTTAAAGGCTTGTCCCTATCAACACCGATAAACAGTGCTGTTTTAATCACCACTACACCTATAATCGTTCTAATCCTATCGGCTGTCCTGATCAAAGAGAAAATATCAGGCAGAAAGGTATTCGGGATATTTGTCGGACTGATAGGGGCTGTGGGCTTAATACTATTCGGTGCCGAGCTACGGCAAGATGCCCCGAATATCCCACTAGGTAATTTTTTGATTCTGTTGAATTCCTTTTTCTATGGCATCTACCTGATACTTGCCAAAATCCTGATATCAAAATACCATCCTTTCACTTTCATGAAATGGATGTTCTCTTTGGGCATACTTATCTGCCTGCCATTTGGGTACCATGAACTCATGGCGATAGAATGGTCCCTTTTGCCTTTTGATATTATTTGGCGCATTACCTTTGTGATCATAGGAACCACATTCTGCACTTACCTGTTCAATATCTTTGCACTTACCCAACTAAGAGCATCTACCCTGAGTGCCTTTGTCTATGTACAACCATTGATAGGTATCCTTTTTAGTATAGCCCTGGGCAAAGATGCCCTGACCACCACAAAGGTTCTGGCGGCATCGTTGGTTTTTCTGGGAGTGTATCTGTCCAGTAGAAGGGCTAGGCCAAATCCTTAGGTTTCTTGGCAAACTTACGGGTATCCTCCTTCGTTAGGGTACGAAAGCCCTCAGGTTTTTCCACTTGTCCAAAACGGACCAACAGCTCTTTGGAAAGTGGTGCAAGCTGCCTTGTCTCCAAACTGATCCAAGCACCCATCATTTCACAATGGGCAACGTTCCTGCCCTTATGGTCATAAAAATTATGGTGGAACTCAAAGAAGCAGCCATCCTCACTCATGCCCATCACCTCCAATGAAACCCTGACCGGCTTGCCGGGAAAGACCTCTTTGAAATAATACATATGCTCATGAAAAACCACAGGACTTATCTTGTTCCTGACCATATCCTCATAACCAAAGCCGTGTTCCAACAGATAAGCCATACGGGTATGGCTCATAAAATTAATATAGGCTGAATTGGCCAAATGGCGATTGGCATCCACATCACTCCAACGAATTTCAAACTCTTTTAGAAACATTCTTCTTGAATTATTTTATTATGCATGCATAAGAGTGACAAAAATACCATAGTTTTGGTAAACTACGGACAACACCCGAAAAAAATCCATCTTTCAAAATAATAAAATCAAAGTTATGAGTACTTCAGCACCTTTCATCAAAGATCTTTCCCTACCTGTAATTGCAGCCCCGATGTTCCTTATATCAGGGCCGAAATTGGTAATTGAATGTTGTAAGAATGGTATCGTGGGTACTTTTCCCGCCTTAAACCAGCGTACCAGTGAAGGTTTTGAGGAATGGTTAATCGAGATAAAGACATCTTTGGAAACCTTTGAGAAAGAAAGTGGGAAAAAGGCCGCCCCATTTGGGGTCAATCTTATTGTACACCCTACAAACCCTCGCCTTGAAGCCGACATAAAACTTTGTGTAAAGCACAAAGTGCCCTTGATCATCACCTCTCTTGGTGCGGTTTCACAAGTAGTGGATGCCATTCACGGTTATGGTGGACTTGTATTCCACGATGTTATCAAAAAAAGACATGCCCAAAAGGCTGCCAAGGCAGGTGTAGACGGACTCATTTTAGTTGCCGCGGGGGCAGGTGGCCATGCAGGGGTCACAAACCCCATGACCTTGGTAGCCGAAATCAAAAAATTCTTTGACAAGACCATTGTTCTTTCTGGTTGTATAAGTACAGGAAGGGATGTTGCCTCAGCCCTCCAAATGGGTGCCGATTTGGCCTATATGGGAACACGTTTCATCAATGTAGAGGAAAGCAAGGCAACGGATGATTACAAAAAGATGATCATTGAATCCGGGGCCAGCGACGTAGTGTATACTGCCGCGATCTCGGGGGTACATGCCAACTTCTTGGGAGCCAGCCTTAAAGCTGCGGGCATCACGGAAGAAGATTTGAAAAAAGACCAGAAAATAGATTTTGGAAAAGAAATGGATACGGAAGCCAAGGCCTGGAAAACGATATGGTCTGCCGGCCAAGGGGTCGCAACCATAGAAAATGTCCTACCTGTTTCGGAATTGGTCGATAACTTAAAAACAACGTTCAAAGCCGCCATAGAGGAACAGATAAAAGTATTGGAGATATTCCCAAAATAAAAAGTATTGCACCATGCCACTAGTTACTTCGGAATACAACCCTCCGCTCCTGTTTAAAAATGGGCATTTCTCGACCATTTACTCAGGTCTGATAAGAACGGTTCCGGGAATACACCAGGAACGGGAACGGATATTACTGCAAGATGGGGACTTTATGGATTTGGATTGGAGCTATGCCCAACGACCCTGCCATAAAGTACTCATCTTATTACATGGTCTAGAAGGTAATGCCCAAAGACCTTATATCACTGGTAGTGCAAAATTGGCCAACGCCCAAGGCTATGATGCCTGTGCCGTTAATTTTAGGGGGTGCAGTGGGGAAATGAATACCCTATACCGTTCCTACCATTCAGGGGATACGAAGGATCTGGACGCTGTTGTACGGCATCTTTTGAAAAAAAACACCTATAATGAGATCTTTATCAAGGGGTTTAGCCTAGGGGGTAATCTCGCACTAAAATACATTGGCGAGGGGCGGGACGAGCTGCCCAAACAGGTAAAAAAGGTCGTGGCGGTCTCTGTGCCCTGTGACCTACATAGTTCACTAAAGCAATTATTACTGCCCAAAAATTATCCCTATAGCCAAAATTTCAAAAATCATTTAATCGCCAAGTTGCGGCTGAAGCAAAAGATATTCCCCTTAAAGATTTCAGATACCGATATTGCCCATATCAAGACCCTAAAGGATTTTGATGATATTTACACGAGCAAGGCACACGGTTTTGAAGATGCACTCGACTATTATAAAAAGTGCAGTTCATTACAATTCCTTCCTAAGATCAATATAGCCACACTTATTATAAATGCCAAGAACGATTCTTTCTTGGGTGCCGGGTGTTACCCATACAAGGAAGCGGAAGAAAACAATTCTGTTTTCCTAGAGGTTCCGGCCTCGGGCGGACATGTTGGTTTCTACGGAGATCGGAATACCACATATACCGAAAAAAGAACCCTAAGATTCTTTGCGGAACCATGATCTGATCATCCCTTGATAAAACAATACGACAATCGTTATAGATAATGAAGATAAAGGGATATGGGCGGTTGCAGGGTGTTACGCTCTCCCCAAATCAGGTTATCCAATGCTGTTGACTTATCGATTATTGTATCCGATACGGGAAACCAGCCGCACGCATTACTTTCTTCATACACACGGACGATATTTTTTGTAAAGTTATCCTGAACCCTGAAAATTGTAGTCTCCGAGGCTCAAGCATATAAATAATTTGGCAATTAGGTTGCAGTTCCAGCAGTTCAATAAACCCATTGTCCAAAACACATGACCAATCTTATACAAGACCTTGAGGGCAATACCTTTTTTTCGTTTACACCTTATCAACAGCTACTTTATATGTTGGGTCTTCCAGTACATTCACATCGATAATATCGTTCGCATTTCCCAAAAGTAGGATACAGTCTTTGCTTAAATGCTTTAAATGGATCTTCTTTCCCACTTTGGCATAACGCTCGGTAAGTTTGTTCAAGGCCTCGATACCCGACATATCCACAATACGACTCTCCCGAAAATCAATGATCACTTCCTCGGGATCATTCTGAACATCGAATTTTTCATTGAACAACGTGGTGGAAGCAAAGAATAGCGGTCCATAGATCTCATAATGCTTGACCCCTTGCCCATCAATATATTTCCTTGCCCGGATACGTTTCGCATTTTCCCAAGCATAGGCCAAGGCAGAAATGACCACTCCAAATAATACAGCGATGGCCAAATTATGGGTGATGGCTGTAATCAAGGTTACCAATACCATTACGATAACATCGGAATTGGGCATTTTCCGAAAGGTCTTGAAACTCGCCCATTCAAAAGTGCCAATAGCTACCATAAACATAAGACCCACCAAGGCCGCCATTGGCAAACGCTCAATCAGACTAGATCCAAAGCTTATAAAAACCAATAACATTACCGCTGCGGTAATTCCCGACAATCTTGCACGTGCCCCTGATGAAGTATTGATCAAACTCTGGCCGATCATGGCACAACCTCCCATTCCCGATAAAAACCCGGAAAGGATATTCGCCGTTCCCTGGGCAACACATTCCTTGTTGCCACTACCCCGGGTTTCGGTTATTTCATCGATAATATTGAGGGTAAGTAGACTTTCCGTCAACCCTACGACCGCTACGATCAAGGAAAAAGGGAAAATGATCTTCAGGCTTTGCAAGGTAAATGGTATATCAGGAATTGATATTGGCGGAAACCCACCTTGGATGGTCTGTCCTTCTTTCATGGTATCCGCCACGGTAAGCGTATCAATATCAAAACCAATTACAATCGCTGAAACCACCAAGATGGCCAATAAGGAGGAAGGAATAGCCTTTGTCAGCTTTGGAAACCCCCAGATGATCAACATGGTCAATAAGGTTAGGCCCAACATGGTATACATGGAAGCCCCGGTCAGGAGCTCATCCGTTCCTTTTTGATAAAAATTAGGAAACTGGGCCATAAATATGATTATTGCCAAGCCGTTTACAAACCCGAACATTACGGGGTGGGGTACCAAGCGGATAAATTTACCCAAACGCAAAAAACCCGCGATTACCTGTAACAGTCCGGCTAAGATAACCGTTGCAAAAACATAATGTAAAATAGTCTCAGGGCCAATATCTGGAAATGCCTCTTTAAGTTCTAGGATCAACCCGACAAAAATAACAGCGACAGCCCCAGTGGCACCCGATATCATTCCTGGCCTACCACCAAAGATGGAAGTGATCAAGGCCAGGACAAATGCGGCATACAAACCGGTCAAAGGAGAGAATCCAGGGATCAAGGCAAAGGCAATCGCCTCAGGTACCAAGGCCAAGGCCACGGTGATACCTGATAAGATCTCTGTCTTATAATCTACTTTCTGCTTAAAATCGAATATATTCAAATACTTCTTCATAGCCTGCAATTAAAGGGCGCAAAATTAATACTAATTGTTGAGTATGACCTTAAAACATACGATTAATCAACAACCCCGGCCCAAGGGTACGGGGTATGCTCCCGAAAAAACTTTTATTGTTTCGAGGCAAGCCTCGGGAAATCGAACCCTTTTCGGCCATCGCCCCGCGATTAAGGGCTTAACAACATGCCACGGTTTCAATCCCAACAATTCCCCGTCAAATAGGGATACATTAAGGGTATCGCATTTCCTCTGTTACTGATTCTCCTATGGAGTCCAGCATTGTTTTCTATAGGGGAAAACCATAAATACAATATGTCCTACCTTATCTTAATATTGGCATCTATTTGAACTATATTGATATATTAGCTGTTTTTATGTTATTCTTAGGGCAATCTTGTTTTATTCCACTATGGAAACCCGATTGAAAACTTTTGACCGACCATCCCAAAACCCCTTTCGTCTTTTGCATGGTGGCCCCAATATCCCACATTTGAATTTTGACCACGGAGCGAGCACCCCATACCATATTTCAAAACGGATTCTGTTCAGCAAAACCCCAATTGTAATGGAACCCCATGGCCCAACAAAAAACCACCCCAATCACATAGATCAGGGCGGTTCTTAACTAGATAACCAACCAAAAGTCCTTATTTGAACAACGCTCTGGACCAAAACGCCGAAATTATATTATTCCCTAATTCGCTTTACCCGCATTACTGGGTTCAATGTCTTCTTTCTTTTCTTCCTGACCAAGGTCTTACCGGATTTCAAGTATTGGATGTATCCGATTCCCTTAAACCTATACACCGTTCCACTACTGGAGTGATACAACTCAATAGTACGATCATTAACAACGTATAACTCAAAGTAATCATTACCCATAAAATCATACCCCAATGTTAACGTTTTAAGCGTTTCGTCGTTTTCCACATCATATACACCATAATCCCCTTCAAAATCCCACTGAAGGTTGTTTAGGCCAGTACCTATCGAATCGATGGATGATCTAAAAACATTATCCCCGCCATCCTCGAAAAACTGTAAGAAATTCTCCTTATCAAAATCATTCAACACCCCTGATTCACTGGTATATATTTTCTCCCACACATCGTATTCCTGTAACAAATACTGTATGTTGTCATAAAAGACCAAATCAAAATCAAAACTGTTCAACTGATAGCCTCTTAAAAAATAGGACGTATCGGAGTTGGAATCATACAATTCCAAGGTATTGTCATTTACCGCATACACATCCAAAAGCCAGCTCCCATCAATATCATGGTCTATTTCCAAAGTTCCGGGAAAGGCATCGAAATAACCTATTTGGATCCCATACCCTTGTCCCGTCTTACCAAGACCTACGATATTGTTGTTCGCATACACCTTGCCATTATCAAAGGAAATGGTAAAAGCAGATTGCAGAAAAGGAACCTCCCCATTTCCTATAGTCTCATTTATGTCCACATACCATAAGTCAAAGGATTGTAATACCTGGGCAGTATTATAACCAGATTCCTCTATGAATGTATCTTCAAGTATGACCTCGCTGTAACAAGAAGACATTAAGGTTCCTATCAATAATAGTCCAAGGTGAAGTTTTATCGCTCTCATAAGTTCTTCTTTTTAGTTTAATATAATCTGCCACATAACCTTTCGGTGCAAGCCGAAGACCATTTCGGCATATTCCATTTATCTGACCATGTTTCTTCATACTGTACAGGACAATCACCGTGCCACAAATTATAACTTGCTGTTTTATAGTGTTTTAGATTATTGTTTTAATTTTATTTACATTTGATGTCAATTAATATTCTATATGGGGGAAGATTTTCGATTTGCAGTATTCGGTGGTGGAAGTTGGGCAACGGCTATTGTCAAAATGCTCACTGAAAACCTACATAAGATCACGTGGTATATGCGGAATGGGAATGCCATAGCCCATATTGAGGCACAAAAACACAATCCCAATTATCTAAGTTCGGTCGAATTCAATACCGATCAATTGAACCTGACCTCCAATATGGATGCGGCTGTAATGGACAATAATGTCCTCATTTTCGCCATACCTTCGGCATTCCTTGATACGGAATTGAAGAAATCGACCGTCTCACTACAGAACAAGATCATATTTTCCGCAATTAAAGGAATCGTTCCGGAAACGGGTCTAATCGTTGGTGAGCACTTTAACAAGATATACAATATCCCCCTCGATAATATCGGCGTGCTCACAGGGCCTTGCCATGCCGAGGAAGTTGCCTTGGAACGTCTTTCATACCTTACAATAGCCTGTGTTGACAAAGCGAAAGCCGAGTTGGTTGCCAATTCGCTAAAAAGCGATTATATCAAAACCAAGATCTCCGATGATATCATAGGTACGGAGTACGCCGCAATGTTAAAGAACATTTATGCGATTGCTGCCGGTATCTTCCATGGTCTGGGCTATGGGGACAATTTCCAAAGTGTACTTATGAGCAACAGTATCCGTGAGATGAAACGCTATATCAAACAGGTACATAAAATGAAGCGCAACATTAATAATTCCGCCTATCTCGGTGACCTGTTGGTTACGGGGTACTCCACTTTCAGCCGTAACCGAATGTTCGGGAATATGATCGGCAAAGGGTATACCGTAAAAAGTGCAATGATGGAAATGAACATGGTTGCCGAAGGTTATTATGCCACCAAAAGTACTTATAAACAGAAGGCCAACTTTAAGAACAAGGTGCGTACACCGATTATCGATGCGGTATACAATGTACTCTACCTTGGTAAAAATGCCAAAAATACTTTTGCGGCCTTGACCAACAAGATAGATTAGTCTGGCAAACCCTGAAAGACCTTATAAATATCGGAAGGGAACATCAAAAGGATAAGAAACCCGATTCCTGGGATTAAAGACCAGGCACTCACTTTATCCAGATATCGATCTTTGCCTCGCTCCCAAATCCATCAATAGCGGTTATGGTATGTTTCCCTATTGTGGGCACTATGCCCAATTCATGAAAGTTATTGGTTTGGCCTAGGTATTCCTCATCCAAATACCAATAAACCGCTGTTTCGGGTTTGGTATGTGCCAACTTCAGTATCAGCTCATTCAAATTACCATCAAAATTCCGGGTCAAGCTTATTTGGGTATTGTTCTTTGGATAAACGAACTCCATTGAAGGCTCCAATGTGTTTTTGCAATTTTCCTTAAAAGGTGGCAAAACCCTATAAGTAGGGTGGTTTTTTTTATAATAGAACGCCATTAAGGGAGGAAGTACGAACCAAGGTTCCCGATGGGCGAGGGATATATCCGCACATGAGGAATTTACCCTATACTGTCTTCGGTGGTCTAAAAGAACCATCCTATGGTATCTACAGGCCTCAACATAATTGTTCTTTCCAGGAATGGAAATTGTCTTTGTCGGACAGTTTTTGGTGGCTAGGAAGCCACTGTTGCTGCATACTTCTATCGATACGAATTCATCCAATGGTTTTCTGAACCATTCAGATTTCGGAAGCACGTCAAAAACATCGAAGAGGATAGGTGCGGCACTCGTTACCCCAGTGACATTGGGCCTGCCTTCCCCATCGGCATTACCTACCCAGATACCGACAACATAGTCCTTTGTGGTTCCTATGGCCCATGCATCCTTGTTGCCGAAACTTGTACCGGTTTTCCAAGCGATTTCCTTGCTACTGTCGAAAAATTTCCAAGATTCATTGCCTTGGGGGCGGTTCACCTCTTTCATCGCCTCAAATGTAAGGTAGATACTGGCCGCATCAAGAATGGTCTTTTCGATGGTTTTTTTTCCAAAATCAGCCGTATGCCCTTTAATTGGAATCGGGTTTATGAACTCCTGATCAAAATACTCGCTCGATGTCGTATTAAAATGATTGACCGTTGACGCCATTGAGGCGTAGGTTTTGCAAAGATCCCATAAACTACTTTCCGCTCCTCCCAAGATTAATGTAAGGCCATAATGGTCGGCAGGCTTATCGATACCCTTGATATGAAAGGCATTCAATTGATCTCGGAAACGCTCTAGCCCATACTTTTGCAACAATCGGACCGCAGGAATGTTCAAGGAGCGTACCAAGGCTTTTTTTGCCTCAACGGCCCCACTATAATCCTTGTTGAAATTCTCAGGGTTATACCCGGCGATCTGTGTGGGCACATCAGGCACCAACATGTCGGGCAACAATTCCCCGGCATCCATCATTACCGCATACAGCAATGGTTTTAGTGTACTCCCTGTACTTCTAGTAGCCTGAACCATGTCCACATCTTTTTGATGTTCCTTATCTGTTGGTGTGTTTCCCACATAGGCCAATACCTGTCTCGTATGTACATCCAATACCAACACAGCGGCATTATGCACTTGGTTCTGTTTTAGATTATCATAGTGGTTTTTTAAAATAGCATTGACATTGGATTGCAGATTCCCGTCGATGGTCGAAACTATTCGCTCCCCCTTATGGTTCCTTGCCAAGTAATGCACAAGATGGGATGCGGATTTTGGCAATGGACGTGGTTTTTGTGGTAATTCTTCCAATAGTGCCAACTCATAGGTCGTACGGTCCAGAATCCCTTTCCGAAATAATTTTTTCAGTAATCGATTTCTTTTTTCAAGCAATTTCCCTTGATTCTTGCCAGGGTATATAAGACTTGGGGCATTGGGCAAAACTGCCAAAGTAGCCGATTCCGCCCAGGATAATTGATGGGGCTGTAACCCAAAAAAGCGCCAAGCGGCCACATCGATCCCCACGACATTCCCCCCAAAAGGGGCATGACTTGCATAAAGACCCAAGATCTCCTCCTTGGTATGGCGAAGTTCCAATCGGGTCGCCAGAACCAATTCAATAACCTTTTCCCAATAGGTGCGTTTTTTGCCATTTCTGGACAAACGGATGACCTGTTGGGTCAAGGTACTTCCTCCTCGGACAGATTTACCTGCCTTTATATTGGTTGCCAAGGCCTTGGCCATGGAAACAGGGTTAAAACCCGGATGCTGGTAAAAATAGGCATCCTCGAACTGGACAATACAGGTCTTGAACTTTGAGGGCACACTATCAACCTCAGGGAACCGCCATTGCCCATCATCGGCGATTATGGCCCCTAAGAGTTTTCCGTCACTACTTTCAATTACCGTGGCAGTCGGGTCCACAAAAATATCTTTGGGCAGACAGAAATAATAAACAAGGAGAATAACCGTGAAAACCAATACCCGCTTGGGATGTTTTCCCAACCATACCCTTATGGTTCCATCCTTAAAAGAAAATATTCTACCGATCAAGCCTATATTTACGTTCTACCAAACAAATCCCATCCTTATACTACTATGCATAAAACCGATTACCTTTCCCAAGAGCTTTCAAAATCTAAAGGGCCACCGTATAATAGGGCCTTGCCATCATTCGTTATTATCAAACCGTGAAGGCACGAATTCTAATGGTCGATGGATTACGTTATCCATATCAAGTTTATGACCTATACCTGAAAATATGAAAACCATCAATATATATACTCCTTTTCCATAAAATACATTACAATGGCCTCTTTCATAAGTATAGATTGCTCACCTGCCTTTAATACCGGTAATTCTTCCTTGACCGTGTAATGGGGCCATCCCTCTTCATCAAAAAAATCAAATTCATAATAACCATAAGGTTCCAATAAACGACAGATGGCAATATGCATCAAATCCAATTTATCGTCCTTTTTAAAGGTGTTATGGTATTGACCCAATTCCTGGACCCCCACCAAATAGATGATAGCGTCCAACTCCAAGATATCCCCATCGGCAAATTGGTCCGAAAGCTTTTTGACCAATTGCTCCCATCGCTCCTTTAATTGCAGGTCCCTTGACATAGATTTGTTTTCTGATCCAAAGGTACAAATCAATGTTTTATATTTGTCCATGAAACTTGTTTTGGCACGTATTGATTCCCTATTAGGATAATTGGGTTTCCCCTAGACCACATTTAGGTCCCTGAACTCGTTTAAAAACAATCAAGATGGGAATATTGGATATTATTTTGGGGCTTTTACTGATCTACGGACTTTATAAAGGTTTTAAGAACGGTCTATTTATTGAGATTGCCTCGATCATCGCATTGGTGGCCGGACTATATGGTGCCATACATTTTTCTTATATAGCAGGTGGCTACCTGTCGGAAAATATGGAATGGAACGAACGCTATATGAACATCACTGCATTTATCATAACTTTTGCCATCATTGTCCTTTCAGTACACCTAGCTGGGAAATTCCTGACTAAAATCGCTGATTTCGCTATGCTCGGACTATTGAACAAAATAGCAGGGGGTATTTTTGGCGCCTTGAAAGTGGCTGTGATCGTCGGTGCCATTTTGGTGTTCTTTGAACGTGCCAATTCTGCGGTTAACTTGGTCAAGAACAAAACGTTGGAAGAATCGGTACTCTACGGGCCCGTAAAGGAAATAGGTGCATTGGTCTTCTCAAAGGTCTTGAAGGAAAAGAAGGAAAGCAATACCCAAGAAGAATAATCCAACGGTCTTGTTAAGGCGGTTTTAGGATTGAAATGATGCTGGGGAACTAAGACCATCAAGCCTATATAAGGGCATTATCTACATCGAATGGGGCAAAGACCATTCGTTGGCCCAAACCCTTAGAGTATCCTATAATCCAGCTCGATAAATCCCGAACACCGAGGTATTTGAACCCAAGGCAAAAAGAGTTTGCGTTTAATTCCTCCTTTCGGTTGGTGTTATCTTCTTCCTTTTCGTCTTATACCTATTTTCCGGTATACCTATTTCCTTTATCAAATAACTATTGTACCACTTCGACCCACCTACCCTTGGTCCTTACGGCATAGTCATTGTCGTACATGGCCTCTGCCTGTACCCCCGGCAAATAATACGTACCCAGATAAGAGGCATTCAATAAAACCCTAAAGGTCTTTGTTTCATTCCTATCAAGACTGAAATAAAAATTGGCCCTATCATCCCGTATATCGGTATAGTCGACTTGGTTTTGTTCAAATTCGCCAAAATCTGTAAATCGTGTATTTACAATTTCCCATCCACTAGGGAAAATTTGTGCCAATGCCACATTCCCGATCTTATTTCCCGTGGTATTGGTCAAGGTAACCTCAGCGACAAAGTCGGTACCCTGCATAACCTTGGAAATATCGATATGGGAACCGTCCCTTGCCTTAAAGACCGAACTGACCCTAAGGTTTCGCCAGAATTCCTTTTCCTCACCTATCGGTAGTTTCCCGTTATTTACAATTGAAACGTACAATGTGTTCTGATTCAGGTTTGATATTGCAATGCTATTGCTTCCATCTTTTATCCCCAACCCGTGTTCTGCGAGGGTCTTTGGCGTATTTATATCTATTGAAGTACCGTTAACGTCCACTTTGGCCTTGATGCCCTTGCCCCCTACCATCTCCGCGAACTTGGCCATTGCCAAGAGACTATAAGCCGTACTTTGCGTACTCATCCATTGTTTGTCCCCCAATCGTTCGGCTAACTTTTTGGCCAATTCCCTAGCCTTAGATTTATCGCCAAGCAATACAAATGTTTCCAGGGCCATAGCGTTATTCCTGCTTTCAGAACCATACGTATAATAGTCGTTCCCATAGTCTGTAAAATCCAACTTGGCATTGGAAACCACCTCTTCCGCAACACGTTTTTGGCCGATCAATGCATAGGTCGCTGCAAGACGGTATTGCGATTCACTGGAAAGACCATGGGTCTCCCTTAAACGGTTCATCGATGCCATATCCGCATTCCCTGACAAGGCAAGGGTATACAGACGATAGGCCTGTGCCAAATCGGAATTCCCCGAGCCACTTCGCCATTGTCTGGCAACCTGCTGTTGGTAACTTACCCAACTTGACTTAAACCCAATGGGCAGTACATAACCCTTGTTCTCTGCCTCAATCAAGAAATGTCCTGCAAATGAAGTGCCCCAATCGTTAACCTTTCCCTGTCCCGGCCAATACGAGAACCCCCCGTTTGGCAATTGGTAGCCTCCCAATTTCTGGATAGCATTCTCTATGTTCTTTTGTACCTGGTTTTTACGATTTGCATCCAAATCAAAAATATCGGACAGGAACAATTGGGGGAAAGCCGCAGAGGTAGTCTGTTCTACACAACCATGGGGATACCGGATCAGATATTTCATTCGCCCATTGAAGTTCATGGGTGGCAAGGTCGAAAATTCAATTTGGGCCGAATTGCTTCCTGCAATCCCAAAAGTTTGAAGGTCCAAGGTTTGGCTACCTTGTGCATCAAGAACCAGATCCTGGACCGCAGAAGTCATCGGATTGGGGTTGACCACGTCTATCGGGATTTCAAATGAGGCCTTTTCGCCATTACCCCTTGCCTCTATCCTTACTTTTCCTATACCCTTGTAATCAGATACATTTAACTTGAAATAGACCATTTTCTCATCGGGCCCTGCGAATGGGACGGATTGTGAGGCAGCCCCCTCAATAGTGAATGCCTGGTCCTTTTTTATGGAAATAGTGACATTACGCACATTCTTTTCCATGGCAAATACCGTAACCGGAAGGGTTACCTTTTCTCCCTGTGTTATTTTTCTGGGCAAGGAGGCCAATACCATCAACGGCTTTCTGACCTTGGAGGTCTTCTCGGCACTACCATAAGCCCCATTGGTGTTTTCCCCTGCGACGATCATGGTTCGTACCGAACCTATATATTTCGGTATTTTGATCTCATGTGATCGGGTCTGGCCTTTTTTTAGTTCAAAAGGACCTAGATGAATTACCATAGGTTCAAACCTGTTCGCCTTTTTATTCTTGGCCCCTGCCAATCCCCCATCACCCCCTATGGCAAACACCTGGTCTATACGACCGCCGAAAGCCCCAATCACATCATCGTAAACATCCCATGTTTTCACCCCTAGGGCCTCATTGGCATAAAATGTATCCCATGGGTCGGGGGTTTTGAACCGCGTCAGGTCCAATAGCCCCTCATCTACGATCGCAACGCTATAGGTCATTGCCTTTTTATTTGCCTCACTTACCTTTAAAGTGATACCCTCCTCTGGTCGCAACACCTCGGGCATTGCAATAACAGGCTGTAATTTGGTGGTTGGGTCCTCTACCGAAATGGGTTTTAGGCCATATAACCGGATAGGGGAATCATTCTGTGTTGAGGCATGTGGCTGCAATAATGAAATATGTACGAATACGTTTGGTGTATAAAGATCCTTTATAGGGAGTTCGAACTGCGTATCACCCTTGGTGGTCCCAACCCAAAGGGACTCCAAGACCTCACTACCGTTCTCGATAGTAACCAGTGCCCTTCCCCCTTCAGAACTAGGGAAGGTCACCTTGGCCGTTTCCCCTACATTATAAACTTCCTTATCCGTGGAAAAAACCAGCATGGTCGCTGCCGAAGGGTCATTCTTCCTGGATTTGCCGGCCCAACCTGGCCAATCGATATAAATGGTCTTTCCTGTTGCATGGCCTCCATTGGGATCCTCGACACGTACCAGATAGCGACCCCAATCGGGGTATTTCAACTCAAAATCGAAAGTGGCGACACCTTTGGTATTGGTGCTTATGGTTTTGGAAAAGACTTTTTCGCGGTAATTGCTGCTGTTAAAATCACTGAGATTATCCGCAGAAGTATCCCACCACCATCTCCAATGTACTTTGTGAATGGTGACCTTAAGGTTCTTTGCTGCTTTCGGGTTCCCCTTTTCGTCCACTGATACCACCTCGAAAAGGTGCTTGGTATCTGTCAACAACATTCCCCTGTTCTTGTCCCCTTTGGGGGTATTCAATCCAATGTAGGTTTCATAAGGGGAATAAGGTTTTACAAATACATCGGTGCTGAAATCCCCACCATTTTCATACACTTTTGTAATAAAAGCGGCATTGAGCATTCCCGGTGCCCTATTCGTCAATTCGGTATCCATGCTGAAATCTACCTTGCCCTCTTCATTCAACCTCCCATCAAAAACCCGTTGTTCCTCAGGGGTAAAGGCTCTTGTCGGGTCATCAAAAACATAATTCGGAAAGGACTTAAAGCTTGTTTTCCTTGCATTGAACTTAGCGGTCACATCGGCCTTTAGGTTCTTCGCTATGGCTCCATGAAGCCATTTAACCTCCAAATTACCCGATATTGGCTTAGACCCGGAAAGGATCTCCCCATCAAAACTTGATTTGATCTTCAACCGATTGGGCTTAATGGTTTCGATCTTAATGGGTTTGGTAAAGGTTGCCCCACCAACCGACACTTTTGCCAACCAATTTCCCGTTGGTGCATTCCCATCGGTTTTGATCATAAAATGATAAAAATTGTTCAGCCCGGAATTTTGGACCTCACGCAAGACCACTTTGTTATAAGGGTCGATCAATTCGAGTTTCACAGGGTGGTTGTCGGGTAGTTCATTGGCATTATCATTCAACAGGAATGAAAGGAATATTCGATCTCCGGGACGCCATACACCACGTTCCCCGAAAATGAAACCTTTAATGCCTTTCTGCAATTGTACCCCGGCCACATTGAATTTGCTCACCGATAGTGAGTTGCCATCGTTGAGTTTAATATAGGTTTTCTGTCCGTTATGCTCGACAATGGCAAAATAGGCCACTTTTTCGGCGTCGAAGATAGATGTGCCATCAGTATCTGTAACAACACTGCCTAAAGGTTGTTGTTGAAAATTATAAAAGGTGACCTTTGCTCCAGAAACAGGGTCTGTGTTCAAAATATCATTGACGGCGACAAAGTAACTATTGTTCGATCCTTTTTTTACAGTGACCCCCAGATTACTAGCCAAGACATTGATACCGATTTTCTTATCGTAATAATAAGACGTGTGGCAGGGATTGTCGCGCTCGTACCAGTCATAATCATAATCGTCATAATAATCGGTTTCCATACCATCCCAAGAACTGTCTTCTTCCTCTTCGTCAAAGTTCTCCTCTGTATCGGTCTCTGTCCCGAAATTGGTGGTGTCGCATTTATAGGAGCTATAAGAAGGTTTAATATCAAACTCCACCCGGTAAATAGCCCCGGGGTCGGGTGTTATCAATGTTTTAAGATCCAACGCATGGGCCGACCATTTGTCGTCCCTGTGTGACAATTGGGTTTGTAGGTCTATTTTCTTTTTGACGATAGGGCGGGCAACGGAACGTAGATTGCCATTACCATCGATAGTATTTCCCTGAAGGAATTGAAGGACATTGTTCTCATAGATCTTCAAAACAGATATGTCAACAGCTTTAAGGTTTACCGTCTCGAAATTTATCTTTAAGTTGCTCGATGACGGCAATATTGTGCCATTGCTCAACAATCGTATTTGGGGTTTGATCTGTTCAAAGGCCAAACGCTCCTCGAACTTTGACGTTAATTTATACCCATCGATACTTTCAATGCCGTCAAAGACCTCTAAAAACGCCATTCCTTTTATTTCTTGGTTAGGATAAATTCTTAGAACATTCCCATCTACCACTATCCTTGGATTGGAAGCACCTTCCAAGACCACCAGGCCTTTCAGGTTTTGACCCTTTTTTATGGGATCGGAAAAATTGACCAAGACCAATTGCTCTTCCCCGTTTTGCACCAAGGCCTCCAAGACAATGAAATTGTTCCTTCCCGGAATCTTTATGGTGTTCTTGCCCGAACTTTCAATATTCCGTTTTGTCCCATCCCAAAGTACCTCAAGGGACGAATCCTCCTCAAAGCGTTGTATGCTGTCGATCTTAAAAAAGAACTGGGTGCCTTCCGTCACCGAACTTTCAAACTTAAGATTGATATGCCTCCCGTCCTGCCTTGCCGATATAAGTTCTTCCAATTCCTGTAAGGACATGATATCGGAACTTTGTACATGTCCGGTAATGTATTGTAGCTCTTTGGAATATGACTGCAATGGCCCGGTGTAGACATTGAATTGTTGCTTTTGTGTTTTTACGCCAAAAGCCATGGTCCCCAGTTCTTCTGGAGTCTCATCTATAATTTCCTTCAGTGCCAGAACAAATGTATAATCCGTATCCTGATCAAGGCTTTTTTCAGGGACAAAAGCTATTGTCCTATTGTTCAATGCCACTACCTTACCTTTCACCTTGGGGCTTACCATAAGTAGACCATCATCCAATTCATCCCCATTTTCCCAAGATCCAACAGGTTGGTTCAGCACAACCCGGATATCACTTTTCGCAGAAATAATACCATGGGTTACCTCGGATATATAAGCTTGGTATTTACTAAGGTCATCAAATTGTTCTATTGACGTTTCCTTTCTGGAGTTACACCCCAAAAGTATAATCGAAAGAAGGGTCAAATGTATTACGTGGGCAATTTTCATAAAACGGATATTTAGTATATTAGTATAAAAGTAGTGGGGATTTCACAAAAAAGAAAGATTAAAACCCAATATGTTATTCCTGTAAGAAAAGACCAAGGATTTCCCATTACCCTATATTGAATGATAAATCGATAAAAAGCAACCTCGTTCAATGACATGTATGGAATCGGGTTGCAGTTCATCAAAAAAACATCTATCGATTAGGTTGTTGTTACAAATTTTTATATCATTACGGCAGTTGAAGAACCCCATTCGACTATAGAGTACGAAACCCCATTCCACACCTACTTGCAATGCAAGAATACGCCTACTTACAATTTAGAATATTGTATGAAAATGAGATTGTCACAAGCATTCCTCATTATGTTTGTTTTAATTCTAAATTCTTGTTCACAGGAATCGTTGGATAATACAGATATTATTGAGGCAAAGAATGCCATTGAAGTAGAGAATGAACTTTTGGATATTGTTAACGACTATAGGTTATCTATGGGATATTCCCCAATGGAATTTAGCACCATTGCCTATGGGTACGCCAACAAACACAATGACCACATGATAGCGACCGGCAATCTTAGCCACCATGGTTTTAATTCCAGGGCCTCGAGTATCTCCTCTGAGGTCAATGCCGAATTGGTTGCTGAAAATATCGCCAAGGACTACACTTCTGCCCATGGGGCGTTTGAGGAATGGCTGGCTAGTGATGAACACAAAAAAACCATCGAGGGTGATTTTACACATACAGCGGTTAGTGTTAAAAAGGATAGCCAAGGCCATTTATACTTTACACAACTCTTCTATCGGTAGGTAACGAACAAACCTAAAGTCTGATTTTCTTTTCTTATATTTGAATTACCGACCTGTAAGGGCTTTTGTACGAAATGATACACTGGGCAAGTTATTAATACTCAAATTTCAATTATGGCTATTCCCCCCCCTTTTAATCTATTAAAGTGGATTGAAGAAAATCGGGATTCATTAAAACCCCCTATAGGGAATAAAAACCTGTATAAGGAATCAGGTGATTATATTGTGATGGTCGTTGCTGGGCCAAATGCCCGTAAAGATTACCATTACAATGAGACCGAGGAACTTTTTTTTCAATTGGAAGGCAATATAGAAATCCATATTCAAGAAAATGGGGGGAAAAGAACAATGGAACTTGGTCCAGGAGACATGTACCTACATCCGGCGAAAGTGCCCCATTCCCCTGTTCGGCACGAAGAATCCATAGGATTGGTCGTTGAACGAAAAAGAACCGATATGGCCATTGATGATGGACTATTATGGTTCTGTGACAATTGCAACCACAAATTATACGAGGCCTATTTTACCCTGAATGATATTGAAAAGGATTTTTTGGCACATTTTAAACATTTTTATGGTTCCAAGGAATTACGTACCTGCGACAATTGTGGTACGGTAATGCCTGTTGATAGGCGTTTTATTTCAGATGACCATTAAACTATTGACATTCTTTTATGGTCGATTGTGGTGTTACGGATGTTCACACTTGGACAAAACAGACCGGTTCAAGGTCGCTTAGCCTTGGTCGCCGCCGCTGATAGGATAAAAGCCGCTGTTTTGGCATTTCTCCCAAAACTTCCAAAATTCTTTCATAATTTGCCTCTAAGTTGTTCATTTAAAATACTTTGTGGCTAAAATAGATTACTGATTACCAGTAAGATGAACAGCTTTTTTCTTTCAAATCATAATGTACAACGGGTTTTTTTCAGGTAGTATGCAATCATAAGCATAGCCCTGCTCTTGACCAAATAATCACTGTTGGCCATTCTTATATATCCCTCCCAATGATAAACCGCATGATTATTCGTAGCTTTGTCATATATTCAACAATACGCGGTAAAAAAGTTATATTATGTCAAAAATAGCAATGGAATTCGGCATCAATGATGCCCTTAGAAAATTAGGCATCCAAGACATCAATGAAGGTACTTCTACAGGATCTGACAATTTTGGGTCCGGCGAAATAATCGCCTCACATTCACCCGTAGATGGCGCCCTTATCGGAAAGGTAAAAAGCACCACAAAAACCGACTATGAAAAGGCAATGGATGCCGCTACCCAAGCATTCAAACCTTGGCGTAAAATGCCCGCCCCTCAACGTGGTGAGGTTGTTAGACAATTTGGCAATAAGTTACGTGAACTCAAAGAACCCCTGGGAAAATTGGTCTCCTATGAAATGGGGAAAAGCTACCAAGAGGGCTTAGGGGAGGTTCAGGAAATGATCGATATCTGTGATTTTGCTGTCGGACTCTCAAGGCAGCTCCATGGACTGACCATGCACTCCGAACGTCCCGGTCACCGCATGTATGAACAGTACCATCCTCTAGGTGTGGTCGGTATTATATCGGCATTCAACTTCCCTGTTGCCGTATGGGCCTGGAACACAGCCTTGGCTTGGGTATGTGGGGATGTATGTATATGGAAACCTTCGGAAAAAACACCCCTATGCGGAATCGCATGCCAAAATATTGCAGCCTCGGTACTTAAGGCCAATAGGCTTCCCGAAGGAATATCATGCTTGATAAACGGTGATTACAAAGTTGGTGGGATGATGACCCAAGACCGTCGTATACCATTGGTCTCCGCAACTGGATCCATAAGAATGGGTAAGATCGTAGCACAAGCAGTAGCCGCCCGATTGGGCAAATCATTACTTGAGCTTGGTGGCAACAATTCCATCATCGTAACCCCGGATGCTGACATAAAAATGACGGTAATAGGAGCCGTCTTTGGAGCTGTTGGCACAGCGGGACAACGCTGTACCTCTACCCGTAGGTTGATCATACATGAGTCTATGTACGATACGGTAAAAGAAGCCTTGGTAAAAGCCTACAACCAATTACGGATCGGAAACCCCTTGGATGAAAATAATCACGTAGGTCCTTTAATCGATACGGATGCTGTTGCCAATTACCAAAACGCCCTGACCAAGGTCGTGGAAGAAGGCGGGAAATTGATTGTTGAGGGAGGGGTTCTAAAAGGCGAAGGCTATGAGAGTGGATGCTATGTAAAACCTGCCATTGCCGAGGCCGATAATGATTTCGAGATAGTACAGCATGAGACTTTTGCGCCCGTATTGTATTTACTTAAATATTCAGGGGATGTCAACAATGCCATAGAAATACAAAACGGGGTGGTCCAAGGTTTATCTTCGGCCATAATGACCAATAATCTGCGTGAAGCCGAAAATTTCCTTTCCTGTGCCGGCAGTGACTGTGGTATCGCAAACGTGAACATTGGTACTTCCGGTGCTGAGATAGGAGGTGCTTTTGGAGGTGAGAAAGAAACCGGGGGAGGCCGCGAATCGGGTTCCGATGCGTGGAAAGTATATATGCGAAGACAGACCAATACCATAAATTACACTACCGAGCTGCCTTTGGCACAAGGTATTAAATTTGATCTGTAGTCCATAGAAAACCTCGCCCCAAGGGTACAGGGTATGCATCCGAAAAGACTCTTGTTATTCCGAGGCAAGCCTCAAGGGATCAGACCCTTATTGGCTATCACCCTGCGATTAAAAAACCCGATGGCTGTCCAAGGAATCCATCTTGCCATTGGCTAGACTTTCCTAAAATCGTCATCGGGTTTGAACACTAACTAAACCAACCAACCCAAATAAATAATAAAAGTATAAAGTTCGACCGTTCCGGTCATCGTCCCGTGAATCAGGGTTCCAAATTACGACCCTCGTGCCGCTCCACCTTCCAACTACCCCCAACTAAGGTTTGGATGCCAAGGACAACCACCATACAACAAAAGGTGATAATGTTTTTTATTCTTGCTTTCATAATGGATAATATATCCTACCCCTATATGCTATTGAATAAATTTACTGGTTCAATCAAAGGGAATCAAGTTTTTATGTGCAGATGGTCATCTTCTTTGTGTGGATGTCCCTTTTGACCCATTATTCGCACTTGAAGTAGAACGGTATTCCAATTTTATGTAGGGAAATCATTAAAAACATCGTTGCCATTGGATTAATAAACTTTGGCGAAGCTTGGAAGTGGGATTCCAGGTCGTTTAGGGCGTGATATTTAAAGAAGGACCATACCCTAAACGATCCGGGGGAACCTGCCAGGTCCTGTGTTCCCCTCTGGGAGTAAATTAGACTCAACTTGTGCGGATATAATTTGTGGACAGGAAAGGAATAACAAACAAAGGAGAATTGAGGATTTCATTTTAGTTGGATTTAGGTTGGTATTATATTTTACATGATGTCGAACCCCAACCCTAGTTCATTCCCTCCTTCAACACTGATAGTCTTATCGCCCATTTCCATTATGAAGTCAAGGGACACTATCACCCGATAAGAACCTACAGCCAGATATTCGTTGCTTTCGCCCTTACAGACCAGTCCTATTGTTCGGATTCCCTCTTGGAGTACCCAAGGACTACTAACCACATATGATCCCCCTGGAGGGATTTCCATGTTGGGGTTGCCGACGAACTCGCACGAAACGGACGTATAGGGTTTGCCATGGTTTAGTCCGTCGGCGACTCCCTCTACGATCATTACCGATTCCCCGTTCAGATATTCATTCTTGATCTTTATATTTTCTCCAATGTTGTTTTGAAAAGTGAGTGCTATACTGAAATTTTCATTTTGAGCGAACTCTGTCTTTGATATCCCATTGGTGTCCAATACGCATAGAGATGCGGTCAGACCTTCCATTTCGGCTTCCATGCAAGCTCCCTGAGCCGCAATGTTTACTTGATAGATTGTATTTTGGCCATCCTCATTTTCACAGGCCGTGGTAAAAAACAGAATGTTGAGTACGATAAGAAAGGTCTTGTTCATACGTAGGTTTTTAAATGACCTGGTAATTGACTTCTTATTGATACACGATATGCTTTGCTTATATCCCATAATTCTTACTTATCGATGTAAAAAATTATAACTGTTAACCTGAGTTCGATTAATATTCAGAGCAATATTATTACGGAAAATATGGCTTTTCAGTAAATTAAAGTGTTGAATTCCAATTTGTCAATCTAAAAACCCACTTATGATTCCCTATTCTAAAGTTACTGATGTTTTTTGTGTTATTGATTGAATTTTGCCAAGAATACGGCCAAATTGTTGACAAAGCACTACTTGGCAACCCATCAAAACGTCCAACTACTATCTGTAAGAGCGAGATAATAACGATAACTGTCTTGTTCCCTTTGGGCGGTTTTAGGTGTTTTAAGCATTTTTATATTCACTATGTTCAAAAACATATGCAAAATGAATTTCCACAAACAGTATCTTATAACAGATTTACCGAACTTATGCAGCGGAATCTTATGCCTATGGTGTTGTTCTTAAGGACCTGCTGCCTAGGTAAGTGCACTGGTATTTCTTTCATAGATTCCACACCAATTAGAGTTTGCAAAAACAAACGCATTAATGCGAACAAAGTGTTTAAAGGTATAGCCAATACAGGAAAGTCCATGGGTTGGTTTCATGGCTTCAAGTTGCACATCATTATAAATGACAAAGGGGAAATCTTGAATTTTACCATAACACAAGCAAGTACAGATGATAGGGAACCACTAAAACAAGATCGCTTCTTGGATAAAATATTCGGCAAACTCTATGCCGACAAAGGCTATATCGGTAAAGAACTCTCACAATTATTTTTTGTTGATGGTGTTCAACCCATTACAAGTATAAGAAACAACATTAAGAATTGTTTGATGACTGTATCTGACAAAATACTGCTTGGAAAAAATCTGTTATTGAAACTGTAAACGATGGACTTGAAAATATTTGCCAAATAGAACATTCCCGACATAGAGGTTTTGCCAACTTTTTAACCAACTTAATATCTGGATTAATTGCTTATAGCTTCTTGCCTAAAAAACCTTCTATTAAATACCAAACCGTAAACAACAACCAAATTTGCCTGTTTTGATCAATCGAACTCAGGTTGTTAGGAATAATAACTATGTTAAAATCGACAATATGCATTTTTATCGAATTCTTCTTATACCATTTCAACATTGGAAGACATTTGAATTTTATGGATCCTGATTAGGATCTTAATGATGGTTTTTAGGTCTTCGGGCAGAACATTGATCTATGGGCTAAATTTTCAGGATAAGGGAATCGGACAAAGAACTTGGGGAATTGCCCCATGTGGGCACGACATTGTTCGCCAAGCAGCACGGGGCGACCGGGATGTCTGGTGTGGATCCGGGGCTTCAAGGAACTTTTGGAACGGTTCAATGCCGAACATGGGTCATCGGTCAATTACCATGCACTGGATATCCATGTCAAAGGGAATCTCGGGGCCTTGGTCAAGACAACAAGGAAATCGCATGTGGAAAAGGATCCCGAAAAGGTGACCCCCTTTAAAAAAACCTCGGGCGGTACCGCCGCGAGCCGATAGCCTCCAAGGGCGGCCGCTACAAAAAAGCGGACTTCCACTGCCAGGACAAGGGCCGCCTTCCATAAGGCCAAAAGGCTCAAATTGCCGGACAATGTGGCACTGCTCTTCCTGCCACCGTACTCTCCCGAACCCAACCCGGCCGAGAGGATATGGTGGCGAATCAAAAATAAGGCAACGAATATCGCTTTCCCATCACAGGAAAAGCACAGGGAGTTCCTCTCCGGACAGGCCGGAGCACTTACAAAGGAAACGATCATCCCCATCTGTGATTTTCAATACTACAGAAATGCAAACCATCTTTGGTCGATCTTGTAAGTTGAATCGGTATTGGTCCTTTCTTTCAGCTTGTGCGCCAGGAACAATGTCTTGAACGATGTTTTTTCATTTACGCCATACTTTAAAAGAAAAGTGCGTTTAATTGTAAATCCAGATTTTGTTCTTTAGTTGAAATACGGGCGTAACAGAATACCATATTTAGTGTAATAAAGTGTTATGAAACAAACTATTCGAAGTGGACAAACAACGGAATTGGGTGAAAGTTTACAAAAACAGTCGTTTTTTTGACTTTCCCCGGATAGATCCAAAGATCACTGACTTCGTCTAGACAAGGTGGAATCCAACCTTTATGACCCACTACAACTTGCGGACAATCGAGGCCGATAACCGGGATATTTACACCTATAGTACGGGAAAACATAAGTGTGGACACGGAAGATGAATTCTACCTTGTTGGTTTTTAAAGGATTTAGTGTGTGTTTTATAAAAAATATTAGATTTTTTTAATACATTGGTGAACTAAACACTAAATCATTATAAATAATGACAAAAAAGATTACAAACCTACTAGGAATAATCATTACTATTCTGGCAGGGACGTATTTTTACATTACCTGTTGCAGTGAATGTGGAATGTCGTCTAAAAAAGAGGTGGTGGCCCCTGTAGCCCATGAGCCTACGTCATATCCTTTTGCTTTTGACAAAAATGGATTTACGTACCGTACGAACAACAATTTTAATTTCAATTCTTCTTCCCCTGACATTCTTTTACCAGTTACCCAAGATGTTCAAGACGGTATAGCCCGCTTAAAAACCTTCTTGGCCGAGAATTCGGACAAGGTGGTCAACATCACTGGATATTATAAAAGTGATGAGGAAAACAACTCTGCATTCCCCAATTTAGGGGTGGCGCGCGCCAATACAGTAAAGAACTATCTTGTTTCGAAGGGTATTCCCTCCAGATTAATGAGCACTTTTGGGGCCTTGAAGGACGAACTTGTCCCAAAGGAAAATGTCTATTTGGGCCCTTTGGGGTACGACCTTGCGGATATGCCCGAGGATACTGATGACAAATTGAAGGAATTGCACGACCGAATCAATAGCAGTCCATTAATACTTAATTTCAATACTGCCGAGGCCTCTATAAACCTCTCTATGGAACAACGTCGGAAAATTGCTGATATATCCACTTATCTAGACAAGGTTGAAGGTTCTACCGTCAATATTGTTGGCCATACCGACAATACTGGCCAAAGGGCTAAAAATATTGTATTAGGTCAGGAAAGGGCTGATTTCGCAAAAAACTATTTAATGCGCAATGGAATTCCCGAAAGCAAAATAAGCACCTCTTCAAAAGGCTCGGATGAACCTATAGCCAGCAATGAAACGGAAGAAGGAAGGGCACAGAACAGACGAACAATAATCACTTTAAATTAAATAACTAAACTAAAAATAAAAAAATGGATTTTTCAACTATGAATATTTGGTGCTGGTTAATTCCTCTATTAGTAGGCTTACTATGTGCATATTTTGGATACCTTCTCGGAAAGGGAAAGACTAAGACCATAGACAATTCCCATGATCTGAAATTACTACAGGATAAAAATGTAAAGCTTAAAGCGGATTTGGATGCCTGTAAAGGAAAATTATCGGCTGGGGCCGCAATTGCTGCCGCTGGAGTCGGGGCTGCCGCCTCATTAACCTCGGAAACCGTAAAAGAAAAGCAAATTCCTTTTGATGCGGCAGCAGCGAAAGCTGCTATGGGAAGAACCATTAAAAAAGATGACCTGAAAATCGTTGAGGGTATAGGCCCAAAAATATCCGGGATGTTCAATGATGCGGGTATCAAGACTTGGAAGGAACTTTCTGAGACCACTGTTTCAAATTGTCAACAGATCCTTGATGGCGGGGGTGATCGTTATAAGGTTCACGATCCCGCATCATGGCCTATGCAAGCCAAAATGTGTTATGAAGGCAAATGGAAGGAACTCGCCAAATGGCAGGATGAACACGATTATGGAAAATTATAGTATGCGTGGATCGTCCTAGAATAGGTTGACGTTCTTAATGAATTAACAGAAAACCTTTGAAGTTAGCTTCAAAGGTTTTCTGTTATATATAAAATCAGGTGTTTCCATATTAAGGCTCAAATGTGGTCTTCCGTTATTATATATCTATTGATTCTTCTATGGGTTGTTCTGGTCCTTTACCATTCATTTATAGATTAAGGATCCACCTTTTGGTATGCCATTGGCTCTCTCCGCCAATGCATTCCGGTAGCAGTCATATCCATCTATCATAGATGGGATAACATTACTGTCCTGGAGTTATTGTCGATATACGGACAAACAATACTGTGATCCCCTATCGAGTGTTGTTGGTCAATCTATTGTTATGCGCCATTCTTAACGCCTTGACAACCTGAACCTGTTTCATCAGGTTAGGGTGTTTTCCCTTGGCTTTTTTACTCGATCTACTAATTGAAAACCAAAATTTACCCAATAGGCCAAAACTAAAAAACCGCCTAAATGTTCTTAGACGGCCTCTTTTCTATAAAGTTCCGTTGGCCTCTACCCATTTAAAATGGTATTGGTCCTTGGGAAATGACATCCTTTCGGAAATACGTTGCAACCTATCTGGCAATTTCATTAAATAATCACGGGCCTTTTCAGCCTCATCACTCAGGCTCCTGACGGCATCCAACTGCCAATATGAGTTCAATTTCTTGAGAATATCAATATAATCCTGTGCCGTGTAAACACCCAAACGTTGTGCACAGTTGGAGAAATTCTCAAAGGCCGTACCTATACTCCCCCCGGATTCCCGCAAAAAATGTGCGGGCATGACAATTTTCCTCTTCATCATATCGGCAAAGGCCAACATCATTCCCGAAGGGTCTTCCCCAAAGATATTTTTCACAAACTCACGATACGCCAAATGATGTCGCATTTCATCCCCGGCAATGATGGCACACATCTTACCCAAAAGGGTATTACCCTTCTTCTTCGCCATCTGACCTACCCGTTTGTGCGATATATTCGTCGCCAACTCCTGAAATGATGTATAGACAAAATTCTTATAGGGATCCCTATCGGTTCCTATATCGAACCCATCGGCTATCAAATGCTGGGTGGTAATTTCCACTTCACGCATATTAACCCTCCCGGATAAATATAGATACTTGTTCAGGACATCACCATGACGATTCTCTTCCGCAGTCCAGGCCCGCACCCATTTGGACCAACCATTTTTTTCCCCGTCATGCTGGTTTACCCCCTCAACATCCATCAACCATGCCTCATAAGTGGGCAAAGCCTCCTCAGTAATGGTATCGGCCACCATGGTTACCCAGAAATCATAACCCAATTCCTTGGATTCTTCACGCAACTGTTCAATATCATTCAAAAAACAATCACTTTTAGGGTCGGGGAGAAAATCGGATGGTTGCCAAATATCATCAATGGCAATCAAAAAAAAATCTATGAATTCCCCCACTTTAGGCTCAATAGCCTGCATTACTTCCAATCTTATATTCTTCTTTATCATATTTTATCAATAAACTCGTTTAAATTTTTTGGGTTTAAGCGAAAATCACTGGTTTTTTGTTCTGTTGAAGGCTTTTTCAGTTTGCATAGCAGGGCTACGGAAGTAAGAAAAGACAAGAACAGGGCGGAAAATGGCAATTTTCTGGCAAGCCGAAAAGTTTAAATGAGTTCCAATATACGATTATATTGGTCTGTATAAGAATAGTAAGGGATTAAAATGCATTTACTCTTCGGTTTGCGGTTTGGCACTTAGCCTTATTGTTTATCCTTTTAATATTACCTCGATCGCTTTTTCGAGTAATTCATCTTTTCCATTTCTTATGCCTTCAATTGTTGACTTGATCTCTATGTCAGGTACTATTCCAATTCGTTGGGTTTCCTCCCCATTTGGGTAATTTACCCCAATACCTTAAATTATCGTCAAACCAAGCTTCACCCTTTCCCGAAAGTATTCCCGCAATAAAGATATTCTCCGCTGCCTCGGGGCAATCAAGTGTTATGCTATATTTCTGCCAATCCTTAGTTCCCGTTATTTTTTGATCTTGCATATTATCAAATGCCAAAGAACCTCCATTTCCGTCAACTCGCAACAGCAAACCTGCAAATCCGTTTCCAACGTTTTTGATTTTCATAAAACCTTCAAGTCTTATTGTTTTCCCCTCATAATTTGCTGGGATCTTATATGCGATACTTCCAAAAGAACTTCCGGTCTGGCCTGATGTGATTTTTCCCGATTTTTTTCCCGAATGAGCATTTTCATCTATCGTCAACTCATAGTTTCCCCACTTCAACCATCCGTCAGAAAGTGATTTTCCCTCTTTTTGATTTTCAAATCCAAGGTTGGATTCCCCAGTTTTTTACCCTTGACAATTTAAAGGGATAATTGTCAATAAGGCAACCAGTATTTATCCATCGTTTTCGTTTTTTTAACTTGCACACAACGTTGGGTATATGAAGTGTAGCCTACCGATAGGCGGCTATGATTTCATATACAGTGTTGTAGCCGGTTATCCTTATGCTTTTTCAAGTTCAAAAATTGTTATTTCGGGTCTAACGTTAAATCTCACTTGCCACAAATGTCCAACTGCTCGATTAACATATAAGGTTCTACCGTCATTCAAATCTATTTCTCCTTGTGAATATCTCTTGTTTTTAACAGGTAACATTGGTGCATTTAAAAATGGTGGTTTACATTGTCCTCCGTGTGTATGTCCAGCTAGAATCCAACCTTTATATCCGTTCCAAACGTCTAAATCACAAACATCAGGGTTGTGACATAACAACAGATTAGCTTTGTTTTGGTCATAGTTGTCCATCACTTTTCCAGGTGCAAAATTCAATGCCCAATAATCATCAAATCCGATTATGTTCAAACCCGAAATATCCACTTGGTCATTTTTAAGCACTTCAATTCCTGCATTTGTCAATTGCTCCGAGATTTTATCCGCTACATTTTGTTCAGCCCAATTTTTCCCATAGTTGTGATTGCCAAGTATCCCTACAGTTCCTATTTTTCCTTTAACCGTGTATCTCAGTACTTCATCCAATTGCCCAAATTGTTTTTCGTTCTCATAACTTACATAATCTCCTGTGTAGACAACAAAATCAGGGTTGAATTCCTGCGCTTTTTTAAATGAGTCAATTATATAATTATAGTCAAATCTATTTCCTATATGTATATCACTAATTTGCATAAGTCTTTTCCCTATCAGATTATCTGGTAGATTGGCAATTGGCATTTTACGTTTCACAAATTCCAACCAAAAAGGCTCAATTTGCCAAGAGTAAAGTCCAGTCAAAAATCCAGCCCCGACTGTTCCCCAAAATGTTCGTTCTATAAATTTTCGTCTGTTCATTTTTACGTTAGCAACAGTAATCAACCAGCTCGGTAAGATTAGACATATTAATTTGTTAATCTAACCTGGATATGCCCATCTGGGGAATTGGCTACGACAATGGCATTTAGATAACGTTTCCCTAAATCTTAGTTCCTACCCTTCTCATTTAGGTAAAAAGTATGTACCGGATCGCTTTGCCAAACCTCCTTGGTGTGTGCATCAATAATCGACAATGGGCCATAAAAAGCCGCCCCTGTATCAACATTCCAGACATTGGCAGCATTTTGTGGTGTGGTTTCCCCTATGCGTGTTACCGGTGTATGCCCAATGAATATCTCGTCATAATGTGTTAACCTCTTTGGGTAATATGGGTGGTCTTTCCCTAGTGAAGGGTTCAGACAGAGTGCCAATTCCCATAAGGTCCTATCCCAATAAAAAATTTTCGTGAAATATTCGTGTTCAACCCCTTTGACATTCGTAAAGCCTGCATGTAAATACATGCGGTTACCCGAATCCAAATGATAGTTGATCAACCGATCAAAGAACCTGATGTGGCCATCTATGGTGGACCTACCGGCCTTTGCATAGGATGCCACAGTTGATGCCCCCCCATGTTGCAGCCAGACAGGATTTTCCTCTTCTGTTCGAAGCCAATTAGAACAAAGTTCATCGTGGTTTCCCCTTAAGAAAATACAATCATGGGTCTGTTCTAGACCGATCAAAAAGTCAATTGTTTCCACGGCATCACTCCACCCATCAACGTAATCCCCTAAAAAGATCAATCTATCGTTATGCGAAATGCCAGCTCGCAACAATACTTGTTCGAGTGCTTTTACCCCGGAATGAACATCCCCTATCACTAAAGTTCTCATTGTGTAAAAATCGCAATAAGTATTATCATTACAAGAATAAATAGTACCAAAAAGAAAATCTTCCAGAACGAATAGGGCCTAGTACCACTCAAAGTCCCTGTTTGCCCATTGATATAAAAAAGGAACTCCTTTCCGTTATACCGGTATGAACTGACATATACGGGAAGTAATATGTGCTTGAAAGTCTCGTCGGACAATTTAATATCGGCATGGTTGATGCGCTGTACGTCGCCACCAATATCCCCCCTGATCCAGCTATATGCGATTTCCTTGGCTTTTTGAAAAGACCTATGGTGGCCTCCTTTCAATGATATGGTATATTTTTCGGTAATAAAACCCGCCAAATATTTCGAGTTGAACACAACCAGTTCCTTTAGGTTCCAATGGGCGATCTTAACGGGTATTTCCCTTCTCTTTTTTTCCGAGGCATTTATAAGAATGTCATCTACGAAACCCTTTACGGTTCCAGATGCCAGCGACCACCTTGTTTTACGAACCTGTCGGGTCCGCATACCGTTCTTGGTTCGCACCCTTTGTGTTTCATAATAATAATCCCCACGTTTTCCTTGATATTCCGCAAACAGTTTCGCATCAAAGGTCCAATAAGGAATGTATAGCCCACGTATACCCTCGGGATCTAGGGCTGCCCGTTTTAGATTATCGGGGGCAAACCAGATTTGACCTATCCAGTTCTTAAAGATCGATCGGGCCTTTTTGGTATCCAACTGAAAAGGCACCAATGCCCCTGGCAAGATCCAACCTTCCTTCTCAATATCCTCACGGATCAAGGGTTCACCACAATAGACACATTCGAGGGATTTATAATTTTCCCCAACATGTTGGTTTGCCCCACAGTTTTTACAGTGTAACAGGTCTATGGTTTCCGTGTAGGCATTCTCCCCAACTACTTTAAGATAGTGCTGGAGTTCCAACTCCTCAAAACTGCTTTTGGCCTGTTCAATAAATTCCTCATAGCCACAATAGCCACAGGTAAGCTGGTGCGAACCTGGTTTGAATTTAAGTTCTGCCCCACAATTGGCACAGGATTTATTGGCTTCGGAATTAAGGGTTCTTTCCATAAACAAATGTTGCATTTACCACGAATATGTGGAAATTCAATAAATATATGGTTGTTTAGACTGTTGGTAATGGTGGTGGTGTATTGCCCCCCAAGAAAACCTTTAATTCCTCGATATCCTTTAAAGCAGCCCAATTGGCCATCCCCTGTTTCCAGATAAGGGAATCCCTATTGATTGTCCTGCTGGCAAAAAGTTCCTTTAGCTTATCAAAAGTAACGGGGCCGGCCTGTTGTCCGTTCACTGCATAATGGTATAAAACCTGGGCAGGCATCGGTGGCGGTACTGCCGCAACTTGCTGGGGCTGGCCTCCAAAAGACTGTTGTGGCGTGGGCTGGCCCATCATACTGCCCATCTGTTGTGCCAATACGAACCCCATTCCCATTCCCATTCCCGCACCTGCGGTACCTCCTTCGTTCTTGGCAGCGGCCTCCATGGCTTTGGCAGCCTTGAATTGTGAAAGCTTGGTCATGTCAAGTTTATCCAATCTACTGTACTCGAAAATTTCTTTCTTGAGCTCTTCCGGCATAGAAACATTCTCTATGTAGAATTTCTCCAACTCTATACCCACACGGCCAAATTCGGGCTGCATTACCTCTTGGCAGGTTTCAGAAAGCTCACTGGTGTTTGCGGCATACATCTCAATAGGTAAATTGGCCTCGCCCACAGTATCGGTAAAACGAGTAACTATTAAGCTTTTCAAATGCTCATTAACCTCATAGTTGGTAAAATTACCATCGGTACCAACGACATCGACCACAAATTTACCTGGATCGTTGATCCTAAAACTATAGGTGCCGAAAGCCCTGATCTCGACCATACCGAAACGCCCATCACTTAGGATAAAAGGATTTTTGGTCCCCCATTTCTCATCTGTGAACAATCGGGTATTCACAAAATATACTTCAGCCTTGAAAGGGCTGTCAAACCCGTATTTCCATCCTTTTAATGTTGTCAGTATAGGTAGGTTCCTCGTATTCAAGGTATACGTGCCCGGCGTAAAGACATCGGCCAATTGCCCCTCGTTTACGAAAACTGCCGTTTGGCCTTCGCGAACGATTAACTTCGCATTATTCTTTATTTCATTCTGATATCTTTCAAATCGATGTACTATGGTATCGTTTGTAGAGTCCAACCATTCTATGATATCGATAAATTCGTGACTTAGTTTGTTTTTTATTTCGTCAAATAAGTTCATGTTACCAGTGTTTTTTATTTTGTTAAAAGGTAAGGAATTCTTTATATGTTCCAAAAGGGAAAACACAATAAATATTTGGAAACACCTACGTTTTATCCAATGCTGTAAAATACAGGCAATCAAATAAATTTGTCAACTTTTTTTGTTGATAAATTTTTTATAAAACTGATTTACAGTGTTTTAACCATTTTTTCTTGTACACTTTACAATACTTTCCATGAATAGATTATTTTCTTTTTATATATTTTTACACTTTCTTAATCCAAGCACTTAAAACCATATTATCCACAAATGCAGTTAAAAACAATCCAATCCAACAAGAAAATCTTTTCCCAAGAAGAAGCATACCAATCCAGCTTGGCCTATTTCAAAGGAGATGATCTAGCGGCTCAGGTTTGGGTAAACAAATATGCACTAAAAGATTCCAAGGGGAACATCTATGAACTTAACCCTGACGATATGCATCACAGAATCGCCAAGGAAATAAGCCGTATCGAAAAAAAATATCCGAATCCCCTATCTAAAAAGGAGGTCTATGATCTAATCAAGGATTTTAAGTATATCGTTCCCCAAGGTAGTCCTATGGCGGGTATTGGCAATCCTTACCAAGTCGCTTCCCTATCCAACTGTTTTGTTATAGGTAACGAAGGAAATTCGGATTCCTATGGGGGAATCATGAAGATAGACCAAGAGCAAGTACAATTAATGAAGCGTCGTGGCGGGGTTGGCCATGACCTTTCACACATTAGGCCCAAAGGTTCAGCTGTTAAGAATTCAGCCTTGACCTCTACAGGACTTGTTCCTTTTATGGAGCGTTATTCCAATTCGACAAGGGAAGTGGCCCAAGATGGTCGAAGGGGGGCCTTAATGTTGTCGGCATCTATCAACCATCCCGATTCAGAAGATTTTATCGATGCGAAGATGGAGCAAGGGAAAGTAACAGGTGCCAACGTTTCGGTAAGGATCGATGATGGCTTCATGAATGCCGTTGTCAATAACACAACCTATACACAAAAATTTCCCATATATAGTAGTGAGCCAAGATTCACAAAAGAGATAGAGGCCAATAAATTATGGGATAAAATCGTTCATAATGCATGGAAATCAGCAGAACCGGGAATTCTTTTCTGGGATACGATCATTAATGAATCGTTACCCGACTGCTATGCGGATCTAGGATATAAAACGGTTTCCACAAACCCATGTGGGGAAATCCCTTTATGCCCGTATGATTCCTGTAGATTATTGGCCATAAACCTTTTCTCCTATGTAGAGCAACCCTTCACCAAAAAAGCCTCTTTCAATTTCACGCTCTTTAAAAAACATGTTGCGGCCGCACAACGTATCATGGATGATATCATTGATCTTGAGTTGGAAAAGGTAAATGGCATTCTGGCCAAAATAGCCTCAGACCCTGAATTGGACGAAACCAAGGCCGTTGAGGTGCGGTTATGGGAAAAGATCAAGGAAAAAGCCGTTGAAGGCCGTAGAACCGGGATCGGTATTACTGCCGAAGGTGACATGTTGGCTGCCCTAGGAATGCGCTATGGTAGTGAGGAGGCCAATACCTTCTCTGTCGAGGTACACAAAACAATCGCTTTGGAAGCTTATAGGGCCTCTGTACATACAGCTAAGGAACGAGGGGCCTTTGAGCTTTTTGATGCTGAAAGGGAAAAGGACAACCCTTTTATGTTGCGCCTTAAGGAAGCTGATGAAAAGTTGTATTATGAAATGTTGGAATACGGTCGTCGCAATATAGCGTTATTGACCATTGCCCCTACAGGGACGACGAGTTTAATGACCCAAACCTCTTCGGGTATAGAACCCGTCTTCCTTCCTGTTTACAAACGAAGAAGGAAAGTTAATCCCAGTGACAAGAATTCAAAGGTCACCTTCGTTGATGAGGTTGGTGACTCATGGGAAGAATATGTAGTATTCCACCATAGGTTCAAGCAATGGATGGAAGCCAATGATATTGAAACCTCTAAATCGTACAGTCAGGCAGAGCTCGATGAGATCATAATGAAATCGCCTTACTACAAGGCAACATCAAACGATGTTGATTGGCTGAGCAAGATCCATTTACAAGGTGCCGTGCAAAAATGGGTTGACCACTCTATCAGTGTCACCATTAACCTGCCCAATGATGCTCCAGAGGAATTGGTGGGCAAATTATATTTGGAAGCATGGAAATCGGGGTGTAAGGGTGTAACCGTTTACCGCGATGGTTCCCGTTCTGGAGTACTGGTCTCCAATGAACCCGAAACCAAGGAAACCCTAACCCCATTCCCTACCAAACGCCCCCAGGTTTTGGATGCCGATGTTGTCCGTTTCCAGAACAATAAGGAAAAATGGATAGCCTTCATTGGGCTCATAGACGACAAACCCTATGAGATCTTTACCGGATTGGCCGATGATGAAGATGGTATACTGATTCCCCGCTGGGTCGAAAAAGGATTGATCATCAAAAACAGAAAAGAAGATGGTTCTTCCAGATACGATTTTCAATACCAGAACAAAAGAGGGTATAAAACCACTATTGAGGGACTTTCACATAAATTCAATCCAGAATTCTGGAACTATGCGAAATTGATCTCCAGCACCCTTCGCCATGGTATGCCTATTGAGAAAATCGTTGATTTGATCAATAGCCTACAGTTGGAAGGGGAATCGATAAATACCTGGAAAAATGGTGTGGCCCGTGCCTTAAAACGTTTTGTTGAAGACGGCACTATAGTAAAAGGCCAAAAATGTGATAATTGTAAATCCACCAATTTAGTATACCAGGAAGGATGCCTAACCTGTACGGACTGTGGCTCTTCCAAATGTGGATGATAACTGTATTAAACCCTTGTACATAAAAGCGTATTGTACCCCAATACGCTTTTATTTAGTTTAACCATGAAATATATTTATGCGGTATTATCCCATCTAAAGGACCTTACACGAAAACACCCCTAGGATAGGGGTCAAACCAAACCATGCCATGGACAATACCAGGGTGTAATCCTTTATAAGGACCAAGGCTTCAAGAAACCACTTCCCCAAAAATCCAGACATTATTTTGGAATAAACCTATTTTTGTAAGTACCTTGGTAGCTATCAGCATCGAATAATATATGAAGAAAATATTCTGTATCGGAGAACTACTCATTGATTTTATTGCCGAAAACCAAGGGAACAATATTGCCAAAGCCGAGATATTCACTAAAAAAGCAGGAGGGGCACCTGCCAACGTAGCCTGTGCCATCTCCAAACTTGGTGGCTTGAGCAAATTCATCGGTTGTGTTGGGCGCGATCAATTTGGCTCTTTCCTATTGGACATTCTAAAGGGCAACCATGTCGATATAAGCCTAGCCCAACGGTCAAGAAACTTTACTACAATTGCCTTTGTCTCTATTGCTGAGGATGGGGAACGCGATTTTGTCTTTAGCCGGGGAGCAGACAAGGAACTTAAATATGACTCCAATATCAAAAAATCGTTTCAAGGCAACATGGTTCATTTTGGTGCGGCCACTGCATTTCTGGGCGGGGATCTGGAAGCTGCCTATGGACGGTATTTTTTTGATGCCCTTGCGCTAGATGCCTTTATAAGTTTTGACCCTAATTTTCGGGAAAACCTATGGAAAGGTGAGGAACATATCTTTATAAGAAAATGTACGCCCTACATACAAAAGACCCATTTATGCAAGTTTAGCCTTGAAGAGGCCCAATTGCTATCGGGAAAGACCGATTTGGACGAATGCTGTACTGTCCTGCACGAGATGGGCGCTAAGGTCATCACCATAACCTTAGGGAAGGAAGGCACCTTGTTAAGTACTGAAAGATCAAGACATACTATTCCAAGTGTATCTGTAAATACCGTAGATACCACAGGGGCCGGTGACGCCTTTATTGGTTGTCTGTTACACCAGATATCAGGTCTACATGACCCCATGGAAATACTTAAGGATATAGAGCCCTTAATAGGAATGGTCAAAATAGCCAATAAAGCCGGAGCATTGACTACAACTAACTTTGGGGCAATTCCATCCTTGCCAAATCAGGAACAACTCCAAGCAGTCCTATAAATCGAGCATCCATTTATGGGCGTCTTTTACCATGGCATCCGAAACAACCATAGTAAATGATATTGTATTCCTTTTTGGGGAAAGGTCTCCCCCTAACCCCATATTGAACAAAGATCGGTTCTTTCAACCCTATTCGGGGAAAGTCCACGAAAATCCCATTTACCTTAATTGTACTTCACCTTTCTTAAAATACGCAAAGCCTCTTTTAAGGAACTATAAACAGCCCTATCTGTCTTTTTCAATAGGGGACGTGCCTTTTCCATTAAGGGTTTGGCTTCTTCGAACCCATTTAGGAAACAGATAAGATAGGTTGATGGCAAACGGGCCAGTTCCTGCTTTTCAGTAGATTCCAACATTTGTCCATTCTCCAACTTCATAAGCAAGGCATTGTTGATATCGAAAATATGGCGCAATGTTTTTGTATCGTACTTGGGTGGTTCAAAAATCATTTTGCTTTGGATATGATAGGTGCCATTCTCTTCAAAAACGATTCTTACCTCTTCCAAAGGATAGTACTTATGGGACTTATCAAGTCCTAGTTGAACATATTCGGTAATCGTAAAACTATCATCATTATAGTCGACCCTAACCTCATCGAGTTCAGAGTAGAACAATCTTACCTGCTCGTTGATCAGCTCTATATCCACCCGTGACAGATAAGTCTTGTTCTTCACTCTTTTGGTATGTCCCGCCCAACAAACCACAAATTGCTCCTTAAATACCTTGTAATTGCTATCCAGATCTTTATGTCTATGGTTGATAAAGTCGATGACCCCATCCAAGGTCAACTCAATATTATTCTGTGCATGTAGTTCTATGGTGGCAACAACCTCGGAATTGATTTCTTTCAATCCAATATCATAGACCCTGGGCATGCTTATACTGCCCTCCCTGAAAAAAACCGAACCACCATGGTATTTCCAGATATTCTTTCTTAATGAACAGACCTTCCCACTAGAGCTTATCGTGACCAGACCCACAACCTTGCCTTCGGGAAGGTGTGGAAAGGGAATATTCTCATAGGCAATCAACGGAGGGTTGTCCAAATAGGCATTGATCAGGTTCTGTATCTTACTATCATCAAAAAAATCGACCCCAACAATGTCGTTATCAACATCCTCTACCCCAATTACTATAAACGAATGGTTCGTTGGGTTGCTGTTGGCCAAGGCACATACATGCTTTAGGAATTTGGCCTTCCCTTCCTTGTTGCCAATTGCTATAAAACGCTTTTTGTCATAAAAACTATTCTCCCCATTATGGGCGAGAAGGCTTTTTACCAAGAGGCGTTTGTTAATCATGGGAATTGTGTGCTATAGATCCGGGAATCGAAAAATCCAATTACATCCCAAACCCTTTCTTTCAACGATCTTGATCCACATTAATTATTCTTGTTTACAATAGTAGCACTGGCCTGTGCGGTCGGCATTACCAATAAATCGGCAATATTCACATGATAAGGCCGGGTGACCATAAAAAGGATGATGTCGGCGATATCCTCTGGCTGTAAGGCTTTCAGGCCCTGATATACCTTGGCCGCCTTATTGCTATCACCCTTAAAACGCACTTGGCTGAATTCGGTCTCTACCAATCCTGGATTTATGGCCCCTACCCGAATACCATACTGGTTAAGATCGATCCGCATACCTTGGTTTATGGCATCAACCGCATATTTACTGGCACAATACACATTACCCCTAGGATATACTTCCTTACCCGCAATAGAACCGATATTTATGATATGCCCCCCTTTTTTGGCTATCATTTTTGGCAAAACCGCTTTCGACACATAGAGCAAACCTTTTACATTGATATCGATCATGGCATCCCAGTCATCCAGACTACCTTCCCCGATGGGATCCAAACCATGGGCATTGCCCGCATTGTTGACCAAAATACCGAGATCGGAAAATTCCAGGGGCAAAGTATTGATCTGCCGGGCAACCTGCTCCCTGTCCCGAACATCAAAATTAAGTGTATGTACATCGGTCAAACCCCCCAGTTCTTTCTGTAGTTCATGTAAACAGGCTTGTCGTCTTCCACAAATGACCAATCTAAAATTGTTTGCCGCGAAAAGCCTTGCTGTCGCACGCCCTATTCCACTAGTAGCACCTGTTATCAAAGCTGTTTTATCCATTTGTCCTTTTTTATGGTAAAAGATACCCATGGCTATGGTTTTCGGAAATTTGCCAATGTTTGCCATAGGGGTGTGAAATTAAAAAGAAATCACTTAAAAACTTCATAAAAATAAGGGCTTTCATGAATTTTTAACCATACATTAACAGCGTTACTATGAATAAATTTTCAATTTGCACCACTGAATCAAAATCAACTTGAACCAATACCCAAAAATGCAATAGAATATATGGAAGAAAATACTTCAGTGGACATTAGCGCAGTAAATGAGAAAATTGCCCAAGAAAGCGCTTTTATAGACTTATTGATGTTGGAAATGAACAAAGTGATCGTAGGCCAGAAATATATGGTCGAAAGGTTGCTCATAGGTCTATTGGGGCAAGGACATATTTTATTGGAAGGTGTTCCCGGATTGGCAAAGACCCTTGCCATAAACACCTTGGCCAAAGCGGTAAAAGGCAGCTTTAGCAGAATACAGTTTACCCCCGACCTCTTACCTGCCGATGTGATAGGTACCTTGATATACAATATAAAGGAAAATGATTTTTCAATTAAAAAAGGGCCCATCTTCGCAAATTTCGTCCTGACGGATGAAATAAACAGGGCCCCTGCAAAAGTACAGTCGGCACTATTGGAGGCCATGCAGGAAAAACAGGTGACCATTGGGGAGGAAACCTTTGTTCTTGACAAGCCATTTCTGGTTATGGCAACCCAAAACCCGGTAGAGCAAGAAGGCACCTATCCGTTACCCGAGGCACAGGTAGACCGTTTTATGTTGAAGACCGTAATCGACTACCCTAAAATGAACGAGGAACAACTGATCATGCGCCAAAATCTATTAGGCGATTATGAGAAAATCAATCCCGTGATTACCACCCAACAGATCTTAAGTGCCCAAAAAGCGGTAAGGGAGGTATATATGGATGAAAAAATCGAAAAATATATTTTGGATATCGTTTTCGCAACCCGTTATCCTGAAAAATACAATCTTGGGGACCTCAAACCCTTGATCAGTTTTGGAGCCTCCCCCCGAGGGAGTATCAACCTCGGTATTGCCGCCAAATGTTATGCGTTTATCAAACGTAGGGGCTATGTAGTCCCCGAGGATGTAAGGGCTGTGGTACATGACGTCCTTAGGCATAGGATTGGCCTGACCTATGAGGCCGAGGCTGAGAATATCACTTCTGAGGAAATAATCAACAAGATTGTCAATGAGGTTGAAGTACCTTAAAGCAGTATTACAGTAAATACAGTAGCACATATCGTTCCTCCGGACATTGGCTACATTCGGTTATTGAATACTTATTACTGTTTGTTATAAAAGATGGATACCAAAGATTTACTAAAAAAAGTTCGTAAGATCGAGATCAAGACACGTCGTCTTTCCGATCATATTTTTGGAGGGGAATACCATTCCACTTTCAAAGGACGCGGTATGACCTTTAGTGAGGTACGGCAATACCAGTTCGGGGATGATGTACGTAATATCGACTGGAATGTAACTGCCAGATACAACGAACCCTACATAAAAGTCTTTGAGGAAGAACGGGAACTTACCATGATGTTAATGGTAGATGTAAGTAGGTCGGAATTTTTTGGCACCACCAATCGATTCAAAAAGGAAATAATCACCGAGATATCAGCGACGTTGGCATTCTCGGCCATGCAGAACAATGACAAGGTAGGGCTGTTATTGTTCTCGGATGGGGTTGAACTTTATATCCCACCCAAAAAAGGAAGATCACATGTACTACGTATCATTAGGGAATTACTTGAGTTTACACCTAAGAGCAATAAGACGAATATTGCCGAAGCCTTAAAGTACCTGACCAATGTAATGAAAAAGAAGGCCATTGTCTTTGTACTTTCCGATTTCATTGATGATGACTATGTAAAGACCCTTAAGATCACCGGAAACAAACATGATGTAACCGGTATTCGCATCTATGACGAACGTGAGGAGAGCATTCCAAACCTGGGTATGGTCCAAATGGAGGATTCGGAAACCGGCAAACTACAATTGGTCAATACCCAATCAAAGAGCGTTCGTATGGCCTATGGGGAACATCATCGTCAAAGGGTCAACTATTTTAAAGAATCTTTTGCCAAATCGGGATGTGGCGTGTTGAATTGTAGAGTTGATGAAAGTTACGTTAAAAAGCTACTAGGCTATTTTAAAAAAAGAGGTTGATGGGAGTCAAAAATTATCGATTACGAATTTGGGTCCTGCGTACTATTTTAGCACGCTGCCATTTCCTATGTTTATTATTGTCCTGTAGTCTTGGGCTCGCCCAAACAACACCAAGTATCTCCTCAGGGGTCGATACTACCTTTATCAAGATCGGTGACCAACTAAAATTCAGGGTAACTGTTGAGGTCGACTCTACCGATATGGTCATCTTTCCAGAGGGGCAGACATTCTCACCCTTGGAAACCGTTGAGGCATTTACAACCGACACTACCCGAAAAAAAGATAGGGTCACCCTATCGAAAACCTATGCCCTGACACAATTTGACTCCGGTTCGTACAAATTGCCCGCCCAACGTATCGACATCAATGGGGAAGGATATTTTACCGACTCATTACGAATAAACGTGGCCACTGTCCCCGTGGACACCATGGCGCAGAAAATGTACGATATCAAACCCCTGATCCAAGTAGAAAAAACCAATCCGGGATGGTGGAAGGTCATTTTGGTGGTCTTAGCGTTATTGGCCTTGGCCGGTGCTCTTCTATATTGGTTCGTATTCCGCGAAAAACCTTTGACCGATACGGAAAAAGAAGCGCTATTGCCCCCATACGACCGTGCACTGTTGGAACTAAGGAAGCTGGACAACTCCAAATACCTTATCCAGGATGAATACAAACAATACTATTCCGAACTAACGGATATCGTACGTTCCTACCTTGAGGAAGATGTGAATGTATCGGCTATGGAAAGTACCACGGATGAATTGATCAACAAATTGGAGTTGCTAAAGGATGCCGGGGAACTTGAACTCGAAAAGGATACCATCAATCAGTTCAAGAATATTCTAAAGACCGCCGATCTGGTAAAATTCGCCAAATCAAAACCACCGACCAATGTAGCCCTGCAAGACAGGAAGGTAGTTGAGCATATTGTGGTAAAAACACATGAGGCCATTCCAGAACCAACTTTGGAGGAATTAATGGCACAAGAAGAATATCAAAATGAACTGGCCCGCAAACGAAAAAAGAAAAAATGGATGATTGCCGGGATAACCGCCTTAGGCCTGCTTTTGATAGCGGGCATTGCCACAATCATTCTTTACGGCCCTGTCAAGGCTTGGGATACGATCACAGGACACCCATCCAAACTTCTATTAAATAGCGAGTGGGTTGCAAGCTCATACGGGTATCCACCAATAAGCCTCGAATCCCCAAAGGTATTGGTGCGCCAAGAAGTGAAAATACCCTCTGAGGCAAAAGCCAACATAAAAGACCTTCAGACATTCATGTTCAGGGAAGACAGATCCCTGTTGGCCTTGGCAACAACATCGACTACTTTTACCCAACCGGTAGAACCTGATTTTGAAAAGACCATAGATCAACTCCTACGTAATTTTGAGGCAAAAGGAGCCAAGAATATAATCACAAAACAAGAGGAATTCGTAACGGTCTCTGGGGTCAAAGGAATAAAGACCTATGGCAGTGCTGAATTCAAGGCACTAGGTTCCGAAGAACTGGTCAAGGGAAAATATGCGATTCTGAGTTTTGGTGGAAAAGGGTTTCAACAACAGGTCCTGCTGACCTGGAAAGAGGGGGACACCTATGCAGATGAAATCATTAATCGGGTATTAAGTACTGTGGAAGTTAAAACCGACGTTTAAATGTTAAAGAACATATCATTCGCAAATCCAGAATTCTTTTGGTTGCTTTTATTGCTGCCACTGGCAATCCTATGGTATTTTTTAAAGCACAGGGAATTAACCGCCTCCCTTAGGATTTCGAGTATTAAAGGGTTTTCAAACAACGGTCTGCTACCAAAATTGAAACCGCTATTGTTTATGTTCAGGTTATTGGCCTTGGCCGCCATTATTATTGCAATGGCCCGACCACAGACCGAGGACATCTCGACCCGTACCAAGACCACCAAGGGCATCGATATTATAATGGCAATTGATGTCTCTTCGAGCATGTTGGCCAGGGACCTGAAACCCAATCGATTATCCGCACTCAAAGAGGTGGCCTCAGATTTTATAAAAGAACGGCCCAATGATAGGATAGGTCTCGTCGCCTATGCAGGGGAAGCCTACACCAAGACCCCTATCACAAGTGACAAATCCATTGTTCTGAACGCACTACGCGAAATTACATATGGCCAATTGGACGATGGTACGGCCATTGGCATGGGGCTGGCAACATCAGTCAACCGACTAAAGGAAAGTAAGGCCATAAGTAAAGTAATCATCCTATTGACCGATGGTGTCAATAACTCAGGGTTTATAGAACCACAAACGGCCGCCGACCTAGCTGTGGAATACGGTATCAAAACATACACGATCGGCTTGGGGACAAATGGCAATGCTCTTTCACCCATAGCCTACAATATAGATGGGTCTTTCAGATATGGCATGCGCCAGGTAGAGATTGACGAACAGCTACTCAAAGATATTGCAAAGGCAACAGGAGGACAATACTTTAGGGCTACCGATAATGAGAAATTGGAGGCTATCTATGAAGAAATCAATAAATTGGAAAAAACCGAGATAGAAGAATTCAAGTATTACAAATACGATGAAAAATTTCGTTTTTGGATATTCTTGGCAGGGGCTTTACTATTGTTCGAATGGTTGCTGCAAAACACCTTATTCAGAAGTTTTATATAGATTATGATCCAATTCGACGAAAAAACATATTTCTACCTTCTAGCGATAATCCCGGTTATCGTGGTACTGTTCATATTCCTGCAACTATGGAAAAAACGGACCCAGAAGAAATTTGCGGAAACCAACCTGCTTAAAAGATTGACTCCGGAAAAATCGAACTTTAAATCCATCCTGAAGTTATTCTTCTTCCTTCTGGGAATTACTTTCTTAACCTTGGCATTGGTGAACCCTAAAATCGGGACAAAATTGGAAACCGTAAAACGTGAAGGGGTAGACATCGTATTTGCCGTAGATGTTTCCAAGAGTATGTTGGCCGAGGACATTGCCCCTAACCGTTTGGAGAAGGCCAAACGTTTGGTTTCGGAAATCATCAACCAATTGGCCAGCGACCGCATTGGGATAATCGCCTATGCGGGACAAGCATTTCCCCAATTACCCATTACAACGGATTACGGTGCCGCAAAAATGTTCTTGCAGAATATGAACACCAATATGCTTACTTCGCAAGGTACGGCCATAAATGAGGCCTTGGAATTGGCCACCACCTATTATGATGATGAAGAACAGACCAATCGGGTGCTGTTCATTGTTTCCGATGGGGAGGACCATTCGGAAGGCACCACCTCAAAAGCGGTTGACGATGCCGTTGAGGCAGGTATTCTTGTTTATACCATTGGTGTAGGCAAAAGCAAGGGGGCACCCATTCCCATCAAGAAAAAGGGAGTCGTCGAAAGCCTTAAAAAAGATTCCCAAGGTGAGGTCGTAATCACTAAATTAAATGAAACCGTCTTACAGGAAATAGCAAATGATGGCAATGGGGAGTATATCGATGGAACCAATACCTCAAAGGCTGTTGGACGAATCAAGGATATTCTTTTGGAAATGGACAAGACCGAGTTCGAGGCCAAACAATTTTCCGAATACAAAGATCAGTTCCAATGGTTTTTGGGAGGAGCGCTCCTATTCCTGTTTTTAGATATTTTTGTGTTGGACAAAAAAACCAAGTGGCTTCAGAAATTGAACCTTTTCAATGAAAATGCATAAGATGAGAAAAATCGTACCCATATTGTTCTTTGCGGCCTTTGTATCTTTTGCACAAGAAGGACAAGGGGAAAAACCAAAAGAGAAGGCCTATATAGAATCTGCCAACCTTACTTGGAAGGCGAACAAGGATCTTTCCGAGGGTGACTTTATAGCTGCCGAAGCGGGTTACCGAAAAGCCATATCAAAAAGCGGCGAGAATACCGTTGCGCCCTATAATCTAGGCAATGCCTATTACAACAAAGAAAGTTATGCTGAAGCTTTTGGGCGTTTTAAACAAGCTGGGGACAAGGCAATGACCAAGGAAAACAAGCACAAGGCCTATCATAATATGGGAAATGTATTTATGAAGCAGAAAGAATACAGAAAGGCCGTTGAGGCATACAAGGAGGCCCTACGGAACAACCCCAAGGATGAGGAGACCCGGTATAACCTGGCCTTGGCGAAAGAGCTTCTGAAAAAACAACAGGACGAACAGGACAAAAACGACGAAAACAAGGACAACCAAGACCAGAAAGATCAGAAGGACCAGAAGGACAAAGACCAGAAAAACGACGGGGACAATAAAAAGGAAGACCAAAAGGACAAGGGCGATAGTGACAAGAAAGACAAAGATGACGAAGGGGATAAAGGAGACGAAAAGAAAGAAGACAAAAAGAACGGGGAACAGGAAAAACCCGAACAAGGAGATAAGCCCCAAGGGCAACAACAGCAACCAAGACCCAACCAACTCTCCAAACAGCAGATCCAAAATCTCTTAGAGGCCATGCAGAACGAGGAAAATAAAGTACAGGAAAAGATTGATGCCAAAAAAGTCAAAGGGGTAAAAGTTAAAAACGAAAAAGATTGGTAATGCACAGCTATTTTAAACATTTCATATCGTTGCCTCTTTTGTTCATAGCTTTTGTTATGAACGCCCAAGATGATACCGTTACCTTCGAAATGAACCTGAGCAAGGAAAAACTCGGTATCAACGAAAGGTTACGTGTCGAATTTGCCATGAACAAGGATGGTGATGATTTCTCGCCACCGGATTTTAACGGATTTAGGGTACTAATGGGCCCTTCACAGGCCATAAGTTCCTCCTGGATCAATGGTGTACGGTCATACTCAAAAACCTATTCCTATACCTTGGCCCCTACAAAACGAGGCAAGTTCACCATTAAACAGGCTTCGATCGTAATTGATGATAAGGTTTATAAATCCTTGGCCAAAACCGTTGAGGTCACTGCAGCAGTGGAAAAGCCCAACGAGACGAATATCGATGATTATGCCGATGACAACCTTCATCTCGTTGCGGAAGTATCAAAAACAAATCCGTATTTGAACGAGGCCATTACCGTGGTCTATAAACTTTATGTAAGCCCATCTATCAATGTATCGAATTACCGTCCATTGGACAACCCCAAGTACAATAATTTCTGGAGTCATGATATTCCCGTAAAACGATTGAGTACGAAAAATGGAACCTATAAAGGCAAAGCCTATCGTTATGTAGTTTTAAAACGGGTCATACTCTATCCCCAAAAATCGGGGAAACTTGATATCGAGCCTCTATCTTTGGATGTTACGGTAGATGTACCTACCAATAAACGTGATTTTTTCGGCAGAAAGGTATATGCCCAAACAAATAAAACAGTATCAGCCGGTAATCGAACCATAAACGTAAAAGCATTGCCCACGGCTGGGAAGCCTACAAATTTCGGTGGCGCTGTCGGTGACTTCGATTTCTCGGTCACCACGAGTAAGACCAATTTGAACGCATCGGAATCACTACAGGCCATTATCAAGGTCAGTGGTAAGGGAAATTTGAGGTTATTCCAATTGCCCACCCCCGAACTACCCAGTTCACTTGAAGTCTATGACCCTGAGCACAATGAGGACATCCGAACTACTTTAGCCGGGAATCGGGGTGAGATAAGTGATAGTTATACCATTGTGCCTTCCTTTAAGGGCAAGTATCCCATCCCCAGTATCTCCTTCAGTTATTTCGATCCAAACACCGCATCGTACCATACAGTCGATTCCAAGGAAATATTGATCAATGTACTTGAAGGGCCCACCAACTCCCAAGGAACCGCAAATACCAACCCGGCAAATACCAAACATTCTGTCGTAACCACTGGGAACCAGTTCAATTTCATTAAACTCAATCCCAATCTTACGGCAAAAGAAACCAGTTACTTTTTTGGTTCCAGGGCTTTTTACCTTTGGCTGTTACTCCCCTTGATATTGATACCGTTGTCCATTGTATTCCATAAAAAGCGCGATGCCATAGCGAGTGACGTTGAAGGCAATAAAATCAGAAAGGCCAATAAGTTGGCCCGGAAATATCTGTCTGAAGCCAAGAAGACCTTAGGACAAAAGGATACTTTCTTTATTGCCATGGAAAAAGCATTGCACAATTACCTAAAGGCCAAATTAAAAATCGAGACCTCTGAATTCAGCAAAGACAAGATCTCGACCCTGTTGACCGAAAAAGATGTTGATGTAGAAACCATTGATGGCTTTATCGGGTTATTGGAAAATTGTGAAATGGCACGGTACAGTCCATTTTCACAAGTACAGATGCAACAGGATTATGACAGGGCCAGTAAAGTAATCGCTAATCTGGACAAACAACTATAGACAATGAAGAAATTAACTTACATCATTGTAGTATTGGTCAGCTTCATTGGGACCGCCCAAAATGATACCTTATTCAATAAGGCCACCGATTCATATAATAACGGCGACTACCAAAAAGCCATTGATTATTACAATGGGATTCTGGATAATGGCCAGCATTCGGCAGAACTTTACTTCAATCTGGGCAACGCCTATTATAAATTGGACCAGATCGCACCAAGTATTTACAATTATGAAAAGGCACTCTTACTCTCCCCCAATGACCGGGAGATCAAGAACAACCTCGACTATGCACAGAATATGACCCTTGATGCCATTGAGGTAATACCGGAAACAGGTCTTTCGAAAATATACAGGACACTGACAGGTTTTCTTTCCTTTGACCAATGGAGCTATGTTACGGTTATATCCATGATGTTTTTTGTATTGTTTTGTATTGCATTCTACTATTTTAAATATGCCATGCACAAACGAATCGCATTCATCCTTGGTATTGTTTCATTGCTCATATCGATAATGACCGTGGTGCTCGCCTATATCCAATACAATGATTTCATGGCCGACCAACCTGCTATCGTATTCGATAGTGAGGTTCGTATAAAATCGGAACCCAACAAAGGGAGCCAACCTATATTTGTCCTACATGAAGGAACAAAAGTGAATGTCCTTGATGAATTGAACGGATGGAAAAAAATAAAAATAGCCGATGGCAAAACAGGGTGGATACCCTCGAAAAGTATAAAATTGCTGAAAGATTTTTAATGTTTACTTAACCAACTATAATAGTAATACCATTATATTTGTGCAAAATCGATTTTGAATGGTTAGACAGAATATCCTTATTACCTTACTTTCTATATGGATATTCGCTATACTGGCTCCTCCTGTCATCTCTCTCTTGAGTGATGATGCAAGGATCATCCAAATTAACATAACAGAAGAAGAGCAGCAGGAGCAAGGGGAGAAGAACCTTGGTGAAAAACTGATTTTGGAGAATAATGCACCGGATGTCTCCCTTCTTTCACTTTTACAGGATCTCGGATCCCATGATTTTTATCTGTTAGGCCACTACGACCTTGATTCCGAGATTGTTCTCCCACCACCGGAACCAATATGCTAGTTGTTTTTGTTCTTGGCACCATATCCTTGTCCCAAGAATTCATCGCTAGACCCTATATATCCCTGATTTAATCATAATATCATCCATTTGGTTTGGCAAAAAAAACCTAATTTCATGGGTCGTTACAACAACTTATCCTACCTCTTGTAGGATTATTACTCTAATCTATAAAAAAACTAATATGCAAGTAGATAATGTATTTAAGAACAATGAGAAATGGATCAAAGAAAAATTAGCGGTTGATACCGATTTCTTTAGCGAACTGGGCAAAGGTCAGAGCCCTGAATTACTCTATATCGGTTGTTCCGATAGTAGGGTTACCGCAGAGGACCTAATGGGAATGGGCCCCGGTGAAGTGTTCGTACACCGTAATATTGCCAATATGGTCATCAGTATCGACCTTAACGTAATGTCCGTAGTCAATTATGCGGTTGACCACTTAAAGGTAAACCATGTAGTGGTATGTGGCCATTACGGTTGTGGGGGGGTCAAAGCTGCCATGCAATCTGCCGATCTCGGTATCTTAAACCCTTGGCTTCGCAACATTCGTGACGTATATCGTATTCATAAAGATGAATTGAACAAGATAGAGGATGAAGATAAAAAGTATAATCGTCTGGTTGAACTCAATGTACAGGAACAATGTGTGAACCTTATCAAGACCGCTGCCGTTCAGAGAGCATACCGCGATAGGAACCTAAAAGTATATGGCTGGGTATTTGACATACATACTGGGAAATTGATAGATTTGAAAATAGACTTTGAAGGAATTCTCAATAATATTATAGAAATCTACCATCTAGACTAAATCGAACCATTTTTACTTTGAAGAACTTCCTTAGGGCTGTTCTTAAACCAAGAAAATAATCTTATTTAGGGCCATGGGGAGTCTTGTCCAACCGGAAAAGGCCTACGGCCCAAATAACATTTTAAAATTTATTTTATGAAAAATTTCTTTTCAAATTTCAAAGGTGATCTTTTAGGAGGGGTTACCGCAGGGATAGTTGCCCTACCCTTGGCCTTGGCATTTGGGGTAAGTTCCGGTCTAGGCCCCAGTGCGGGACTCTATGGGGCTATTTTTATAAGCTTTTTTGCAGCGCTTTTTGGAGGCACCAATACGCAGATATCAGGCCCTACCGCCCCAATGACCGCTGTTAGTATGGTGGTCATTGCCGGAATTATCGCCACTTATGACGGAAGTGTGGAAAAAGCCCTTCCGGCCATCTTAACCATTTTTCTCCTTGCCGGTCTAATGCAAATAGGTCTGGGATTCCTGGGAATAGGAAAGTATATCAGATATATACCCTACCCCGTTGTCTCGGGTTTTATGACCGCCATTGGCCTTATTATCCTGATTACACAGATTTTACCTGTCTTAGGGTATTATCCCAAAGAGGATGAATCATGGGTAGAACCCTTTAAGCCACAAGCCGAGGAATTGATTCTCGAGAACATACTTAGGGAAGAGGCAGCAGAGGGCATCTTGGTATTGGAAGACTTTAAGGAAACCATTGCCCGTTCCCATGAAGTAACCGATAAGACCATTCTCGAAGAGGCCAAGACCTTAGCGGCCAAAAATGCGTCCGGCGTTATCGGTGCATTAAAGGTGTTTCCCAATGCATTAAAGAATATCAACTGGCTGGAACTTGGTCTTGCCCTAGCCACCATTTTCATTATTTTTGGGTTTAAGCGCATAACCACCGCCGTCCCCAGCACCTTGGTGGCATTACTATTGGTTTCGGGAGTCGCCTATGGCCTAGGACTTGAATATAGGACCATAGAAAAGATTCCCGAAGGGTTTCCCATGCCCAATCTTGAAATTTTCACAGCATTCGAGATCGGGGCCATATCACCCTATATTTTTACTGCTTTGACCTTGGCCTTGTTAGGGGCAATCGACTCCCTATTGACTTCCGTAGTGGCAGACAATATGACCAAGACCAAACATCAACCAAACAAGGAACTGGTAGGACAGGGAATCGGAAATACGATAGCAGCCATATTTGGTGGTATACCAGGGGCAGGTGCAACGATCCGTACCGTGGTAAATATCAATTCCGGAGGTAAGACCAAACTCTCAGGGATGATAGCCGGTATATTATTATTGGTCATTTTACTTGTAATGGGACCCATAGCTTCCCAAATCCCAGCTGCTGTCCTTGCCGGTATCCTTATAACCGTGGGAATCTCGGTGATGGATTACAAGGGACTCAAAGCTATTCCCAACCTTCCAAAAGACATTAAACTAGGCCCCTTAAAACTAAGCTCGGAAGTTATGGTGATGCTTGTTGTCCTAGTACTGTCAACCGTATGGAATCTGGTTTATGCCGTAGGTATAGGCTTGATCATCGCCTCTTTGATGTTCATGAAAAAAATCGGGGACCTTACCGGGGAACGATCGGATGTCAAGTCCTTGGACGAGGAAAAAGAATGGTCGGATGAAGCAATCTTTCCAAAAGAACTTAAGGAGGAGGTCTTCATCAAACACATTAAAGGGCCCTTGTTCTTTGGTACAACCAGCGATTTCCAGATACTTGCGAACCAAATCCCCAAAACAGCCTCATATGCCATTATCCGTTTAGATCGAATGCAATACATAGACCAATCCGGGCTATATGCCATAGAGGATGTCCTTCAGGAATTGAACAAAAACAATGTAACGGTTCTCTTTACAGATTTACAAAGACAGCCCAGATATATGATGGAACGTATTGATATCATTCCTGATTTCATTCCGGAAGAGCATATTTTCGAAGATTTTGACCACTGTACCCATTGGATCAAAAACAATGTAAAAGACGAGTATTAGGACACCCTGATACCCCAATAAGACCGTGCTTTCAATAAAGGCACGGTTTTTTATTGGATTAATTTCCCCTCCTCTTCGTAGAATATTTTAAATTTGTCCCTCACTTGGATACCATGATCGATAAAATAAAGGAACATATTACAGAAGTCGAAAAATTCGATGCGGACACCGTGGAGGCTATCGAAGCTTTCCGTATTGCGTATTTAGGCAAAAAAGGATTGCTAAATGGGTTTTTCGCAGAGTTTAAGAATATACCCAATGACCAAAAGAAAGCATTTGGCCAAGCCATTAATACACTAAAAACAGCGGCCAATGAAAAAGTCAACTCGCTCAAGGAGGCCTTGGACAACCAAACCGAGGAAGTTGGCAAATATGGTGATCTGACCAGACCCGGGGAAGCTATGGCCCTAGGGGCAAGACATCCTATCTCCATTGTGAAAAACCATATTATCGATATTTTTTCAAGAATCGGGTTCAATGTATCGGAAGGTCCCGAGATTGAGGATGACTGGCATAACTTTACAGCTTTGAACCTTCCCGAATACCATCCTGCCAGGGACATGCAGGACACCTTCTTTATACAGACCGATCCCGATATCCTATTGCGTACCCATACCTCATCCGTACAAGTACGTTATATGGAAAACAACAAGCCCCCTATCAGAACGATATCGCCAGGAAGGGTTTATCGCAACGAGGCCATTTCTGCCCGTTCACATTGCTTTTTCCATCAAGTTGAAGGGCTTTATATCGACAAGGATGTTTCATTCGCCGACTTAAAGCAAACCTTACAGATCTTTACTACGGAGCTTTTTGGAAAATCAGAGATCAGGTTGCGCCCTTCCTATTTCCCATTTACCGAACCAAGTGCCGAGGTCGATGTTTATTGGGGCCTAAAGACCGAATCGGACCATAAGATCACAAAAGGCACAGGCTGGCTGGAAATCGGTGGCTGTGGCATGGTCGACCCAAATGTTTTGGTGAACTGTGGTATTGATCCTGAAACATATTCTGGTTTCGCATTCGGTGTTGGTATTGATCGTATTGCCATGCTGCTACATCAAATTACCGATATTCGATTATTGAGTGGGAATGATGTCCGTTTCTTAGGCCAATTCAAAAGCACCCTTTAATTCCTCCCTTTTGAAAAAGGATATAGAAATACCCATTGTCAAGGACGTATATATCGCGCTCACACAGGAATGGAACGATGATTTCCTGGAAAAGAAATGGAATGCCCACATCATAAACGACCGGGACACCCCCATTGATATGGTCCTTGTTGTCTCAAAAGGATATGATGAAAATCGGGAAACCTCGACAATGAGACATTCCATTGCCATAATGGCCACAAAATCATACGCCAAAATAGAACTCGTACAAGATGATGTCATCGAATTGGACAATGAGTTTTTTGTCACTTTTTTTGCCGATGGCAAATTATACGAAAGAAAATTCATTTTTAGTAAAAATTCCATTACCGAAGAGAATCTGGTCGACATCCCCCTTATCCACAAACCGGGTATATTGGCCAAATAGACAGTATCCTAACCTGGTCCATTTGGAATCTATCCTGATCGGCCGACAAATCCAAAATTGTAAAAGGGTAGGACTGAATGGGGGGAAGTAACGTACAAAAAAACCACTACCATTCAGTAAAAGGGTTCTTGCCCAACTGTGGATTATAATACCTCATATCACCTGTCACTTCCTCCCCAAGCCATTCTGGCCGTTCAAAAACGTCTTTTTCATCTTCCAATTCAATTTCAGCAATGGTCAACCCTTCATTGGCTCCATGAAATTCATCCACTTCGAACAGATACTTCCCATTTGGGACCTCATATCTTGTCTTATCGATTACCAAAGGCTCACAAAGTTGAAGTAAATCCTCCGCTTCCCCAACCTTAATACGGGTTTCCCATTCAAATCTTGTCGTACCTGTTGCATTGGAAATACCCTTAACGGTCAAGAAACCCCCATCTACCTTTATCCGTAAACGTACAATCCGTTCGGGATGGGTATTGATGAATCCCTGTATTATCCTATTTTGGGAGATAGCCCCTTGTCGATAGGAATCGTCCTTAACCAAATATTTACGTTCTATTTCCATCATAATCAAAAAATCCTGAACTAAAAGTATATAAATGAAAGCAAGAATCCCCATAAATAATATGGGGATTCTTAAATTATAAAAACGATCCTATCTTAATCTAGGCCTTTTCTACCTTCTGTTTTGCAATAAATGGTATGGTCAGCATATATACAAAACATAGTACAAGTACAACAAGGCTACCTATGATTCCCAAGGTTGAGGTTACAAAGCCCATTATTGGTGGAATTACCGCCCCTCCCACAATAGCCATTATCAATAGGCCGGATATTTCATTGGATCTGGATGGCATTTTATCTATTGCAATGGAAAAAACCAATGGGAAAAGATTACCGGCACCAAGACCTACAATGAAAATAGCGATATAAGCCATCATTTCGGTCATAGAGAACATAATCATCAGTACTCCTAAAATGGCCAGGACAGTGGTGGTCACCAAAAAGAACACAGGCTTTAAAAACTGTAATAAAATAGCCCCTACAAACCTACTGATCATCAGTGCCGTAAAATAAACACTAATACCGTAAGAGGCATTTTCCAAGGTAAGGCCATGAAGTTTCATCAAAAATCCTTGAATATTCGAATTCATTCCCACATCGGCACCGACGATAAGGAAAATAGCGATGACCATTGTAAGTACAAATTTATTGGTCAATAATTTCATACAGGAGCTGAAGGTAGCCGGCACGTCCGATTTTATTTCCTCTTCGATCTTCGTGGAGGAAAGCCAAAGTAGGTTTACGACCGAAATAATCGCATAGACCACAAATACCAAGGCCCAATTCCCATATGCAATTGCCAAATAAGTGGCGATAATCGGGCCTGTTAAAGACGTAATCGCCTTTATAAACTGTGAAAGGCTTAAAAAACTGGATAGTTTATTTTTTGGGGTAACCTCCTGTAACAAAGGATTTGCGGCTACCTGTACAATGGTATTCCCGATTCCGATAAACACAAAGGCGACCAACACCACTTCAAAAGAATAATAAGCGATAGGAATCAGTAAGCCTACGATTGTAGTGATGATTCCAAGATTCATCATTTTCTTTTTGCCGATCTTATCCTGAAGTACCCCAACAGGAATCGAAAAGACAAAAAACCATATAAACACCATGGATGGGAGAAATTGTGCCATTGAATCGGAAAGACCAAAATCTTTCTGGACATATCCGGTTGAAACACCTACGATATCGACAAACCCCATGATTATAAATGTCAGGAATACCGGGAATAACTTATTGAATTGAATTTTATTGGAAGTCATAATATTATAATTTAAATTTCAGGAAGTTCATTTTTCACCATGTTCCAAAAGTCGTTCACAAAAAGTTTGGCACTACCGATTATGGCGGCATCTTCCATCAATGGCGACACCTCAAACCCCAATTGTAATCCCTTCTTTTGTAAATCACTTTTCAGTTTGGGCAGGAAAAGGTCACTGGCCTTTGAGATGTTTCCTCCCATAACTATAATCTCTGCTTGGAACTTTTTAAGAAAAGGCGCCATGAATTCTGCCATATTAGCCCCGAATTCATTGAAAACCATTCTTGAATCATCTGTATCCACCGCCGCAATATCCTTTACCCCTTTTATACGTTCTGATGTTATCTCATAATACCGTTCAATACACCAACGCGTTGAGAAATAGTCATCACTTATCCCTTTTTTATAAGGTTTGTCCCACAGACAACCGTCTTGGGGAACATCATCCGAATTCACTTGGGGAATACCATTGTTGATGAAGGCGGAACCAAAACCTGTTCCCAAGGTCACTACAACAACCTTTTGGCATTCTTTTGCCTTTCCCTGGGTCGAGACCCCGACACCAAAAGCCGTGGCATCGTTCAAAAACCTGAGGTTCGCTTTTCCACTATCGATGAACTTGGGCAGTTCTTCGGGTATTGAAATATTGTGAAGATTTTCATACTTGTCATTTTCCCCCTCGAACAAGGCCATCCCTGTCCTGTAATTGAACGGACCCGGCATTGCAAACCCGATATTCGCCGTGGTTTGCATTGAAACACTCCCAATAGTGCCGTTAATGGCTTTGCTCCAGTCCTTCAAAATGACATCCTTAGGTGCCTTATTATCTATTTTTGCGGAAAACGTCGTGTTTTCAAGAATTCCAAACGTTCTTAAATCAACAGCCGCACTCGTAATATGGCTTCCCCCAATATCTACTCCAATTGCTATCTGATCAGTCATATAAAATTTATTTAAGTTCTCTTTTTAAAATGAACTACCTCGACGCAGAGCGTACAAGGTATCAAAACAAACGTAATTGATTCCCGTGAACCTTTTTGTATTTCGACTCATTTATTCCTTGATTTTGTGAATATTTCCTTATTACTTCTGCCAAAACATCTCTCCTATATTTGATAGGAAAAACAAAATGGTACAATAGCAAACTTTCATTATGGCTCTTAAAAATATGTTCGCCCATATTTTCAAAAATAAATATCTTTACGCTACACCCGACGCTCTGCGCCAGGGAATCCCATTGGTTAAAATAATCACTTTACCCCAGACTTGTCCTAAAACCGAAAATTGGATCATCCCCTCCCAAAAAAGTATCTACCAATGACCTTGACTCCCCTTCCGGTTTTAAAAAGACACTGATATTTTGAATCGATGTAGTCAGGCCCATTTTTTGAAATGCCGCATTCAATAAAGCAACTACCTTATCCCAATCAACACCTATATAACCATCCAAAACCAGCGTATCTGTCTTGGCCAATTCCATGGCCAGGGTAACATGCCCTATCCTTATCGTTCCACTTTCAAGAGGAAACGAGGGATAGATGTTATGGGACAGGTCATCTTGTTTTCCTCTTCCTACAGGAACCAAAAATAGGGATGTCCTTCTTCTCATAACACCTGTTTATGGATAAGGAACATACAAATGTAAAATTAATATCTCCATATGTCCATACATATTAAATTTATCGACAAAATATTCCCTCCTTTACTTGAATAAAGTTTATTGTCGTTGGGCTATCCCTTGAATGGTATCGGACGGTACCCTATTCCCTTCAAGATCATTATTGGCCAACCAAACCATCGCTTTTGCAATGGCTCCAGGATCAATCGTCCTGTATTTTTTCAAGAATCCGGCCATTAATGGACTGGCGACCTTCATCAATTGTTTAAAAATCCATTCACCAACCCTCCTTTCCTTGCGTTTGCCCCCTATCAATGAAGGTTGTAGGATGTAGGTCCTGGGAATATTCGCTTGCAGGACCGCTTCTTCCATTTGACCCTTGATCCTATTATAGAAAATAGAGCTGTTCACATTCGCCCCTAATGCCGAGATGACGATAAAGGTGTTTATTCCGTTCGCTTTTGAGAGCAACGCTGCACTTTTGGGAATGCCAAAGTCTATTTTTTATAGGATTCCTTATTGGGGGTCTTCGCTTTTGTCGTCCCCGATACAGCAAAACACCTCATCGCCCTTGAAATCATCCCCATAGTCCTCCAGATTGGTCATATCACTAGGATATTCCTGTATTTTAGGATTCGTTATGCCAACAGAACTCCTAGAGAACAGCTTTATATTGGTATACCTGGGGTCATTCAACAAGAGTTCCAACAACCTGCCCCCTGTCAGTCCTGTTGCCCCTAGGATTATTGCTGTCTTCACGATTACTGAATTACTTGAAAGTTATTATAAATTTACAATATGAAAACGGATTTCCACTTACGGAAAATCATACATGTGGATATGGATGCCTTCTACGCATCGGTTGAGGAAATGGACAATCCCGATTTAATGGGAAAGCCCTTGGCCGTTGGGGGCAATGAAAAAAGAGGAGTGGTTTCCGCCGCCAATTATGAGGCTCGAAAATTTGGTGTGCACAGTGCCATGAGCGGGTATTTGGCAAAGAGGAATTGCCCGCACCTCACTTTTGTAAAGCCACGTTTCGCCCGATACAAGGAAATATCAGGGCAGATACGCAAAATATTTTTCGACTATACCGACTTGGTGGAGCCCCTTTCTTTGGATGAGGCCTATTTGGATGTTACCACCAACAAAAAAGGGAATCCCTCGGCAACCCTAATAGCCCAAGAGATCCGGAAGCGCATTCTTGATGAAGTAGGGCTAAAAGCCTCGGCCGGGATCTCGATAAACAAGTTCATTGCCAAGATCGCAAGTGATTTCAATAAACCTAATGGACAGAAGACCGTAAACCCTGAGGAAGTACTCCAATTTTTGGAAGATCTGGAAATCCGGAAATTTTATGGCGTGGGCAAGGTCACCGCCGAGAAAATGTACACGCTAGGTATCTTCACAGGGAAGGACCTAAAGCAAAAACCTCTTGATTTTCTGGAAAAGCATTTTGGGAAAAGCGGTTCCCATTATTTTCATGTTGTCAGGGGCATCCATAACAGTGAAGTAAAGCCACATCGAATTCCCAAATCAGTCGGGGCAGAACGCACTTTCAGTGAAAACCTGAGTAGCGAGGTCTTTATGCTCGAACGTTTGGGCCATATTGCGAAAGAACTGGAAAAACGACTGAAAAAATCAAAAATAGCGGGTAAGACGATTACCTTAAAAATCAAGTATAGCGATTTTACATTACAAACACGTAGTAAGACCCTTCCCTATTTTATAACCGATAAGTCGCTTATCCTAGAAACCGCCAAAGAATTGCTCTACCAGGAAAGAATGGAAAACTCGGTACGTTTATTGGGTATTTCCCTTACCAACCTAAATACCGGCAAAAATAAGGCCGAGACCAAAAAAGACTCGGTCTTGGTACAGTTACAGTTCGACTTTTGACCTCGACCCAAGGGTACGGGGCATGGTTCCGAAACAACTTTTATCATTTCGGGGCAGGCCCCGGGGAATCAAGCCCTTTTTGGCTATCGCACTGCGATCAAAGTCCGTCACCTGAACCCCCATCCCTTTTTTTATCAAACTCGGACCGGTACCTTTCCAAAAACCTGCGCTGCATATTTTCCATTTGTTCACGAACACGGTCTATCTCCATAAAGTCCTGACCAAAATCACTATCAAAAAAATCATCGTTGAAAAACTGTTTGGCAAACAATGAATCATTGGAAAACAGCTCAGGGAATCCTTCATCGTCAAAATTTGAAAAACCATTATAAAACCTGGACTGCATTGAACTTAAAATACTGTCCCTATCCATGGTGGCCATTTTATCAAGGTCGGTACCCGAAGACCATGAATAAATCGAGTCGTATCGGATTAGGTTCCCGTCCTCATCAAACTCCCTATTGACTTTCCAGCTACCTTTAGGGGCCTCGGCAATCCGGGCCTTATCCCCATCTTGGGAACTGTCCTTGTTTTTCTTCTCCTGGCTATTGCAGCTTAATGTTAAAAAGGCAGAAACAACCAATAGTACATACTTTTTCATGATACAATCATTTTAAGGTTAACAACTTTATCTTGTTTATCTTGAATGTTCTTACGTTCCGTATCCTGCATTTTATATACGCCCCCGTTTACCGGTTTTCCGATAAATGGTCTTGGCCTATTATTTTCCTATCTCTTTTCCAAACTTCCATTTATTACTGTTACTAGATTACCCATAACAACAGAAACCTTAGGTTGTAAAATCTGGAAATCGATTAAGTATGGGCAAATCGGATGCCAGACCTGAAAAATAGGGCCTAGGGGGTAATAGTTTTAAAACTATTTAAGAAAATCATCCGCCAATTATTAAAGTAGTATTAAAAAAAAGTGTCATAATGGCATTTGGAAAATGCCACTCTTTCATTGAGGGTCAATGGGACAACAATTGGATGATACCCAAATGGATAAGGGTTTTCCATAACGTATGTCCCGAAACTTTCGTAAAGTATTGCCCGTTTACCACTAGCGTATTGTCTGTTGCAATAAGGTTCAAAAGGGCAGATCATACATGCCTTTCTTGTGCCGATCCAACAGTTCTGTTTTGGTAATACAATAAGATATCGGTCTTGCCCTATTTGAAAAGAACTCCAAGCCTACCTAATCAACAACCTCGACCCAAGGGTACGGGGCCTATTCCCGAAAGAACTTTTATCATTTCGGGTCGGGTCTTGGGGAATCAAACCCTTTTTGGCTATCGCAGTGCGATCAAAACAAAAAGCCCGGACACGCTTGTGTCCGGGCCTCGACCATCAATAAGGTCTATTTATTGGTAATTACACGTCTTTATCTCGGTCACCCTTAAGGTGTTCACCATTCCCTTGTCCTTTATGGGCATCGCGGCCAAACTGATAAGCATGTCACCCTCTTCCAGAAACCCTTTTTTACAGGCAATGACATTCACATCCTCGATAGTCTCATCGGTCGAGACATATTTATCATAGTAAAAGGCCTTGACGCCCCAAAGTAGGTTCAATTGGGTAAGGATCCTTCTATTGGAAGTGAACACCAAAATATAGGCACTAGGCCTCCATGCCGAAATTTGAAAAGCCGTATACCCACTATTGGTCAAGGTGGATATGGCTTTTGCCTTGATCTCATTCGACATGGTCGCGGCGTGATAACAGACCGATTTTGTAATATATCTATTGGTCCTGATATGTGGTGGCTCTTGGGGTACGACAATCAATTCCGAACTCTCGACACTTGACAGAATACTCGACATCCTCTGTATGACTTCGACTGGGTAATTGCCCACGGAGGTCTCTCCGGAAAGCATTACGGCATCGGCCCCGTCCATAACGGAGTTTGCCACATCATTGACCTCTGCCCTCGTGGGCGTAAGGCTGGTGATCATGGTCTCCATCATCTGTGTTGCGATTATAACAGGAATCCTGGCCCTTTTGGCCCTAAGCACTAATTTTTTTTGGATCAAGGGCACTTCATGTGCAGGAACCTCAACACCCAAATCACCACGGGCAACCATTAGACCATCGCAATACGATACGATCTTATCGATATTTTCAACTGCTTCAGGTTTTTCGATCTTGGCAATGATCGGAATCTTATGTTGGCCGTGTTCCTTGATGATATTCTGTAGGTCGATGATATCCTGGCTATGTCTCACGAAGGACAATGCGATCCAATCAACATCCAATGAAATAGCAAAAATGGCATCTTTCACATCCTTTTCGGTAAGTGCTGGTAGGGAAATGTCCGTATTCGGGAGATTGACCCCTTTTTTGGACTTTAAGGGACCCCCTTGGATCACCCTGGCACGTACCTTATCCTTATTATTGGTAGATATTACTTCGAACATCAGCTTGCCATCGTCCAATAAAATATGTTCCCCTGGGTTTACGTCCCTTGGGAAGGCTGCATAGTTCATGTATACCTTTTTGGAATTTCCCTCGAAAGGCTTCCCGGTAATAAAGTCAATCTCATCCCCTGGGGCGACAACTACCTCCTCGGCCATTACACCTACCCGCAATTTAGGGCCTTGTAAATCGCCTAAAACAGCAATATTGGTCTCCATCTCCTCATTGACTTCACGAATCATTTTCACACGCTCCTTTACATCTTCGTAATCGGCATGTGAAAAATTGATCCTAAATACATCAACCCCGGCCTTTATCATGTCGATAATCACTTCCTTTGTACTGGTAGCAGGACCTAAGGTTGCAACTATTTTCGTCTTTTTTGTCTTTGGCATTAATTAAAAAATTAAGTTGTTTCTTGATTTCAATATATCTGCATCCAAACTATATGCAGTGATTATCTTAGGAACGGTCAATAAGTCTTTTACCAGAAAGGATGTGCTTAAATCATCATCGTGTCCGATCTTGATAAAATAATCGACCTCTTTATATTCTGGCACTAAATGGTGTTCCGCAAATGAAGGATCATCTTGAAAAAGGCCATCCCGCGCCAAAAGTTCTTTCTTTATGCTCTTATTGGCAATCAATGTCCAATACCGATCATGTTGGTCGTCTTGCCATTCAAAAAAAGGAAATGACTTATATTCGGACAGTTCCAAATCTTTTGACGCCCTTACAAACGATGAACCGAGTACCATATTCAAGGCGTACACAATGGAATAGTCCCGCAGGGAACTATGTAATGCTATTAGGGTAAAGGATTCCTCATAGAAATCACCACTAATTTTATGCACTGTTGCCATATGCGTACAAAGTGTAAATATATAATTAATAAAATATACAGCCTAAGCGACCATAACAACCTAAAGCTATTTTTATCAGAACAACAACGGTATATTTTCAATATAATGTGCAATATTAACCTATCCTATCCTGAAGCGCAAAAAATGCACGTTTTGAAGCGATCTCCTCAGCTTTCTTTTTAGATGTTGCCCGTGCTTTCCCGACAACTTTGTTCCCTATAGACAACTTTACGGCAAAATGTTTCAATTCATTCTTGCCAGTATCTTCATATACGTTGTAATCAAAGGATTTTTTTTGTTTCTGGCACCATTCTATAATCAAACTCTTATAGCTAATGACCTTACCTTCAAGTTGTTCTATATCAACATAAGGCCCAATTACCTTATCATGGATAAATTTCTCGCAATATCCATATCCCCGGTCCAGATAAATGGCCCCTACCAAAGCCTCAAAGACATTACCATGGATATTATCACCAAAATGGGTTTTGGGAATCCTACTTTCTACAAGTCTGATCAAATCCAGATCCTTCCCAAGTTCGTTCAGATGCTTCCTGCTTACAATTTTAGAGCGCATTTTGGTCAAGTATCCCTCATCACCTTCGGGCACTTCATTATATAAATGTCTTGAAATTATGGTCCCCAACATACTATCCCCTAAAAATTCGAGGCGTTCATAATTCATCGGGTTGCCTTTTTTATCCCTTCTATTTACAGATCGATGTAAAAAGGCCTTTTTATAAATTCCCAGTTTCTTCGGCTTGAAACCTAGAATATTCGTGATACCCAAAAAAAAATCCCCATCCTGTTTAGGATGGGAATTAAATATATTGAATGGGAAATCCATGATATTATTAACTGATTTTCTTAAAAACAATACATGCATTATGGCCACCAAACCCGAAGGTATTGCTCATGGCAACATTCACTTCCCTTTTTTGCGCCTTGTTCAATGTGAGGTTAAGGCTTGGGTCAATATTCACATCGACCGTTGTATGGTTTATCGTAGGTGGTACGATTCCGTGTTCTATTGACAATATCGAGGCAATTGCCTCGATAGCACCGGCTGCACCCAACAAATGCCCGGTCATTGATTTTGTCGAATTTATATTGATTTTTGGTGCATGTTCACCAAAGACCTCGGAAATTGCTTTTAATTCCGCAACATCACCTAAAAGTGTTGATGTGCCATGTGTATTGATCGCATCGATATCCTCTGGTCTTAACCCAGCATTTTGCAAACAGTTTTTCATGACCTGTACTACCCCGATACCATCTGGATGGGGTGCTGTCATGTGATAGGCATCACTGGACATTCCGCCACCAAGTACCTCTGCATATATTTTAGCCCCTCGTTTCCTCGCATGTTCATACTCTTCCAGGACAAGTGCTCCCGCACCTTCCCCCAATACGAAACCATCCCTGGTTGCATCGAAAGGCCTTGAAGCTGTTTCCGGACTGTCATTTCTGGTCGAAAGGGCATGCATGGCATTGAATCCGCCCATACCCGCCATAGTGACAGCAGCCTCACTACCTCCTGTAACAATAAAATCACAATGTCCCAAACGAATATAGTTAAGCGCATCGATCATTGCATTCGCAGATGAGGCACAGGCGGAAACCGTCGTATAATTAGGCCCCATAAAACCATGTTTGATCGAAATATTACCTGGGGCAATATCCGCAATCATTTTAGGAATGAAAAAAGGATTGAACCGAGGGGTACCATCACCGTTTGCAAAGTTCATAACTTCGTTTTGGAAGGTTTCCAGTCCTCCGATACCTGCCCCCCAAATTACGCCTACACGAAATTTATCGACCTCATCGAGGTCCAGCTTGGAATCAAGTATGGCCTCATCCGAGGAAACCATTGCATATTGTGCAAACCGGTCCAATTTTCTTGCCTCCTTACGGTCAAAATAATCTTCCGCTTTGAAGTTCTTAAGCTCACAGGCAAATTTGGTCTTGAACTTCTCGGCATCATAGTAGGTAACAGGTGCTGAACCACTTTTACCATTGACCAATCCATTCCAATATTCCCCAATATTGTTCCCAATAGGTGTTAAAGCACCTAATCCTGTAACTACAACTCGCTTTAATTGCATTGCATCGACTTTAAATTAATAGGCCAAGTGAAATTAAATAAAAATATCCATGCAGCATATCTACCGCATGGATAATTATTAACGTGTTCGAGAAATCATATGATTACTTCGCTTCTTCTATATAGCTTATGGCCTGGCCAACTGTTGCGATATTTTCAGCTTGATCATCAGGGATTTGAATATCGAATTCCTTTTCGAACTCCATGATCAACTCGACCGTATCCAGTGAATCCGCCCCTAAATCGTTGGTAAAGCTAGCTTCTGAAACTACTTCATTTTCATCAACTCCTAATTTATCAACGATGATAGCCTTAACTCTTGATGCAATGTCTGACATAATAATTTTGGTTTTAAAAATTAAAATTTTTGGCAAAAATAAAAAAACTTTGGTGAATAATACCTTTTGTGATTAATAATGCCAGTAATTTAAGAAAATTAAACCCAAGTATATTAATTTAGCCAAAGTATTTTCTTCGGTAACGGTTTGGAAAAGGAATTCGAGGATTATGGGTTTTAGCCCTTTTTAATATTGAGAGTGCCTGCTATGTCCTCTGATCCCGGTTTCTTTCCCTAGTGGCCCTGCCGATAATAAAAACTATATCTTCTAAAAAAAATCCATTCTTTTGAAAACCAAACGAATTATTCTATTTGCCTCTGGTTCTGGATCCAATGTTGAAAATATAATCCATTATTTTCAGGATAAGCCAAACGTTACTATAGCCATGGTATTGACCAACAAAAGCAATGCCAAAGTTTTAGACCGATGCAATAGATTGAATACCAGTGCCTTGTATTTCAACAAGACCGCCTTTAAGGATACCGATTGTGTTCTGGACATTTTAAGGGCCTCCAATCCAGACCTTATCGTATTGGCCGGTTTTTTATGGAAAGTACCTGTGAATATCATTAAATCATTCCCGGACAAGATCATTAACATACACCCAGCGCTATTGCCAAAATATGGCGGCAAGGGCATGTATGGCAATAATGTACATAAGGCCATAAAAAAGAACAAGGATAGTGAATCGGGTATCACCATCCACTATGTAAATGAGCATTACGATGAAGGTGCGATCATCCATCAAGCAAGGACGAGAATATTTCCCGAAGACGATGTGGAAGACATCGCAGCAAAGGTACATGCATTGGAGTATGTACATTTCCCCAAGACCATAGAGCAACTGTTATTGGCCCAATAATGGCAAAAAAGACGAAATTTTATGTGGTTTGGAAAGGCAACCGCCCAGGGATTTATACCACTTGGAACGATTGTAAGGCGGCGATTACCGGTTATAAAGGTGCCCAACACAAGTCATTCGCCACTTTTGATATGGCTAAAAAAGCCTATAACTCCGATTACGGATCATACAAAGGAAACAAAGGTTCCGCATCAAGTTTGACCCCTGGACAATTAAAGGGAATAGGAGAACCAAACTACCACTCCATTTCGGTAGATGCCGCATCCAGTGGCAATCCCGGTATCATGGAATACCAAGGGGTCGATACCAAGACCGGCAAGAAATTGTTCAAACAAGGGCCATTTCAGCAAGGAACCAATAATATTGGGGAATTCCTGGCTATTGTCCATGGATTGGCCTTTTTAAAAAAACAGAAGAGTGACCGTATTATCTACACCGACTCAAGAACAGCTATGAGTTGGGTGCGTAAGAAAACCTGTAATACCAAATTGGAGGAAACACCTAGGAACAAGGATCTTTTTGATTTGGTTCGAAGGGCCATTGATTGGCTGGACAAAAACACATACACCACAACAATAGTTAAATGGGAAACCAAGGCCTGGGGTGAAATTCCTGCAGATTTCGGAAGAAAGTAATACCCAAAAACCAATGTGTGCCTTTTTTTTGGACTTCTGCTCCCCAATAACGAAAAAAAAGTACCATCACCCAACAAATCCCCTGATCAATTAACCGATGAACCATATTTGGGACCGAACATTGCGTACCTGATCGGTAGCCATAGGTTTTTTAAAATCCCACCCCAACAAAACACTTTAAAGGAATTTAATGATTTGATATCAACAGTAGGTCGATATAAAAAAACCAAAGCAGTATATTTACGGCAAAATTCCAATCTAATGGGCAAATTACTAATTGTCGGCACTATCGCCTTTGATGCTATTGAGACACCTTTTGGCAAAACAGATAAGATTTTGGGCGGTGCAGCTACCTATATAGGCCTTTCAGCTTCCCAATTCGATGTACAATCGGCTATCGTTTCTGTAGTTGGTGATGATTTTCCACAAGAATATATCGATTTTCTAAAAAATAAGAATATCGATACCTCATCCCTTGAAGTGGTAAAAGGCGGCAAGACTTTCTTTTGGAAGGGAAAATACCATAACGATCTGAATTCCAGGGACACCTTGGTCACCGAATTGAACACCTTGGCCGATTTTAATCCCGTGGTACCCGATGATTTTAAAGATGCCGACGTGGTTATGTTGGGCAACCTACACCCCAACGTTCAAATGAGCGTAATCGAACAAATGGCCAAAAGACCTAAATTGGTTGTTCTGGATACCATGGATTTCTGGATGGACAATACCCTCGACGAGTTAATGAAGGTTATAAAACATACCGATGTTATTACCATCAATGATGAAGAGGCACGACAATTGACCAACGAATACTCCTTGGTCAAGGCTGCTGGGAAGATACAGGAAATGGGGGCCAAATACGTAGTGATCAAAAAAGGGGAACATGGTGCCCTTTTGTTCAATAAGGACAATGTTTTCTTTGCACCGGCCCTACCCCTAGAAGAGGTCTTTGACCCTACTGGGGCAGGGGACACTTTTGCTGGTGGTTTTTCAGGGTATCTGGCCGCATCGGAAAACACATCGTTCAACAACATTAAGAATGCGGTCATTCATGGCTCTAACCTTGCCTCATTCTGTGTTGAGCGTTTCGGTACCGAAAGAATGCAGGACCTGGACAAGGATGAAGTGAACAAAAGGATACTCCAATTCAAGGCATTGACACAATTCGATATTGAAATACAATAACAATGACAAACCCTACAACAATTGACAGGACTTTTAATCTACAGAAGCGATGAGCGACGAAATTAAGCATGAATGTGGTATCTCGGTAATCCGTTTGTTAAAACCCTTATCCTATTATAAAGAAAAATACGGCACGGCTTTCTATGGGGTAAACAAGATGTGCCTTATGATGGAAAAACAGCACAACCGTGGCCAGGATGGCGCTGGTTTTGCAAGTATAAAATTGGATATGGGGCCTGGTGAACGCTATATAAGTAGGGTGCGTTCGATACAACAACAGCCGATACAGGATATCTTTGACCAGATAAATACCCGCATCAATACTACTTTTCAGGAACATCCTGAATATCAAGGGGATATTGCAGCACAAAAAAAAAACATACCCTATATTGGGGAAGTATTGTTAGGGCATGTACGTTATGGCACCTTTGGAAAGAATAATATTGAAAACGTACACCCTTTCCTTAGACAGAACAATTGGATGCACCGTAACCTTATTGTTGCCGGTAATTTCAACATGACCAATGTGGACGAACTTTTCGACAATCTTGTCCAACTAGGGCAACACCCGAAGGAAATGGCCGACACCGTGACGATAATGGAGAAAATAGGCCATTTTTTGGATGACGCAGTGGCCAAGCTGTATAAGCAAATAAAGAGGCAAGGCTTCAACAAAATGGAAGCCTCCCCTTTAATCGCAGAAAGATTGAAGCTGAACAAAATACTAAGAAAGGCCGCAAAAAACTGGGATGGTGGATATACGATGGCTGGCATGTTGGGCCATGGGGATGCCTTTGTCCTTAGGGACCCTTCCGGTATCAGGCCTGCCTATTATTACAAGGATGAGGAGGTCGTTGCCGTAGCTTCCGAAAGGCCGGCCATACAGACCGTATTCAATGTTCCTTTTGATAAGGTCAAGGAACTTGACCCAGGCCATGCCATTATCATCAAAAAGAATGGAAGTGCCTCGATCAATGAAATTTTGGAACCCAAGGAAAGAAAGGCATGTTCCTTTGAACGTATCTATTTCTCAAGGGGTAGTGACAAGGAAATCTACCAAGAGCGCAAAAAACTTGGCAAACTACTTTTCCCCCAAATCCTAAAGGTCATTAACCATGATATAAAACATACCGTTTTCTCCTATATACCAAATACAGCGGAGACATCTTTCTTTGGTATGGTCAAGGAGGCCCAGAACTATTTGAACAAAAAGAAGGAAGAACAGATCCTATCCATTGGAACTAAGATCACAAGGGAAGAACTTCATGAAATCCTGGCCATAAGACCTAGAATCGAGAAAGTCGCTATAAAGGACGCGAAGCTAAGAACCTTCATTACGCAGGACAGTAGTAGGGATGATCTGGTCGCACATGTTTATGACATATCCTATGGTTCGGTAAAAAAGAATGACAACCTTGTCATAATCGATGACAGTATCGTTAGGGGTACAACACTCAAGAAAAGTATCTTACGGATATTAGATCGCTTATCCCCTAAAAGAATCGTTGTGGTTTCTTCGGCCCCCCAGATACGATACCCGGATTGTTATGGTATTGACATGGCAAAATTGGAGGATTTCATAGCTTTTAAAGCCGCACTTGCCCTCCATAAAGACAACGGCACCATGGATCAAGTGACTACTATCTACAATAAATGTCTAGCCCAGCTCAATTCAAAGGATGATGATGTCGTTAATTATGTCAAGGATTTCTATGCTCCTTTCACAGCCCATCAAATATCCAATAAAATCGGGGAACTCTTGAGTCCAACCGATATCAAGGCCGAGGTCACGATTATCTATCAAACAATAGAAAACCTACACGAGGCATGTCCTAAAAATTTAGGGGATTGGTATTTTACCGGCAACTACCCGACCAAAGGTGGGAACAGGGTGGTAAACAAGGCATTTATCAACTTTTACCAAGGAAAGAACGAAAGGGCTTATTAATATGGATTATCGATGAAATACCTCTTTCTGTGTATTTCATCGATAATTTAGGGGTTTTGTCGTCTTTATGGTCAAGAACGAAATATGCCCGCCTACTTTAGACTTGCCATAGCATAAGTAGGTTAAGTTCATGGTAAGATTTGGGGGAAAAGGCAGGACAATGTCCTGCCTTTTTATTTTCACACCGACCACTCCTTCCCGGCCTATGCCACATTTTCCATAAGGACATCGTAAAAAAAAGCATTTCAGCCCAATAATAGGGAGTTTGTCCAATACCTTTCCATACCCTCCAGTGATTGCCTATGTTTGTAGGACCATAGCATAAGTAGGTTAAGTTCATGGTAAGATTTGGGGGAAAAGGCAGGACAATGTCCTGCCTTTTTGTTTTTTTTACCACCCTTGTATTTGATTGGCTCAACCTTTCATTATACAAACCAATTACCTACAGGAGGAATGAAAAAAAGCCTAAAATTTACTAAAATTTCTTTTTTATTTCCCACAAACCCAGTATTTTAGTTGTGCCATAGCATAAGTAGGTTAAGTTTATGGTAAGATTTGGGACGAAAAGGATGGGGGACTCCCCATCCTTTTCTATTTTCATAAAATAAAGGCCCTTTGGGTTTTCAATCCAAAGGGCCTTTATTTTAAGGTTATATTTTATCTATTTATTTGAATTATAAAGGTTTGCAACCTTTTCCCAATTGATTACATTGAAAAAAGCTTTTACATAATCGGGCCTTCTGTTCTGATAATTCAAATAATAGGCATGTTCCCAAACATCCAAGCCAAGAATAGGAAAACCCCCACATCCAGTGCTTGGCATAAGTGGGTTGTCTTGGTTCGGTGTGGAACACACCTCTAACTTTCCACCTTTGTGCACACAGAGCCAAGCCCATCCGGAACCAAAACGGGTACCCGCGGCTTTGCTGAATTTTTCCTTGAAAGCCTCAAATGAGCCAAAGGCATCATTAATGGCATTGGCCAACCCACCTGAAGGCTGCCCTCCCCCATTTGGAGACATTATCTCCCAAAATAGGGAATGGTTGTAAAAACCGCCCCCATTGTTTCGGACGGCACCATTATCCATATCCAAATTGGTTAGAATATCCTCAATTGGTTTCTTTTCCAAATCGGTTCCTTCAATGGCCGCATTAAGTTTATTGGTGTAACCATTATGATGCTTTGTATGGTGTATTTCCATTGTCCTGGCATCAATGTGTGGTTCCAAGGCATCGTATGTATAAGGCAATTTAGGTAATTCAAAAGGCATAATCATTATTTTTAAGTTAGAAAAATGTTAATCAAATTTACGTTTTTTAACAGACTAATTCACCAAATAAATTGTTAAGAACAATTATAGATTGTGTAATTTGCAGAATAAAAATACGTGTTAGGACATTCCTTTAAGATATATAATGCATCTGCAGGTTCAGGAAAAACCCATACCCTGACAAAGGAATATCTTAAAACCATACTTTCGCCAAACCATTCGTTCAGCCAAATCCTAGCCGTCACATTCACCAATAAGGCGGTCAACGAGATGAAGGAGCGTATCCTAAAAAGCCTTTACGAATTTTCAACGACCCGATCTGACGACAAGGCTTCCATAATGTTCAATGACCTATGTGGGGAATTAGGCATTGATAGGGAAACGCTAAGGCAAAAGGCCAGGACAACCTTGAAACTTATTCTTCATAACTATGGTTTCTTCGATATATCAACTATCGATAAATTCAACCATAGGCTTATAAGGACATTTGCCAGGGACCTTAAAATCGCCCAGAATTTCGAGGTTGTCCTCGACACTGATCTATTACTCTTTGAAGCGGTCGACAACCTTTTGGAAAAAGTAGGACAGGACAAGATCCTGACCCAAGTATTGATAGAGTTTGCCTTGTCCAAGATAGACGAGGACAAAAGCTGGGATATTTCCTTTGATCTGTGTAAAATAGGGAAACTCCTTTTTAACGAGACTAATTTTGGGCATCTTGATTATCTGGGGGAAAAGAAAATAAATGATTTCATCGCACTTAGAGAGATTATTCAAGGAAAAATCAAAAAACACAAAAGGGACTTGATCGCGAATGCAAACGAGTCCTTATCCATGATCCAAGAGAATGGGCTAACCCATGGGGATTTCAAATCCGGTTATTTTCCCAAGTTCATGACAAAAATCGCAAATGGGGATTTTAATCTGGATTTTAGTGCTGGATGGAAACAGCATTTCGATACCGGGCCACTTTACATAAAATCCTGCCCAGAACATATAAAGAGCATCATAGATGGGCTACATCCTAGATTCAGTGTCATTTTCACCAATATCAGGGAAACATACAACCAAGCACTGTTCTTGGCCAACATCCATCAGAATTTAGTGCCCCTAACTGTTTTGAATGCCATTCAAGAAGAGGTGAAATCACTTCAAGAAGAAAGGAGCCAACTATCAATATCCGAATTCAACACCCTGATATCAAATGAGATAAAGAACCAACCTGCCCCTTTCATCTATGAACGTTTGGGTGAAAAGTACCGGTATTATCTAATCGATGAATTCCAGGACACTTCCGAATTACAATGGAGCAACCTAGTGCCCTTAGTGGGCAATGCACTGGAAAGTGAGGATGACCAAGGAGGCAAAGGCTCCCTGTTCTTGGTCGGTGATGCCAAACAGGCCATTTATCGATGGCGGGGTGGCAATGCGGAACAATTCCTTGATTTGGTGAGCGGGAATACCAACCCGTTTGTCATTCAACCAGAAATCCATAATCTTCCTTCAAATTACAGAAGCCATGAAACGGTCATAAAATTCAACAATGACTTTTTCACAGCAACCAGTCCGTTACTCAACAATCAGCCCTACAAGGAATTATTTGAGCAGGGAAACCAACAGAAAACCAACACAAAGAAAGGAGGGTATGTACAGATTGCCTTTCTTGAGGATGAAGAGGGACAGGACTTGGACCTGCTGTATTGCGAAGAGGTACTTAGTACTATTGACAAAGTTCGGGCACAGGGTTTTTCTTTCAATGACATCTCGATTTTGGTCAGGGACAACAAACACGGGTATATCTTGGCGGATTATCTGACCGAAAACAAGATTCCGGTTATTTCCCCAGATTCCTTATTGGTTGCCAATGATAGGAAAGTAAGGTTTTTGATCGATCTTTTACATTTCAGTAGCCAACCAGACGACATGGAGGCCGGTTATAATATCCTGTATTATCTGGTAGGCGAACATAACAACGAACATTCACTGATCGGCAGCAATCTCCATAACCTAGGGGATTTCTTGGTGAAGGAGTACGATTTCAGGCTTTCCGATTTCAAGAACATGTCGGTTTACGATGGACTGGAACTCGCCATCAAAAAATTCGACCTTATAAAAGATTCCGATGCCTATATTACCTTTTTATTGGATGTCGTCCTGGAGGTAGAACAGAAGGAGGGCAACGGAATTGTCACGTTTTTGTCTTATTGGGACAGGAAAAAAAACAAACACAGTATTGCGGCGCCCAACAATTTGGATGCAGTTAAGATCATGAGCATCCATAAATCGAAAGGTCTGGAGTTCCCCATTGTTATATTCCCCTATGCCAATTCGAACATTTATAAGGAAATAGACCCCAAACTATGGCTGGCTGTTGACCAAGACCAATATAACGGATTCAAAGAAGTACTGATAAACAAAAAGAAGGAGGTCATTGATTACAATGAAAATGCGGCAATGGCCTACGAGGAAGAACAACATATGCTAGAGTTGGATGCCTTCAACATATTATATGTAGCATTGACCAGGGCAGAAAGGGCCTTGTTCATAATATCATTAAAAGATACGAAAGCCATAAAATCATCGAGAAAGACCCATTATTCAGATGTGTTCATAGATTACCTAAAGAACAAACAGCTTTGGAGCGATACGGAAACCATATACTCCTTTGGAAGTCTCGAAAACACTGCCCCCCTATCCAAGAACGGTAGTATAGAAAAATCGGTTCCTTATCAGTACACCAATAAGGAAAATCCCAGTTTCAAGATAATGACAAATGCAGGAATGCTATGGGGCACGGCACAAGAAGAGGCCATTTTGCAAGGGAACCTTATACACTATATCCTAGGGTTGATCAAGGTACGGGAAGATGTAGATTCCGTTTTTGGGGATTTGGAACGTAAAGGGATGGTTGCCAACAAGGCGATACCTACATTAAAAAAGAAGATAATGGCCGTTATCACTGATGATGCCCTAAAGCAATTCTTCTCTAAGGGAAGTATCGTTATGAATGAACAGGAGATTATTACCGAAAATGGTGAAATGCTACGCCCTGATCGGTTGGTCATCTCAAACAACAGTGCCACTATTATCGATTATAAAACCGGAAAGCGAAGCAACACGCATGAAAAACAATTGAACACCTATGCCCAAGTCTTGGAACGTATGGGCTATATTATCGAAAATAAAATAATCGTCTATATTAATAAAGACGTAATCATCGAATATATTTAAAACAAGGAACCATGTACGGAAAAATAAAAAAATATCTAGCAGACGAATTGGGGTCTTTAAAAAATGACGGACTTTACAAAAGTGAAAGAATCATAACATCGCCACAAGCTGCCGTAATCAAACTATCAAACGGGGATGAGGTGATTAATTTCTGCGCCAATAATTATCTAGGGCTTTCCTCTCACCCAGATGTTATACAGGCCGCCAAGGATACAATGGACACCCATGGTTTTGGAATGTCATCGGTTCGGTTTATATGTGGCACGCAGGATATCCATAAAAAGCTTGAAAGGAAAATAGCGGAATTTTACGAAACCGAGGACACCATATTATATGCTGCTGCCTTCGATGCCAATGGAGGTGTCTTTGAACCCTTGCTGGGCCCTGAGGATGCGATAATCTCGGATTCGCTCAACCACGCATCGATAATAGACGGCGTTCGCCTTTGCAAGGCAAAACGATATCGGTATACCAATAGTGACATGGCCGATCTAGAGACCCGATTGAAACAGGCCCAAAAGGACAAGGTTAGGTTCAAGATCATTGTTACCGATGGTGTATTCTCTATGGATGGGCTATTGGCCCCATTGGATAAAATCTGTGATCTGGCCGATAAATATGATGCCCTGGTAATGGTGGATGAATGCCATGCCGCAGGTTTTATCGGCAAACATGGCAAAGGTACACTGGAGGAAAAGGGCGTAATGGGCAGGGTAGATATTATCACAGGCACTTTGGGGAAAGCCCTTGGCGGTGCAATGGGCGGCTACACAACAGGGAAAAAAGAGATCATTGAACTTCTTAGACAACGATCCAGACCTTATCTTTTCTCAAATTCCTTGGCCCCATCGATTGTCGGGGCTTCCATAAAGGTATTCGACATGCTTGCCAATGACACATCATTACGCGATAAGCTGCAATCAAACATGGAGTACTTTAAAAAAGGCATGGAAAAGGCAGGGTTCGATATCATCGATGGTGATTCGGCCATACTACCGGTAATGTTATATGATGCGAAGTTATCACAACAGATGGCCGATCTACTTCTTGGGCATGGTATTTATGTTATCGGCTTCTATTACCCCGTAGTTCCAAAGGGCAAGGCAAGAATCCGTGTTCAGCTATCAGCTGCCCATGAAATTGAACATTTGGACAAGGCCCTAGATGCTTTTACCAAGGTAGGGCAACAACTAAATATCGTTTAACTGCATTGTTTCTCCCATTAAAAACGTTAAAAAAATAGGAAATTCTTTTTGTTAATAATATTTAACAACTTACATTTGCAGCTAATAAACACTTAAACTTAAAATTTTGAACATGAAACATCTTAGCAAATTATTGGTTGTTACCCTGCTTTTTGTGGGATTTAACAACACACAAGCGCAAGACGAGAATAACCCTTGGCAGATTAGTTTTGGGGTGAATGCCGTCGACGTATATCCAACTGAGGATGTAAGTTCTTTCGGTAATGAGTTCTTCAATGCGACTGACCATTGGAACATTCTTCCTTCTATTTCTTACGTTGGTGTATCTAAATCTGTAGGAGATGGTTTCTCTGTAGGTGCTAGAGGTTCTTTAAATAAAATTAGCAAATTCGGTGATACTGATGCTGATGATTTATCATATTATGCAATTGACGGTACTATCAAGTACAACTTTTTGAAAAACACGGTAATCGATCCTTTCGTTGAGATCGGTGGTGGTTATACATGGGTTGATGAAATCGGTGCTGGTACCGTAAATGGTGGATTAGGTGTCAACTTATGGTTCACAGAAAACATCGGTCTTACCTTACAGACACAATATAAGCATGCCTTCGAAGATTACGGTACTAAGCATATGCAGCATTTAGCAGGTATCGCCATTAAATTTGGTGGAACCGATACCGATGGTGACGGTGTTTATGACAAAGATGATGCTTGTCCGGAAGTTGCTGGTCTTGAAGCTTTCAACGGTTGTCCTGATGCTGACGGTGATGGCATCGAGGATAGCAAGGATGCTTGTCCTAATGAAGCTGGTTCCAAGGAAATGAACGGTTGCCCTGATGCCGATGGTGACGGTGTGGCTGACAAAGACGACGCTTGTCCTAATGAAGCTGGTTCCAAGGAAATGAACGGTTGCCCTGATGCCGATGGTGACGGTGTGGCTGACAAAGACGATGCTTGTCCTAATGAAGCTGGTCCTGCTGAAAACAAAGGTTGCCCTTGGACTGACAAAGATAAAGATGGTGTATTGGACAAAGATGATGCTTGTCCTGATGTAGCAGGTACTGTTGCCAACAAAGGTTGTCCTGAAGTTACTGAAGAAGTTCAAAAACAATTGAACGACTATGCAAGAACTATCTTGTTCGACACAGGTAAATCTTCTATCAAAGCTGAATCTACCTCAGTAATGGTTGATATTATCCAGATTTTGAAAGAGTATCCAAATGCCAAGTTTACGATTGAGGGCCACACTGATAGTGTTGGTAGTTCTAAATTGAACCAACGTCTTTCTGAATCAAGAGCTATTTCTGTAAAAGACTTCTTAGTGGAAAAAGGTATCGATTCATCTAGATTGTCCGCTATTGGTTACGGTGAGGACAAACCTATCGCTACAAACAATACTAGAAGTGGTAGAAAACAAAACAGAAGGGTTGAAATCAACTTGGTTAAATAATCCTTCTATTTAGATAACCAAAAATAATTTTGGAAAGCCCTGACGATATCGTCAGGGCTTTTTTTATTTTTGGTTATGCAAAGTTTCCTGGAACAGGTTTTATCCACTATACACAAGGACCAAGGTTCTTTTGAAAACATGGTTTTTGTACTCCCTAGCAAAAGGGGGGGCTCCTACCTAAAGAAGGGCATCGCGAAAATCACACAGAACCCCATATTCGTACCGGTCATATATAGTATTGAAGAATTTGTCTCGGAGATCTCAGGGCTATCCACTGCGACAAATACCCAACAACTTTTTGAATTGTACTACGCCTATTCAGAGCAACAGGAAGAAGAACAGGACAGTTTTCCCGATTTCTCCAAATGGGGCCAAACACTCTTACGGGATTTCAATGAGATCGATCGCTATCTTGTTGACAAAACATCTTTGTTCTCCAACTTATCCGCCATACAGGAAATAAACCATTGGTACCTCACAGCGGAAAAAACCAAAATGGTACAGGACTATGTCAACTTCTGGAATACCCTCGACAAACTTTATGACACATTCAATAAAAGATTGCTTGACAAAGGTATTGGTCACCAAGGACTTGTATACCGTAAAGCAAACGAAAAATTAGAGGATTATATCCTCGAACAGAAACATAAGCGCCATATTTTTATAGGTTTCAATGCCTTGAACACCGCTGAGAGTACAATAATACAACGCATATTACAGACTGGTAATGCGGATATTTTCTGGGACCTGGATTCGTATTTCCTAAAAGACCAAATACACGATGCCGGATATTTTATACGAAACCATAAAAAGACATGGCCTTATTTTGAGCAACATGCCCTTAAAGGCATAAGCACCTCTTTTATACAGGATAAGAAGATCGAAGTCATCGGGGTCCCAAAGAATGTATCCCAAACCAAGTACATTGGTTCGCTCCTGAAACAAATGGCCTTGGATCAAAATGGCAAACTGGCCAGTACCGCGGTAGTATTAAATGATGAATCATTACTTAACCCCTTACTGAACTCGATACCTGGGGAAATCGGAAAGGTGAATATTACAATGGGGTTCCCATTGGGCAAGACTTCGTTCAAGAATTTCTTTGACCAGTTCTTTGGTCTATACGTACACAAGCAAACCCATGGCTGGTACCACAAAAATATTCTGGCCTTACTTTCCGATCCTTATACCCACATATTATTAAACGAAGATGATATTGCCCTATCCGAGGTTTTAATGCAAGGGGTAACAGCACATAATCTTTCCTTTTTAACCCGACGACAGTTGTTGTCCTTTCTAGGGAACGACCATCCCTATTTAGGTAAATTGTTTTACGAGCCCATTCCTTCCCCTGGTCAATTTATACAGCTTTGTCTGGAGATCACCGCTATATTAAAGACCAAGCTCCAAAAGAATAACAACTCCCTGGCATTGGAAGAATTATACCGTTTTTATGGCATCTTCAACCAAATGGCCATGATCCTCGAAGAACATCGGTTTATAAACGACCTAAAATCGTTACAGACCCTATTCCATGAATTGGTCTCCATGGAAACCCTTGATTTTAAAGGTGACCCCATCGAAGGTCTACAGATCATGGGTATGCTTGAAAGTCGGAACCTGGATTTTGGGACAGTAATACTATCCTCTGTGAATGAAGGTATCCTTCCTGCTGGAAAATCGAACAATTCATTCATCCCCTTTGATTTAAAAAGGAATTTCGGCCTTCCCACTTTTAAGGAAAAAGATGCGGTATATACCTATCATTTCTATCGCTTGCTACAACGTGCCAAACATATTTACCTGATTTACAATACAGAGCCTGATGTTCTGGAAGGAGGTGAAAGAAGCCGTCTTATCACACAATTATTGACCGATGAAAATATAAAGGACAACATTACCGAATATATTGCTGTACCAGAGATAAAGGTAGTGCCTAAAACAGAGATCCGTATCCATAAGGATAAGGCATTAATGCAACTTATCCAAGAACATGCCCTAACAGGCTTCTCCCCTTCCTCACTTAGTAATTACATCAGAAACCCGTTGGATTTCTACAAGCAGAACCTTTTAAAGATCAACGACCTGCCCGAGGTTGAGGAAACGGTGGCCGCCAATACTTTCGGCACTATTATCCACGACTCTTTGGAAGACCTCTACAGGCCCATGGTCGGTGAATTTTTGAACAAAGAGGTGCTGACCGGCATGAAGGATAATATAGGGCACTTGGTGCAACACCATTTTGCAAGATCCTACGCCGATTTATCCATCTTACGGGGCAAGAATCTTATCGCATACAATGTTGTCCTTAAATACATACAGTCCTTTATCGACTATGAGATCCTCGAAAGTGAAAGACACAAGATCAAGATTCTTGGGTTGGAGGAAAAAATGGAAATCACCTTGGATTTTCCAGAAATAGACTTTCCAATACACCTCAAAGGCAAATTGGACCGTATAGACGAGATTGATGGTAGACCGCGGATCATCGATTATAAATCCGGGAAAGTACTGGCCAATCAAGTAGCGTTGTTCGACTGGTCGATACTCACCGAGGATTATAAGTACAGTAAGGCCTTTCAATTATTATGCTATGCATTGATGTACACCCAAGGAAAAAACGACTACGAAATCGAGGCCGGCATAATCTCCTTTAAGAACCTTAGTGCCGGCCTATTGAACTTTACCATAAAATCCAGTAAAAATAGTAGGTCTGGCAAAAACATCGCCATTACACCCGATACCCTTTCCGATTTCACCAAGGAACTAAAAAGGCTTATCCTCGAAATTTGCAACCCCAACATCCCGTTTATCGAAAAAGAAGTTTGACCCTATCTCTTGTCTGGCCTTGTAGGCCTCACCTCGATCTTACTGGGTAATGTACGTGGATGCATTTTTAGCAGATCCAATACCAATTCCCCAATATCCCCAGGTTGTATTTTCCAAGCATCCTTATCCGATGGCTCATTATTGTTGAAATAGGTGGCCACAGATCCCGGCATTATGGTAGAGACCTTTATATCGTACTTTCGCAGGTCGAGCATCACTGCCTGTGTAAAACCGACCACCCCGAATTTTGTGGCATTGTAACCTGCCCCATTGGCGAAAAAATTCGTTCCTGCCAAACTGGCCAAGGTCATATAATACCCTTTTGAATCCTTTAAAGCCTCTACAGAGGCCTTTAAGGTGTGGAAAACCCCGGACAAATTCGTATTGACCATACTGTTCCACTGCTCTTCCGACATCTCGTCTATTGGGGCAAAATGCCCTATACCTGCATTGGCCAAGACAACATCCAACTGCCCCCATCTATCCATAATTCCATTTACGGCATGCTGTTCATCACAAAGTTTGGTCACATCGGATTGTAATGCAAGGACATTATCCCATTCCCCCAATTGTTTCGCAGCCGATTCGACCGTTTTAATATCCCTGCCACTAATGGCCACTTTCATTCCCGCTCCCAGCAAGGTTTTTGCCACGCTAAACCCTATTCCTTTGGAACCTCCCGTGATATAAGCTACTTTTCCCTTTAAATTTGACATTTTCACTGTTTTTTGTTAGAACCCCTTAAAGAAAACGAATATACTATTTTGATACTTGAACAAAAAGTATTTTCTTTGGCGTCCTAAAGCCATGGGGGATTAGCTCAGCTGGCTAGAGCGCTTGCCTGGCAGGCAAGAGGTCACCGGTTCGACTCCGGTATTCTCCACAAGTAAATAAAGGGTTTCAAGAGATTTACTTTTGAAACCTTTTTTATTTGCACTCAATTTGCACGCAAAACTGGTTTTAAATTAAACTCGGTGATATTTGATTCAAATTGGTCTATTTGAATACTTTTTCACCGTTTACAGATTATTTATTTGAAAAAGTATTTCCATTTATGGGTACTCTACTTAAATATTAGATTAAGGAATCTAAATCCCATAAAAGATCAATTGAAGAAACAACTAAAAGAGACCAAGAATTGGGCTTTTAAATAAATACTATTCCTCTTTTTGAATTTGTACTGTTAAACGGCCGATTTATAAGGCTCTAAATTTTGAAAAGTAGTTCTTTAGAATTGGGGCTGAAATATTTGGATTTCCGCTAGTCAATTTGTCTAGCTTCTAAAATATATACCTGATCTAAGACGGTATCACCTCGTGAAATATTACAATTTCAATACCTAATGTAGTGCCTTTTTTTAACAGTTTTTTAAGATTTCAAAGTCTCTTTTCGCTTAAATATCTATCAACACTATATTGCCACATTTTACTCAAACCAGCCTCATAATAGATTTCGCCGTTTACAGAATGTCATTTACGCAATAGTTATAAAGTATAAATTACTCTGTTCAGAATATCTGCGAAGCGATTATTATATAAATGAAAAACCCCTTGAAATACAACTTCAAGGGGTTTTTCAAATTAGGGAAATTATTCCACTATTACTTGGTGGACTTCATCAACTTCCTTAGCAAGGATACGTAGAAGATAGGTCGCTTTCCTCAAATCAGACATATCCATTTTAACTTCGCCATTAAAACTCGGGTATACTTGGAACTTTACCATATTGCCATCAAAATTGTACAATTCAAGCGTCATTTTACCTAAAGAGTTCTCAGTTCTAACTTCTTTAAAATCATCGGTTTGTGCAACATTGACATCCGAGCTAGTTGGGTTTGGATAGACCACCATGTTCGATTGTCCCCTGAAACTGGCACAACCTTGTGGTATAATGTCACTTTTTGAAGCAACGCCACAAGGGGTATTGGCCTCTACCTTTATAACTCCCCCGTTACATCCAAAGTTTACTGTGGTACTAGCATTACTACCAGAATATAACAAGGTTGTTCCCCTATAAATTTTATATGGAGCCGTTCCACTTGTAATATCTACATCAACCTGACCATAAGGTCCAGTACCACTCCAATTGAAATTTATCGTTCCTTTAATATTTACGTTTTTACTTGTGACAATATTCGAGCATGAAGCACCAACATTTGCGGTAATGGTTGCTAAACCTGAAAAACTTCCGATTTTTGTGAATGTGGTTGTAGGATTACCTTGGGTAAAACTTAGTGAATTAGCTGGGGTAACTGACCATGTTACTGTACCATCCTGCGGAAAATTGTTAATACTGAAGAATCCTGAAGGACAAAAATTTGTTGGCCCACTTATTGAATAATTTCCTTCAAAATCAGTTAGACAATTTGAATTATTAGTGAGTTAGTAATTTGATTTGTTGAAAATGCAGAGAATACAATTCGAGCTATATTGCTTCCTTGGCACATTACCGTTCGTTGGTTGTCATTCCCAGCACAAAGCGAAGTTGGCTCACCTGCTGGCGGATGTGTTCCGCCTAAGTTGTGGCCTAATTCGTGAGCTACAGTATATGAATTATTTAGGTTTACATCAACAGTATAGTTATTTGCATAATCGTCCGTACAAACATTGCCAATAGCATTTGCACGACCTAAAAGTCCCCCTAAGTTCTTCCCCGTAAACATTTGTATTACGTCAAAATTTCTGTTGCTAAAAGAATTTTGCCAAGCCGTTTCAATTTCATTATTTATTTGAGCGAAATTGGCACTGGTATAGGGATCGTTCGAAAATATCCAAACATTTCGAAAAACTACAACCACATCCAAGTCAAAAGTTGTTTCATAAACACCTTGAATATTATTGAATTCAGCTAATATTCGAGTTCTTGCATTTCCTCCATACTCTAAAAAGTATTCATAATCAGCATCCGTTACTACTTCTATTATCTCGCAAGTAGTCGGGACCAATAATGATTTAGGGTTGCTAGTCTCTTTAGAATCCTTATGAGGGGCGTCCTTTCCGTTTTTATCATCGGTAAAGCAAATACCATTATCTTCATAAACACTATCGATACGATAAATAATTACTTGATTGCCTGGTATCGATGAATCGTCTAGAACATATTTTAACTAGTCTATAATATATGAGCCACTTGCATCGTCAATTAGGCCATAAATAAAATCTTCCTTCACTGTCAAACGGACAAATCCACCTTCAGTTAAGCTGCCCCTATAGGTATAGGTTTTGTTTATATCATAGGCTTCTTCGGCCCTACCACTCTCAGAAGTTATCGAACTTTTGTAATCACCACTCCGAATATCCTTTTTATACAAGGAAAAAGAGAATAATTTACCGCTCGGAAGTACAATACTTATGTTCCTTTCCTTACTATCTTTACTAAGATTTGTATTGAACTGTTTTAAGTCCATTTCTATTAAATCGTACTCCGATAGCATTTCACTTAGTTGCTTTTTCTTATTTTCGTCAGGAGCAAAACCATCATATCGTAAGTTCTGTCCTACAAATAGCTGTGCAATAGTAAAAAAATAAAAATTGATAAAGTAATTTTTCTCATGGGGTGTCAACTTGGGTTAATAAAAAAAATTGTGCGCAGATGTTTTCGGTTTCAAAAGTTTCGTATAGGTCACCGCTAAAGATTACCTCTAAGCCATCCCTTTTATATGAATCGGGAAGATTACACGCAAAAAGCCTTTCTACGTTTCTCCCTTCAACCATGGGGCCACCTTTTATTGCAAATACTGGACAGCCATCATCCTCGACTATCGTTCCTCTAACATCGGTGAAAGTTGCGACTACCGCCCTATCTACAAATACTTGTTGTTCTTGTTCTGTACATTCAGGCAACTCGTTGTTCAGACCGTCGCTGCTGCAAGAGATAAGAAGAACAAAAAACAATAGTAGGTATCTTAGGGTAATCATGTTTAGTCTTAGTTTCATTATAAGTATTTTAAATGTAAGGAAAAGATTATGTTAAGATCAATGAAAGGGAATTTTTTAATAATCGTATTATTAAGGTGCGGATTATCATAGAAGGTTGCTTATTAAATTATAATAATATCTGGCGCCTAGCCTACATATATTATTCCTCCCAATCCAATGGTGGGTAAAGCCAAGAATTTCAATATAGCTAATGTAAATAGTGAATTGAAAAGTATATCTTTAAAAACAGCTATTAATTTACAAATAGATGATAATCATAAAGATAAATTAAATCTAGAAATATTTTAAAAGGCACACAAAACAAATAAAACTAAGGAGGGTGTAAACTGAACTCTGTCTGAAATAAATTTAAGTATTGATTTTATTCAGACAGGATCATGGGAAAAGAACAACAAACGGAATTCGGGAAAAAGGCACTTGACCAGTTCATGTCGGGCAAGAACCTTTTCGGCAAAGGAGGGGGCTTTTGCCCCTATGCTGAAGAATGTTATCGAGAAGGCCCTTGAGGCAGAGATGGAAGGTCATTTGGGCCAATCGGAGCGTAGTATTGGCAATAAGCGCAACGGCAAGGGCAAAAAGACCATCAAGAGTGGTTTCGGCACTTTCGATATCGATACGCCCCAGGACAGGCAAAGTAGTTTCGGGCCGGAACTTGTAAAGAAACGGCAGACCATATTGGCCGATAACCTCTCCGACAAGATAATAGGTCTCCATGGGCTGGGGAATGGGCTACCGGGACATCCCCGCCCATATCAAGGAAATGTACGATACCGACATCCCCCACACCGTTTGGGCCAGATAACGGATAGGATCGTCCCGGACGTAAAGGCTTGGCAGAACCGCCCGTTAGAACCGCTTTACTGCATTGTATGGCTCAATGCCATGCACTACAAGGTAAAGGTGGACGGCAGGATAACCCATAAGGCACTTTACAATATTTTGGGTGTCAACAAGGAAGGAAGTAGCAGAAAGTGGATTATTGGATCTGGAAGAGAAATGGGGCGGTAAATACCCCGTGGTCATCGAAAGCTGGCAGCGTAATTGGGAGCAGCTATCACAGTACTTCCAGTATACCGAACCCATCAGAAAAACAATCTATACCACCAATGTCGTGGAAGGGTTTCCACCGACAAGTAGGTAAAGTGACCAAGACCAAGGGAGCCTTCACCAACGATATGTCCCTGCTCAAACTGGTATGCCTGGCCACAAAGAACATCGAAAGAAAATGGACGGCTCCAAGCGGTAAATTTGGTTTTTCAATATTGAACCTTTATGGGAGGGAAAACCTTTTGGGCAGGAATTATGGATTGGTCTCTATTGTTGATGATGAAAATAACCAAAGTATAGGATTGAGGAAAATCAATAGATTCTCGCTAAGAACAACTCCCAATATCTTTTTTCGGGTTTCTTTTTAGGTTGTGATCGGCTTTTTAAGTTGCATAGCAGGGCTACGGAAGTAAAAAAAGACAAAAACAGGGCGGAAAATGGCAGTTTTCTGGCAAACCGAAAAAGTTTGAATGGGTTCATGGCCCTTAGCTTGTGGCCAATAATTATAATATACTATCTTAAGGCTTATTATTGCACAAATGCCTTTATTTAAATTATTGGTCTTATTTTAGTTGGCCATCATGGTGTCTTGGTTCATGCCTTTGATCACAGGACGATAGCCCCTGGACCTGTCCTATAATACATTTTTAAAATTTTAGAAACCCATGAAGACCAAACATATCAAAAATAGCATTCTCTTCCTTTTTTTTCTTTTGGGATCCATTTCCTCGGGACAGTCACTATCCAAAGATCAGATAAAAAAAGTAGCCGATGGGAAATTTATGGAGGCGCTAAGAAATTTAAATGCTTTTTTGGAACTCCCAAATGATGGGCATTTTCCAGAACAGATCGAGTCCAATTTAAAATGGTGTACAACACTCTTCAGGAATCTAGATTTCAAGACCCAGCGAATCACAACTGCAGGGGCTCCTTTATTGTATGCTGAAAAAATAATACGTAAAAAAGCCAAAACCATTTTATTCTATCTACAAATAGATGGCCAACCAGTTGACCCTACAGCTTGGCATCAAGAAAATCCATTTAAGCCCGTCATAAAGGAGAAAACCGGTATTAATCAATGGAAAATAGTCCCTTTTCCTTCATCTGGAGGTATTGTAGATCCCGATTGGAGGATCTTTGCCAGATCAGCTTCAGATTCCAAAGGTCCGGCCATGTCATTTATCTCCGCCTTGGAAATTTTAAGGGACAGGAAGGTTAAACTAAAGTATAATGTAAAAGTGATCATGGATTTTCAAGAGGAGATGGGTTCCCCTGAATTGGCAAATGCCGTACTGGATAATAGAACTCTATTGCAGGCCGATATGGTCTTGATCATGGATGGCACAAGGCATTTAAGCAATTTGCCAACACTTACTTATGGCGCAAGGGGAATAGCAACTGCCACCCTTGTTGTTTTTGGGCCGCGATACCCACTACACAGCGGACAATACGGTAATTTTGCGCCAAACCCTGTTTTTAAAACCGCTAAATTACTAGGCGGCCTAAAAGACGATACAGGCAAGGTAACCCTATCTGGTTTTTATGATGGCATAACTTTAAGTGAAAAGGAGAAACTGCTTTTAAACAATATTCCGGAGAATCCGGACAGCATAAAAAGACGGTTAGGTATCGCCGAACATGATGCACTAGGCGAAACATATCAAGAAGTATTACAATACCCATCATTAAATATCAGAGGGATCAAAGCTGCCTGGGTGGGCAGCAAAGTACGGACAATCATCCCTTCTGAAATTATAACCGAAATCGATATGCGCCTAGTGCCGGAATCCGACGGCAAACGATTGATGGGGTTATTGGAAAAATATATCATTGATGAAGGATATCATTTGGTCGATTCTATTCCCACCGATTACGAAAGGGGAAAATACGGGAAATTGGCAAGTTTTAAATACAAATTGGGGTCAAATCCTTTTAGAACAAGACTGGATGGCCCTACCAGTGTTTTTTTAAATAACGCATTACGTAAAGTCTATGGGGATAATATTGTGAATATGAGGTCTACGGGTGGTTCCCAGCCAATAGCCCCTTTCGTCAAGACTTTGGGTATACCGGCAGTATCGATAAGGATCCCTAATCCTGATAACAACATACATAGTCCTGACGAGAACCTTAGGCTAGGTAATTTTCTAGAAGGTATCGAGACCTGTCTGGCTATTTTAAACGAACCCTTGGATTAAGAAAGGTGTTACCAAAATATTGTTCTTTTAGGAAGTACATTGTAGCATTGGACTTGCAACGGAAAGCCGGGCAGATTTTCCAGGGCCTATGCCACATTGATAAGATTCCCGTTCCACTTCACAAGCTGTTCCTCTTGGTTGGTTCCCCGGGTTCCTTTGGGGCGTATCGTATGCCGGTACTCAAGGACCT
>PDPR01000007.1 GCA_002749285.1 Maribacter sp.
TAAAAGCCTATCATTGGCAAGTGGATTACAATGCCAATCATCCGCACAAATCCCTAAATGGACTTAGTCCTTGGGTATTTAGGAAAAAGGAGAAAAAAATGACAATTATAACCAATTAAGTATATTTATGTGCTGTCTGAAAAATGGGAAGGCTACAGTTTCTATTGCAGAGTTCTTTACCAACAATAGCGAGGAAGATGCCGTAAACTTACCTTTGTTAGAGAAGATTAAAATTATTGATACTCTTGATGCCGACGAGAAAGAAGCACTCCTAAAATTGATTGATATGGCTGTGTCAAAGAAAAAACTAAAGGATAATCTATCTAATCTTATTGCTTCATAAAAAGCATAAAAAAACCACCTCGTTAAAGGTGGTTTCTTGTTACCAGTTTATACGTTCCCAGACGTCTCCGCCATAGGTCTCGTATTTGATTATTCCGTATTTGCTATCCCAATAGAGTTTTTGAGGTTTAAAGTCATCTTTGGGTTTGTGTCGTTTATTTTTTTCTTTATAATATACAACTACATTATTCAACGATTTATCCGTTAAATTTAAGTCAAGCCTATCAAGTACTTTTAGTTCATTATGGGCAGTGAAAAGCGAGTATAAGAAGGTAACAGCAAATTCTATTTTATCGTTTGGTGTTCTTTTTTTTCTTGCAATTAAACCACCCTCTTGATTATCGTCATAAATTAATTTTTCGTTTGTATATCTTATTTCAGCTATTTGTGGCTGATAACCATCGTGCCTAAACCAATCGTAATTCTCGTGATAGATTTCTTTTTTGGTTATTCTACTGGTATCAGTCTCTCCTGTTTCCGCGTTTTTAAATATGAGTTTATCTCCAACTTCATAGATGTTTATATCTGCGAGCTCTTCTTCGTTCAAGTACATTTTTTCTTGTCCGCAAGAAAGTAAAGACATTGAACTAAAAATAAGGGTTAGTATTCTCAAATTTTTTCTCATAGTTTTAATCTTCATCGTCGTCGTTATTTAAAAAATCCGATATTCTTTGCAGTATAGCGTTCCAAGTCTCTACATTATGCCCTCCTTTTCCGCCATCGTGGTTTGCTCTAATGAAAAGAAAGTCCGCACCTTCAATTTCCGAGAATTCAGAACCACCATTAAATAAGTTCATTGCTCCCATAAAACCACCGCTGGAAGATACCCAATCTGAAAGGGTAGAGAACTGTGCGCCCAATACACCATCAGGATGCGTAAAGCCTCCTGGTTGATGTGGCGATAGATATATGCCTGCTTCTACACGTTTAGCATAATCACTATTCATCAATTCGGTAAGCATTCCTGCTGCAAAAGCTGCTCCTTGGCTGTGTCCTACAATTTTTATAGTCTCCTCATTTTCAAGTTCTATAGTGCCATTTTGTAATTGTGCAATAAGCTCAACACCTGCTTTTCTACCCAAAGCAAATCTATCGGGTGCTTGAGATTTGAAGTGATTGGTGCCATTAACAAATACATTATTATAATCTCCGTAATGGTCGTTGATTATATCTCTGGTTCCACCAGAACCCACCTTGCCCCAATAATCAATTTGCTGATTATTAAAACGCACTTCATTTTTAGAAATTCTGGTTGCCCAACTTTCAGGATTGTATCTGTATTTACTACTGATGGCAGTACCAAGCCAGTTTATTGGATTTAGTTTCCATTCGGCAGCTTGGTCAAATAAAAGCCCATTGACATATACAATGAGTCTACCATCTGGGTCAACAGCATTTATAGGATTGTTTGCTACATAAGTATAAGGACTTAAAGTTTCGTATTTTTCTGCTAATGGGTCAGTATTCATCCAACGCCCTAAAGCTGCATCGTAATTTCTAGCACCATAGTCGTACCAATTAAGTCCTAAACTCTCATTTAACTCTTTTCCATTGTATTTCCACTTCTCTGCTAAGCTGGATGAACTTACGTTATTGTAACCTTTATGTTCAAGTCCAAATGGGTAATAATTCTGCTCCCTTCGTATTTCCGAAGAGGCATCGATATTCCCATCATTGTCATCATCTGCGTATGTCAACCTTGTATTGCCCCAGATGTCGGTATAACGGTATACATATTGCCATCCTGTTCCATTCGGCTCGATATAGCCCTCGGATTGTGTTATCTGTTTCAGATTACCGTTCTCATATATGTAATTACCCGCATATTCGGTTGTAGATCCCGTACCCACCGTTTTCTTCAATTTGATCCCTGTTGCACCGTAAATATACGAAACCGTACCGTTATTGGGGCCACTTACGGTTATTTTCGTTGGCAGGTTCAAGAAGTCGTACCCTATATCGGTTATCCCCTTGTTGGCATCGGATACCATGTTGCTGTTGGCCAGTTGATATGGCGTTGCAAACTTCGCGGAACGGGTTCTTGTTTATTCATATTGCCTACCTATTTGCCTACCTATAAACGTATTTCCCTCTTTAGGGAGAGTTGCTTCCCCATTATAAATAATCCACGGAACAGGGGCAATCCACAGAACATAAAATCGTATATTTGTTATATCAGAATCAAATCCTCAATAAATAAATGCCAAAAATCCTTTATACCAAAACCGACGAGGCTCCTGCCCTAGCAACACAATCATTCCTGCCTATTGTCCAAGCTTTTACAAAGACTTCGGGCATTACCGTAGAGACCAAGGATATTTCATTGGCCGCAAGGATACTTGCCGCCTTTCCTGAATTTCTGTCGGGGGAACAGCGAATGCAGGATGATTTGGAAACCTTGGGCAAACTGGCCAAGCTACCAGGAACGAACATTATCAAATTACCGAATATCAGTGCCTCTATTCCCCAATTGAACGAGGCCATAGAGGAACTTCAGGCTAAAGGATATGCCCTGCCCGACTATCCCGACGACCCTAAGGATGATGAAGGGCGTAAATTAAAAATACGTTATGACAAAATAAAAGGGAGTGCCGTAAACCCTGTACTTAGGGAAGGAAACTCGGACCGTAGGGCCCCAAAGGCCGTTAAGAACTACGCTAAACAGAATCCACATACCATGGGTGCATGGAATAAGGATTCCGCTACCCATGTTGCCTCTATGGGCCATGGCGATTTTAAATCAAATGAAAAGTCATTGACCCTCCCTGCCGCAACCAATGTCAAGATCGTCCTTAAAGGGAGTGATGGGGCTATTACGGTCTTAAAAGAGAACATTCCCCTCCTAAAAGGAGAGATTATCGATGCCACGATAATGAGCAAAAAAGCCTTGTTGGATTTTCTGACCGAGCAAATCGAAGATGCCAATAAAAAGGGGGTATTGTTCTCTATACATATGAAGGCCACCATGATGAAGGTCTCCGACCCTATCATCTTTGGCCATGCCATCAAGGTCTTTTTTAAGGATGTTTTTGCCAAACACGGCCCTACATTCGAATCTATTGGTGTAAATGCCAATGATGGTCTGGGGAATCTATTTGATAAGGTCAATGAACTTCCTACGGACAAAAGAAATGAAATCGAAAACGATATCAGGAATGCAATGGACCAAGGCCCTGACTTGGTTATGGTCAATTCTGACAAGGGTATTACCAACTTTCATGTCCCAAGTGATATCATTATAGATGCATCAATGCCTGCAATGATCCGAAATTCAGGTAAAATGTGGAATGCGAAGGGTGAGGTGCAAGATACCAAAGCGATCATTCCTGACAGTAGTTATGCCGATATCTATTCGGCCACCATCGATTTTTGCAAAGAACACGGTGCCTTTGACCCAACGACCATGGGTACTGTCCCGAATGTTGGACTTATGGCGCAAAAAGCGGAGGAATACGGCTCCCATGATAAAACCTTTGAAATAGGTAAAGATGGTAAAGTGGCCGTAATCGATATGAATTCAGGAGAAACCCTATTGGAACATACTGTGGAGGAAGGTGATATTTGGAGAATGTGCCAAGTAAAAGACGCTCCTATCCAAGATTGGGTCAAATTAGCGGTTTCAAGAGCCCGTGCCTCCCAGACCCCTGCTATTTTCTGGCTAGATGGGAAAAGGGCCCATGATAGGGAGATCATAAAAAAAGTAAGAACCTATTTGCCAGATCACGACACTACAGGTTTGGATATTGAAATCCTATCCCCCCTTGAAGCCATGAAGGTTACCTTAAAACGAATCAAGGAAGGTAAGGACACCATTTCTGTCTCCGGCAATGTCTTACGTGATTACCTGACCGATCTTTTCCCCATTCTCGAAGTAGGGACAAGTGCCAAAATGCTTTCAATAGTCCCCCTTATGAATGGTGGTGGCCTTTTTGAGACAGGGGCTGGTGGCTCGGCACCCAAACATGTTCAGCAATTTTTGAAAGAAGGCCATTTACGTTGGGATTCCTTGGGTGAATTTTTGGCCCTAAGTGTTTCATTGAATTTTCTTGGTGACAAAAATGATAATCCAGAAGCCCATATTCTAGGGGATGCCTTGGATACGGCAACTGAAAAATTCTTATTGAACGACAAATCGCCCTCGCGTAAGGTAATGGAATTGGATACCCGTGGCAGTCATTTCTATTTGGCCATGTATTGGGCCGAAGCTTTGGCCGACCAGGAAGATGATATGGCTTTGAAAAATACCTTTTCAAAGGTTGCCGAAGAAATGAAGGGCTTGGAGACCCAAATAGTGAACGAGTTGAAAGATGCCCAAGGCAAGCCCCAGGATATAGGGGGGTATTACCTGCCCGACTCCCAACTTGTTGCACAAGCTATGCGGCCAAGTAAGCTGTTCAATGCTATTTTGGAAAAAATATAATACGCTCCCGATACTAGGAAAAAACCCTTGGCTTTCACCAAGGGTTTTTCTTTTAAATAAATGTTAACACTTTCCCATCCCCTATTATTCATACATTTACTGAAAAAAGCATCAATGGACAAGAGATTGTTTTCACTTACCATTTTCTTCTTCCTCTTTTCCTTTGGTCTATTTTCCCAGCAAAAATACACCTTAAGCGGTACAGTGTCGGAAGCCTCAAGTAACGAAACGATGATCGGTGTCACTATTGCCGTCCCTAGTTTGGGTATGGGTGTGACCACGAACGAATACGGTTTCTACTCCATTACCTTGCCCGAAGGGGAATATGATATCGAGATCGGTTATTTAGGGTTTCAAAAGCAGGTCGAAACCATCAGCTTGACCAAAAACAGCAAACTGGATTTCCTAATGGTTGGGGAGGCCCAGCAATTGGAGGAAGTGGTTGTCACCGATTCGGGTGATAAATTGGATATTCGAAAACCTCAAATGAGCGTGAATACCATGTCCGTGTCGACCATTAAAAAAATACCCGTGATTTTGGGGGAGGCCGATGTTGTTAAATCCATTCTACTGCTACCAGGGGTAACAAATGCAGGTGAGGGATCTTCCGGGTTCAATGTTCGGGGAGGCTCCGTGGACCAAAACCTTATACTTCTGGATGAGGCCACTATTTTCAATTCCTCCCATCTATTTGGTTTTTTCTCGGTTTTCAACCCCGATGCCATTAAGAATATAAAACTTTACAAAGGGGGGATTCCTGCCCGCTATGGGGGAAGACTTTCCTCTGTTCTTGATATTTTTCAAAAAGAGGGGAATAGCAAGGAGTTGAAAATCAATGGGGGTGTTGGTCTGGTGGCAAGTCGTTTGCTTGTAGAGGGGCCTTTGAAAAAAGATAGGGCAGCATTCCTTATCGGGGGAAGATCTTCCTATGCCCATTTGTTCCTGCCCCTGTTCGATATAGACAATACCGCATATTTCTATGACCTTAACACCAAGATCAACCTTAAGATAAACGACAACAACAACATCTTTTTATCCGGTTATTTTGGGAGGGATGTTTTTAGCATCAGTGACAGTTTTGTGAACACCTATGGGAATGCTGTCGGCAACCTTCGTTGGAACCATCTGTTCTCCAATAAGTTGTTCTCCAATCTTTCCTTGATTTATTCCGACTATTATTATGGGTTAAAATTGGACTTTGTAGGGTTCAACTGGAATTCAGGGATTCAAAACTTCAATGTGAAGTATGACCTAAAACACTATTTGAACGGTAATCTTCAAATAAACTATGGTCTTAACCATATCCATTACCGCTTTAATCCCGGTAAAATAGAACCAAGCAACCCTACTTCCGGAATCGTGGAGGATCAACTCATTCAAAAATATGCCAATGAGTTTGCCGCATACATTGATGTTGAACATGATATCACCCCTAGGCTAAGTCTGGGTTACGGATTGCGCTTTAGCAGCTTTAATCGATTGGGACAGGATGGGGTAAACGTATATAGGAATGACAGCCCGGTTATTTACAACCCACTCCTTCAGATCTACCAAGGGGCAGACCCCATATCCGTTTTGAACCCTAAACGCAGTGAAAGTCTGGCCAAATTCAACAATTTTGAGCCAAGGATCGGTTTGTCGTACATTGTTAATGATAAAAGCTCCGTAAAGGCCAGCTATACCAGATTGGCCCAATACCTTCACCTACTATCGAATACAAGTTCACCCACTCCCTTGGATGTTTGGACCCCCAGTGGCCCCTTTATCGAGCCACAGCTTTTGGACCAATATGCCTTGGGGTATTTCCGCAACCTTAAGGAAGGGGGTTATGCTATGGAGGCCGAGGTGTTCTATAAAGATATCCAAAACCGTATCGATTATATTGATGGAGCGAACCTTATTGCCAATGAGGCTATTGAACAAGACATCATTAATGGTGAGGCTAGGGCATACGGACTTGAATTCCTGCTCCGGAAGAATACCGGCAAACTACAAGGTTGGCTGGCTTATACCCTCTCAAGATCAGAGCAAAGGACGGCTGGCAAAAACATTGCCGAACCTGGTATCAACAATGGTCAGTGGTACAATACACCCTATGACAAGACACACGACTTCTCCATCTACGCAAATTATGACCTTAATAATAAATGGAGCCTTAATACTAATTTTGTTTTTCAGACAGGGCAACCCACCAACTATCCAATAGGACAATATGGATTTCAAGGATTGACGGTTCCTTACTATGGTTCAAGAAACAAGGAAAGGTTACCAAGCTATCATCGCATTGATCTATCGGCCAGCCTTACCCCTAAAAAAAATACCGGGAGAAAATTTCAGGGGGAATGGGTATTCAGCCTTTACAATGTGTACAATAGATATAATGCAGCTTCTATTTCGTTTAGGGAGAATGGGGACACCAATATGAACGAGGCGGTACGGACTTCGATTTTCGGAATAGTACCTGCCGTAACCTATAATTTTAAATTTTAGCCATGAAAAAATATGTTATCGTATTCATTGCATTATTTATGGTTTCCGGTTGTGAGGATGTGGTAGAGATAGATGTGCCCAAGGATAGCACACGCTTGTCGATCGATGCCTTGGTCCGTATCGACACCTCGGAACCAACAACGCACATAGCGGTAAAGGCTATGGGGACCACCGGTTTTTTCGAGGAAATAGAACCGGCGGTTTTAGACCGGATACAATTGTTGGATACTTCTACGAATACAATGAAAGATCTTGTGGAAGACCCCTCTGGGTCCGGTATTTATGTAGCCGATTGGTCAACCAGTGGACTTGTACAAGGTGATTTTCAATTGAACATTCTTTATAACAATGAACAATATGAGGCCATGGCCACTTTTGTGCCAACCGTCCCTTTCGATGTTTTGGAACAAGGGGACGACACATTGTTCTCTGAAGGTGAAACGGAAATCGTTCTTTCATATACCGATGAGGCCGATAATGAGGATTATTATCTTTTCGATTTTGGATTTAATCTATATCTAGTATCCGAGGACACCTTTTACCCAGGGGAATCATTCGAGTTCTCATATTTTTATGAAGATGGACTTGAAACAGGAAGGGAGCTGAATATCAGTATTTTAGGCATAGACAAAGGATTTTACGATTACATGGGCCAATTGATTGCCCAAAGCGGTGGCGACCAAGGTCCTTTCCAGACCCCGACGGCCACGGTCAGGGGGAATATCATTAATACCACTGATCCCGACAATCTGGCTTTTGGGTATTTTGCCTTATGTCAGGAATATAAGGGAACCGTGGTAATTGAATAAAATTATGATGTCGTCCGTTACCCGATTATCAGGACAAAATAGATACCTTTATTGTTATAACAACCAGATTATCATGAGAACCGATAAAGACCTTTTGATCAAGGGTATAAAGCATTTTGCATATACCTTTCTTTTAATGTTTACCGCCCCGACCGTTTTATGGCAAGCCTTCAAGAATCAGGAACACTCCTTTTATATTCCGGTTTTGGCCGTTGGGATTATTTTGGCCATCGCGGCGATTGCCATGGCTTTTTATAGCGTTCATTTGATCATGAATGCCCTGTTCAATACCCCTAAAAAAAAGAAATAGCCCTTTCGGTATTTTTGGCGATTCAATTAGATTGTTCCTTAACGGCTTTTTCCGTACGCCATTTGTTCTCCAAATCTATATAATCAAAATCCAAAGCCGATTTTTGCCGTTCCAATTTACCGACAGCAAAAGCCCGCTGTAGAACATCCTCGATAAGATAGTCCTCCTCTACCCTTTTGGGATTATACTCCTCCTTTAGACTAATGTTGAACATTTTGGCGGTAGTATTGTACCAGAAGGCACGCCAACCGTTCCTCAACTCCTTCACCAGGTCAAAAGCAGTATGGCCCGTTTGCCGATAGATAAGTTTCACCAATATCTGTCCCTCGGTACGTGTGAGTTTCTTCAGTTCATCTGAAAATTCCCCCTCAATATATTTCTGGACCTTCTTTGTGTATTTTTTTCGTTTTCTTGGTTTTTTTATCCTTGAAAGACTATCGTTGAGCTCTTGTAGGCGTTCTGCGGCCATCTTTGCATAAGGGAACACCTTAATGGTCTTTCTTCGTAAAATATAATATCTGAGTTTTTCCTTATAGGATGTGAACTTCAATTTGCTAAAGACATATACCTCTTCAAGGGGGATCGAGTTGTAGATAGTGGAATCCCCTTCTATGATGATGATTTTCCCCGCAATGGAATCCAAAGGCTGATCTTCCACCTGTGCGGAAACCAGTAGGGCAAGGAGACCGAATACAAAAAGCAATATTCTCTTTTTCATCATTGGGGTTAAAGCAAAAGTCCTGCCAAATTTAACGATTATTAACCATGGTTATTATTAATTAAAAGTGAATATTGTTAAGTTTGTATACAAATATATATTATATGGCCACAAAGAATATTATCAATAAAAAATCGATGGATTTTTTAGAAAGGTACCTTAATAACGCAGCCCCAACAGGCTATGAATGGGAAGGGCAAAAGATCTGGATGAATTATCTGAAGCCTTATGTGGATACTTTCATAACCGATACCTATGGCTCTGCTGTCGGGGTCATTAACCCAGATGCCAAGTACAAGGTTGTCATAGAGGGTCATTCCGATGAGATTTCCTGGTACGTTAACTATATTACCGATAACGGACTCCTGTACGTTATTAGGAACGGGGGAAGCGACCACCAGATCGCACCCTCGAAGTGGGTCGATATACATACTAAAAACGGCATTGTAAAAGGGGTTTTTGGTTGGCCCGCCATACACACTAGGAACAAGGCGAAGGAAGAGCCCCCAAAATTGGACAATATCTTTATTGATATAGGAGCGAAGGATAAGGGGGAAGTTGAAAAAATGGGCGTACATGTGGGCTGTGTCATTACCTATCCCGATGAGTTCCATGTCCTGAACAAAGATAAGTTCGTATGTCGTGCCATAGATAACAGGGCCGGTGGTTTTATGGTGGCCGAAGTTGCCCGCTTATTGCACGAAAACAAAAAGAAACCACCTTTCGGATTATACATAACCAATTCCGTTCAGGAGGAAATAGGGTTGCGGGGTGCTGAAATGATCACCCAAAGAATCAAGCCGAACGTAGCGATCATTACCGATGTCTGTCATGATACAACGACACCTATGATCGAAAAGAAGACCGAAGGGCATACCGAAATAGGTGCTGGGCCGGTCATTTCCTATGCCCCTGCGGTACAGAATAAGCTTCGGGAGCGTATTATAGAAACAGCGAAGGCCCATAAAATCCCATTCCAACGTATGGCAGCCTCCAGATCCACGGGAACCGATACCGATGCCTTTGCCTATAGCAATGGCGGTGTGGCCTCTGCCCTTATCTCCTTACCTTTACGGTATATGCATACCACGGTGGAAACCGTGCATAGGGATGATGTTGAAAATGTAATCCGTTTGATTTATGGGACGGTACTGAATATCAAGGAAGGGGAAACATTCAGTTATTTTGATTGATCTACTTTTCCTGGAATGGATGAATTAGTTGACATCTTGGATGATGGGGGGAATTTCACCGGAAAAACAGCTATGAAATCCGAAGCACATAAACATGGACTGTTTCACCCGACAGTCCATGTTTGGTTTTACACTGCAAACGGACAGGTATTATTACAGCAACGCAGTAGGGACAAAGAGATTGATCCCCTACTTTGGGGCGTTTCCGTTGCAGGCCATGTAAGTGCCGGTGAAAATATCGAGGCTTCCGCCTTACGTGAGGTTCATGAGGAAATAGGTCTTTCGATAAATAAGGGCCAACTCCATAAAATAGGCGTGTTCAAATCTATCCGAAGATACAATGAAGACCTGATCGATAGTGAATTCCACCACACCTACCTGTGTGAGTTGGAAGTACCTTTTCCCCAATTACGGAAACAGGACTCCGAAGTCGAGGCCTTGGAACTCATTCCGCTCTTGAGATTTTCAGAGGAAACATGGGGATTGGCCAATCTTAGGAAATATATTCCACAAGGTGTGGATTATTACAGAACGGTCATCGAGGCCATTAAAAAGAGGTTATAGCCTTTTTATAAAATCATCTACTTTATCCAACCCATAAGTACGTTGTTCCCCACTGGCCATATCCTTGGCCACAAAGGTCTTGGTGTTCATTTCATTATCACCGATCAGCACTACGAACGGCACCTTACGGTTGTTGGCATATTTCATTTGTTTCTGTATTTTGGCCTTACTGGGATAAACATCGGCCATTACCCCTTTCCTTCGCAATTGGGTCACTAACGCCAAGGCCGACATCGATTCCCTTTCCCCGAAGTTAATGCATAATACATCCAATGACCTGTCAAGGGTTTCAGGGAATAGGTCCAATTCGTCCAGCACCAAGTAAATTCGATCCAAACCAAATGAGATACCTACACCGCTCACATCCTTAAGTCCAAAAATACCAGTGAGGTCGTCATAACGGCCACCACCTCCGATAGAACCCATTTTGACCCCCTTTGGGGCACCTACCTCAAAGATAGCCCCTGTGTAATAGTTGAGCCCCCTGGCCAAGGTCACATCGATTTCAAGTTTGGCCGATTGTAGCCCCAACCCTTTAATGGAATCAAGAATATAACCAAGCTCCCCGACCCCCTTGCTCCCTTGGGTAGAATCAGCAAGCAGGCTTTTTAGTAAATCCAGTTGTGAAGTATTGTCGCCAGAAAGTTCAAAAAGTGGTGCTGCCCTGGTAACCGCCCCTTCTGAAATACCCTTTGCCAACATTTCCTTCCGTACCCCTTCCACTCCTATCTTGTCCAATTTATCCAATGCCACGGTGAAATCCACCAGATTATCCTGGGCCCCGATAACCTCTGCTATACCTGCAAGTACCTTTCGGTTGTTCAATTTTATGGTAACACCTTCCAATTTCAAATCGGTAAAAACAGCATCGTACAATTGTATCAGTTCCACTTCCTGCAAGAGTGAGTCTGACCCGACCACATCCGCATCACATTGGTAAAACTCCCTAAAACGTCCTTTCTGGGGTCGGTCTGCCCGCCAAACAGGTTGTATCTGATAGCGCTTAAAGGGAAAGTCGATCTCGTTCTGGTGCATCACCACGTAACGTGCAAAGGGTACTGTCAGGTCATAACGCAATGCCTTCTCCGAAATCTTCGGTGCCAATGATTTGGAATCCTTGGAACCGTATATGGTGTCATCTACCTTGCCAAGGTAATCACCTGAATTCAATATCCTGAAGATCAAGCGGTCGCCCTCATCCCCATATTTGCCCATTAAGGTCTCCGAATTCTCGAATGAGGGGGTTTCCATAGGCTGAAAACCAAAGGTCTTAAAGTGTTTTTTTACAATCCCGAAAATGTAGTCGCGTTTCGCAATCTCATTTGGGGAAAAATCACGGGTTCCCTTGGGGATACTTGGTTTTTGTGCCATTTGGTAGATTTCTTAGTGCAAATATATGGTTTTGTTGATTCTTGCCTTAACCCGGATATGGTATTATTCTTCCCCGATCATCTTATCGAACCATTTATAAAGGTCCCCTTTCGTAATCACGGCGCCTTGTTCGATCAAATTGAACTTGTCCAGGTTCTTATCATCGGTGTAGGCTTTTGATGCCGTTAGATATTCAACAAAATCGGATTGCCAGTTTTTCTTGAACCACCCAAAACCTTCCTTGGTCATTAGATCGACATTTGGGTTCATTACCTTGACCGAAATGAGTTTCATTTCCTTATCGGTCAATTCGAACAAATGCATCTGTTGGGCCGAAATATTCTCAAGATAGTTGACCTTGGTCAGTACCCCCTCCCAAATCAAGTCACTGAAAATATCCAATTCCTCTTCTGCCACTTCCGGTTTATTGTTCTTTAACCCTTCCCATTCATCTGATGTAATTGATTGTGTCGCCAAGAAATTTATGAATTCCTGATGTAGTTCCTCTAATTGCTGCTTGGTCAATCTTGTATATTTCATCGATTGTTTGATTTATGACTATTTAAGTCCGTAAAAATAAAAAGCCCTGATGGAATCGTTAGGACTTTTAAGATTATTTTCGGCATTCTTCATCAATAACCTTGACCCAAGGGTACGGGGTATGCTTCCGAAAAAGCTTTTATTATTTCGGGGCAAGCCTCGAATCAAGCCCTTTTTGGCTATCGCCCTGCGATTGAAAAATGCAACACAAGCCATTTTTTTGCCTAGACAGGAGCTCAATAGGCTAGAACGTGCATATCCAAATGGACAGGGGCAATGTTGCCGCAAAAAAATAGGGCAAAAAAAAGGGCCATGCATGCATGGCCCTTAAAAGTTGTTAAGGCTAATTCCTACTTGTCAGCAACAACCTCAAAAGGGAAATCGATAATCACATCCCTGTGAAGTCTTATCTGTGCATTGGCCATACCTGTTCTTTTTACGGTGCCCCCATGAACACTGATGAGTTTCCCATCAATCTCATGACCTTCTTTTTCAAGGGCAGCGGCCAAATCTATGGATGTGACCGATCCAAAAAGTTTATCACCGGCACCAGCCTTTGCCTTGATTTTAACCTCAAGGGTCTTCAATGCCTCAGCTACTTTATTCGCAGCGTCAATGACTTTCTTTTCTTTATGGGCTCTCTGCCTTAAATTTTCGGCCAATACCTTTTTTGCTGAAGGGGTAGCCAATGTGGCCAGACCTTTAGGTATTAGGAAATTTCTTCCGTAACCGTTCTTAACACTTACCAAATCGTCTTTAAAACCTAGGTTTTGTACGTCTTCCTTTAATATAAGTTCCATGGTCGTTTCCTTTTATTTTAATAAATCACCAACATAGGGCATAAGTGCCAAATGGCGGGCTCTCTTAACTGCCTGTGCCACTTTTCTCTGATATTTCAAAGAAGTACCAGTTAACCTTCTTGGAAGAAGTTTCCCTTGTTCATTAACCAATTTCATCAAGAAATCAGCATCTTTATAGTCAATGTACTTGATACCTGACTTTTTGAAACGACAATATTTCTTTTTTGTGTTGGTTTCAATATTCAGTGGGGTCAAATATCTGATTTCCCCATCTTTTTTGCCTTTTGCCTGTTGTTCTATAGATGCCATAGTACTTACGCTTTAGATTTTAACCTTGTTCTTCTTTTCTCGGCCCATTCAATGGCATGCTTGTCCAATTTTACAGTCAAGAAGCGCATTACACGCTCGTCTCTTCTGAATTCCTGCTCGTACGGAGTAATAAGCTCTCCAGGTGCGGTGAATTCAAATAAATGGTAAAAACCACTTTTTTTGTTCTGTATTGGATAGGCCAATTTCTTGAGCCCCCAATTTTCCTTGGATACTATCTTGGCATCCTTCTTGATTAAGAAATCCTCGAATTTCTTAACTGTTTCCTCTATCTGAACATCTGATAGAACGGGATTTAAAATGAAAACAGTTTCGTAATTGTTCATAAATATTTTGTTTTTAAGAAGTGCAAAAGTAAGAATATTTACGAGTTAACACAAGAAAACGGAAAAATCTTCGTTCTTCTAGATAGAATAATTCAATAACTGGACTAAACCAAAAACTTAACCTAATGATCATTGCGGATTACACAGTAATTAATATAATGTTTACAACTTTTATTGTAGCTCAATGTGTTTTTTCAGTAATTTGTTTATGATTTAACCCCACAAATCAACCCTTTATGAAATTAAGAAGTATTGTTGTTGATGATTCATCAATACAGCGAATGGCAGTTGCGAAATTGGTCAATAACCACCCTAATTTAGCTATGGTAGCTGAATATAGCAATGCGATCGAGGCAAAAAATGGTATTAAAAACCATCAAATCGATTTGATCTTTCTTGATGTCGAGATGCCTATCATAAGTGGATTTGACCTACTCGAGTCCCTAGAAAACAGCCCTCAGGTGATCTTGATTACCGGCAAACCGGATTATGCCCTTAAGGCATTCGACTACGACGTAACGGATTACCTACACAAACCTATTACAATGGCCCGTTTTGATGCCTCTGTTAAAAGAGCGATAGCAAAATACGAGCAAATGAACAGGGTCCTTGAGGATGAAGAGCATATTTTCGTAAAAAGCAACCTTAAGAAAAGAAAGGTTATCCTTAACGATATCAAATGGATAGAAGCCCTTGGCGACTACATTAAATTGGTTACCGATGAGGCCAATATCGTAATTTTATCAACAATGAAATCTTTCGAGAAACAGTTGCCTGAAGATAAATTCCTTAGAATCCACAAATCGTATATTGTCAACCTCGAGAAAGTTGAGAAATTCAACAGTAAGAACGTTGAAGTAAGTGGAAGGTCCATTCCTTTAAGTAGGAATAAAAAAACTGAACTGGCCGAAGCGCTAAGCAACGTATGATAATCTTATGATTTCTTTCTGGGGAATTGTAATTTATGGCATAAACAGTGATGGTTTCTAAATATGGTCTACATTGTAGATTACCCTTACACTCCTGAACTGTGGAACAGCGTTAAAAGAATTTTCTATTCTTTTAACGCTGTTTTTTGTTTTGCCCAATGGTTGCCCCATGGGAACCTTGATAATCACATTTTTCAGGTATTTGTTCCGTATCCGTGCCACAGGAGGGTATTCAGGCCCCAGGACACCTGTCCGGAAGATATTCCTCAAGGCCTTGGCAAACCATTCCGAGGCATCGTTCAAGGTGTTGTAGTCCTTGTGCCTGAACGTGATTTTGATTATCCGGTTTGTTGGAGGGTATAGAAATTGTTCCCGCTCGTAAAACTGCTCCTTGAACATTCCCAAATAATCATTTGTCGAAACCTGTTTCAATATTTGGTGGTAGGGGTTAAAACTCTGAACGATTACCTTACCCCTTTTTTTGGTGCGCCCTGCCCTACCTGCAACCTGGGTCAATAATTGAAAACTACGTTCATGGGCACGATAATCGGGGAAATTCAATAAAGAATCCGCATTCATTATTCCCACTAGCCCCACATTTCTAAAATCGAGTCCTTTGGTAAGCATCTGCGTACCGACAAGAACGTCCAATTCTTGTTGTTCAAAAGCGGTTATGATCTTTTCATATCCATGTTTTCCCCGGGTCGTATCCAGATCCATTCGTCCGACCTTTGCATCAGGAAACAATCTTTGAAACTCCTGCTCAACCTGTTCGGTCCCAAAACCCTTGGTGTCCAAGGTTTTGCTACCACAGGCCCCACAGGTATGTGGTAGGGCAATATGGTGCCCACAGTAATGGCAACGCAATTGTTTTCTTAATTGATGGTAGGTTAGACTTACGTCGCAATTGGGGCATTGGGGGGAGTGTCCGCAAGTGGTGCATTCAACAATCGGGGCAAAACCCCTCCGGTTTTGGAATAGGATTACCTGTTCCCCATTATCCAATGTTTCTGTGATCTCCTCCAACAACCGTTCGGAAAAATGTCCTTTCATTCGCCTTTTTCGGGTCTGTTCCTTTAGGTCGACCAGCTCAATATCGGGCATTAGGACATTTCCAAACCTTACGGCCATACCTGCATAACCATATTTACCTGTCCGCGCATTGTAGAAACTCTCTATACTAGGGGTTGCAGAACCCAGAATAATATTGGACCGGTGTAGATTGGACAATACGATTGCCGCATCCCTGGCATGGTACCTGGGTGCTGGGTCAAACTGTTTAAAGGAACCTTCATGTTCCTCGTCAACAACGATCAGCCCTAAATTCGAATATGGCAGGAACAATGCGGAGCGGGCACCGATAACGATCTGTGCCTTGGTCTTTTTCGCGAGAACATTGTTCCACACCTCTACCCTCTCGTGTATGCTATATTTAGAATGGTAAACGGATATTTTTTCCCCAAAATACTCCTGTAATCTTGATATCAACTGTGTGGTCAATGCAATTTCCGGCAATAAGTACAAGGCCTGTTTCCCTACATTGATACAATCCTCGATAAGTTTCATGTAGACCTCGGTCTTGCCCGAGGATGTAACACCGTGGAGCAGTGTTACCTTATCGGCATCAAAGTTTCGGTATATTTCCCCCAAGGCTTTTTTCTGATGTTCATTCAGGCCTTTTAGGCCAAGGTCGTTGGTAGTGCCATCATAATTGACCCTATCGGTCTGGATATGGTATTCCTCTAAAATACCCTTTTCTATCAGTGCCTTTATTACGGCCTTGGAACTACCGCTCGCCTGTTCCAGTACAGTGACCTTTATCGGTTTCCCCTCCCTTGCTTCCAATTGAAAGAGTGATAGGACAACTTGACTTTGTTTTGGGGCCCTTGCCAAAGATTTCAACAGTGCCTCCAGGTTTTCTTCGGACTGGTGTGCGGCACCTAATTTTACATAGCGGACCAATTTTGGTTTATATTGCTCGTAAATCTCATCTTTCAGTAGGATCACCTGCTTCCCTATCAACCTGTTCAATATGGGCAATATGTTTTTCCGCCCGACAATGGCGCTGACCTCGTCTACCTTGAGCATGGATTGATGCTGCAATGCCTCATAGACCAAAAATTCGTCATCCTTTAAATCACTTTCATCGACCACTCCCCTTTCATTCCGTAGGATCAAGGTTTCACTCTCTAACAAAAAAGCACTTGGCATGGCACTCCGGAACACCTCCCCGAGAGTGCACATATAATAATCGGCGATCCATCGCCAATGTTGCAACTGTAATGTGTTTACAACAGGGGTGTCATCCAATATTCTGTGGATTTCCTTGGCCTCGTAAACCTCGGGTGGTGTGGTATGTATTTCGGATACCAAGGCCGTGTATATCTTTGATTTGCCAAAAGGAACCGCTACACGCATACCAGGTTGCAAAAACCGGGATTCAGGTTCTGAAATACTATAGGTGAAAAGCTTTTCTAGCGGAATCGGTAATATAACGTTGACGAAATGTTGCATACACCCCGTCCTCTAATTTTCAACACGCAACCAAGTTTGCGTTCTATAGATAAAAGCCAAATAACCCCGGACCTTAAGTTCATTGCTATTCTCTGGATTCAACCAGATCTTGCATCGAAATGTCATTGCCTGTTGCGGATCGAAGAGTTTTTTGCCTTTCCATTCCCCATTATGATGTTCTTTCGCCGCCTCTATAATGGTCATTCCCAATATAGGTCGGTCCTTTAGTTCCCCATCACACTTGGAACACACGGCATTTTCCTTACCTTCCTCCAGGATCTCAACAATGTGCCCATACATCAGTCCATCTTTTTTATAAATATCGATAATGGCCTTGGGCTTGCCCGTACGGTCATCAATAGTCTTCCATTTACCGAATACACTTTGGGATTGTACGGTGAACGAGGACATAACCAATATTCCCAATAATAGTAATAACTTATTTCCCTTTGTCATCTATATTGATGTTTTTTCGTAATGAATTAAGTGATGCGTTAAGTTCGAACCCGAGTAGCAATATATTGGAATTTAACCAAATGAACACCATTAAGATCAACAATCCTCCCAATGCCCCGTATAATTCGTTATATCGTGCAAATTTCTCAACGTAGATCCCAAAAAGGTAAGACGTTAGAACAAAGAGTATCGTGGTCATTAAAGCCCCTATGGAGAAGAATCTGGCCTGTTTTCCCTCTGAGGTACCGAAATAATACAAAATGGCCGTTGTTAAATAGGATAATATCACAAAAAAGAGAACCTTGCCGATCTGGGCCCCTATGATATCATTTTTCGACAGACTAAAACCATTGGTCTTTGCTGCCCATTCGCTTAGATAGTCCAAGATGTAAAACTCAAAATACACGTAGGCTGCGGCCCCTAATATCAAAAGTATGGATAGGATCAGCCCAACCATAAGTGCATAGGCGTATTGTCGTATGAAATTACGTGTGAGTTCGACATGGTATGAATTCTCGAACCCCCCAAAAATAGCGTTCACGCCATTTGCCATTAAGAATATCGAAATAAAAAACGCAGAGGATAGCACCCCACCGCTTTTTTGATCTTTTATCTGTTGGTAAATATCCCCAAAATACTCACTGGTAGCCGATGGGAGAAAAGATTCCAGGAACAACAGGAACTGGGCATCAAAGTTCTCGTTGCCCACGCTTGCATAAGGTACGATAACAGGTACCAAGGATACCAAGAATATCAAAAGGGGGAATAGCGCCATGAACAGGCTAAAGGCGATAGAGCTTGCCCTAGAGGATAATGCCCCTTCAACAATGCCCAGAATATACATTTCTGCAAGGTCATATAATGAAAGGCCTTCAAAAGCAGGTAATTTCACCTTCTTCAATAGGGATACCAGCCAATTGACTACGGGGACCTTATTAAGCTTAGCCTCTATCTCCTCTGACATTTATACTGCTTTAAGGCTAAGGTCCATATTGTAAACAGAGTGTGTTAAAGCCCCTGAGGAAATGTAATCCACCCCACATTCCGCATATTCCCTGATTGTTTGTTCGTTGATTCCACCAGAGGATTCCGTTTGGCATTGGTCTCCGATCATGGCCACTGCCTTTCGGGTATCGGCATAATTGAAATTATCGATCAGGATACGGTGAACACCCTTGGTTTCAATAATCTCCCCGATCTCTTTCAGGTTCCTTGCCTCGACAATAATTTTCAGGTCCCTTTGGATTTCCCTCAAGTATTCTTGGGTCTTTTGGATCGCCTTGGTAATCCCTCCCGCAAAATCTATATGGTTGTCCTTAAGCATGATCATGTCATAGAGAGCGAACCTATGGTTTTCACCACCACCTATCTTTACGGCCCATTTTTCCAAGGCCCTTATCCCCGGCGTGGTTTTTCGGGTATCCAAGATCTTTGTCCCCGTACCTTCGAGCAATGCGACAAAGGAACTGGTCTTGGTCGCAATGGCACTCATGCGCTGCATGGCATTCAACACCAAGCGCTCTGCCTTTAAAATACTTTGTGAGCTTCCGGACACATAAAAGGCAACATCCCCATGTTTTACCCTAGAGCCGTCCCCGATCAATGTTTCGACCTGCATTCCATCATCTACATATGCAAATACCTGCTTGGCAAAATCGATCCCGGCGATAATTCCCCCATCCTTGACCAGGAGCTTGGCCTTTCCTTTCGCCGTATCGGGAATACAAGCCAAAGAACTGTGGTCACCATCACCAACATCCTCACGGATGGCATTGGCGATTATCAAATCTATCTCATGTTGGAATTGTGTTTGTGTTATCATTGATAAAAATGGTTTGTGCTAAATTACTAAAAACAACATCCAAATTGGCTGAAAGTTTTAATTTTGGGATATGACGATAAAATTACTTGCCATTGGCAAAACCGATAGTCCTTCATTACAGCATCTTATAACTGATTATGAAAAAAGACTGAAGCATTATATCAAATTTGAACTGGAAACCATTCCAGACCTGAAAAACGCAAAAAACCTTTCCGAGACACAGCAGAAGGAAAAGGAAGGTGAATTGATATTAAAAAGACTCAATAATACCGATGTCCTGGTTCTTTTGGACGAAAAGGGAAAGCAATTCGACTCTTTGGGGTTCTCGGATTACCTCCAAAAAAAAATGAACTCAGGTATAAAGCAACTGGTCCTGGCCATCGGGGGACCTTATGGCTTTAGTGATGCTATCTATGCTAAAAGCCTGGGCATGCTAAGTGTCTCAAGAATGACCTTTTCCCATCAGATGGTACGTCTGTTCGTCGTTGAACAACTATATAGGGCATTCACCATTTTAAAGAACCAACCTTACCACCACCGTTAAGCTAGACGTATCAGTAGTATTTTCATGTGGTACCGATCACGATTTTAGGCCAATAGCGTCCTAAACGTTAAAAAAAGAGAAAGGGCAATTTGTTCCTCAAAGTTATCTTTGTGGTGCAACACAAAAAACACCTTTCTCCAATGGTAAA
>PDPR01000012.1 GCA_002749285.1 Maribacter sp.
TGCATTGGACAATCCGGGCACTGACGACCAGACGTTGAGCCTTTCCGGCACGGATCTGGCCATCGAGGGCGGCAACACCGTCGACATAAGTTCAATCGACACCGATGACCAGACCTTGACCCTTACGGGCAACACCCTGGAGATCGCCGACGGGAACTCCGTTGACCTCTCAAGTATCGATACGGATGACCAAAAAATTGATGCATTCACCTTTGACCTATCAACAAATGAGCTGGAAATTTCCTTGGAGGATGATGCCGTTGCACCTGTAACAGTCGACTTGAGTCCATTGGACAATCCAGGCACTGACGACCAGAATTCCGATGAAGTCAATAATGTAGCATCTTCAATTGATTTAAATGGGGATTTAACAGTAAATGCTTCTGATATCATTGATGTTGATGGTGATGGTTCTGTTGATGCAACAGTGCAGGATGTTATTGAGGCAATAACCCCAATCACTTCCAAAGCGGCTAGAATATTCTACCCTCCTTCGATAGCTATAGATGCATCATCGATAGTGACAGGGGCAACCATTGATTTGTATCAGCAATATCTAGATCAATATGGTATGACTTTGCCCTCCTCCGCAAAGAGTTCGAGTGCACCTGCTGTAATACCAACGTATACCAGAGCTGAACTCTATTACTATGTTACGTATTACGATCCGGCAGTGTTCAGTGGTGTAACCATTAGTGATACAGGTATAATGACCTATAATATCCATGCATCCCCAATGGATTATAATTCATTGATCAATGTTGTGTTCGTGGTTAAATAATTAATATCCCATATCGATTTGATGACTATACCTACATATAAAAAACTATTCCTCAGTATTGTTTTTACACTACTGGGTGTAGTTGTATCGAATGCACAGTTTGTGTTACAAGCACCCAATAGTACGGATGAACATAATTATCGATGGTATGAGGCTTCCGATACATCTACTGTATTGGGGACTGATTTCTTCTATGAGGTGACAACACCTGGTGTTTATTTTGCAACCTATGATGGTACCCTTTGTGGTTCCAATGCTTCAGGTTACTTTATTGTCACCAATTGTAACTCTCCCGATAATGAGGTCACTTTGGATATTTCCGCCAATGTGGATTTGTCTTCTGGCGCGGCCCTGAGTTGGAACCCCGCCGTAACAGGGGATCAAACCCATCCTACCGTGCTATCAACAAAGGATGTTGTCCGATATAAGGCGACGGTGACAAAGGCAGGGAATAGTTTTGATCTCCCCAATTTTACGGTAGTATGCCTTGATCAAGCTGCAAACTTGATTGATGACGTAGTGACAATAGATGAAGATGTTCCTTCGGTAGTGGATTTCTATTCCAATGATTCTGATTTGCCTACTACTGGGGCTTTGATGTTGACCAATCCTACGAATGGGGCTATAGCTGTTGATGATAATGGTACGCCAAATGATCCATCGGATGATATAGTGACTTATACACCAAACACTGATTATAATGGAACGGATTCTTTTGATTACACCGTTTGTAATTCTTCAGGGGATTGTAGTACGGCAACAGTTACTGTTAATGTATTGCCTATAGTGGATGCAATTGATGATATGGTGTCAACGGAAGAAGGTGTGGCAATCGATATTGATGTTTTGAACAACGATAATGACATTCCGGTAATAGGAACATTCACCAGTACGGATTCGGCCAATGGGGTTGTGGCCCATAATGATAATGGAACGCCAAACAATCCATCGGATGATAGTATGACCTATACGCCCGATCCTGGCTTTATAGGTAGTGATACTTTTACCTATACCTTATGTGATGGAACTTCGAATTGTAGTACGGCCACTGTGACCATAGTTGTTTCAAATGCATTGGATTTGGATTCTGATGGAGATGGTATCGTTGATGTTTTTGAGGACTTGGACCTTGATGGTGATGGTGACCCATCAACAGACCCAACCGATAGTGATGGGGATGGTATTGCGGATTATTTGGATATCGATAGTGATAATGATGGTATTCCGGATAATGTTGAGGCACAGACCACGGAAGGTTATGTTTCGCCAAGTTTGGTTGATGCCAATGCTAACGGATTGGATGATGCTTATGAGGTAAATTCATTAGGATTGTTCCCCGTGGATAGTGATGGGGATAGCTTACCGGATTATTTGGATGATGATAGTGATAATGATAATGTTCCCGATGCTATCGAGGCTCATGATTTTAATCATGATGGTATTGCCGATGTAGTATTGATTGGTTCTGATAAGGATAATGATGGATTGGACGATAGCTTTGAAGGGGAAATCGTTATTGATATAGATGTAAATGATAGTATCGATGATCCACTTCATGATCTACCAAATACAGACGGTGATAATGAATTGGACTATAGGGATACTAACGATGATGATGATGCGATAATGACCATTGATGAGGATATGAACGGTGATGGTGATTATTCCAATGACGATAACAACAACAATGGAATACCTGATTACCTTGAGCCAAATGTTCCCGAGGAAAAAGTGGAGGTATTTAATGTCCTAACCCCGAATGGTGATGGTGTTCATGATGTCTTGGTTATAGGAGGATTGCAAAATTATCCTGATAATTCCCTCAGGATCTACAATAGATGGGGTGTCCTGGTCTATACCACAAGGGCATATAATACCAATGGGAATGTTTTTGATGGTACGTCCGAAGGAAGGGTTACGGTTGAAAAAGATAACAAACTGCCAGTAGGAACTTACTTCTATATCCTTGATTATGTAAATGAAACCGGCAAGAACATTACACTTTCAGGGTACATTTATGTTAACAGATAATGATTATGGCGAATAATATAAAAGGTATTGTAAAGGTGACAGGACTATTGGGTCTACTAGGGTTTATCCTTTTGTTCTTGTCGGCAGAAGTGCAGGCCCAACAAGATGCCCAATATACACAGTACATGTACAATACGGTAAGTGTTAATCCAGGGTATACGGGCTCCAGGGGGCATTTGAGTTTGGCTGCATTGCATAGGTCGCAGTGGGTGGGACTTGATGGGGCACCGAAGACACAGACTTTGAATATGCATTCCCCTGTGGGTTATAGAGGGGTAGGTATGGGGGTTTCTATTGTAAATGATGAAATAGGGCCAACTTCTGAAACATATTTGGATCTTGACTTTTCATATACGGTAAAAACCTCGGACGAAGGTAAGTTGGGTTTTGGTCTAAAAGCCACTGCCCATTTGTTGGATATACGCTTTTCAGAGCTTAATCAATTTGCGCCAGATCAAACTTTGCAACAGGATGTGGATAATAAGTTTTCCCCGAATTTTGGGGCAGGCGTATACTATCATACAGATAAGTTTTATGCAGGGTTGTCGGTTCCAAGATTTTTACAGACATCACATTTTGATAATTCCTCTTTGTCCACAGCTAAAGAACAAATGAATTTTTATTTGATTACAGGTTATGTCTTTGATCTGAACCCGAATTTGAAATTTAAGCCTACCTTACTTTCGAAAATGGTTCAAGGAGCACCTTTACAGCTGGATCTTTCTGCCAATTTCCTACTTAATGACAAGTTGATTCTTGGTGGGGCCTATCGGTGGGATGCCGCTTTTAGTGGTATGGCCGGTTTTTACCTGAGTGAATCATTCCTGATAGGAATAGCCTATGACCGTGAGATTACCGAATTGGGCAACGCTGCCTTTAACGATGGGTCCTTTGAGATAATCTTGAGGTATGATTTTATAAGCTCCAAAGGACATGTGAAATCACCTCGGTTCTTCTGATCAATTGCAGGACATCCGTATTTTTTATATCTAGCTTCACTTAAAAGTTGGGCAAAGGTCTTATTTTTACAGAATGAAGGAAAAGGAGGAAGAAGTCATTCTTGTAAATACCAAAGACGAGCAAATTGGCACAATGCCCAAAATGGAAGCGCATGAAAAGGCACGATTGCATAGGGCGTTTTCTGTGTTTATCATGAATGATAAAGGGGAGACCATGCTGCAACAAAGGGCGGCTCACAAGTATCATTCCCCTTCACTCTGGACAAATACCTGTTGCAGCCATCAAAGAGTGGGTGAGACCAATATTGAGGCTGGCCAAAGAAGGTTACAGGAAGAAATGGGATTCACCACTGGCCTAAAAGAACTGTTTTCCTTTATTTATAAGGCACCTTTCGAGAATGGCCTTACCGAGCACGAATTGGACCATGTAATGATGGGTTCCTATAATGGAGGGCCTAAAATAAACCCAGAGGAAGTTGCGGATTTCAAATGGATGAAGCCAAAGGACATCCAAGAGGATATCGCAGAAAACCCGGAACATTATACGGTCTGGTTTAAAATTATCTTTGAAAGATTCCTTGATCATTTAACACACAACATGAACCATGAAAGTTAAGGTAAGCAGAAAAGCTCATTTCAATGCGGCACACCGCTTATATCGACCAGATTGGGACGATGCCAAGAATAGTTTGGTCTTTGGAAAATGCAACAACCCCAATTATCATGGCCATAATTATGATTTGGTCGTAAGTGTTTATGGTGAGATTGATAGGGAAACGGGTTTTGTGATGGATATGAAACGCCTAAAGGCCCTGATCATCGATAAAATAGAAAATGTGTTGGATCATAAGAACCTGAATGTTGAAGTTCCGGAATTCAGGCATTTGAATCCGACCGCTGAGAATATAGCTGTGTTTATATGGAACAAGTTAAGACCGCATATTGATGCTTCCAAGGAATTGGAGGTTGTACTTTATGAGACACCGAGGAATTTTGTAACCTATTCAGGGGAATAATCAAGAATCAAATTATATATGCCATGAATCTATATCCGTTTAAGTTCCAACCTATATTAAAGGAGCGTATTTGGGGAGGGACCAAGTTAAAAGAAGTATTGGGAAAACCCATAGAAAGTGAAATAACAGGTGAGAGTTGGGAGCTTTCCGCTGTGCAAGGTGATATTTCCACAGTGGCCAATGGTCCATTGGAAGGGATATCTTTACAGGAAATCATCGATCAGGCTCCAGAAGCATTGTTGGGAGAGGATGTCCTTAAACGTTTTGGTAAGGATTTTCCCATATTGGTCAAATTTATCGATGCCAAACAAGACCTTTCCATACAATTGCATCCAAATGATGAATTGGCAAAAAAACGGCACGATTCCTTTGGTAAGACAGAGATGTGGTATGTTATGGATGCGGATCCAGGAGCAAACCTCATCGTTGGTTTTAACAAGGATGTGACCAAAGAGGAGTACTCAAAAAGTCTGGAAAACGATACTTTGTTGGATCTGCTCAACTACGAACAGGTCAAGGAAGGGGATACCTTTTTTATCAATACCGGTAAGATACATGCTATAGGGGCAGGAGTGTTATTGGCTGAAATCCAACAAACATCGGATATTACCTATCGTGTTTTTGATTTTAATAGAAGGGATAAAAATGGGAATCTGAGGGAATTGCATACCGATCTGGCCTTGGATGCTATGGATTATACTAAAAAAGATGATTTTAAAGTCGGCTACGAAACAAAGAAGGATACCGTTAATACCATGGTCGATTGTCCTTATTTTAAAACCAATTTCATGAACTTGGGTAAAGGTTTGGACCTTGATGTTTCCAATAGGTCTTCATTTACCATTTTGATGTGTGTTGGGGGTTCGGCGGAGATCGGTACCGATAAGGGGGCTGTGGATATCCAAAAAGGGGAAACGGTTTTAGTCCCTGCGAATTCGGCGAACATTTCAATAAATACGGACAATGTTAGATTATTGGAAGTTACCGTTTAGGTTAAATAAAATTGTTTCGGTAAAGGAGTAGCGACTAAAAACAGTATTTTTGCAAAAAACAAATAGAAAATGGCAAGTATTAGAGATTTAAAAAAAGATATAAATTTTGTTTTGGGGGATATTATTGAAGCGGTGTATATCGTTGAGGCTGCCAATGGTAGATCAAACTCCAAGGAAGGCGCTAGGATTATTGACAATGCTATCGAGACCTTTGATGAATTGATCGTAAAAGTAAATGATAAGAGTGTTGGGAATAGAAAAGCCCATTTAAATGCGGTTCGTCAAGAATTGGAGAAAAAGGCCACTGCCTTGGTCGGTGAATTGAACAAGCTACAATAGGTCCATACAATATTTGGTAAAAAAACATCCCGCCTTGGCGGGATGTTTTTTTTACTTCTTCTTTTTCCTGGCCTCTAAAAAATTCTGGAGCGCTTTTCCATATTTTGATGCAGCCACTTCAGGAGTCAGTGAGTTGTTGATGGAGTCCAGGTACTTTATATTGGCATCGGACACTTCCGTTAAGGCAATATAGGGTGCTATATATGAATCTTTATTGTTCAAGGCGTAGTTCAGGGCAAATGCATAGCCCCTTTGGATATTCCTACGTGAGATCCCTTCAATGGAATCGATTTGTTCGGCGGTCAGGGAAATTTCCTTATTTGCGGTTTCTTGAAATATCTCAAAGTTACGTTTGTTGAACCTTGACATGGTCTTACGGTATTCCTCTAATTTTTTTTGTGTTTCCGAACCTTCGATTTTGGCATTGGAGTCAAAGGTGTCCCATTTGGTGTTTATGGTAATGTTGCCGGGTTCGCCAAAAAAACTGATCCTATCGTTAATGTCATTATGGTCATCCTTGTCCAGGTACAAATAGAAGATCTCCGGACTTTCAAGTTTTGTTTTGAATGTAAAACGACCATCACCATCCACTTGCAACGAATCTATGGTTATCAAAGTGGAATCGGGAATATGTTGTAGATAAATAGTACCTTTCTTAAGGCCTTTCACATTTCCGGTCACGAACATGGTATTGGTGGTGTCTTCGCTACAAGAGATCGATAATAGGGCCATACAACCCAAAAAGAGAAAATATTTCATTTGTACGGAATTTCATAGGCGATTACTTTCACCTAACTGTGGTCAAGGGGCAAATATCAATAATTTTTTTGGTTTTGAACAAGCATATTTGCCCAAAAGGTATATTATTTTGTCCACTTAAGGTAGACTTTAGACATTGGCGGCGATTTCCATAAGAAGTCCGCAAAGATAAGCCCCGGCAGTACCTACCACATAACCTAGTACAGCCAATAATATACCAACGGATGTTAGCGAAGGGTGGAATTCCGCAGCGACAATAGGGGCGGAGGCAGCACCTCCCACATTAGCTTGGCTTCCCACGGCGAGAAAGAAAAACGGGGCTTTGATCAGCTTGGCCACTAGAATAAGCAGGCCTGCATGGATAGATATCCAGATAACCCCGATGGCTATAAGCCCTGGGTTCTCCATGAACCTTCCCAAATCCATTTTCATGCCTATGGTGGCCACAAGTATGTAAATAAATACACTGCCGATTTTACTGGCTCCGGCACCTTCGTAATTCTTGGCCTTGGTGAAGGATAGTAAAATACCTGCCGTAGTGGCGAATACGACCATCCATAAAAATTTTGAACCTAAGGATGAAAGAGCTTTATCCTTGTTACGTATGACCTCAAAAGTGTTTTCTAAAAATACCGAAAAATGCTCTGCCAATAAATGGGATAACCCAACAGCAAAGAAAGCCAAACATAACATCATCATATAATCGTATAGGGTAGTTACCCTGGTTATCTTTTCGGTATGTGCCGAAACTTTTGCCTTTAAGGTCTCGATTGAGGAATTGTCGGCCTTTAGCCATTTATCTATTTTGTCGGATTTGCCCACTCCCAATAATATAATGGCCATCCAGATATTGGCAACAACAATATCTATAAGGACCATATCCCCGAATTTTTCCGGATTGAACTGAAACACTTCCAGCATGGCCGCTTGGTTGGCGCCCCCCCCGATCCAACTGCCGGCAATAGTGGCCAAGCCACGCCAAACAGCATCAAAGCCTAGACCACCTACGGTTTCAGGGGAAAAAACAGATACGATCAAAATAGCGATAGGCCCCCCGATGACAATACCTGCAGTACCCGTTAAAAACATGACCAGTGCCTTTGAACCGAGGTTCAGGATGGCTTTTAGGTCAATGCTCAACGTCATTAAGACCAGTGCTGCGGGTAGTAGGTAGCGGCTGGCTATATAATATAAATTCGAGTGTTCTTCAGAGACAATACCTGTGCTGGTAAGGATTGTAGGCAGCAGGTAACACATCAAAAGAGATGGAACGACCGTATAGAATTTTTTCCAGAACCCTTTTTTCAAGGAGGATGTATAGAAAACGAAACCTAGACAAAGGCATAATAGCCCAAAAGTAATAGTGTCTTCAGTAAGTGGGAGTTGGTGCATTGTTGGTTGAATAAGATGTTGGGTTCAAATATAGTTAAATCTTGAAATTTTGGTTAAGAAAATGGGCTACGCCATTTTGGGTGTTCTCCAGTGCTGTATGGTTGGCAATTACTTTCACCTCTTCCCGGGCATTGCCCATGGCCACACCACAATCAACTAGCTGTAGCATTTCCATATCATTGTAATTATCCCCAAAAGCCATGATGTCCTTAAGTGTATGGGGGCTTTTTACCAATAATTTTATGGCCGATAGTTTTGAAACGGCTTTAGGACCAACCTCTATCAAAGTGTCGTTGGAACGATATATGTTCATGATATGGGAATAATCCGTGATGAGTTCGGGTTCTATACGTTCAATGGTCTCAAAGGTGCCCATTAACATTATCTTATGGGCGCCGACCTTTCGTTTTTTCCAGTCCAGTAGCGTTTCTGGATTTTTTTGGTATACGGGTATTGTCTTGGTATTATCGATTTCCTTGGTTACCCGCTCCGAATTTTCCTCAACAAACCATTCATCCCTATAGTACAGCCCTAATTTTATACCATGCTTGTTGCTGAGGCCATATAGTGATTCTATGGTGTCAATGTCAATAATGGAGGAGTGTATTTCTTCTTGCCCATCGAGTACCAGTGCACCATTGTAACATATAATAGGCTCATGCTCAATGCCTAGGTCCTTTTGTATATATCGCATTGATTTAGGCATTCTGGTCGAGACCAGAATGATTTTTGTAGTAGGTCTTATCCGATCGATCTCTGAAATGGTAAAATCGGAAACGTCACTTTTTGTGGATAGTAGGGTACCATCCAAATCGCAACATAAAATCTTATAGTTCATTCCATATAGTTGGCTAGGAGGCAAAACCCCGAATTTATTGATTATCCTCTTGGGGCCAAAATAGTGATTTATTAATTAAGGATGACTTTTGTTTTCGGATTCCATGTCATGGACAAGGGCTTGATATTATCCCTAAAGAAACCTTTACGTATGCAGAGCGCTTATTATCCCGTACGGAATTTTTTGATTTTCTTTTTCTTTGGGTTTTTAAAGAGACGTTTAAAAAAGCCATCACGCTTAATGGGTTCACAATCCAATATCCGTAAAATAGAGGGGTCGGTTTCGGGAAAATGGGCTTTGGTTATTGCATTGAACCCAACATTGTGATTCAGTTTCTGGTACCATAGTGCGAATAGGGGAAGCGCGGCATTTGCCCCTTGCCCAAGGCTAGTGTTTTTAAAGCCGATTTCATGGTTGTCAAGACCGACCCAACTTACATGCACCAATCTTGGTGTAATGGCAACGAACCAAGCATCCTTATTGTTTTGGGTGGTGCCGGTTTTACCGGCTATATCATTCTTTAAGTTATAGGTTGTACGAATACGGGATGCGGTACCCCCATCAACTGTGGATTTCATCATCTCGAGCATTATTCCAGCTGTTTTCTTCGAAAGAGCACTTGCATTTGTCTTTTTAGGTGTGGAATGGACTAAGATAGAGTCGTTCTGGTCTGTTATGGTTTTTATGAAAAAAGGATCTACCCTTTTGCCATCATTTGCGAAACAGGTATAGACAGCAGCTAGTTCACTAACATAAAGTTCCCCTGTGCCCAAGGCCAGTGATGGCTGTTCGGGAAGTTCTGAATATACCCCCATTTTTTGGGCCTGTCCTATGACTTTGTCTATGCCGGTTTTCTCCAGAACCTTTACGGCCACTGTATTTACCGAATGGCTCAAGGCCATTTCCATTGAATAATTGAGGTAGGCCTCATCCTTATTGTCCGAGTTGCTCGGGGACCATCCCTTTAAGTTTTTATACGCTATTTCTTGGGCGGGAAAATAGGTGCATGGTGGTATACCGGCTTCAAGTGCTGCCGTATACACAATTGGCTTGAAAGTAGAGCCTACCTGTCTTTTGCTTTGTGCTATATGGTCATATTTGAAATGCTTGTAGTCGATACCTCCAATCCATGTTTTTACGGCCCCTGTTCTTGGGTCAATGGATAATGAACCGGTATTGAGGAATTTCATATAGTGCCTTACACTATCTATTGTGCTGGCTTTTACTGGTTTTTCTCCAGACCAATCGCCCAATGTCATTGTTCTCTTCTTTTTAAGGGAATCCATGATCCTTGTGTCGCCCCATCCTAGTTCCTTTAGTTTTTGGAAGGGTCTAGTTCTTTTGACCAACTTGTTTATAAGCTTTTTGTTCTTTAGCCAAGGGGCATTTTGTCCGTAACTTTTCTCGAATTTTTTTTGAAGGGAGGCCATGTGGTGGCGCATGGTTTCTTCTGCCAGTTGTTGCATTTTCGAATCCAACGTTGTGTAAACCTTTAAACCTGAGGTGTATATATTGTAGTTCTTGCCGTTTTTGTTCTGAACCTCGCACCATTTACGCAGTTTTTTCCGTACCTCTTCCCTGAAATAGGGGGCCAGGCCTTTGTCGTGTTCAAATTCGCGATAATCAAGTTTTAGGGGAATGGCAATAAGACTGTCTTTTTGATCGGAATCGAGAAAACCGTTGTTCATCATAGACCGCAATACAAGATTTCTCCTTTCGATACTTTTTTCAGGGAATAATTTTGGATTATAGCTATGGGTGGCCTTAAGTGTACCAATTAGGGTTGCCGCTTCCTCTATGGTCAGTCCGCTTGTAGATGTGTTGAAGAACTTGAGTGCCGCACTTTCAATACCAAAGGTGTTGCCCCCAAAGGATACCGTGTTTAGATAATGTGTCAGTATTTCATCCTTTGTAAAGAGGCTTTCCAATCGTTGGGCAATGATCATCTCCTTTATCTTGTCCACTACTAGGTTCGTTCGATTACGGTCCTTACGTGGATATAGGTTCTTGGCCAATTGTTGTGTTAAGGTACTGCCTCCCCCTGAAGACCGGTCTTGCATCAAGATCGTTTTTATGGCTACGCGAATAAGGCTTTGGTAATCAATGCCTGAATGTTCATAAAAGCGTTCATCCTCAATAGAGGTCAATGCATTGCGTAAATGTTCTGGGATGTTTTCGAATGGAATGGGCTGCTGGTCGTTCAAATAGTATTTCCCGATCAGCACACTATCTGAAGTGTAAACCTCTGAAGCCCTATTGTAATGAAAGGTGGAAAGTTCATTTTTACTGGGCAATTTACCCCATAAGCCAATGCGTACACCCAAAATAAATAGGAACGATAGTAGAATAATTACCAGAAGCAACTTTAGGGTAAATCGGGCAAAACCGTATTTTCTTTTTTTCTTGACCAAATCGGTGGATTTTTTTAAACGGGTTCAGGATGCAATATCAAACTAAAAAATGAAAATGGACCAAGGGTTAACAATAGATTAAAATGCTTTTTCTACTTTTGGAACAAATAAATAGCATGAAAAAGATAGTTCTTCTGATACTCTTGGCAAGTCATATGTCATTCGGGAATACACCATTTTGGTCAAAAACAGGTCATAGGGTCATAGGGGAAATAGCCCAAAGGGAGTTGTCAAGAAAGGCAAAACGGGCTATAGATAAATTATTGGATGGAAAAAGCCTGTCCTCTGTCTCCAATTTCGCCGATGAAATAAAATTCGATAGCCGATATAGGGAGTTCAGTGCCTGGCACTATGTGAATATTCCTCCAGAAAAGGATTATAAAGACATTGAACCGAGTAAATATGGTGATTTGGTAACGGGTATTCGTAAGTGTGTCGAAATTGTGGGTGACGAAAAGAACCCTAAGGAAGATCGTGTGTTTTATTTGAAAATGTTGGTGCATTTGATAGGGGACCTTCATCAGCCCATGCATGTTGGCCGGGAAGAGGATAAGGGAGGCAATGATATACAGGTACAATGGTTCGGTAGGGGCAGTAATTTACATAGGGTATGGGATTCGAATATGATCGATGACTATAGGTTGAGTTTTTCCGAATTGGCAAATTCCCTCCCTGATCTAAACAAGAAAGCAATAAAGAAAATACAGGAGGGGGAGGTTCTTGATTGGGTAAGGGAATCACAGAAAATCGCAGATAAATTATATCGTTCCGTTGAGGTCGGTGAGAACCTTTCCTATCGTTATAGCTATGTTTGGTGGGGAACGGTCGAGTCCCAGCTCAATAAGGGAGGGTTACGTTTGGCAAAAGTACTGAACGGGATTTTTAAGTAGTATTGGCATCAAGGAATTTATTCTGATAGGGTTTGCCATCTGTATTTGTTTCCCCCGTCCTGAAAAAAAGGGGTTTGGTCGAAAAATAATATTTTGTTGTACAATATGGGGTTATACCTATGTAGTTCCGCATGAGGAAATTAGCACAGTTACCCGATTGCTAAAGGCAGTGCCCGACTTTGAAAAAGGGTGTAAAAAAACCGGTTGGATACAGGTTTTTTTATTTCAATATCCTAAAGGTCAAGTTAATTCGCCCACCAATCGGTTTTATGGTCTTTGGCACCTGATGCTGCCAATATTGTTGGGTCTTTCCTTTCATCAGCAATAGACTCCCATGTCCCAAAAGTAATTTGTGTTTTAAGGATTTGTCTTTCTTGTGCCGTAAATGGAAAATACGTTCTTGCCCTAGACTTATTGAGGCGATGACCGGATTTCGCCCTAGTTCCTTTTCGTCGTCGGAATGCCAACCGTTACTATCGCGCCCATCTCTATAGAAATTCAATAAACAGGCATTGAAATCGATTTGTGTCAGTTCCTTCAATAAGGTGTTGGTCTCCCATAATTTTTCCGTAAATGGTTTGGGCCGCATTACGATGTTTGAATAGGAGTACTCTTTACCCTCGCTGCCATATAATGCGGTTAATCTTGGTTGGGGGTAGACCTTCCCAAATATCTTAATGTCATCTTGTTGCCATGGTACGGTATTCTTAAAATGATCAAAAAGAATCGTTGCCCGCTGCGAATCGATGAATTGTGGGTAATACGTAATATCCCCATCGATGAGGTTCAAGGGAAAGGGTGGTGTCGACATTATTGAAAGACTGCCTTTAATTGGTTCCGGTATGCTGAAGGGTTTTGCCCCGTGAATGTCTTGAATGATTTATTGAAATGTGAAAAATTATTGAATCCACATTCAAAGCACACCTCGGTGATGCTCATTGGTTGTTCGGCCAGGAGTTTGGAAGCATGTACCAAACGATATTCATTCACAAATTGAACAAAGGTCTTATTGGTTATCTTTTTAAAGTACCTACAGAAGGAGGGCGCGGTCATGTTCAACATATCCGAGATTTCCTTAAGGGTGATTTCTTCCTTGAAATTATTCTTTACATAGTTGAATACAACATTGATCCGGTCATTGTCCTTGATGTCGGCCTCAAGTGAAAAACCGTGTGCATTCAATATCCTGAATTCCTTGGTGCTTCCTAGTCCGTGAAGGATATCCAATATTGAAATCAATCGTTCAAAACTGGATTTGTGTTCCAAGGCTTCCATCTTCCCCCCTAGATATTGTTTTGTCTCCCCGAAAAAAACCACCCCCCCCTTTGCGATTTCAAATAGGTCTTGGATTTTCTTCATTTCCGGGACCTTAAAGAAATCCCCTCCCAAAAAATCCTCCTTCATCTGTATTACGGTTTCCTTTCTGTTCCCTGTTAACTTATCGGTAAACCCGCAATGGGGCAAATTGCCAGGGACCATTATCAATGTGCCATTGGTATAATAGGAAAGGTTGCTGCCAATCTGTCTTTTGCCCGCCCCTCCATTTACATATACCAATTCCATTTCAGGATGGTAGTGCCACTTATTGTTTTTGTTGTTTGTTTCGGCATCGAATTTTTGATACATAAAAGAATGCCCAAAATTGGGTTCAATGGCCTCGAAAGTAGGTTTCTGTTTTAGCATGTCCATTTATTTCCGAATGCAAAGTTACTAAGGCTTTAAACGATTCGACTTTGTAAAATTGCCCCAATTATATGCAAAATTACCATTTAACAATTGATTAACATGCAAGATTGTTAAAATAACATATAAATCGGAAAATCTTGATGTAGTCAGGGAGGTGGAACGGTTGTAGTTTTGTCCTGTTGGTTTTTATAAAAAGAAGATTAACCTTTAAAAACAAAAATATCATGAAAGCAATTAAAAAAATTATACCAAGCGTAGCCTTTTTATTTATTACGGCCCTTGGCATGGCCAATGGGATGGATTTGAGAATCGTCCCTAACAATGAAGACAAATCCTTGGTTTTCCAATATGAAAACCTGACCACTAATGCATCACTTAAATTCATTGATGGACAGGATAATGTGATTTTCACTGAGAAGTTGAAGGATAAATCATTGTACACAAAAAGATTTGACCTTAATAGCCTATCCACAGGCACATATTTTCTTATTGTGGAAGATGCTATAAAGGAGGTGGAGTATTCCATTACCATAGATGATACAAATATTTCCATTGCGAGTAAGTCAGTGAAGAGCAAACCTGTTTTCAGGACAACTGGTGATATGGTATATGTTAGCCTGTTGAACCTGAAAAAGGACAAGGTTGGGATCAAGGTTTATGATGATAATGAGAGGGTGGTATTTGATGAAGTATTCCAAGATGATGATATTGTTGGGAAGGTATTCAATTTCAAGAAGGCCTATAAAGGATATTATGTTATCAAAGTACAAAAGAACGACGAAGTATATCACGAAAGAATTAATGTTGATTAAGTTAGTTTAGTTTCGTTTAGGAGGAAAAAGAGGACATTGGTCCTCTTTTTTTGAATCCGGACCTAATCTAGGCCTAATGCATAAGGGTAGATTAAAGGGGTTTTGTAAGGTTTGCCACTACTTGGCATTGTTGGATGCACCCAAGGAAAAGTGCCTGTCACGTGTAATGGTTTGGATACAATATTTCCTTGGGGAGGGTAAAAGCTTTACATCAAGAAATATCCCGGCTAGGCCGTTAATTAACGGCCACCAATAATTTATGTTTTGCAGGTATTGGGACATTGTTGGGAGGTGGGTTCTGGACTTTGGGAATGTATGGGTACAGCAATGATATATATTGTGGCCATACTATAGGGTACTACCGGATGTCATGTTTGGCATAACTGGTTTTTAGGGCATCGAATGCCTACATATAGAACATATTGATCAATATGGATTCATCTTCGGATAACGTAAAAACCGATTTTTTATAACTAGGTATCCCTTTGTGGTTGTTAGAGTTGCCTACCCCTTCCTTGGGCATTCCGATCCAGTTGGTCTTAAGTTCACCATTATCATCTTCATCATGAAAAACCATAATCGCATATTCCCCATTGGGTAGATCCAGATCAATATGGGCTTCGCCGTCTTTTATAGTTGCCCGGCCTTTTTCCATAGCCTTGTCCGTATCACTGGGGAAACCTACCTTATCTGAAAATACCGTATAAAGTATCTTGCCTTTTTCAGACCGTATACCTTTTACCTTGATGTTGAGATGCGCATCTTGGCAAAAAGAGAAGCACCCCAAAAGGAGTGCTATCCCTATTAATGTCATATTCTTCATCTTTCGACGTTGGTTTGGCCAAATGTAGCCAAACTATTTGACCATTCCGTAACTCCTCTTTATAAAATTGGTCAATTCCTCACCTTTAAGCAAGCCTTTGGATAACCTTGCCAGGTCCAATGATTGGTTGATCAAACGTTCACGTTTCTTGGCAGTCCTGGTATTTAATATCTCACCGACAAGCTCGTGGTTGGTGTTCACGACTAGATTGTACATCTCGGGCATATTGCCCATTCCGAACATACCACCGCCACCGGTTTGCTGCATTTCCTTCATTCTTCGCATAAACTCGGGTTCTGTAATTACGAAAGGGGCGGCATCACTGTCCATGGCTTCCAATTGGATGGTGTATCCCTTGTCGGTAATGACCTCTTCCAATTTGGATTTTAGACTTTCTTTCTCTTCGTCGGAAAGTTTAGAGATCTGGGTGTCTTCTTTTTTGATCAGATTGTCCAGATGGTCGGCATCAACACGGGCAAAAGAGATGTTCTCTTTTGAGGTCTCCAATTTTTGCATCAAGTGCGGGATTATTGGGGAGTCCATCAACAGCACCTCATATCCTTTGGTTTTAGCTGCCTCAATATAGCTATGTTGTGTTTCTTTGTCAGAGGCGTATAGAACAACCAATTTATCATCCTTGTCCGTTTGGTTATCCTTAAGGGCCTCCTTCATTTCGTCAAAAGTGTAGAACTTGCCATCAACCGTAGGGTAAAGGGCGAATTTGTCAGCTTTTTCAAAAAATTTCTCTTCGGAAAGCATACCGTATTCGATAACGATTTTGATGTCGTTCCATTTCGACTCGAATTCCTCCCGATCATTTTTGAAGAGGGAAGTCAGCTTATCGGCTACTTTTCTGGTGATATAGGATGATATTTTCTTAACGGCACCATCGGCCTGTAGATAGGAACGTGATACGTTCAGGGGAATATCGGGCGAATCGATAACACCACGTAACATGGTCAGGAACTCAGGCACGATACCTTCGACATTATCGGTAACGAAGACTTGGTTCTGATACAGTTGTATCTTGTCCCTCTGTACACTAAGGTCATTTGTCAATTTCGGGAAATATAGGATTCCTGTAAGGTTGAAGGGGTAATCCACATTTAGATGTATATGGAACAAGGGCTCCTCGAATTGCATGGGATAAAGCTCCCTATAGAAACTCTTATAATCCCCATCCTTTAAGTCGGAGGGTTGTTTGGTCCATGCCGGTGTAGGGTTGTTGATGAAGTTGTCAACCTCTTTGGTTGGGGCAGGGTCTTCTTCCTTGGCTCCTTCTGGTTTAGGGAGTGTTTCCGTCTTTGTTCCGAATCTGATCGGAATAGGCATGAACTTATTGTATTTGGTCAACAGCTCGGTGATTCTCCCATTTTCTAGGAACTCAGTTGAATCATCGGCAATATGGAGTATGATTTCCGTTCCCCGATCTTCTTTTTTGCTCTTTTGTATTGAAAATTCGGGAGAGCCATCACACGACCAATGGACAGCGGGTTCATCCTTAAGGCTCTTGGTAATGATCTCTACTTTGTCAGCTACCATAAAAGCGGAGTAAAAACCAAGGCCAAAGTGTCCTATTATACCGGCATCCTTACCTGTATCCTTGTATTTGTCCAAAAATTCCTCTGCGCCTGAAAAGGCAACCTCATTAATATATTTCTTTATTTCCTCTTCGGTCATCCCGATTCCCTGGTCGATAATATGAAGCTTTTTGCCCTCTTTGTCAACTTTGATGTCAATGATGGGGTTTCCGTACTCCTCCTTGGTTTCCCCAATAGATGAGAGGTGTTTTAATTTCAGGGTCGCATCTGTGGCATTTGAAATAAGTTCACGAAGGAATATCTCATGGTCACTGTACAAAAACTTTTTTATTAAAGGGAATATGTTGTCTACCGAAACATTGATCTTGCCTTTTGCCATTTTCTTAAATTTAAAATTAAATTGATAGTAGTGCACTGTCAAAAAAAATACCACAATGCCCAACAGTGACAAACTGGCATAAATTGGAAAAGTGCGTTTGTCCGTCCAATAAATTTTTACCTAAAGTTCTGGTCGATTTCCAATGCTGAAGGAATTAATCTACGGGAGGAGGGTTCGAAAACCACACTATATGGGAATAATTTTTTGGGAATACTTAGGGTAAACAACATATTTTTTTGTTATTTAGGCCCTACCTTGATCTTTTCGCCTAAAGTTGGGCAATTGTCACCTTGTAGATTGATAGGTGGTCTAGGTCTATCGTACGAACTAAAACCGATTATAAAATGTATAATTCTAAAATTGCAGGTCTTGGATATTTTGTGCCTGGAAATGTTGTGACCAATGATGATTTGGCGAAGTTGATGGATACCAGTGATGAATGGATCCAAGAGCGGACCGGAATAAAGGAACGGAGATATGTTACCAAAGGGGAGGATACTACACTTTCGTTGGGGGTCAAGGCGGCAAAAATCGCCATAGAGAGAGCGGGTATAGATAAAAATGACATTGATTTCATTGTTTTTGCGACCCTTAGTCCGGATTATTATTTTCCTGGGACAGGGGTTATGGTCCAGCGGGAATTAGGGATAAAGACTATCGGGGCCTTGGATGTACGAAACCAATGCTCGGGTTTTGTATATGCCATTTCCGTGGCTGATCAATTCATTAAAACGGGAATGTACAAGAATGTGTTGGTCATTGGTGCGGAAGTTCATTCAGGCGGTCTTGATTTCAGTACACGTGGCAGGGGGGTGTCCGTCATTTTTGGTGATGGTGCCGGAGCGGCGGTTCTTTCAAGGGAAGAGGACAATACAAAAGGAATACTTTCAACACATTTACATTCTGAAGGGGAGCATGCCGAAGAACTTTCCTTGGTTGCGCCAGGTATGGGTAAAAGATGGGTTACGGATATTGTCAAGGATAATGACCCGGAAGATGACTCGTACTATCCCTATATGAACGGGCAATTCGTTTTCAAGAATGCCGTGCTACGTTTTAGTGAGGTCATTATGGAAGGCCTGAAAACCAATGGGCTTACCCAGGATGATATAGATCTATTGATACCACATCAGGCTAATTTGAGAATCTCACAATTTATCCAAAGAAAATTTGGATTGAATGATGATCGGATTTTCAATAACATCATGAAGTATGGTAATACGACGGCCGCATCGATACCGATCGCCTTGACGGAAGCATGGGAGCAAGGGAAGGTGAAAGAGAATGATCTAGTGGTGCTCTCGGCCTTTGGGAGTGGTTTTACCTGGGGCAGTGCTATAATACGATGGTAGGATTTTAGTTCTCCAATTGGATATAGGACCCTGACATATTTAGTCAGGGTTTTTTCTTGCCCAGGCTTTGTTGGGCCGACCAACTATCACTCCAATAAGTTAAGTTTTAATCGCAGGGCAATGGCCAGAAGGTGTTTGGTTCCCCGGGGCTTGCCCCGAAATAATAAAAGTTTTTTCGGAAGAATGCCTCGTCGTACCCTCGGGTCGAGGTTGTTTTTATTTAATAGGGAATGCCTTTGCAACCCCAAGGCTTTTTTTTGGGGTGTCATGTAAAGGTGTCATGATATATGAAGGGAAGGGTAAATGGCCCTTGTTATGTTGAATGTGTTAAATGACACCGATTTCAACCTTCTTTTGTAAGCGTGGGTAGGGTCCGTCTTGATCGGAAATTGTTCCGAGGGCTATAAATACAAAGCCCCAGTGTTTCCACCAGGGCTTCTTTCGCTGATATGCTATACTAAACACTAACCATTAACTATAAACATATAGCTTCATCAACGACCTTGTATTTCGTGCAGTATGGAAATGTATTATTGGTCAGACGTGCTTTTGTCAAAAAAAAGCAACATCCGCTAAAAACATTTTTAACTTATGAAAGGTACTCTTTTAGAGGCTTCTTTAAAAACCGGTCCTTACTGCAACATTGCGGTAAAATGTCCATTGGGCAAGGATATTGCCGTCAAAGCATACAGTTTGTACAAGTAGGGGTGATTCATAATGTTGCAAATTAACACCAATTTAAATGATATCCAAAATATACATATCTAAATCAAGGAGACAAAAGTATGTTGTATTGAGGTTATTATTGCCCTACGACCATAGGGTGATTGTTGGGCCAGGAGGGGAAAACCCTGCATTCGATGTGTTGTTCGATAGAAATGCGTTAAAGTTGTAAGGGACTATAATTTTGGCAACTAATCGTATTCGCGCCATAACCACAGACCCTTTCAGATAGGGGAGATTGAACCGTTCTATTGTTTTTTCCGAATAAAGAACAGTCCAATAAAAGTAATAAGACCGTTTAAAGGCAATAATTCATACCCGAAAACATAACCATTTAAACCTTCAGTGGGCATTTTCCCCAAAATATAGCAGATTGATACGGAAACCAAGGCCACGATCCATACATACTTGTCCTTGATTTTATAATTGGTGAAAATACCAAATGCGAATAATCCCAGTAAGGGGCCATAAGTATATGAGGCTACTTGCAATAATCCGTCGATAACATTGGTGTCCAGGATGTATTTAAAGGCGATGACCACAAGAATCAATAACAGGCTCATGCCGATATGGGTCATTTTCCGTATTTTCTTTTGGCGGTTTTTCGGTTTTTTGCCAATGCCTAGGAAGTCAACACAGAAAGACGTGGTCAAAGAGGTCAAGGCACTATCCGCACTACTATAGGCAGCTGCAATCAGACCAAGGATAAAGGTAATGCCCACAATCATTCCAAGGCCACTGTTCAGGGCTATTTCCGGGAATAAAAGATCGGGTTTGGTCTTGCCGTCCATCATGGGAATGGCAATTTGGGCCTTGTCGGCATAAATGAACAATAGAGCCCCTAACAACATAAAGATAAAAGTGACGACTACCAGTACCAAACTAAAGCTTACCATGTTCTTTTGCGAATCTTTCAATGTTTTACAGGTCAGGTTTTTTTGCATCATATCCTGATCCAACCCAGTCATACAGATCGTTATGAACATTCCACCTAAAAACGATTTTACCAAATGGTTCTTGTCCATGAAATCATTCAGGAATAACGTTTTGCTGTATTTTTCGAGTTCAGGGGAGTACAAAAAATCGATAAAGCCCCAATCCAATTGCTGTAAGATGAAGTAGATGGACAGTCCCACGGAGACCAACATGAACAAAGTTTGTAGGGTGTCGGTCCAGACAATCGTCTTTATACCCCCTCTAAAGGTGTAGATCCAAATGAGCAGAACGGAAAGGGTTACGGTGAGTTCAAAAGGGACATCCCATGTGTCGAAAACAAATTGCTGTAAAACAATGGCGACCAGGAATAGTCTGAATGCAGCCCCTAAAACACGGGAAATAAAAAATGAAATGGCACCTACCTTATAACTTACAAGGCCAAACCGATTGTCAAGGTATTGGTAAATGGAAGTGACATTTTGCCTGTAATATATAGGCAAGAGTACATAGGCAACCACCAAATATCCCAGCGAATATCCAAAGACTACTTGCATATAGCTGAACTCGGAGGATTTTACCCAGCCTGGCACCGAAATAAAGGTGACACCCGAGAGTGATGCGCCGATCATGCCGAAGGCCACCAAGTACCACGGTGATTGTTTTCCCGCCTTGAAAAAATCGATATTCGAATCATTTTTCCCCGTAAAATGGGAAATTAACAAAAGCACGATAAAGTAGGCTCCGATCAGAAGTAGAATGTGGGTAGCTGTCATATAAATTAATTTCTAGCGAAAAACATAAAAAGCAAAAATAGTGTGTAATTTTGTCGTTATGGATTTTTCATCAAAACTTTTGGAGAACGCTGTGCATGAAATGTCTCAATTGCCAGGTATTGGAAAGCGCACGGCATTAAGGTTGGTCCTCCATCTTTTGAAGCAACCCAGTAGCCAGACCATGCGTTTTGCCTCTGCGTTGGAAAATTTTCGGAATTCGGTCAAGTTCTGTTCCCAATGCCATAATATTTCCGATGTTGGGATTTGTGGAATCTGTGAGGATCCAAAGCGCGATGAAAGTTTGGTCTGTGTCGTAGAGGATATAAGGGACGTTATGGCCATTGAGAATACAGGCCAATTCAATGGGCGCTACCATGTGCTGGGCGGGAAGATTTCCCCTATGGAAGGTGTTGGGCCCCAGGAACTGACCATTACATCATTGGTCAATAAAGCCAAGGAAGGGAGGATATGCGAGTTGATATTCGCCTTGAGCTCAACGATGGAAGGTGATACGACCAATTTTTATATTTATAAACAGTTGGAAGGGCTGCAGATCAAGACATCGACCATTGCCCGTGGTATTTCGGTAGGTGATGAACTGGAATATGCCGATGAGGTTACCTTGGGGCGCAGTATTTTAAATAGGATTCCTTTTGAGAATTCATTGAAAACAAGTTAGCAGTGCAATTAATATAGCAGTTTGCTTTATTTTTTGTTTATTATTGTAAATAATCTATTTGGAACAGAGTGTAAATTAGCAATATGTCAAGATTTGAGTTGAAATTACCACGTATGGGGGAGAGTGTTGCCGAAGCAACATTGACATCCTGGTCAAAGGAAGTGGGTGATACGATAGAAATGGATGAATCCGTTTTTGAAATAGCCACTGACAAGGTAGATTCTGAAGTGCCAAGTGAAGTCGATGGTGTGCTGGTTGAAAAACTATTTGATGTGGATGATGTCGTAAAAGTCGGGGAGATAGTTGCCATAATAGAGACCGGGGATGATGGGGATGATTCTGGGGAATCCGCCGATACAAAGGAAGAAGGGACAGGGGTTTCCCCAAAAGTTGTTGGGGAAATTACGCAAACTATAGAGAGAGCCAAGGTAACGGCATCGAGTACTAAGCGGGCCGAGGGTTCTTCGGACCGGTTTTATTCCCCTTTGGTCAAGAATATTGCAAAACAAGAAGGTATTTCATTATCTGAATTGAATGCCATAGAGGGTACAGGTCTGGAAGGCAGGGTCACGAAAGGTGATGTTCTGGCATTTGTCGGTTCTAGGAAAACCCCTGTAATGGTTCCATTGGAACCTAAGGGAGAAAAACAACAGCCACAGGTCGCGGAAACACCTCCCCGACCGAAGGTTGAAAAACAGGCACCGGTGCAGGTTGCCTCAGCAGATGGGGAAGAGGTGATAGAAATGTCACGTATGGGCAAATTCATTGCCAAGCATATGGTGGAAAGTGTTTCCACTTCTGCCCATGTACAGAGTTTTATTGAGGTCGATGTTACCAATATCGTAAATTGGAGAAACAAGGTCAAGGGTGCATTTTATGAAACAGAAGGGGAGAAATTGACATTCACCCCCATTTTTATGGAAGCGATAGCCAAGGCCTTAAAGAAATACCCGATGATGAATATCTCTGTTGATGGGGATACGGTGATAAAGAAAAAAAACATCAATATAGGTATGGCGGCAGCCTTGCCCGATGGGAACCTTATCGTCCCGGTCATCAAGAATGCCGACCAGTTGAACCTTGTGGGTATGACCAAAGTCGTGAATGATCTTGCAGGGCGTTCCAGGAGCAATCAACTAAAACCAGAGGAAGTGAAAGGGGGTACATATACTGTTACCAATGTAGGTACTTTTGGTAGTGTCTTTGGTACGCCTATCATTAATCAGCCCCAAGTGGGTATAATGGCATTGGGGGCTATTCGAAAAGTTCCTGCGGTCATCGAGACCAGTGAAGGTGATTTTATTGGTGTCCGTAGTAAAATGTACTTGTCCCATAGTTATGACCATAGGGTCGTAAATGGTGCCTTAGGTAGTATGTTCGCCAAGGCGGTAGCTGATTATCTTGAGGCTTGGGATGTAAATCGGGATATTTGATATAGTATCTTTTTTAAAAATAGCCAATAAAAATGAATAGCCTTTAGGGGGCTGGGCTCCAATAAATGGAACCGACTGGTTGGTTGTTTTGGATCTGTCTTTAGGGCGGTGGTTTTCCATGTGTTTGGATGGTGTTGGTTATTATCGGGGATACAGGGTCGTCGGTTGCCCTCCTTGTAAGCTGTGTTCCTCTGCCCACAAAACATGTTGTAATTAAGTAGTCTATTCATTCGGTTAAAGTTTTCTAAAACTTATCTTTGCCCAAATTTTAGAAGTATGGAGCTAAAACTGACACGACCGATTTGCTTTTTTGATCTGGAGACCACGGGAACCAATGTTGCCCGTGATAGGATTGTAGAGATATCCATTTTAAAAGTTTACCCCAATGGCAATAAGGAAAGCAAGACCTGGTTGGTGAATCCAGAAATGAAGATTCCTGAAGAGGTTGTTGAAATACATGGGATTTCAAATGAAAAAGTGGCCAATGAGCCTACTTTTAAGGAATTATCCAAGGAAGTTTACCATATGATCAGGGATTGTGATTTGGGGGGCTTTAACTCCAACCGTTTCGATATACCTTTATTGGCAGAGGAAATGCTTAGGGCCGAGGTTGATTTTGACATGAAGAACATGGCCTCTGTAGATGTACAGACTATTTTCCATAAAATGGAAAAAAGAACCTTGGAAGCAGCTTATAGGTTTTATTGCGAAAAAGACCTGACCGGTGCGCATAGTGCCGAGGCAGATACTTTGGCAACCTATGAGGTACTCTTGTCACAGTTGGACAGGTATCCCGAACTAGAGAATAATATCAAAAAATTGGCTGAATTCTCAACCCATAAGAGGACTGTCGATTTTGCAGGATTCATCGTATTGGATGAGGAGGGGGAGGAAGCGTTCGCATTTGGAAAGCACAAAGGAAAAAAGGTTCTGGACGTCCTTGACAAAGAGCCTGGTTATTTTGGATGGATATTGAATGCCGATTTTCCTTTATATACCAAAAAGGTTTTGACGCAGATCAAATTGAGTAGGTTGAACAATAAGTTGGGTTGAATGAGATTTGCCATATTTCTGTTTTTCCTTTTGTTGGCCTTAAGTTCGAGTGGTCAGGAGGTTCTTTTCGAAGGTTATATCCTGGACCATAAGACCAAAGAGCCCATCCCTTACGTGAATCTTAGTTTTTTGAATACTTTAAAGGGTACTTCAACAGATGAGGATGGCCATTTCCTTATTGATCTCCCCACTTCCTTTTTAGGGAAACAAGTGCATATTTCCTCCCTGGGCTATAAGGATACTATCGTTGTTGCCAATAAGATATTCAAGGTCAAGCACTTTGATATGGTCGAGGAATCCTATGAATTGGATGAGGTGGTGGTCTCCCGATCATTGGGCGATTCCTATGTTCTTAACCCGATCAGTAGCTATAGCCTTACCAGTGGTTTCTCGTCTTCTTCCACTCCTTGGGTTTTGGCCCTGTATTTTCCGAATATAGGGAGGCAAAAAAAGTATTTGGAAAAGGTGACCGTCTTCTTTCAAAAGAACAATAGGTTCAAAAGACCCAATTCGAAATTTCGATTGAGGATCTATGATGTTGAACCAGAGACCAAAAAGCCTAAAAAGGATATTCTGAGAAAAAGCATTGTATTGGAATCCAATATCGAGGAGGATTTTGTTTCCATAGACTTAAGGGCCCTCAATCTGAAAATTCCAAAATCAGGCATATATGTTGGTTTGGAATGGCTATTTGTGCCCTACAATTGGTATAGGAACACTGTAGAGCATCCCATTACAAAAAAGAAGGTAACGGAAGATAGATTTGCCCCAACCTTTGGTGCTGTCTATAATAAAAACCATAATTTCAAGGTTATGGTCTATGGAATGGGGGAGTGGACCGATTTTGGGGTAAAGTCAAGGGACAATACCCAAAACCTTATCCCGGCAATAAGTGTGAAGTTAACGAAAGAATAAGACAGGAATGAAGATCGTCTGTATTGGAAGGAATTATGCTGCCCATATTGAGGAATTGGAAAATGAACGCCCTAAAGATCCAGTGATATTTATAAAACCGGATTCTGCCGTTCTGCCCAAAGAACAGGATTTTTATATCCCTGATTTTACCGATAATGTACATTACGAGGTTGAGGTTTTGGTCAAGATATGTAAGGTTGGCAAGCATATCGATACACGTTTTGCCTATAAATATTATGAAGAGGTCGGGTTAGGGATCGACTTTACCGCAAGGGATCTTCAGTCCCGATTAAAGCAAAAAGGGTTGCCTTGGGAAAAGGCCAAAGGGTTCGATGGTTCAGCGGTTATTGGAAAATGGTTGCCGAAAGGTGATTTCGGGAACTTGGGCAATTTGGATTTCACACTGGAGCGGAACGGACAGCTTGTTCAAAACGGTAATACCAGCATGATGCTTTGGGGGGTTGATGAACTCATCGCCTATGTGTCTAGATATTTCACCTTGAAGAAAGGGGATGTTTTATTTACGGGCACACCCGCAGGTGTTGGTCAAGTAGCAACAAATGATTATCTTTCGGGTAAGTTGGAAGGACAAGAACTTTTTTCGTTAAAAATAAAATAATGATATACAATCTTGATAAACTAAATGAGATGGCCGATGGGGAAGAGGAATTCATCAATTCTGTGATATCGGTCTTTTTGGAAGAAGTGCCCCAAGACCTTAAAGCCCTGGAAACAGCCTTGGATAGGGAAGACCATGAACAAGTGTATAAGTTGGCCCATAAGATAAAGCCCAATGTAGATCTTTTGGGAATGGAGCAGACCCGGGCTATTGCACTCGAAATAGAGACCTTGGGGAAAAAAAAGGAGAACATCATCGAGGTTCGAGAGGTATTCCCTTTGTTGAAAAAGGATGTTCAACAAGTGATTGCGGAACTTAAAAATGACTTTGGGCTATAATGTTCGCTGAGATCATCACTATAGGGGATGAGATTCTTATTGGTCAAATCGTCGATACGAATTCTGTGTTTATTGCTAAGGAGCTCAACAAGATAGGCGTGTCGGTCTATCAGATTACCTCTGTCCAAGACGACCGTGAGCATATCCTAAGCGTATTGGCCGAGGCAAGTAAGAGGGTGCAGCTGGTGATTGTTACAGGAGGGTTGGGGCCAACCAAGGATGATATTACCAAAAATACTTTTTGTGAGTTCTTCAATGATAAGCTGGTGCAGGATGATGCTGTTCTTCGACAGGTAGAGGAACTGTTCGCAAGCTTCACCTCGGAACCCATTACAGAGGTTAATCGACAACAGGCCCTAGTGCCTTCGAAAGCAACCGTGCTGCACAACACCAATGGCACCGCACCCGGTATGTGGATGCTATCCGACGGAGTCGTGTTCGTTTCCCTTCCAGGCGTACCCTTCGAAATGGAAGGGCTCATGACCAATAAGGTAATACCGAAGATAGCCAAGGATTTTAAAAGGCCTTATATACTTCATAGGACATTGGTTACTTATGGAATGGGTGAAAGTGCCTTGGCCGGGAAAATCGAGGAATGGGAAGACAACCTCCCTTCATTTATCAAGTTGGCCTATTTGCCCAATTTAGGGAAAGTCAGGTTGCGTTTAAGTGCAAAAGGGTATGACAGGCAAACTTTGGTCAATGCCGTTGAAGATCAGATTGGTAAATTGCAGCCGTTGATCGGCGATATAATATATGGTACCGAGGATGGGGAAACCTTGGAGGAATTGGTAGCGGGATTGTTCACTGCCAAGAAAATGACCTTGGCTACGGCGGAAAGTTGTACGGGCGGGAAAATAGCAGAACGTATTACGGCTTTGTCCGGGGCTTCCGCTTATTACAAGGGAAGTGTCGTTAGCTATGCCACCGAAGCAAAAATCAATGTACTTCAAGTGCCAAAGGTATTGGTAGAAAAACATTCAGTGGTCAGTGCAGAGGTGGCGAGATCAATGGCTTTGAACGTGAAATCTTTATTGGATACCGATTTTGCAGTAGCCACTACAGGAAATGCCGGGCCAACCAAAGGGGATTCAGATGCTGAGGTCGGAACGGTATATATCGCAGTCGCAACACCCGAAGAGGTGATCGTGGATAAGTTCATGTTTGGGAAACAGCGGGCAAGGGTTGTTCAAAAGGCTGTAAATAAGTCTTTTGAGCTACTTCAAAAAGAAATTGCAAAAATCTGAACAAGAATTTTGCCCGTCACATAAAAATGATATAAATTTGCAGCCTGTTTAAAATGAAAAATTAGACTCAATGTCAAAAGTTTGTGAAATTACGGGAAAGAGGGCGATGTTTGGAAACAATGTATCGTTTTCTGTCAATAAGACAAGAAGAAGGTTTAATGTAAACCTTTCCAAAAAGCGCTTTTACATTCCTGAAGAAGATCGTTGGGTTACGTTAAAGGTATCGGCCAAGGCGTTGAAAAGCATTAATAAGAAAGGTATTTCCGCCGTTTTGAAAGAAGCTAAAGCACAAGGGTTCGTAAAATAATCCTAAAAAGATAGATTATAATGGCAAAAAAAGGAAATAGGGTCCAAGTTATATTGGAGTGTACGGAACATAAAGAATCCGGACAACCAGGAACCTCTAGGTATATTACCACGAAAAACAAAAAGAACACTCCTGAAAGGATGGAAATAAAGAAATTCAATCCAATCCTTAAAAGAATGACTGTTCATAAAGAAATTAAGTAATTAAGATATTCCCACTTTAGTGGAAATGTCAAATAACGCATAAGGTAATGGCAAAGAAGACAGTAGCAAGTTTACAAACAAGTTCAAAAAGGTTGACCAAGGCGATAAAAATGGTCAAGTCCCCCAAAAGTGGGGCATACACATTTAAAGAGTCCGTTATGGCCCCGGAAGCTGTCAATGAATGGTTTGCTAAAAAATAGATAATTGATTCATTCAATTCGTAAAAGCTCCTTTTGAAATAAAGGAGCTTTTTTATTTTATATCTTTGGCAAAAATCGTTCAGGTATTATGAGTTTATTCAAAAAGATATTTTCCCCACAGAAGAAGGAGTCCTTGGATAAAGGATTGGAGAAGACCAAGACCTCTTTTTTCTCAAAGTTAAGCAAGGCTGTTGCCGGAAAGGCCAAGGTCGATGACGACGTGCTCGATAATCTCGAGGAGGTTTTGGTATCTTCCGATGTGGGTGTTGATACCACGTTAAAGATCATTGGTCGTATCGAAGCTCGTGTTGCCAAGGATAAATATATGGGTACCGACGAGTTGAATACAATTCTAAGGGAGGAAATTGCAGGACTACTTTCGGAGACCCATGTTGGTGAGGAAACCGAATATAGTATCCCAAAAGATAAAAGGCCCTATGTAGTTATGGTTGTCGGTGTCAATGGGGTGGGTAAAACCACCACCATAGGTAAATTGGCCTATCAATTCAAGAAACAAGGACTCAAAGTAGTTCTGGGTGCCTCCGATACCTTTAGGGCGGCCGCAATAGATCAATTACAGGTCTGGGCCGATAGGGTCGATGTGCCTATAGTAAAGCAGAAAATGGGCAGTGATCCCGCTTCTGTCGCTTTTGATACCTTGAGTTCTGCAGTGACGCAAGATGCCGATGTGGTGATTATCGATACTGCAGGCAGATTACACAATAAGGTGAATTTAATGAATGAGTTGACCAAGGTAAAACGTGTAATGCAAAAAGTGGTAGAGGATACCCCACATGATGTTTTATTGGTGTTGGATGGTTCAACCGGTCAGAATGCCTTTGAGCAGGCCAAACAATTCACCAAGGCCACTGAGGTTACTTCCTTGGCCGTTACCAAATTGGATGGTACGGCTAAAGGCGGAGTGGTCATAGGTATATCCGATCAGTTTCAGATTCCGGTAAAATATATTGGGGTAGGGGAAGGTATGGAAGATCTTCAAGTGTTCAATAAGTACGAATTTGTAGATTCCTTTTTTAATATTTAATAATCGGTTACTTCCTTATTTTTGTCTATACGATAATAGGTTTCGATTGTTGCCTGAATAATCGGATGTCCTGTCGTTTATATCCAATAACCCATTGTCTTTTGTGATACTGGCAGGGTTACCCTTAGATTTTTTGGCTGTTGAAAACCAAGTCCATTCCGTATTTTGGTTATGCCCATCGAAGTGTTTTTCAAGGATAATCCTTCCTTATTGGTCACAATGGGGTAATCGGTCAGTTCAGTGTTCCAATTTGATTGGATCGTTACTGCTATTTCTTAGGTGCCCCGTTTACATCATTGCGGGGAAATCCGAAATTGTAGGTTTTATGTTGCATCTGGTTTTGGTTCTGACGCTTGTATTGGGCGAAAAAAACCAAGAATTCGTCTTTAATCACAATAGTTCCTATGTCAAGTTGTATTTTTGAACCCCATTAAAAAATTATGCGAACAAAATCACTTAAGAGAAATAAAATCAACGTAGTGACCTTAGGGTGCTCAAAGAATGTGTACGATTCCGAAGTACTCATGGGGCAATTAAGGGCCAATGACAAGGATGTGGTCCACGAAGAGATGGGGAATATCGTGGTCATCAATACCTGTGGGTTTATTGCCAATGCCAAGGAGGAAAGTGTGAATACCATTTTGGAATATGTTGGGAAGAAAGAGGCGGGTAAGGTTGATAAGGTTTTTGTGACAGGTTGTTTAAGTGAGCGTTATAAGCCCGATTTGCAAAAGGAGATTCCCGATGTGGATGAATATTTTGGTACTAGTGAGTTGCCTAACCTGTTAAAGGCCTTGGGGGCTGATTATAAGCATGAATTGATAGGGGAACGGTTGACCACGACCCCAAAGAACTACGCTTATTTGAAAATAGCCGAAGGATGTGACAGGCCCTGTTCCTTTTGTGCCATTCCATTGATGCGTGGAAAGCACAAAAGTACACCCATTGAGGAGTTGGTTACGGAATCCCAAAAATTGGCAGCCAAAGGGGTTAAGGAATTGATATTGATCGCCCAGGACTTAACCTATTATGGATTGGACCTTTATAGAAAACGAAGTCTGGCAAGGTTATTGGAAGAATTGGTGAAAGTAGAGGGAATCGAATGGATCCGTTTGCATTATGCTTTTCCAACTGGTTTTCCGATGGATGTACTTGATATCATGAACAAGGAACCTAAGATCTGTAATTATCTGGACATACCCTTACAGCATATTTCCGATAGTATCCTAAAGAGTATGCGACGTGGGACCACCCAGGAAAAAACCACAAGACTTATAGCGGATTTCAGGAAGTATGTTCCGGATATGGCTATTAGGACTACTTTGATAGTAGGCTATCCAGGGGAAACCGAGGAAGATTTTGAAACATTGAAAAAATGGGTCGGGGCAATGCGTTTCGAACGCTTGGGTTGTTTTACCTATAGCCATGAGGAGAATACCCATGCATATAACTTGGTAGATGATGTTCCCGAAGAAGTAAAGCAGGAACGCGCCAATGGGATTATGGAAATCCAATCCCAGATTTCATGGGAACTGAATCAGGAAAAAATAGGCAAAACGTTCCGATGCATCATCGATCGTAAAGAGGGTAACTATTTTGTGGGTAGAACCGAGTTCGACTCGCCGGATGTGGATAATGAAGTGCTTATCGATGCTACTAAATTCTATATGAAGCAAGGGGAATTCGCCCTTGTGAAAATCACGGATGCTGCCGACTTTGACCTTTATGGGGAACCTGCCCAAACAACAGTAATATCCCAATGATAAGTTTAACCTTAATTTAATCGCAGGCAGACCGAAAGGCTTTGGTTTCCTAGGGCTTGCCCCAAAATGGGAAAAGTTTTTTCGGACGCATACCTCGTATCCTTGGGTCGAGGTTGTTGATTTTAAATCTTCAATGGTTTAGGCCGTGGGCAATTTAATCCCTAATTTTAGGAGAATCAATAACCAACACACACCTTTAGTATGCTATATGTCTTCGCTTTAGTCCTCTCCTTGGTATTTATTATATTGGGAATCGTACGATGGAAAATCCATCCCTTTTTTGTCCTGCTCATTGCGGCCATTGGTTATGGGTTTGTCACTGGAATGGAAATCTCGGATATATTAACGGCCATCAATGAAGGCTTTGGTGGACTTATGGGTAAAATCGGACTTATCATTTTTTTTGGGGTCGTTATAGGAACGGTTTTGGAGAAATCCGGTGGTGCAATGGTAATTGCGGAGAGAATGATCAATATCATTGGTGAAAAATCGATTCATTTGGCGATGCTGCTCACGGGATATTTAATGTCGATTCCTGTTTTCGCCGATAGTGCCTTTGTCATGATGAACTCTTTGAACAAGGCCCTGTCCCAAAGAGCTCAAAAATCATATGCCGGGACATCCGTAGCCTTGGGATTGGGTCTTTTCGCTACCCATGTAATGGTACCGCCCACGCCAGGGCCTATTGCCGCAGCAGGAATATTAAAGGCCGATTTGGGCAATGTGATTTTATGGGGTGTTTTGGTTAGTTCCATTGCCTTGGTGCCAAGCTATTTCTTTGCGACCAGGATTGCCTCCAAGATGGAACTTCCTGTTTTTTTGGAAAATGCCAGGGAAAAAGGATATCGACCCAAACTTTGGGTTTCACTGTTGTCGATCTTGGTACCTATATTCCTAATCGTATTGAAATCGGTTTTTGATTATCCTGATGCCCATTTAACATCGAACAACCTATATCCTGCAATTTCTTTTTTAGGCACCCCCGTTATCGCTTTGTTGATAGGTGTGGCGCTTTCCCTTATGCTTCCAAAGAATCTGGATGGGAAGGTCTATTCGGCTACAGGCTGGTTTGGAGAGGCCTTGAAGTCCGCTGCCCCGATAATATTGATAACAGGGGCAGGGGGTATATTCGGTAAAATGCTGCAAGGCTCAGGGATTGCGGAATTGATTACTGAGAATTTCTCTGATCTGAGTATAGGTCTGTTCCTGCCTTTTTTATTGGCCGCTTGTTTAAAGACCACCCAAGGCTCATCTACGGTGGCATTGATAACGACAGCATCGATCATAGCGCCGATAATGCCGGCCCTGGGCCTGGATACTACTATGATGGCCACAATGACCGTTTTAGCGATAGGGGCGGGTTCCTTGGTGGTTTCACATGCCAATGATAGTTTTTTTTGGGTATTTACCCAATTGACAGGTATGGATGTGGAACAAGGGAACAAAACCTTGACATTGGGAACATTGATCCTTGGCGTTTCGGCTATTTGTGTTATTTATCTTATCTCGTTTTTTGTCAATTGATCCAGGCAGTCAACCATAAGGGGAACGTTGGCAAGAAGGAGCCTTCCATTTTCCCCAGCCTCTGGATAAATATCGTCCACCATGTGAATGATATGGCCAGAACCGTAGGGCCCAACATCGAATGCCAGCGTATTTGCTGTTTTTTGTTGTGCCATGTTTCAATTCGGTAATTAAAGCAATGGATAGTGCCAATTTTCCGTAACAACCTATTTTTATGGGTTAAGGGTTGCAGTAATTAACGTATTTTTAGGAACAAGAAAATCCAAGTGTTTTATCTTTGCCCCTATTTTTAGTGTTTATATGGATATTGACTTTTTGCCTTTTAAGGATACTGGATATTTTTCCGATTTAATATGTGACTATATTGATGATAAGGAAGATTTGGGGCCTTTTTATAATCGATATCCGAATATCGGAAACTTTAAGGGGCAACTTGAGGAAAAGTTGGCCAATTACCCAGAAGGTAATCGGGCGATACTGTCTGATGCGCTCCAAGAACAATATAAGGGGGTTTCGGTTTCCAAGAAGACCAAGGATAATTTGACACATCTCAAGGAACCCACAACGTTTACCGTTGTCACAGGGCATCAATTGAATTTATTTACGGGCCCCCTCTATTTCCTGTACAAGATAATATCAGCCATTAACCTGGCCACATCCTTAAAGAAGCAATACCCTGGGTTTTATTTTGTGCCTGTTTATTGGATGGCCACTGAGGACCATGATTTTAAGGAAATCAATTATTTTGGTTTCAAGAATAAGAAAATACAATGGAACAGGGATGCTTCCGGTGCGGTAGGCCGACTTGGTACAGAAGGTTTGGAAGAGGTGTATGGGACCTTTGCCAATGAATTGGGGGGGGGTGGGAATGCGGAAGCCTTAAAGAGCCTTTTTGAAAAAGCATATCTGGAACATACAACCTTGGCCGGTGCAACCCGATACCTTGCCAATGAACTTTTTGGGGCATACGGACTCGTAATTGTCGATGGGGATGACAAACGTTTGAAAGAATTATTGGTTCCCTATGCCAAAAAGGATATATTCGACAAGGTTTCGTTCAGTGAGGTCACCGAAACAATTTCCCAATTAAGGCAGCTTGCCGGTTCTTATGATATTCAGGTAAATCCTAGGGAGATCAATTATTTTTACATAAAGGATACGATTCGGGAGCGTATTGTTGGGGAAAAGGATGGGTTTCATGTCAACAATACCGATATTCGGTTTGGTGGGGAGGCATTGTTGAAAGAGTTGGAGACTTACCCTGAACGATTTTCACCCAACGTTATCGCCCGACCGTTATATCAAGAGATAATCCTTCCTAATCTGTGTTATATCGGAGGTGGGGGGGAACTGGCCTATTGGCTCGAATTGAAATCCTGTTTTGAGGCCATGGGGATTACTTTCCCCATTTTATTGCCAAGAAATTCAGCTCTTGTCTTAACGGGAAAACAACAAAGGAAATTGGATAAGATGGATCTGTCCGTGAAGGATCTATTTTTAGGACGAAACCATCTTGTCAACAAAAAAATCAGGGAAATCTCAAATATCGATATTGATTTTTCACCCCAAAGGAAGTTTTTGGAAGAACAGTTCAATACCTTATATGATATAGCCTCACAAACCGATGCTTCTTTTTTGGGAGCGGTAAAGGCCCAGGAAGTAAAGCAATTGAAGGGCTTGGATGTCTTGGAGGCCCGCTTGCTAAAAGCCCAGAAACGTAGATTGAAGGATGAAACGGAACGAATGGTACAAATACAGGACGAACTTTTCCCGGGACAATCGTTGCAAGAAAGAAATCTAAATTTTTCTGAATTATACCTTGAGCATGGGGAAGTGCTGATACCTATGCTGTTAGGAACATTGGATCCATTAAGGCTCGAGTTCACCATACGAACCATTAATTAGATATGGTGTTGGGAAATATTTCGGTACATAAGGTCAACCATCTTTCCCTTATTTCCTTTTTTGCCATAACATGCATTTCCTTTTTTAAGGTAGCATTGGAACTTGAAGATGCGGAACAGGCTTATTATTCCCAATGGCTACGTTGGGGCTATGATGATCAACCGCCACTGTTTACTTGGTTGCAATTTGGCATAAATCAGCTGTTAGGTATCCATAAGGTTTCATTTAGCCTGTTTCGGGGCCTCATTTTTGCAAGTATATTGCTCTTGTTGTATCAATTTGCCCGTAAAATGGTCAAGGATGGTAAAAAGGCGGAATTGGCTATATTCGGATTGGCCTTGATTCCCGTCTTCATCGATTTCACATTCAGAAGGTTGTCACATACTTCTTTGTTGTGTGCATCTGTCATTGCTTCCTATATGGTTTTACAACGGTTGGTACATCAAAAAACATGGGGGGATTATGCGCTCTTTGGTCTTGTTGCCGGTATCGGTGCCTTATCCAAATACAATTATGTGTTCTTTTTGGCAGCTTTGGGATTGACATTGTTTTTTGATGCTTCCATGCGTCGGGTTATCTTCCATAAAAAGATAGCCCTTACTTTATTGTTGGTGGCCGTATTGTTGTTCCCCCATTTTCATTGGCTTATGGCCCCTGATGGTTATTTGGCAGTGATTCGTGGGAGTATTCGTCTTAAAATGGAAAATGAACCAGGAAATACCATATCCGCTATAGATCCGTTGTTTTCCTTACTTTTGAATTTGATTAGGATGATTGCTCCTTTATTGGTAGTGGTCACCTTGGCATTCGTACTGGGGAAAGCCCGATTGGAAAGGTTGAAAATCGACTGGTTTGTAAAACTAGCCTTGGGCCAATTTGCCGTTTTGGTATTGTTCTTTGTTGTCATGGGTGTGCAAAGAGTAGAGGAACGCTGGTTACTACCTTTGGTATTACCATTTATAGTGCTGCTTGTTCGTTCTGTTGAGTTCAAATCGGCCAAGAAATGGTCAACCTACGGATTTGCCCTGTTTCTTACCGTTATCGGTTTTCAAGTGCTAAGGACCCCGGCTGAAAAGATCTTAGGTATTGGGTCTTCGGTACATTTTGGTTTTGGGCCTTTGAATGATGTGTTGCAAAAGAATCATGGCAATAAAAAATGGATGTTGCCAAACGTTACATATGGAGGCAATATTAGATTGCTCAACCCCAAAAGGGAAGTCTTCACTAAGGATGATTTTTCCTTGCCCAAATCAAAACTATGCGATTTTGATGGTATAGAGGTTGTTATAGGAAAGGAACAGGTAAAGGGCAAAAGGGTATTTGATAGTATTTTGGATTTTGGAAAAGAACGGAATACTTTGTTTATAATAGATTTTGAAGGGGATATGGATGCTCGTTCAACAAATTAGGTTTAAAACTTTTTTTTGATGCATAACATAGATATTGAAGTGGTCGAAATGACATTGGATGTCATGAAATACGCTATTGGTCGAATCACAAAAACCACACCCGAATTGGGCAAGCCCCAGAAAGAGGAGGAACTTCGTAAACTTGTCGGGGAGACGATAACACCCAAAGGTATTGGGGGGGAAAATGCCTTTGGCCTATTCAGGGATGTATTGGTCAAGGCCACTGTGCCTATAGACCACCCTAGGCATTTGGCCTTTGTTCCGGCAGCCCCTACAAGGGCGGCCATTATGTTCGATCTTGTTACTTCGGCTTCCAGTATACATGGTGCTTATTGGATGGAAGGTGCAGGAGGTATTTTTTGTGAGAACGAAGCCATGAAATGGTTGGTGTCCCTTACAGGATTGCCCAAAGGGGCTTTTGGTGTCTTTACCAGTGGAGGCACGGCGGCAAACCTATCGGCCATGGTGACAGCAAGGGAGAATTGGCGTAAAAACCCAAGGAACCGTAATGGGAAAGCCTTGGTTATCACATCAGAGGGTGCCCATTCTTCGGTAAAGGCCATGGCAAAAGTTATCGATGCCGATGTGCTTTTGGTAGAGACCGAGGATTTAATGACCGCAGCTATGTTAAAGGAGAAGATCATGGAACTGGATGCAGGTCAACGTAAGCGGCTGTTTGCCGTAGTGGCGACCGGTGGGACTACGAATGCCGGTGTTATCGATGACCTTGATGGTGTTGCCCAAGTCTGTGAGCAGGAAAATCTTTGGTTCCATGTAGATGCTGCCTATGGTGGCGGGGCTTTGGCCGCCGATTCCGTTCGCCGTTTGTTCCAAGGTATTGAAAAAGCGGATAGTATTACCATTGACCCCCATAAATGGCTTTTTTCGCCATATGATTGTGGTGCGGTCATTTATAAAAACCCGGAATTGGCCAAAGAAGCGCATGCCCAGGAAGGTTCTTATTTAGAGATCTTTAAGGATGAAGGTGCCCAGGGGTTCAATCCGGCCGATTATCAGATTCAACTGACGCGAAGGGTACGGGGACTGCCCCTGTGGTTCTCCTTGGCCATGCATGGCACCGATAAATATAAATGGGCCGTTGAGGAAGGTATAAAATTGGCGAATTTGGCCGGTGGCCTTATCGAGGAAAATGATGATTTGGAACTGGTACGTGAACCCAGTCTGTCTTGTGTCGTTTTTAGACGTAAGGGCTGGTCTGCGGATGATTATAGAAAATGGACTTATAAGAACCACAATGGGGGTTTTGCCTTGGTTACCCCTACAAATTGGAAAACCAAGGGCAAGTCGGAAACCGTGGCACGGTTTTGTTTTATCAACCCTGATACGACAACTGGGGATATTGTCGCGATTTTACGGTCTATGGAGAAAAAACCTTAGGGGACAAGGTACTCGCTATTCCAGCCTTGGTCCTTCTTGGAGAACTTTATTTTTATATGCCCCTTGGGATCGAGCTTTAGGCACTCGATTCGAAATGGCTCAATATCCACAATGGAGAAATGGTCACCTTCCTTTAAATATTCCAAAGAACTGGGATGGCTGATCTTGGTTCCCGGTGCTTCTGTGGTGATATAGACCTTACGGTCCTCATCGTCTATCGTTTCCCACGCCTTTTGGATCTGGAATTGATCCGAATTAATACTGGCCAAGGCTTCTATACGTAATTGAAGAAGTTTCGTAGGGTTGTAGAATAAAAGACTGACCTTGGGGTTTTCTATAATATGCAAGACTTTTTTGGAGCGTTTATCCGTGAAAAAGGTCAATTTCAAATCATTGGAGACATTCCTGAGGGCGACGAGTCTTAATCGGGCGAATTTGTCCACACCCAGACTGGCGATGGTAAAATAATGAAAAGGATGCTTTTTCTCTTTGGCCCCAATTTGTAATTCCGATTTTATTTCGTTAAAAATACTTTCCATAGGATTGTTATTGCAGTCATAAATATATAAAAAAGCAATTGTAAGTCAACCCCTGAAAATCGAATACTTGGAATCCATGATGTTTTTTATATAGGTTGTGCCTTCATATCCTTTCGGGCTGAAAACATTTTTTTGTAAAAGGGTAGTAGGGTATTTGGGAGGTGGGTTGTTGTGTATATAAATTGCTATGAATTGGAAAATTCCATTGGATGATCAATTCGTTCATGTGATAGGCTGATTTAAAAAGCCTCGATGTAGGGTCGAGGCTTTTTCCTTTTTGTAGGGTTTACTTTTGTTAAACCCAATATTATAACCACTTCAGGAAGAAATCCATGATATTCTCCTTGAAATCATAATGTAATTTAATGTAATGTCTCAAATCTTCATATAGGGAACGTTTTTCATATTGTATCTGCCCGTTTATGTTTTTGTAGTGGTCTGCGCTATGTAGGTTGCCTAATTTGGCACGGCAGCGATGTAAGAGTTTGCCAATGGCATCGCGTTCGATCAAGATTTTATTCTGAAAGCTTTCCAAATCTAACGAAGACTGTCCACTATTTTCCCTACCAGCAATTTCCTCCAGTTTTTTTTGGAACATATCCAATTCGGACAAATGGAATTTCAATTCCCTTTTCCAGATTTCTAAATTAAAGGTAAGGTCACTTGAATACACGGCTTCTGTCTGCATACTGTTTTCGGTTTTACATTTATATTTGACGAATTTATTCTCACTTTTAATTTCTGAACAGGTTTGTTTTAAAGGTCTTAGGTGGCTTTGGCCCAAAATCATGGCATCTTGTCCAAGGCCCTGTTGCAAAACGCCCCATCGTACTGTAAATATAAGAATTTTTGTTTAAATCCCCTTTGGGTCAATCGTTAAAAACCACTCTTGCTCCATAGTGGTCGGGAATTGGGGGGCGCCTCCTTTCGGTGGCCCAGGTAATAAAGTGAATTTGGTTTTGGGGCTTAAGGAGCGGTGCCTGTTTATAAGTTTTTTGATTCTTGGATAAATATCCCTTCAAGATCCTTTCACAAAATTTGTATTTCACTATTTTTGCCCATGCAAAATAACGTCCTTATACTCGATTTCGGTTCCCAGTATACACAACTCATCGCTAGAAGGGTTCGGGAACTGAACATTTTCTGTGAGATAAAACCATATAACAAAGTGCCTGGGGATATGTCTTCCTATAAGGCGGTTATCCTTTCAGGCTCGCCCTTTTCGGTGCGTTCCGAGAATGCTCCGCACCCCGACCTTTCAAATATCAAAGGAAAGATGCCCTTGCTTGGAGTGTGTTACGGAGCCCAATATCTGGCCCATTTCAATGGAGGTAAGGTTGAACTTTCCAGCACAAGGGAATATGGTAGGGCCCGGTTGACAAATATTAAAAATGACGAGCCTTTTCTTTATGGTATCGTTGATGGTTCCCAGGTTTGGATGAGCCATAGCGATACAATCCGTAAATTGCCCGAAAACGCTGTGGTTTTGGCCAATACGGAAGGTATTAAAAATGCAGCATATAGAATTGGGGGGGAGGATACTTATGCAATCCAGTTCCACCCAGAGGTATACCATACCAATCAGGGTAAGATAATATTGGAGAACTTTCTTGTGCATATTGCCGGATTGGAGCAATCCTGGACTCCAGATGCATTCGTTGAAACGACCGTTCTGGAATTGAGGGAGAAAGTTGGTGCCGATAAGGTGATTCTGGGATTGTCGGGTGGCGTGGATTCAACAGTGGCGGCAGTGCTGTTACATAAGGCCATTGGGAAAAATCTGCATTGTATCTTCGTGAACAATGGTTTGTTGCGCAAGAATGAGTTCCAAGAGGTTCTGGACCAGTACGAGGATATGGGGCTTAATGTAAAGGGTGTTGATGCTTCGGCACGCTTTTTGGATGCATTGGCCGGGGAGAGCGATCCAGAGAAAAAACGTAAGATCATAGGTAAGGTCTTCATCGATGTTTTTGATGATGAGGCCCATTTGGTCAAAGACGTAAAGTGGTTGGCGCAAGGTACTATATATCCTGATGTGATAGAATCGGTATCGGCAACAGGAGGCCCTTCGGCAACCATAAAGAGCCATCATAATGTTGGGGGATTGCCCGATTATATGAAATTGAAGGTCGTAGAGCCCCTTAAAATGCTATTTAAGGATGAAGTTCGAAGAGTGGGGGCGAGTATGGATATTGCAAGTGGGCGATTAGGCCGTCACCCGTTTCCAGGTCCCGGGTTGGCCATTCGTATATTAGGGGATATTACCCGTGAGAAAGTGGCCATATTACAAGAAGTCGATGCTATTTTCATCGATGGACTAAGGGAATGGGGACTTTATGATAAGGTTTGGCAGGCCGGAGCCATGCTTTTGCCCGTAAATAGTGTAGGGGTAATGGGGGATGAAAGAACATATGAGAAATGTGTGGCCTTACGAGCCGTTGAGAGCACTGATGGTATGACTGCGGATTGGGTCGATTTACCCCATGGGTTTTTACAGAAAACGTCTAATGAGATAATAAATAAAGTGCCGGGTGTGAATAGAGTGGTTTATGATATTAGTTCTAAACCTCCCGCTACTATAGAATGGGAATAATTATGAGTCAGTTTTTGAAGAATGGGATCGTATTGTTTCTCCTTGTTTTTATGGGGGGTACGGCAATGGCCCAAAAGTTCACTACCCATGTGGTAAAAAAAGGTGAGACATTGGAGGGTATCTCCAAACGGTATAAGGTTGCACCGTCCACAATCATATCCTACAATAAGGAAATCCAACAAGATGGGGCTATAAAGGCAAATACTATTTTGGTGATTCCCAGGGGCAAACCTGCCAAAGATGCCGTGGCGATCGACGAAAAAGAAAAAAACCTGTCGATAAACGAAAAGCCCGTTCAAGAAGAGCCTATAGGTTTTACGACCCATAAGGTTCGAAAGCGGGAAACATTATACGGTATATCGCAACGGTACCATATTACTGAGGATGATATAAAAAGATACAATACAGAGTTGTATTCTTCCCAACTTAAAAAGGGAATGAGGATAAAAATCCCCAAGTACAGGAGGGTAGAGCCAAAGGATGATACGGCCAATGGGGATGATTATGAAACGTATACCGTGAGGCCAAAAGAGACCCGTTGGAGTATAGCCCATAAGTACGGTATTACAATCGACAGTATGTTGGTGCTGAACCCTGGGTTGTCGAAGATGACCGATTACCTATCTGAAGGGCAGGAACTTAAAATGCCCAAGCTTTTAGGGAACACTATCGAGGGCCAAGAGACCCAATTGTACCTTTCCTATACGGTACCTCCAAAAATGAATTTTTACCGTTTGGAGAAACAGTTCAATGTAAAATCGGATGAGATTGTTCGGTTGAATCCGGAGATAGCCGAACGTGGTGGCTTAAAAGAGGGAATGGTCATTCGAATTCCCGAGCAAAAGCCAAATACAGGGGAGGTAAATACGGACAACTTTATTTTTTATGAGGTCAAGCCCAAGCAAACCGAATTTTCATTGACACGAAAATTGGGTGTTACCTATAAAGAGCTTCTGAAATTGAACCCTGATCTAAAAGATGGGTTAAAAGCGGGAATGGTATTGAAATTGCCCAAGGATCAAGTAGGTGATCTTGAAGTACGAAATTCCTTGGTTCTCGATAAAATCAACCTTTTGGACAGCATCAATCCATTGAGTCACCCAAAATTGGTGTTCATCCTACCTTTCCGTCTAAATCAGTTGAATCTAAAGAACAAGGAAGAGGTACGGGAAATCATCGAGAATAGGAATAGTTTAAAATATAGTCTGGGACTTTACTCGGGAGCCTTGATGGCTATTGATTCGGTTGCTAAACTTGGTATTTCCGTTGATGTTGAAACTTATGATAACCAATTGGATCTTTCCAAAACGAAGGAAATACTTTCAAAGGGGAATCTGGCCGATGCCAGTGCGGTTATAGGCCCATTGGACCTTGCTTCCCTAAAGGAAGTCGCCATAAGGACATCACAGCACAAAGTACCGGTAATAGCACCCATACCTACAGAAAGTGATCTAAGTTTAAGCAACGTGTTCTTCTCCTATACCTCTGATAGTATATTGCGTAATAAAATGCTATCCTATGTTGGGGAAAAATTGACGAATGAGAATATTATCGTTATTGCCGATGGGAAGAACCAATCGGAAAAAGCCATGATCTTGGAAAGATTTCCCATGGCAAAGGTTCTTGAGGTCAAGGAGGAGAAAAAGAATATAGGCATCAACAGGGACAAATTGGCTTCCCTAATGTCAGAAGAGGTTGAGAATTGGGTTTTTGTTGAAATCGAAAATTTTAAACTGATTGCAAGTGTGGTTTCCATCTTGAATTCTTTTGAGGATTCATTATTGGATATGGATGTTAGTAAGAAAAAGATAGGGATCCGTATGTTCACGACCAATAAGAACAAGGCATTTGACAATGACATCATTTCAAGTACACATTTGTCGAACCTTCATTTTACGTACCCATCGGTTTATCGTGAAGTAGCGAATAGCGCATTTGTAGATGCCTATAGCAAACGTTTTGGCGATGTGCCAAACCGCTATGCTGTACGGGGGTTTGATTTAACCTATGATCTGCTTTTGAAATTGGCATACAAGAACAATTTGATGGAAGTTTCCAAGATTATCGGCGAAACAGAATATACAGGGAGTAAATTCTCCTATAAAAAAGATTTTGGCTCTGGTTATTTTAACCAAGCCTCCTACATTATGACCATAGATGGTCTGAGGGTAATCCAAGCAAAAAACTAGATATGACGACCTCCAAAGTAACCTATACAGGAAATTTAAGAACCACTTGTGTTCATTTACGTTCAGGTGATTCATTTATTACGGATGCCCCTGTGGACAATAATGGCCTGGGACAGGCATTTTCCCCTACCGATACGATAGCGACAGGGTTGGCCAGTTGTATGCTTACCATGATGGGGATCAAGGCAAGGGATTTGGATATTGATTTGACCAATGCCACAGCTGAGGTAACCAAGCATATGACAGCGGATCCCCGAAGGATCAGTAAGATCAGTGTGGTTTTAAGCTTGCCCTCCTCATTTTCCGATAAGCAGCGTAAGATTTTGGAAAATACCGCCAGAACCTGCCCGGTCCTGTACAGCCTACACCCTGAAATCGAAAAAGCGATTTCCTTCAATTGGGTGCTGTAAGTTGTTTTTTCCATAGCAATGGGTATTGGCCATGGCCGGGAATGTGGGGCCATTGCATGGGGTTCTTTGCCCAGATTCGAAAATTTGAATGTGAAGTGCCGGGAAATAAGCGTGTGGTTAGTGGAACAACCTGTTGGTTTTTGGGCAAGGGAACAAAAGTTCGATCGGGAACAGGTTTTGGGGTGGCAATATTCTTGTCTTAATGCATCATGTTGTCAACCGCATTTTTTAAATTCATTTAGTTTTGCACTATGGAGGTTAGGCCGGATTATGAAAAACTCATTGAGCTTGCCCATTACAGGATGCCTATGGGAAAGTTTAAAGGCCGCTATTTGTTGGATCTGCCAGAGCCTTATTTGGTGTGGTTTCGGCAAAAAGGATTTCCTGAAGGTAAGCTTGGGAATTTAATGAGGTCTATGTTAGAGGTCAAGATCAACGGATTGGAACCCTTGGTTCGTAAAATTCAGAAAGAATTTCCTGCGTAATCCCTACGATTTCTTATTGCAATTTGTACTTTTGCCTGCGTTACGAACACAATCGAATGCTTCATGTCACAAACCAAATATATATTTGTAACCGGTGGGGTTACTTCCTCCCTTGGAAAAGGGATTATTGCCGCATCCTTGGCTAAATTACTTCAGGCAAGGGGTTACAAAACAACCATTCAAAAATTAGATCCTTATATCAATGTCGATCCAGGTACGTTGAATCCGTATGAGCATGGGGAGTGTTATGTAACGGATGATGGGGCTGAGACCGACTTGGACCTTGGTCATTACGAACGTTTTCTGAATGTCAAGACCTCAAAGGCCAATAATGTAACTACCGGAAGAATCTATCAAAGTGTCATTCAGAAGGAACGACGTGGGGAGTTCTTGGGAAAGACCGTTCAGGTTGTTCCACATATTACCAATGAAATCAAGGAGCGGGTACAGGTTTTGGGTAAAAGCGGTGAATATGATATTGTGATTACCGAAATAGGGGGTACTGTTGGTGATATAGAATCCCTACCTTATATAGAAGCTGTTCGTCAATTATTATGGGAATTGGGTGATAATAATGCCATTGTGGTCCATCTTACTTTGGTGCCTTACCTTTCAGCGGCAGGGGAACTGAAGACCAAACCGACCCAGCATTCGGTAAAGACCTTGATGGAAAGTGGGATTAAAGCGGATATTCTGGTTTGTAGAACAGAGCACGAGATATCTGATGAGATAAAGAACAAATTGGCACTGTTCTGTAATGTGAAACGGGAGGCGGTTATTCAATCCATTGATGTTTCTACCATATATGATGTGCCGGTCCTGATGCAAAAAGAGGGCTTGGATACCGTGACATTGGAAAAATTGGCGTTATCCGATACCACACCGGATTTAAAGCAATGGGATCGGTTTTTGTGCCGCCATAAGAACCCCAAGCATGAGATAACCATTGGTCTGGTAGGTAAATATGTAGAACTTCAGGATTCGTATAAGTCTATTTTGGAATCGTTTATACATGCAGGGGCAAGTAATGAGGTGCGCGTCAATGTACGTTTTATACATTCGGAACATATTTCCATGAAGGCCAACGGGAAAAAGCTACAGGGACTCGACGGTATCTTGGTCGCCCCGGGTTTTGGGGAACGGGGTATAGAGGGAAAGATAGAGGCCGTTCGGTATGCCCGTGGGAATAAGATCCCGTTTTTAGGCATCTGTTTGGGCATGCAAATGGCAGTGATCGAGTTTGCCCGCAATGTGTTGGGTCTCGCCAATGCCAATTCCACCGAAATGGATGGTAGTACACCGCACCCGGTCATTAACCTTATGGAGGAACAGAAGATGATTACCAATAAGGGAGGGACTATGCGATTGGGAGCTTGGGATTGTCATTTAATAGAAGGTACTTTGATACAACAGGTGTATCGGGGGGCTAAGGATATTTCTGAACGCCACCGCCACCGATATGAGTTCAACAATAAGTATAAGGAACAATTGGAAGAAGGAGGTTTGGTGGCCTCAGGGGTCAACAAGGAAACAGGTTTGGTCGAGGTTGTTGAATTGGTAGGCCATCCTTGGTTCATAGGGGTACAATATCACCCTGAGTATAAAAGTACTGTCGCAAACCCACATCCTTTATTTGTGGAATTGGTCAAGGCAGCATTAAACCACAAAAAAGGACAAAGTAGTGCCAGTATGTCATAATATGTACATTTGGACATATATTTGCAGACTGATTGAACCTGTATGTTGTAAGTGTTTGGACATACAGTGGTATATAGGATGCTATTTACAGAGACAGAGTATTATATTGATAAATAATTAAATGGAAGAAAAGAAGTTAGATGTTAATTCTATTATAGGCTTTGTACTGATTTTTGGGATACTTATTTATATGTTTTACCAAAACAAACCGACTCCCGAAGAACTGGAAGCCCAAAAAGCAAGGCAGGAACAGGTAGAGGCCCAGGAAAAGGAAAAAGGGAAACCATTATTAATTGAGGAAGAGGCACCTATAGCCATAAACCTTCAGGATTCCACGGCCATTGCCAATTATAAGGGAGCCATGGGGGCTTTTGGTTATACGACGCCTACCGAAGGTGTTACTACCCTGGAGAATAAACTGGTCACCCTTAAGATAGATAATAAAGGTGGTGAGATCGTAGAGGCTAAAATGCGGGATTTCGTGACCTTTGATTCCGTTCCGGTATACCTGGTCAAGGATGGCAATGCTTCTTTTGGGTTGGATTTTACCACATCGGACAATCGTGTGCTCAATACCAGGGACCTCTACTTTGAACCATCGATGAGTGAAAATGGCGAGAACCAAGTACTTTCCATGAAAGCCAAGGTGGGGCCCGAGAAATATTTGGAGTATCGGTATGAAATGAGGCCAAATGATTATTTGGTCGATTTTACGATTCGTTCCCAAGGATTGAATGGGGTTATCAATAGTAGTAAGCCTGTCCAATTGGAATGGAAATTAAAAGGGATCCGCCATTCCAAAAGTATCCAATATGAAAACAGGTACACACGACTGACGTATGACCATGAAGAAGGGAAAATAAGCAAACTCTCCGAAGGGCAAGATGATGAGGAGACCGAGACCGATGTTAAATGGTTGTCATATCGCCAACACTTTTTCAGTTCCATCCTAGCGACGAACGAACATTTTAAAAAAGCGGAACTGTCTTCCGTGAACCTAGTGGAGGAGGAAAGTAGGACATTCGGTTTTACCAAGGTATTTGGTTCCAAGGTACCGTTAGAGATGAGCGGTGGGGAATTGTCCCAAAACATGCATTGGTTTTATGGCCCCACCGATGTTGATGTATTAAAACATTATGAGGATTTGGGACTTGATGACTCCATTCCTTTTGGATGGGGGATCTTTGGTTGGATCAATAGGTATGTGTTCACCCCATTTTATTCTTTTTTGAGTTCTTTCCTGCCATATGGGATTGCCATCGTGGTAATGACCATTTTGGTCCGTTTGGCCATGTCGCCTGTGACTTATAAATCGTACCTGTCCCAAGCGAAAATGAAGGTGCTTAAACCAGAGATTACCGAATTGGGCGAAAAGTACAAGGATAATGCCATGAAAAAGCAGCAAGAGACCATGAAGCTTTATAATAAGGCAGGGGTAAGCCCTATGAGTGGTTGTGTGCCTGCATTCCTGCAAATGCCGATATTCTATGCCTTGTTCATGTTCTTCCCAACATCCTTTGCATTACGCCAAAAATCATTTTTATGGGCAGATGACCTTTCGTCATTTGATACGATCTACCAATTTCCAGAGGGTTTTTCAATTCCTTTTTATGGGGACCATATCAGTTTGTTCCCCATATTGGCATCGGTTGCCATCTTCTTCTATATGATGATGACCACAGGTCAGAATATGCCACAACAACCGGGAATGCCCAATATGAAATTCATCATGTACTTAATGCCGTTCATGATGTTGTTCTTCTTTAACAACTATGCGAGTGGTTTGAGCCTGTACTATTTTGTATCGAACCTGATTACCATAGGTATCATGCTTGTCATCAAGAACTTTATTCTGGACGATGATAAGATACACGCCCAGATTCAGGAGAATAAGCAGAAACCTAAAAAGGAGAACAAATTCCAGCGTAAGATGCGTGAAATGATGGAACAGGCCGAAGAACAGAAAAAAACCGGTAAAAGATAATAATCCGGCCGAGATGGTCAAAAACAAAAAGCCCCGATATAACATCGGGGCTTTTTGGTGTTTATTGGTTTGGTAAGATTTGGGATTCCAAAGATGCCGTATATTCTTGGTTTGTGGAATAAAAAGTTGTAAAGCATCGGATTTTGTATGTTAAAGACCCCTGTAATGATGTTTGGTAATTTGCTGGTTTGATCTGAGGGGGTGCACCATGAAAAAACTTCCAAGTCCAACTTTCATTTCGATTTGATAAAACCTAAATCGATCCGTTCAATGTCTTGATTATAAAAGTATGTGGATATCTTAAAAAAGTTGGGGTTGTTTAATTGTAGGGCGATAGCCAGAAGGATTTGATTTCGCAAGGCTTGCCCCAAAATAATCTTCATCCTCTTGAAGGATAAGCCATTATTCTGGGAGTAGAGGACCTAATTTCGTATTTTTGCATTTCTTTTCAATGACTATGGAAAAAGTAGTAATAGGACTTTCTGGTGGAGTGGATTCAAGTGTGGCGGCCTATCTTTTAAAGGAGCAGGGGTATGGGGTTATTGGCCTATTTATGAAGAATTGGCACGATGATTCCGTCACTATCTCTGAAGAATGTCCATGGTTGGTAGATAGTAACGATGCCTTGATCGTTGCTGAAAAATTGGGTATTCCTTTTCAAACGGTTGATTTGAGTGAGGAATACAAGGAGCGTATCGTGGATTATATGTTCGACGAATATGAAAAGGGAAGAACCCCAAATCCTGATGTACTTTGTAACCGTGAAATCAAATTCGACGTTTTCATGAAGATCGCGATGCAATTGGGGGCCGATTATGTGGCAACGGGGCATTATTGTCGAAAAGACTCATTTGTAAATGGGGACGGAGTGGAAACCTTTCGGCTTTTATCAGGAATTGACGGTAATAAGGACCAGTCCTATTTTTTATGCCAACTTTCCCAAGGGCAATTATCAAAGACATTGTTCCCTATAGGGGAACTGACCAAGTCCGAAGTACGTAGGATCGCTGCGGATAATGGTTTGGTCACAGCGGACAAGAAGGATTCACAAGGCCTTTGCTTTATAGGTAAAGTTCGATTGCCCGATTTCCTACAACAGAAACTGAAACCCAAGAAGGGGGTTATTGTTGAGGTAGCGGATAATTTTCCCCAATATCGGGAACAGATACCCGATTTCAGCAATAAGGCGGATGAACTTGCCTATTTTTCTAAAAAACCCACCTATGTGGTTGAGAATGGGAAAGTGGTGGGGGAGCATCAGGGAGCGCATTATTTTACCAAGGGACAACGAAAAGGCTTGGGCGTTGGCGGAACCAAGGAACCATTGTATGTTATAGATACCGATGTGGATGCCAATGTTATTTATACCGGTCAAGGAAAATCACATCCGGGATTGTATCGTAGGGCCTTATTTGTGTCCAATGATGAACTGCATTGGGTACGTGTCGATTTGGCCTTGGATACAGGGGGGACTATGGAGGTTATGGCAAGGATACGTTATCGCCAGCCTTTGCAAAAGGCAACATTGTATAAGGTGGAAAACGGACTTTATGTGGATTTTAAGGATAAGCAATCCGCTATTACCGAGGGACAATTTGTGGCTTGGTATGTAGGGGATGAGTTGTTGGGCTCAGGGGTTATTTCTTGATAGGGTCTGACTCTCCCAAGTGTAATGTAGCGATTTGAACTTATAATATCACTATGAAAAATAGAATTACCGAACTTTTTGGGATAACATATCCGATTATTCAGGCAGGAATGGTATGGGCCAGTGGTTGGCGTTTGGCATCCGCGGTCTCCAATGCGGGTGGTCTGGGACTTATTGGTGCAGGTAGTATGTATCCCGAAGTTTTACGGGAACATATTCTAAAATGCCAGAAAGCTACCGATAGGCCATTTGGGGTAAATATACCCATGCTGTATCCGGATATGGAAAAACTCATGGCACTTATCATGGAATTGGGTGTGAAAATTGTTTTTACCGCTGCAGGAAACCCCAAGACATGGACAGGGCATTTAAAGGCCCATGGTATAACCGTGGTACACGTGGTCAGTAGTGTGAAATTCGCATTAAAGGCACAAGAGGCTGGGGTAGATGCCATCGTGGCCGAAGGCTTTGAGGCTGGAGGACATAACGGAAGGGACGAGACCACAACGCTCGTACTGATTCCGGCGGTCAAGGAAAGCATCAATATTCCGGTTATAGCTGCAGGTGGCATTGCCACTGGTAAAGCGATGTTGGCGAGTATGGTGTTGGGGGCCGAAGGGGTGCAGATAGGAAGTCGTTTTGTGGCCAGTAATGAGGCCTCGTCCCATGAATTGTTCAAGCAGCGGGTCGTTGGTACAGGGGAAGGGGATACCCAATTGACACTAAAGGAACTGACCCCGGTACGATTGATCAAGAACAAGTTTTATCAAGATGTGGCAAAAGCTTATGAAAAAGGTGCCAGTAAAGAAGATTTGAAAGAACTATTGGGCAGGGGCCGGGCCAAAAAGGGAATGTTTGAAGGTGATATGGAAGAAGGTGAGTTGGAAATCGGTCAGGTTTCAGCTTTGATACACGATATAAAGCCCGCCGCAGCGATTGTTGCTGAAATTGTAGGGGAATTCGAGGCATCCAAAAAGAGGGTCTCCACACTGTAGCGTTGAGGCACTGTATTCATTGAACTCGTTTAAACTTTTCCGGCTTGCCGGAAAATTGCCGTTTTCCGCCCTGTTCTTGTCTTTTTTTGCCATGCAACTTTTCAACAGGACAAAAAACCACTGATTTCCGCTTAAACCCAAAAAATTTAAACGAGTCCATTAAGTAAACATGTAGTGCCCCAAAGCATAATTTATAGGGTCACAACTTGGTTCGGATCAGGTTCGAGTGTCCTTTGGCGATCATACGGGTCTTATCTGCATTCCAGACTTCGCATTCGGTATTGATAATCTGTTTTCCCCTTTTGACGACCTTGGTTTTTGCGATGATGGTATCATTTGCGTTGGCCCGACTAAAATAGTCTACGGAAAGACTTACTGTAGTATATATGTGGGTAACCCCTAAAGAGAAGATCGTGGCCCCGATGGCATCGTCAATAATGGCGGCAGTGGTTCCCCCATGAACCATTCCCATGGGGTTGGTCATTTCCTCGCGCACTAAATACGAAAATTCAAGTTCGCCGGCCTGGGCACTGATCAAGGTAGGGTTCAACCATTGCATCAACGGGGATGGGGATTCAGAGGAATCCTTGCCTATTTGATCCTTAAGGTATTTTAGGGCTTCGTTCATATAATCGGATTTTATCCAAAGATACAATGTAACATTCGACTTTGGTTTGCATTTTAAACGGACAATTGTTAAAATACTGCTGTTATGGCCCCTAAAAATGTATCAAGCTATTGATAGGGCATATCTCGAAGGTTTGTTTTTTAAGAGGTGGTATTTTATGATATAAGGTTGGCCATGGCCGACACTGGATTTTGTTGGGGATTAAAAAAGGGAGGACATATCATGTCCTCCCTTTTTTAATATCCTTTATGCCTTTTGTAAAAGAAGGATAGGCTCTGGATATTATTTACCCTAATTGTTTTCCAATTGTGCGAAAACTTTTTCAAGTAGGGCCTTGGTAGCTTTTATTCCCTCGTCTTCCGAAAGTTGATCACCTTCATATTCAATACCTATATACCCTTTGAAACCGGATTCCTTTACGATTTTCATGATCCTGAGATAATCGGAATGTACTTCATTGCCCTCTTCATCGAATTCATGTGATTTGGCACTTACTCCCTTGGCATAGGGCATAAGCTCTTTCATGCCTGCATATTTATCGTATTCCTTTACGCAACCGTCAGGGCCACGTTCAATACAGAAATTTCCAAAATCGGGAAGTGTTCCAACATTGTCCATGTTGATTACCCCCATAATACCACTTAGCCATGCGCCATTGGAGGAATGGCCACCATGGTTTTCAACAATAACGTTGATACCTTTTGAAGCAGCGTATTTTCCTAAGGCCTTTAGTCCGTTCACGGCATTTTTCGCAACTTCCTCAGGGGTACCTTCGCCAGCGGCATTCACACGAATACTATGGGCCCCAAGGAACTTGGCGATATCTACCCATTTATAATGGTTTTCAACGGCTTCCAATAATTTTTCAGGATCATCATCGCCCAAATTGCCTAAGGCATCGCACATGATAAGTCCCACACTTACACCAGCTTCTTCGCATTTTTTCTTGAACTCTTTCCAATACTCCATATCATCGACCTTGCCAAAGTAGAAAGTGTTTACCAACTCTATCGATTCTATCCCATAACTGGCGGCCATAGCGGGAAAATCCATGGGATCCCTACCTTTTAATAGATCATCGGGGGATTCCTTTAGTGTTTTTTTAAAATTGGCCCAGTCGATTTTTCCACCAAAAAAGGTATTGTTCAGGGACCATTGGGCCAAGGAGATTTTAAAGTCGGGCCCGGTTTCTGCCTTAACTTCAGTGGCTTCGGTCCCTAGAGGTTTCGATTCCTTGTTCTTGCATCCGATGGTTGTTAGGGATAGGAGGATCGCACAACATGCGAGGGCCAAGGTGTTAGTCTTGTTTTTCATAGAATTATAAGGTATTAGTTTTGATTAGGTTACTTCAAAAGTAATTCAAGGGGCAAGTTACGAATTTAACTGCCACATGTCAACTCAACGGAATATTTAACTGATTTCCGGGATAAGGATAATGGGTGGCCGATAGTGGTCGATGAATAATATGGGCGTCAGGGCCGGGGCGCTTCATGGAGGGCAGGTACACGATGTTTTTTTGTACTTGCCTGGTTTTGGGGTAATTGTAACTGGGGTTGGGTATCCCTTGGGGAACAGCCTGTTTTTTGATGGAGATAGGAATGAAAATGTATCCGGGAAATCCATATTTCCCAAATCCAATCAATAGCGTTTTCACTTTTTTCCGTTGGTTTATAGGATAGAGGTATTGCTAAAGTACCGAAAACAGGCAATCGGTCCGGGGGATTTTTATCTGTAATGTGTTTGCGTACCCCATATCATCATGTCACCGTCAAAGGCCATTTGCAGGTATTCCAAATCCGTAATCCCATTTTACCCATCAATTGATATGAAAAATGGCAATATGGATCGGTCTATTTTATAAGAATGGTCGGAACCATTGTTATTTCTGACTTTATGGAATTGGAAATTAAACAGGCCGCTTCGGATTTTTGTAAAATACGTTCCGCTTTCTCCTTTTGCCCTTCATCACTGATGGTGACCGTTGGTTCCAAGATTATTTCGCTCATAAGGAACTTTCCGTCCAATCGTTCCAACTTCCCTTTAGACCTGCAACTGAAATCGGTGAACTCTAGTTTGGAGTTTTCTGCTATCGCTAAAAAGGTGGTCATTAGGCAGCTGTTGACCGCAGCCGTGAACAAGTGTTCTGGGGACCATTTTCCCGGTATGCCTTTTGGGAACCCAGGAGGTGTGGCTACTTCGAGGCAGTTGTTTGTTTCGTAGTTCAATTCAGGGGAACATATAGTGCCTATTCGGTCTTTGTCCCAGTTGACATTTACATTGAAAAAATGCGGTTCCATATTTTTTGTTTTAGGGTCGTGATAATAAAGACTATGGTATAATGTCCGCAAGGTAATGTCAAAAAGTGTTTTTGTCTGTAACATAAGTCACCATGTCCCCAAACGTTTTTATCCTTGTTTTTCAATGTTGTTGGAGGTGTACTTTTGGGGGTGTTTCCATTTTTACGATGTATTAAATAACCATTATATCGAAAATATGGATCAATATGGCCTTATACGGATTAAAAAGAGGTATTTTGCATATTGATTAACATATGTGCCATTCAGCTTGGGGGCATATAGGGAAAATACTTTTTATGAAAAAGGGGATCTTACTTTTTGTAATGTGCTTCGTTTGCAGTATTGCCAAGTCACAGACAATATCAAAGGACAAACCTTTGCATTTCGGTGCCGGATTTGTCATTGGGTCTGTGGGGGGCTACGCCTCCCACCATGTTTTCGATGGGAACCCTTATTGGACTTGGGCAGGTGCCGTAGGGGGTAGTTTGGCTGCGGGAGTGGTAAAAGAGGCCATGGATAAAGCAGATTATGGGGAATGGGACGATAATGATGTTTTGTTCACGACCCTTGGTGGAATAGCTTCAGGGTTTGTACTGGATATGTTTTTGAAAAAGAGTAGGAAAAGGCGAAAATATAGACCATGTAATTGTTATGCCGAATCTTTGGGCGTACCTAAAACCGGGAATTCCGTATATGTCGATATTACAATTTCCGAATCCCATAGTATCACCTCGACCTTGCAAATGCAACGTATTCTTCAGTTACCAAGTACGGAATGATCAAAGAAGGCCACGGGATTTGATCTCAAGGTATTTGTTGATGGCATTAATGGTCAGCTCTTCGGGTCTGGTGAGAATGGTCTGAATGCCATAACGCTGTAATTCTTTTTGCATCAGCTTTTTTTCCAACGAGAATTTTTCTGCAATGGTCTTATGGTATATGGCTTGAAGGTCCTCGGCATCCGAACCGATAAGTTCTTCCAACTCGGTATTCTCAAAGAAAATAACCACCAAGACATGTTTTTTGGCCATGCCCATTAGATAGGGCAATTGTCTTTTCAATGCCGAGATATGTTCGAAATTGGTGTATAAAAGCAATAGGCTCCGGTGTGTTACCTTTCGTTTTACATGTGCGTAGAGCAATCCAAAATCGGAGTCTGTATATTCGGTGGTAATGTTGTAAAGTTTTTCTAGGATTGTGTTCAAATGGGTTGTTTTCCCAACTGCAGGCACAAAGGTTTCTATTTTTTTTGAAAAGGAGACCATTCCTGTCCTGTCATTTTTTTTAAGGGTTACGTTCGAAAACGCAAGGGTGGCATTTATCGCATAATCCAGCAACTTAAGACCATTGAAGGGCATCTTCATCACCCTGCCCGTGTCGATGATGGAATAGATGGGTTGTGATTTTTCATCTTGGTACTGGTTTACCATCAACTGGTTTTGTTTTGCAGTGGCTTTCCAGTTCACGGTACGGATGTCGTCTCCCGCGACGTATTCCTTTATTTGTTCAAACTCCTGGGTATGTCCAATACGGCGTATTTTCTTAAGGCCAAGTTGGGTTAGGTTGTTGCTTATGGCCAGAAAGTCGTACTGCTGCATTTGAATGACACTTGGGTAAACAGGGACCATTTGGTCTTTTTGGAATATAAAACGTCTTTTAATGATCTTCAAGGGAGAGGATGCATAAATATTCAAGTTCCCAAAAACATACTCTCCACGTTCCACAGGGCGTACGGTATATTCAAATTCCTTTTTCCCGTTCTTCAGCATACTGGTCCTATGTTCAAAGTCGCGCTTCTGGAACTGTTCGGGCAATTCATCGATCAATGAGATGTATGTCTTGAACCGAAAGAACGATTCAAAGACGATGGTGATAGGGTTAAGGTCACTGTTCGATAATTTTTTGGGTAAAACCCGTTTGGCATCGATCCCTTTTGGATGGGTATAGAGTAAATATATGTCAAATAAGAGTAGGCCCAGCAATACCATGGTCAATACCCAGACAATGGGATAGAGGACGGGTACCCAGAAAGAGAGTATGAAACAGCCCGAGAGGATCGCGATATACCTGAAAAAGGTATTGTGTATGTAGAGTGATCTTAGAAACCGCATAATACTATCTAGGTATTTCCACGGATTCTATGATCATGTTCATTACGCTATCGGTCGTCATACCTTCCATTTCCCGTTCAGGGGTTAGTATTATCCTATGGTTGAAAATAGGTACCAATGCCTTTTTCACATCTTCCGGTATCACAAAGTCCCTTCCCTTTATGGCCGCAAAAGCTTTAGCGGTATTAAGGGTGGCTATGGATGCCCTTGGGGACCCACCTAAAAATAAATGGGGATGGTTCCTGGTTTTGGTCGTGATATCGGCAATGTACTTGATCAACTTTTCTTCGACCACAACATCTTGGATCTTCGATTTAAAATCGGCCAGTTGTTTTGGGGTCAGTACCCCTGAAATTTTCTCCTGTGGATTTTTTCCTTTCCGTTCGTGGTGTGTCTGGATAATCCTGATTTCCTCTTCGACTGAAGGGTAGTCCACTTTGATCTTAAAGAGAAACCGGTCCAATTGTGCTTCGGGCAGAACATAGGTGCCTTCCTGTTCAATAGGGTTTTGGGTGGCAAGAATCATAAAAGGGGCGCCCATGGTATAGGTGGTGCCATCCATGGTCACTTGTCGTTCTTCCATCGTTTCGAACATGGCCGCTTGGGTTTTTGCGGGTGCTCGGTTGATTTCATCGATTAAGATGATATTGGAGAAAATAGGACCTTTCTTGAATTCGAATTCCGACAATTTAACATTGAATACGGAGGTGCCTAAAATATCACTGGGCATTAGATCCGGGGTAAACTGTATACGGGTGAAATCGGTTTTAAGGGTTTTCGCGAAAAGTTTGGCCGTAATCGTCTTGGCGATGCCGGGAACCCCTTCGATCAGTACATGGCCATCAACCAAAAGGGCGACGATAAGTAGCTCAATGAAATTTTCTTGCCCGATAATGACCTTTGCCAGTTCGGTTTTGATGTTGGCCACCGCATTTTTAAGTTCTTCAAGGGGGATTCTATTGTCGAAGTTCAGGTCGTTGCTGGTTTGTTCGTTATTTTCCATGGGCTTTCACTTTGAATTTTTCAATTTCTGTATTCAATTTTATTAAATCGGTATTGGTGATTACCGAACTTTTTTTCAATTTCCCCAAATACATGAACAGATCTTTCACCTCCCCATGGGAATGGTTGCTCCGGGCAGCCAAATTATGGAAGAACATATCATCTTGTTTAATGGTGTCCATGTATAAATGGGAGCGTATGTATTCTAGGAAATAGGCTATTTTATGTTCGGCAATCGATTTTTGGTCGCCTTTTTCAAAATACATATCGGCAATGGTACGGGTAAAGGCAAGGGTTTGGTTTTTTAAGGGTAAGATAACAGGAATGGCCCTTTGCTTGCGCTTGCCCTCGAAAATTATATAGACAAGGGTGCCGATCAACACAATATAGTACGCCCATTTGAATTCTTTGTTGTTCAAGAAGACATGCATGGGCGAACTATAGAATGCTTTTCCCGATTTATGGTAATTGTCCATATAAATGGGTCGATTACCGTCGATATAGGAAAGGAGCCCAGCGGTATAACCCCTATTGTCGTCCTTTAGGATGAAATAGTTCGTAAAGGCTTTCGGAAAGGCACTGAGGACTATCGTTCCTTCCCCAAACCCCTGCTTAATGGTGTTGAAGTGTCTTTGTGGGCCGGAACTATCTTTTGTGCCATAATCGACTTGGGCTATTACCGTGGTGTTCAAGGTATCTATCCCACTAAAATAAATGGCATAGTCATCCTTGTCAAAGGTATAGGTGGTGTCGTTCCTTAGGTTTGGATTCAGTAGTTTATGCAATTGCTTCGGGTTCTCACCAAAATCCGGATATAACCCTGCGGTATCAAAATTCAAGGTGTCCCGTAATTGTTCATCAAAACTGCCGGAAGCTATAAGAAGTGTATTTCCTTTTGATGTCCAATCCAGTAAGCTATTGAGTTCGGCCTCTCCAAAAGAAACATCATCGTTTATAAAGACATAAGTACCTTGGAGCGTATCCGTTGATCGAAGTATTTCGAATGGAGGTCTGTTGGCCTGTTTAAGGTTGGTCTTGTATTTTTTCTCCATAAGGTCGTTCAGGACATAGGTTCCGTAAGGGATCTTATGTTGGGCCACAAAGGAATTGAACCAATTGATTTTCTTGGGTGTGTTATATTGGAATAGTATAAGGGCGACCAAAGTAACCACTCCGATAATCAAGTATATGGAGTTTTTTTTACGCATAGGTCTCCAAGGTTTTACGAAGGGCCATGAATTTATTTTCGGCCTTTTGGTATTTGGCCCCATCTATAGGGAAGTCCCCATACCAGATATAATCGTATAGCCATGTGATGACACTGAAAGGCGCTCTCAGTTCTTCCCTTTCCAATTCACTTATATAGTCATCATTGGTTTTCTGGATTTCCCAAGTGATCAGTTCTTTTTCACTCATTTGCTTAAGAATGGACAAATAGTAGAAACGAATGGCCAATCGGTAATTCTTTTCGTTCAATGCTTTGTGTATAAGTTGGTCTATATCCTCATTCCTGATAATATGCTCCTCTTCGGATAGGGATACTACGGCCTCATTGGACTTGGAATAGAATAACGCATTTGAATTCACGCTCAGGAAGAACTTGATCAAGAGGAAAAGAAGAATACCTATAAGAAAATAGGGGATCAACCGTAACAACAATGAAAAATAGCCAGTGGCCTTTTCAGCTCCGAACAGCCATTCTAAAAAACGTATGAAGAGATTGCCTGCCCAAGTTGTGAAATTGTTCCACCAAGTTAGGTCGGTCCCGACGACCTCATAATCAAAATCGGGATTGTCCAAGTAGGGCCCAAGATCTGTTAGGGTAATCTGTTGTACCTGTAATTTCCCATTGTCGTATTGTACCAAGGTCGAATCCTGCTGGCCCCAAATAGGAAAGGCCATTAGTACGATAAGAACAATGGGGGGGAACCTTTCAAAGTAGCAAGGTGTTGTTCCGGGAAGTAAACTTGAACGGGGTCTATCCACAGGTGTTTTTTAATTTGTCCTTACCATTGATTATTTTTCGATGTTCCTCCCTAAGTTCTGAATACGCTCAAAAGTACCGGTAAAATTTTTCTTTTCATTAAGATTAAAGAATATAAAGGCATTGGCAATAATGGATATAGTGTTCAGAAGCATCTGGGCCAAGGTGCTTATCATGTACAGGCCTACATACACGGGATCCATGAAACCGGAGTTCATGTCCAAGGCATCCGTCTCGCCGGAAAAAATACCCATGCTTGCAATTTGGTATATTTGGGCAGGTAGGCTAAAGGCATAACCAGCGACCCCTACGATAATACCCACAACCAACAGTGTGACAAAGGTAATCCACCACTCGTTCTTTACCAAGGTGAAGCTATAGCCGAAAGAGTCCCCGACATCCTTGTTCATAAAGATCATTATACTAAAGGATAGGGAAAGGGGTACGAACAAGTAGATTCCGGGAATAAAACAAAAGAGAAGGCCTATTGCAATAGCTAATGCGGCAATAATCCCCAAGCCGATAAAGCTCCATAACGAACCATAGACCTCCTTTTTGATTTTCTCAAAGTCAGTCTGTCCTTGAAGCTCTATATAGGATTTTATATAGTGCAATACGGTAGATTGTGATACGGCATATACCAAGATTATGGCTACCAAAAAAACGAGACCACTGATCAGCATGGTAACACCGCTTACAATTGAGCCGGTACTGGGGCCAAGACCCAATACCGAGCTGAAGGAATAAAGATAAAACCCTACGGCAATCAGCATGATCAGTAGATAGGGTGCAACGATCTTTAAATAGGTAGTGGCAAAAGGCTTGAACTGGGTCCTAAGAAAAGCAAAGGTATCCGAGAGAATCTCACCTAATTCCCGCTGTTTCTTAAAATGTATATAATCACTCATTATGGTTGGGTTTAGAATGTAGTTGGTATGGATATATAACGTAATAAAATAAAATTAGTGTCAATGAGGTTAAGATAATCAATATGGCCAGCCAATCGGGCATTTCGGTATGTCGGGTGACAAAACCCTCCAAAAACCCCGCAACAATAAAGAAGGGCACGGTACTCAACATGATCTTAAGTCCATTGTTGACCCCTCTCTTAAAGGATTCCAATCGGGTGTAGGTGCCTGGGAAAAGCATACCGTTGGCAAGGACCAGTCCAGCACAGCCCGCTATGATAATGACCGAGATCTCAATGGTCCCATGGATCCAAATGGTACGTGCGGATTCCCACATCAATTCTTTTTCATAAAAGAAATATTGGAAACTACCCAGCATGATTCCATTCTGCATCATGATCCATAATGTTCCGATTCCTAGCAAGATCCCATATATAAAGGCCATCATGGCTACCCGAATATTATTGATGGTAATGCCCATGAACATATTGAACTCCCCCATTTCCTTATACACGGCCATAGGGTCTCCTTTCCCAATATTGTCCAAGGTCATGTTCACATACCCATCCCCTAGGATAGAACGTACAAAATCATCCTCGTTGGCTGCGGAAAAAGCCCCGACCAGTGTAAAGAAAGTGAAGGTAAGGAAGGCTATCAAAAGCTCTCTTTGATGATAATAAAATAAGGTTGGGAATTCGGTTTTCCAAAATGAGATTATGCGGTTCTTGGGTTCTTTCTTGGTCTTGTATATTTTTTGGTGGGCCTGGGATGCAAGTGTATTGAGGTAGAGTTCCGTATTGCTGCCGGCATAAAATGTTTTGGCGTAACTCAAATGGTCTGTTATTTCAATGTACAGATCGGACAATACATCGGGTGCTATTCTCGTTTTGTTTGACAAGGCATTTTCAAAAGTTGTCCATTTGTCTTTATTTTGTTTAACAAAAGCAGCCTCTCGCATTTAACATCGGATTTTGCCCAAAGGAACTAAAATATGGAACAATTTCAAATAGAAACGGCCCAAAATATAGGTATAAATCAAAATACCGCCCATTTGGGGGACCGTATGTTGGCCTACTTGATCGATAGTTTCGTCATATTGGCCTATACGATATTGATGATTGTGATGCTTGTGGCCATGGACATCGATTTTGGGGATATGTGGGCCTTGTATATGCTCATGGGCTTGCCAGCGTTCCTATACTATCTCTTATTGGAAACCTTTATGGATGGGAAAACCATTGGTAAGGGGTTAATGAAGATCCGGGTGGTAAAACTGGATGGTTCCAAACCGGGATTTTCCAGTTATTTCGTTCGTTGGATCCTTCGTGTTATAGACGTTTCCCTAACCTCGGGGGGCTTGGCGGTCTTAATGATCTTGATACGTGGAAACGGTCAACGTATCGGTGATGTTGCGGCTGGTACAACGGTCATAAGCGAAAAGAGACGGGTAGGTTTGAAAGATACCTTGTTGAGCGAGCTCCCCGAGGATTATGTGCCTAAATATCCCCAGGTTACGGTCTTTGATGATAGGGGGATGCAGACGATCAAGGAATTGTATGGTCGGGCAAGAAGGAATGGGGATCATCAGGTTATTCTACTCTTGAGCGATCAGATCAGGAAAGTAGCCCAGATTACCACGGAGGAAGAACCTTTTCATTTTGTCGATACGGTCATTAAGGATTATAGCTATTATACCCAACAACTTTAATCGCAGGGCGATAGCCGTAAAGGGCTTGGTCCCGCCTCGGGAAGGGAAAGGTTTTTCGAAAGCACACCTCGTATCCTTGGGTAGGGGTCGTTGATTCCCAATGATGTTTCCCATTTATATGGTAGGATCTAGATGTGTGGTCGGGGTAGCGGTCCAGAGGCTTTTAGGGTCGGGCATACCGCAATTCCTTATTTTTGGTTTCCAAACGTTGGATATATGCTCTATTTGACCATTGATATTTTAGGTACAGCAGCCTTTGCCATTTCCGGGGTATTGGTGGCCATGGAGAAGAAGCTTGATTTGTTCGGGGTGCTTATCATTGCCTTTGTGACTGCTATTGGCGGTGGCACCCTTCGTGATGTGCTTATCGGGAATACACCTGTATTTTGGATGACCGAACCCATTTACCTGTTCACGATTTTAGGGTCGGTTATTTTGGCCATATTGTTCGTGAACCAATTGGAATATTTGAGAAAAACACTTTTTTTGTTCGATACCATTGGTATAGGGTTGTTTACTATGGTCGGTATAGAAAAGGGGCTATCCGTGGAATTGACACCTGTAATATGCATTATCCTTGGAACCATTACAGCTTCCTTTGGTGGGGTTATAAGGGATACCCTCTGCAATGAGATTCCGGTGATATTCCAAAAGGAAATCTATGCAACTGCCTGTATTTTTGGGGGGATATCTTATTTTCTATTGGCCTTGTTGCCCATTGATCCGACTTATGCCAATATCACTGCGATTTTTGTGGTGATCGTATTGCGGCTTTTGGCTGTTAGGTTCCATATTGCCTTACCGAATATATATAAGATACGGAAATAAGCTATTGGGGGAGTATCAAGTGTCAAAAGCCTGTTCGGTCTGTTTGGCACTAATGGTTTATTCCCAACCCCACTCCTGCACAAAAACAAAAACCTATTTCACCACTTCGGCCTTGGTAATATAGATATTCCTTGAGGGCCAATCACCTTTTCCGACAGGTTGTGCATTGATCTTGTCCACAACATCCATTCCTTTAATGACTTTCCCAAAGGGTGTATACTCCCCATCCAAATGATAGGATCCAGGTTTGGTGACCACAATGAAGAATTCATAGGGTGATGCCAACATATGCGGATTGTTTACTTCACTACTCGGCATTGAAATAGTGCCCCGATGATGTTTGTGCCCTTTCTTGGTATCCGGTGGCAATAAGTACCTGCCTATCGCCCTGCGTTTTTTGGAAGTGGCCCTATCATCGGAATTTCCACCTTGTATGATGAAATTCTTAACTACACGATGAAATTGGGTGTTGTCGAAATAGCCTTTTGTGGTCAGGTAGATGAAATTCGCTTTATGGTAGGGCACATTATCATATAACCGCACTGTGAAACTGCCCAAGCTGGTCGAGATCCTTACCTTATCATCTTTAAGGGTCTTATTGTAGTTGTAAAAGAAATCTATGGCATTTTCCTCCGTCAACACAAAAGGTTCCCCCTCCTTCTCCTCGGGTGCTTCCCCTTGTTGTTGTTCCTCCCCGACCGTTACCGTGTCTTTTGCAACAATGGTCTGTTCCCCATTGGATTCGGCTGGGTCGGGCTTCCCCTTACAGCCAACTAAAAATATAAATAGTAATATTGTAGTGTAATTTTTTTTCTTGGATATCATGGATTTTGAAGATTTTGGCTTACGGGTTTCAAAAATAAAAAATCTGCCCTTACCGGGTAGTGCTTCCCACAATAAAATGGTACCCTTGATACGATTAAAGCAGTTAGAGGCCGGTCGAACCCTAAAAAAGAACCCTAGGAAGGCTGGGGTCCTGGCCCTTTTTTACCCCAATGGGCAAAGCATGACCAATTTGCTTTTGATATTGCGCAAAACCTATGAGGGGGTACATTCCAATCAAATAGGGTTTCCTGGGGGCAAGCAGGAGAAGGAAGACTTGGATATCATGCATACGGCATTGCGAGAGACCCATGAAGAGGTTGGTGTGCCTCCCGAACGTGTCTCCATAGTCCGGCCATTGAGTGAAATCTATATCCCGGCCAGTAATTTTGAGGTTAAGCCGTTTATGGGGCTCATGGAGAGTCCTGTCCCTTTTGTGCCCCAGAAATCCGAAGTGGAAAGGTTGATTGAGGTATCTCTTGCTGATTTTATGGATGATTCCAATGTTTCCACACAACATTTGTCGACTTCATATGTGGAAAATATGGAAGTACCTGCCTTTAAATTAAATGGTTATACGGTTTGGGGGGCAACGGCCATGATGTTAAATGAGATCAAAGAACTTTTGAAGCAGGTTTTATAATGCTTATTTCGTAATTTTGTCCCTATGGGTATATTCAAAAGAAATCCTTTTGGTCACATTCTTTTCATTAAAAGATGGTTAATCCGTATTTTGGGTGTATTCTCCCATCAACGTTATAAAGGTTTCAACACTTTGGAGATAGAGGGTTCTGCAATAATCCGGAGCCTGCCCGATACAAATGTGCTTTTTGTCAGTAACCACCAGACATATTTCGCCGATGTCGTTGCCATGTTCCATGTGTTCAACGCCAGTTTAAATGGCAGGAACAATACCTTAAAGAATGTAGGTTACCTGTGGAACCCGAAATTGAACGTTTATTATGTGGCGGCAGCGGAGACCATGAAAAAAAGCCTGTTAACGAAGATTTTCGCCTATGCGGGATCTATAAGCGTAGAGCGTACCTGGAGGGCCGGGGGCAAGGATGTGAACCGGCAAGTGAAGATGAGCGATATCTCCAATATTGGGAAAGCACTGGGTGACGGCTGGGTCATTACTTTCCCCCAAGGGACTACAACACCTTGGAAACCACTGCGGAAAGGTACTGCCCATATCATTAAAAAATACAGACCGATAGTCGTACCTGTGGTTATTGATGGTTTTAGGCGATCTTTTGATAAGAAAGGACTAAGGATCAAGAAAAAGGGCATTCTTCAGCATATGATCATTAAAGAGCCTTTGGATATCGATTATGAGAACGAATCCTTTGATTCGATCATAGAGAAGCTCGAATACGCCATAGAGCAACACCCATCATTCCTAAAAGTGATTTCCCAAAAGGACCTTATGGACATGGAAGAAGAGAATGAGCTTCGTAGGTTTCGAAATAGCAAGAAAATCTAGACCTCCAATTGTCCTAGCTCGGTGTAGTTTTTTTTAAGTTTTCTCAATAGTAGGCCGTAGAGCAAAAAGTAGATTCCGCCCATAACAGCTGTTGACACAATACCCATAATCCCTATGGCGATTATTATGTTTGTTTTTATCTTCTCGGCCGAGAGGGTATCGGCTTTACTCTGGAGTCCACTGAATACCGAAAAAACATCATCGTTCAAATAAACCCCGATACATACAATGATTATGGTGACCATGATCATGGACAAGGAGTAAATGATATAATATTTCACGGTTTTTCGGGTTTTGATGATTTTCCCCATTAGGCTCTTGGCGTTATCAAGGACCGATATTTCCTTATATCGACGATAGAACTGGAAAATAAAATAAAATGCCATGCCATATGAAAATAGGTAGGTCGCCATGATACTGTTATGTAATCCCAGTTTATCATATATCCCGATGCTTTTATTGAAGGAGGGGATGAGATATAATAAATGGGGCAGTGTAAATTCCAGGATACTGATGATCAAAATCCATCGTACGATAGAGGAAGATTTCTTCCAGATCATATTATGGATTTCGTTGAAGGACAATTTAGGAAGGTGTTCCCCCTTTTTTTGCCAGTCCTTTTTTAATAAATCGAGTTCGTCAATCATATATTTATTATCATGGATTCAATATAGCTCTTAATTTCCTTTTTATCCGGTTCATCTTCACTCTTGCATTTACTTCGGTGATGCCCAGTGTTTCTGCAATTTCCCGATAACCCTTGTCTTCCAGGTATAGAAAAACCAATGCTTTTTCTATATCTCCCAACTGCTTTACGGCGGCATACATGAGTTTCAGTTGTTCTTCCTCCTGGGGGTTATACTCATTGGCAGTGATCTTGTAGATGACCGAGTCATAATCCTGTGTCTGTATGCTTCGTTTGGATTTTCGGTACAGTGTGATCGCCGTATTCAGTGCGACCCGGTACATCCAAGTGCTGAATTTTGATTCTCCCCGGAATTTTGGGTATGCCTTCCATAGCTGTATCGTTATTTCTTGGAATAGATCATTATGGGAGTGCCTGTCATTGGTGTACAGGGCACAGACCTTATGGACAATATTCTGATTGTCCCCAAGTTCCGTCACAAATTGATGCTCCAGTTCTTTATTCACGCCTTAGTTTGGTGGTTGTTGTTTAATAAGTAGTATGTTTTGTAAAAATGTTACACTTTGGTCCAAGAAACAATTTTTATTCAAAAGTCCAAGGCCGATCCAATCAAAAAAATAATAAAACGATTATTTTCTTGGATGGTACTTGTCCATAACCTTGGTCAAATGGGAGCGGTCTACATGTACATACACTTCAGTGGTCGTAATGCTCTCATGGCCCAGCATTTGCTGAATGGCCCTAAGGTCGGCCCCGTTTTTCAATAAATGGGTGGCAAAGGAATGTCGAAAAGTATGTGGACTTATGCTTTTGCCCAGTTCGATCTTGGTAGCAAGTTGTTTTATGATCGTAAAGATCATGGCGCGGGTAAGTTGCCTGCCCCTACGGTTCAGGAATAGGATATCTTCAAATCCTTTTTGTATGGTCTGGTGTGCCCGTATCCCGTTCCTGTATATATTGATGTATTTTTTGTTAAAATCGCTAATGGGTACAAAGCGTTGTTTATCCCCTTTGCCCGTTACCTTTATAAAGCCCTCCCCAAGGAACAGGTCCGATATGCGTAGGTTTACGAGTTCCGACACCCGCAGTCCACAACCATATAAGGTCTCTAGCATAGCGCGGTTACGTTCACCCTCTGGTTTTGAGAGGTCAATGGCACCGATAATCTTATCGATTTCATCCTCGGATAGGGTGTCGGGTAATTTCCTTCCGATCTTGGGGGATTCTAGCAGGTCCATAGGGTTGTCCGTACGGTAATCCTCAAAGTTCAGATAATTGAAAAAACTCTTCAAACCCGAGATGATACGGGCCTGTGACCGTGGGTTGACAGCCTTTGCGATTTCATGGATAAAACGTTGTATGGTTTCCTTGTCGATTTGTAAGGGGTTTACAGTAAGGGAATTGGCCTCAAGAAAACCGATTAGTTTTGCAACATCCAGAAGGTAGTTCTCAATGGAATTTACAGACAGGCCACGCTCAAGCTTGAGGTAGTGCCCGTAATCTTCCAAGGCCTGTTTCCATTTCATGATACAAAGATTCGATTTATATGGGTCAAACGATTACAAAGACCTGAAAAATAATATTATACAACAAGAACTAGTCGAATAATCCAGATCGATCCATGTTCGCACCACAAAAATAAAAAAATCAATTGTGACAAAAGTAGTAGTAGTGGTTTTGGCACTAATTGAATCTTTGATGAACGCCCAAGATGAATATCCATACCAGGGGCCAATTTAGGATCCGCATTGCAAGTTGTTGTGGCCTTTATGTTTTAAGATAGACACCGGTCTTATTTTCCTTTTTCCTGACAGGGGATTTCCGACCTTGGTGGTTCGGTATCGGCCATATGTGCCATCCGAAACGATCGATGTGGATATTACCGTGGGCTTTATCCATGGTTTTCGTAAAGTTTCGGTTCAAGGGTGTTGGGTCCGATTCTCCCGACATGCGGTTTTGCCTTGTCCACTTCGGCACATATGGGTTCCCACTATTACCCTATAGGGCGGGAGGCATATCTCAACTGTAATAATGCACCGGTAGGTGTAAGACTTTAAGGGAAGCGTTGTGCTTCCTTTTTTTATTTCCTATAAATCGATACATTTATGCGGTCAAAGCCGAAGTGGGTTTCTGAAAACACCCACCAAGGCGGTTGTACCCTAATGTGAAAAAAGTGGGAACCCTACATAGCAGGCCATCAATACATAAAACCAAAAATAATGAGATTACTGATTATCAACGGACCCAATTTGAACCTTTTGGGCAAACGTGAACCCGAAGTATATGGGAGCACTACTTTTGAGGAGTATTTTGGTCAGTTGCAGGCCAAGTTCAAAACGGTGGGGCTGGAGTATTACCAATCGAATATTGAGGGGGAACTTATAGATAAGATCCAGGAAGTGGGGTTTTCGTATGATGGGATCATTCTAAATGCCGGGGCCTATACCCATACTTCAATCGCTATTGGTGATGCTATCCGTGGTATTACCACCCCGGTAATCGAGGTGCATATCTCAAATACGTTCGGGCGGGAAGATTTTCGCCATGTTTCTTATATTTCGCCAGTGGCAAAGGGTGTTGTTTTAGGGTTTGGCTTACGGGGTTATGATTTGGCCATACAGAGTTTTTTGTGAGGAAGTAAGGGGTGTCTTCAATTACATTGTTCTGTGGGACCATCGTTCAGTGACCAGATTGGTTCGTGCACCCTTTTTAAGGGGGCTATGTTGTTTTTGGGAAATGGATTATATTGGTCGCCCAATGCTTTTGTCGTTGTGGAAATCCTTTCAGAATATTATGGGCAAGTGTACTTGCCCCCCTAATAGTTGTCCAGATGTAGGGATGATCCTTGTTTTAGACAATAATAAGTTCTACGCCCAATTCGGTTATGGAGGTTCCGGAAGCAATAATACGGTCATGGGTCTCTAAAGCGGTGGTGGCTATCGCGATCTTGTTTTTTCCTTAGTGTGTATCTTCCTTTTTATATTCACAGGATTCCCGGTGATATATGTATTTACGGGAATGGCTTTCCCATGTGGCCTGAACAATAATTCCATGCTCTTGTTTTGTCATATATTTGTGTTGTACTTTAAAAGTTACATCAAGACAAAATCAAGGAATGATGAACAGAAAAGCAATGACCAGTAGGTTGAAAGAGGAATCCGAAACGTACGATTTCATAGTTATAGGAGGTGGTTCAACAGGTATAGGCATTGCACTTGAGGCATCTGCGAGAGGGTACTCTGTCGTTTTGTTAGAGAAATCCGATTTTACAAAATCCACATCAAGTAAGGCGACAAAATTGCTGCATGGTGGTGTAAGGTATTTGGCCCAAGGTGATATAGGTTTGGTGCGGGAAGCGGTTGTCGAAAGGGGCTTGATGCTGCAGAATGCCCCCCATATTACTAAGGTTCAATCATTTATTATTCCTACACATGGCTTGTACGATGAGATATTGTACACTGTTGGTTTGACTTTCTATGACTTGTTGGCAGGAAAATTAAGCCTTGGGAAGTCTAGGCGTATTTCGAAGGCAAAGACCTTGAAACGCATTTCGCTGATCAATCCGGATAAGATCTCAGCAGGTGTCGTTTATTATGATGGTCAATTCGATGATTCACGTATGGCCATAAACGCTTTACAGAGTTCCGTTGAGATGGGGGCAGTCGTAGCCAACTATTGTTCCGTTGGTAGTTTGGTCAAAGGTGCGGACGGGAAACTTACAGGTGTTAAGGTACATGATGAGGAAGGGGATGAATCATTCGAAATAAAAGGAAGGCAAATTGTGAATGCTACTGGAGTGTTCGCCGATGATATATTGCAAATGGATTCCCCAGGGGCCAAAAAAACCATTGCTCCCAGTCAAGGTGTCCATTTAGTATTGGATAACTCCTTTTTGCCTGGTGACGATGCGATCACAATTCCTAAAACGGATGATGGTCGGGTCTTGTTTTTGGTGCCATGGCATAATAAGGTTATCGTCGGGACTACGGATACCCCTGTCGAAAAGGAATCATTGGAGCCTGTGGCCCTTGAGGAAGAGATAGGGTTTATTTTGAATACCGCAAGTAGGTATTTGACAAAAAAACCTAAAAGAAGCGATGTGCTAAGTGTCTTTGCCGGTTTGCGTCCTTTGGCCGCTACAAATGGAAAAGTGAACAAAACGAAAGAGATTTCCCGAAGCCATAAGATATATACTTCCGAATCAGGACTATTGACTATCGTAGGCGGTAAATGGACTACTTTTAGAAAAATGGGCGAGGATTTGGTTGATAAGGCAGAAAAGAACAATAAATGGAGACATATTCCCACAAAGACCACCCATCTAAGGATACATGGCTACAAAGAGAATGTAAGTTATGATGATCCCCTGTATTTCTACGGTAGTGATGAAGAACCGCTACTCAAGTTATCCAAACAAAACGGATGGAACAAATCCATAAGTGATTCTTTGGGTGTCATAGGGGTACAGGTAGTTTGGGCAATAAGAAATGAAATGGCCCGTACCGTGGAGGATTTTCTCGCCCGTAGGACCCGTTGCCAAATCCTGGACGCCAAGGAAAGTATTAGAATGGCACCTGAAGTAGCGAAGATCATGGCAGGGGAATTGGGAGAGGATAAAGATTGGCAGACCAAACAAGTAGCGGATTACACAGCAGTAACCTCTAACTATATTCTATAAACAGTAGTTTTGATTGTCCCTAGAAACAATTGAAATGACTTAATTAGTGAGAAATGAAAGATAAACTGATTTTAGCGCTTGATCAAGGAACAACGTCCTCCCGTGCGATTTTATTCGATCATGATGGGGAAATTGTAAAAGTTTCCCAGAAACCGTTTGAACAGATCTTCCCTAAACCAGGATGGGTAGAGCATGCCCCCAATGAAATATGGTCTTCCCAAATATCGGTAGCTGCCGAGGTAGTTGCCCAACAAGGTATTTCCGGAGATGGTATTGCCGCTATAGGTATTACCAACCAAAGGGAAACTGTCATCGTTTGGGACCGTGAAACCAGTGAACCTATATATAACGCCATTGTCTGGCAAGATAGAAGAACATCAAGATATTGTGATGAATTAAAGGACGCCGGCCATATCGATATGATAAAAAAGAAAACAGGTTTGGTCATAGATGCCTATTTTTCCGCAACGAAACTAAAATGGATCCTTGATAATGTAGAGGGGGCCAGGGAGAAAGCCGAAGCAGGAAAACTATGCTTTGGTACAGTAGATACATGGCTTATCTGGAAACTTACCCGGGGAAAAATGTTCATTACGGATGTGTCCAATGCAAGTAGGACCATGTTGTTGAACATCCATACGTTGGAGTGGGATGAAGAACTATTGACATTGTTCAATATTCCAAGGGCCATCTTACCAGAAGTCAGGGAAAGTAGTGAAATCTACGGAAGTACGGCGACCACTTTGTTCTCAACCAAGATTCCGATTGCAGGTGTTGCAGGGGACCAACAGGCAGCCTTGTTTGGTCAAATGTGTACAAAACCGGGAATGGTTAAAAACACCTACGGAACAGGATGTTTCCTATTAATGAACACTGGGGAGGAAGCAGTGTATTCCAAAAACAACCTATTGACAACCGTTGGTTGGAAAATCAATGGAAAAACAACCTATGCCTTGGAAGGAAGTGTCTTTGTCGGTGGGGCCGCTATCCAATGGTTACGAGATGGGGTGAAAATGGTGAAAACAGCGCCGGGCATCAACTATTTGGCCGAGACGGTTGAAGATAATGGAGGGGTATATTTCGTACCTGCCCTAACAGGATTGGGGGCCCCTTACTGGGATCAATACGCCCGTGGCGCAATGCTTGGGGTTACCCGTGGTACTACCGATGCACATATTGCACGTGCAACATTGGAGGGTATAGCCTTTCAAGTGTACGATATCGTAAAAGCAATGGAGGCCGATGCAGGGAAAGAGAGTATTGAGCTTCGTGTCGATGGTGGCGCTGCTGCCAGTGACCTATTAATGCAGATCCAATCCGATCTGTTCCGATTTAAGATCATAAGACCTGAAACGTTGGAGACAACCGCAATGGGAGCTGCTTATTTGGCCGGTTTGGCGGTAGGTTACTGGGACAGTGTGGATGATATTCAGTCGCAATGGGTCATTGATAGGGAATTCCATCCAAAGACCCCTAAAGGGAAAGTGGACAGTATGTTGCATTATTGGCATAAAGCCGTTGAATGTGCACAGCATTGGATTGAGGAATAAACACTGGTTAATAATTATAAAATAGAAGAACATGTCAATTTTAGTAGCGGAAATATTGGGGACAATGTTATTGATCCTATTGGGGAACGGGGTGGTGGCCAATGTGGTCTTAAATGGCACGAAGGGCAATGGTTCCGGATGGATCGGGATTACCACAGCTTGGGCGTTGGCCGTATTTGTAGGTGTGGTCGTAGCGGGCCCTTATAGTGGTGCGCACTTGAATCCGGCGGTAACCATCGGCTTGGCCACAGCGGCCAAGATTTCTTGGGATGTTGTCCCGGAATATATTGCAGGTGAAATGATCGGGGCCATGTTGGGTGCATTTTTAGTATGGTTATTCTATAAGGACCATTTCAAGATAACAGATGATGAAGGGGGTAAATTAGCCTGTTTTAGTACGGGGCCAGCCATTAAGAACACCTTTTCGAACTTAATGAGCGAGATTATAGGAACTTTCGTTTTGGTCTTTGTAATATTTTATTTGGCAGGTCCGAAATTGGATATAGTAGGCGATATGGATGCCCACGCTATTATGGGATTGGGCTCTATCGGGGCAGTACCTGTAGCCTTTGTTGTTTGGGTAATCGGTTTGTCCTTAGGAGGTACAACGGGTTATGCCATTAATCCGGCGAGGGATCTAGGGCCCAGGATCATGCACTCCGTTTTACCCGTAAAAGGCAAAAGTGATTGGGGCTATGCTTGGATTCCTGTGGTAGGTCCTGTCATCGGCGGTGTAATCGCAGCCTTGCTGTTTATGGCTTTGTAATGTGGAATAATACAATGACAAGAACAATAGTGGTGTTCTTAGGGTTTTCGATAGGGTCTGGGAAAGTGAATAAAAAGACAGCCTATGGATTTCAATGTTGATGTAGGACAAACCTTCATGGGAATATAGGTCAACTTTGATATGGTCGATGTGGGGCTAACATTCTCAAGACCCTTAAGTCCTTGGATGTGGGTATTCCTGTGTCGACAACAACACTTTGGGACCCTTCGAAAAAAATAGCTAGGGTACGATCAGCGGTTAGCTTGTTTTGAATAGTAGGACGTATCTGTTGGGAAGTCACTTTTTTTTAAACGGGTATTTGTTGTCTATTGAAGTTCGTTCCGGTCTCTTTATCATATATTCCAAAATCAATTGGACAAATGGTTTCTTTGGAGTAACTTACCTGTTGGGTTACAGGGAATTTTTAAAGTTTGATCGTTAAATTATATTCAAAGGCAAAAGGATGTTGGCAAATAAAAGGAGTGTTTTCGTTTTATCGGTAGTATTGGTCATGGCGGCTTGTGCAGGCACAAGGAAAGTCAAGGTTGTTGGCCCCCATTCAAAAGTACGGTACGAAGGGAGGGTCGATACGACAAAAAAAGAGGCTGCGATATTGTATTGGTCGGGAACTTCCGTTAAAATGGATTTTGAGGGCGAATCAATCGCAGTGATTATGCAAGATGAAAAAGGGGATAATTATTACAATGTGGTCATTGATAATGAAGAGCCTTTTATTTTACGTCCTGATACGATTAAAAAGTCCTACCCACTTGCATCTGGGTTGTCAAAAGGAGAACATACCGTGGAAATTTTCAAAAGGACCGAATGGGACAGGGGAAAGACCTTGTTTTATGGTTTTCGTATAGAGGGAAATGCAATGGTATTGCCCAAACCGTCACCCAATAAAAGAAAAATCGAGTTTTATGGAAATTCCATTACCGCAGGTTATGCCGTTGAGGATACCTCGGGGGCGGATTCGCCAGATAGCACTTATACCAACAACTATCGTAGTTATGCACGATTGACAGCAAAACATTTTGATGCCGAATATCGGTGTATCTGTAAAAGTGGAATCGGGATTACCATCAGTTGGTTTCCCTTGACAATGCCAGAACTGTACAACAGGCTTGACCCGGAAGATCCGACCAGTATATGGGATTTCTCAAGATATACCCCCGATATTGTAGTAGTCAATTTGATGCAGAATGATTCTTGGTTGGTCAAGGATACAGGCCATGGGGAATTCAAGGCTAAATTTGGTGACCAACCTCCTACCGAGGAGTTTATAGTAGATGCGTATGCGCAGTTTGTACGTAAAATCAGGAAAGAATATCCCAAGGCACATATTATTTGTATGTTGGGCAATATGGATGTTACCAGACAAGGCTCTAAATGGCCAGGGTATGTTGAACGGGCTGTTGGCAGTATAAATGACCCAAGGGTGTATACCCATTTTGCATTATATAAAGATACCCCTGGACACCCGAATATAGCTGAACAGAAAGAGTTGTCCCGAAGTCTTATCCAATTTATTGAAGGGAATATAGATTGGTAAGTATGGTAAAAAGCAGGTGTCGTTAGTATGGTTCGACGCCATGCACTACAAGGTAAAGGTTGACCTTCGGGGCCTTGTCTTTTCCATGATCGAAGCTTCCCTTGACTTGGGAATGATTCAGGTATCCATTCGCCAAAACGAATTCAGTATCCCTCTTCTTTATAGGTTTTCGACTTTAGGGGCTTTGTTTCCCAGTCTCCATAGGTGTGTAAAGGCACAGGGGCCAATGGCCAGAATATGTTCAGTGATTCCTGTGCCATGTTTTATAAGTGTAAAAATGCTTTGGGGTGACTTTGTGTGTGAATCCGGTTACTTGGACTATCGTAATTGGTCGTCCTGTTATGTATGGATTTTTATGTTGGGTATATAAATCCATTATAAAAAGGGGGTTTTAAAGTATAGGGTTATCTTTACCGGGAATGGTGGATCATAATCACCACAAGAATACATACATTCATTGCCTAAAATATATAACCATGAAAAATATTTTGTACCTCTTTGTCTTTCCCCTGTTCTTTTCTGTAAATATCCAAGGACAGGTCGGGAAGGAAGTAGACCTTAAGGCTATGGACAACTATTTTGCCAAAATGGTAAAGGATTGGGACGTGCCTGGGGCATCGATTGGTATTGTAAAAGATGGGGAACTTGTCTTTACGGGGAACTACGGTGTTTTGGAGCAAGGGAAAAAACGAAGGCCGAATGCGGAAAGCCTCTATGCCATCGCTTCAAATTCCAAGGCGTTTACTTCGGCCATAATAGGGATGTTGGTACAGGAGGGGAAATTGGATTGGAACGATAAGGTAAAGAAGTACTTGCCTTATTTCGCCATGTACGATCCTTGGGTGGGCGAGCATATCACTATTCGCGATATTCTAAGCCACCGTGTAGGCTTAGGTACTTTCAGTGGAGACAATATCTGGTACAAGTCCACCCTTACTTCCAAACAGATTATCGAACGGATCCGATATGTGCCACAGGCCTACGAATTTAGGGCAGGTTATGGGTATTCGAACCTTATGTACATTACCGCCGGTGAGATTATAAAGGAGGTCACGGGTAAAAGTTGGGGGGAGAATGTCAAGACCCGTATATTGGAACCATTGGGTATGGATCGCAGTATCTATTCCTTGAAGGACCTGGAAAGTAAGGGCAACTATGCCCAGCCACATGCCCGAAAGGATGAAAGGAATTATGTTGTTCCTTGGGTGGATTGGGAACAGGTAGGGGCTACTGGCGGACTTATTTCCAGCGTGGAGGATATTTCCAAATGGATGATTCTTAATTTGAACAACGGTATTCATAACGGCGATACCCTTTTGACGAAGGCTACCCGTAATATGGTGTGGACACCCCATAATAATTTCAAGGTAGACCATACTTCCGAAAATGACTTTGGCAGGCATTTCAGGGCTTACGGATTGGGCTGGGGACTCAGCGATTATCACGGTAGAATGCGTGTAGGCCATACCGGATACCGGGGGGTACGATGGGTTTATCACCGCCATTAATTTGATTCCTGAAGAGGATTTGGGTGTGGTGGTTTTAACGAACGGGGTCAAAAGCCCTATCATGGCAGCATCCTATTATGCCTTGGATAAATTTTTAGGGATCGATGGCAAGGATTGGTCTTCCTACTTGTTGGGGAGAACCGATAAGTATGCAGCGTCGGATACCCGCATTGCCGATCGAAAGGGAAAAAGGGTCCTTGGCACGAAACCTTCAATAGCTATTGATAAAATGGTAGGGGAATATACGTCCGATCTATGCGGTACGATAACCATCGAGGAGAACAATGGTGGATTGAAATTGATATTTGAAAACCATCCATTACTATCCGCAAGACTCACCCATTGGCATTATGATGTCTGGGAAATACACTGGGACCATCCACAGGCTTGGTTTGGTTTTGGAACCCTGAAACTGAAGACCGACAATAATTTGAAGGTCCTCGGTTTTGATTTTGACGTACCCAATGATGATTTCTTTTTTGAGGAGTTGAAGCCTTATAAAAAATAGGCATCGGTTTATTTATAAAGAGTTGTATGATACTCTGAAAAAGTAAGATTTTCAATTGGAAATACCTTAGTTTTTTTAACAAAAAAGAATATAAAAATCGAGAGGTGGAATGCATATACCCCCTGCTATGTAACTTATACCAAATAAACCTTGGAACACGACAAATAATCAGTTTCCATTTCACATATACTCCAAAATAAAATAGGACCATGGCCAAGGTTATGCTTGGATTTTCTTTTTCGCCTATGTAAAATATATTCCAGATTTTTAAGTGGCATTTTAAAATTCATTTGGTATTAAAAGAGTCTTCAACAGAATAAAAACCACTGATTTTCGCTTAAACCCAAAAAGTTTGACGGGTCCATAATATACCCCATATAGAGTATAAAGGATGTGGAAATAAATATGGGGATAGGGTATTGTCCCTTAATCCCGGAGATATTTTTTGTCGATATAGAAAGTGGCAAAGGGTAGGAGTGAAGCCACAAAAAGAATCGCCAATCTTTTAAGTCCCCATTTTTGCGACCGGGTCAATACCACAGCCAGGATAATATAGGTGATGAACAGGAAACCATGGGCGTACCCTATGTATTTGTTCGGTTCCCCAAGTCCTGCCAAATATTTCAAGGGCATGCTTACGGCAAATAGGGACAGGTATGAAATGCCCTCTAAAATGGCGGTATATCTAAAGGTTTTCAGCATAGTTTAGATTGTATTCAATTGGGATTTTGTTGGTTTTGGGTCTTAGGGCCAACGTTTTCCCAAATGATTTGAGGCTATCCGTCCATTTTGTGAAAAAGATGGATCTGCCACCCAAATCATTTGGGATCTACGCTGATGGTATTGTTTATAGATGGATGACTTCATCATAGGCATCGGCAACAGCTTCCATAACCGCTTCGCTCATAGTTGGGTGGGGGTGAACGGCTTTTAGGATCTCGTGTCCTGTGGTTTCCAATTTACGGGCCACTACAGCCTCCGCGATCATGTCGGTTACACCGGCACCGATCATATGGCAACCTAACCATTCCCCATATTTTGCATCGAAGATTACTTTTACGAATCCATCCGAATTACCGGATGCCTTGGCTTTACCACTTGCGGAAAAAGGGAATTTACCCACTTTGATCTCGTGTCCGGCATCTATGGCCTGTTGTTCGGTAAGGCCGACAGAGGCGATTTCCGGCGTACAATAGGTACAGCCTGGTATATTGCCGTAATCCAATGGTTCAACATGCATTCCTGCGATTTTTTCAACGCAAAGAATACCTTCTGCAGATGCAACATGTGCCAAGGCCTGCCCAGGGGTCACATCACCAATGGCATAATAACCGGGAATGTTGGTCTGGTAGTAATCGTTGACCAATATTTTTTCACGATCGGTGGCGATACCCACATCTTCAAGACCGATGTTCTCGATATTGGTCTTGATGCCTACTGCGGAAAGTACAATATCGGCTTCCAAAACCTCTTCCCCTTTAGCGGTCTTTACCGTGGCCTTTACTCCCTCTCCGGAAGTATCTACCCCAGTAACCTCCGCAGAGGTTTTTATTTTGACCCCTATCTTCTTAAAGCTGCGTTCCAATTGTTTTGAGACATCGATATCCTCAACAGGAACGATTTTTGGCAGATATTCGACTACGGTTACCTCTGTGCCCATGGCGTTGTAGAAATATGCGAATTCGATACCAATGGCACCACTACCCACAACGATCATTTTCTTGGGTTGTTTCCCCAAGGTCATGGCTTCTCTGTATCCGATTATTTTTTTGCCGTCTTGGGGCAAACTTGGAAGTTCCCTACTACGGGCCCCGGTCGCAATGACAATATGATCGGCACTATACTCGGTTTCCTTACCTTCGGTATCCTTAACGGTCACTTTTTTCCCTGGTTTAAGGGTGCCGTACCCGTTGATGACCTCTATCTTGTTTTTCTTCATCAGGAACTGGACCCCTTTGCTCATGCCCTCGGCAACACTGCGACTTCTCTTCACTACGGCATCGAAATCCTTGTCCACGCCTTCAGCGGAAAGTCCATAATCACTGGCATGTTGCAAGTATTCAAAGACCTGGGCCGATTTCAACAATGCTTTTGTAGGTATACAACCCCAATTTAAACAAATACCACCTAATTTCTCCTTTTCGATAATTGCGGTTTTTAATCCAAGTTGTGACGCACGTATCGCAGTAACATATCCTCCTGGGCCACTCCCTAAAACAATAACATCAAAATTGTCCATATTTTATAGTCTTTGATTTTTTAATTAGAGACTTGCCTGCCGGCAAGCAGCTGCAAAAGTACAAAACCAAATCGAGGTATTTGAAAATTGCATTTTAAAATTATGGACTCGTCTGAACTTTTCCGGATTGCCGGAAAATTGCCATTTTCCGCCCTGTTCTTGTCTTTTTTTACTTCCGTGGCCCTGCCATGCAACTTTTCAACAGAACAAAAGACCACTGATTTTCGCTTAAACGGGCTTAATCAATAATGGAGTGTGACCGCTAGATAAGTGGAATTTTGGCCTAAAGTGGTTAACGATAGGTTTTTTACTTATTAGGGGTCGTTGGTGAGGGGATGAATCTGAGTGCGGCCCCATTGATACAATGTCTTTTTCCCGTGGTCTCCCGTGGCCCATCATTAAAGACATGGCCCAAGTGCCCTCCACAGACGGCACAGTGTTCCTCGATACGTTCATAACCGATTTTGTTGTCGACGTCAAAGGCAACATTGCCCTTGATCTCACGGTCAAAACTTGGCCAGCCCGAACCGGAATCATATTTGTGTTCACTCTTGAAAAGCTCGGTATCGCATGCGGCACAGACATAGATTCCTTTTTCCTTGTTGTTTAGGATCTTGCTGGTTCCTGCAGGTTCGGTACCCGCCCTTCGTAAAACATAATACTGTAGGTCCGAAAGTTCCTTGTGCCATTCCGCATCGCTTTTGGTGACTTGGTAGGCAGTTTCCCCTGAAGAATGGGGTTCTTCATTGTTTAGCTGGTCCTGGGAATTACTTTTACAGCCCACTAGGATGAGGTACGATCCAAAAATTATTTTCTTGATCATCTTTTTGTCTTTTTCGTTCACGGTATGTGACCGTTATTTCAAATATAGCGAAATAGGGGGTATTGGGACATTAATGTTTTGTTAACGGGCTATGGGAATAAAAAAAACCTGCTTTGGAAAAGCAGGTTTTTTTTAGTGGTACAAGATGGTTAATCAATGCTGATCTCCTTTATCTCTTTATCTGAAATCTGAAGGGAGTTCATTATTGCCCCAAAGTCCGATCGGTCCACATTGGAACCATCAAGTAATACACTTGGGACAACAACAATCCTGAAAAACTGGTTCTGGGTGAAATCCTGGTCTAAATTGGCCAAATTGAAATCACCATCAATGAACAATTCCAGGTCAATAAAAGTGTGTGCCGCCGTATACTGTATTATCCCTTCTGGCAAAAAGAAGTTTTGGGGTATCAGGCTCCACGTATTGGCATCACTTCCATCTTCAAAACCGACAACACCATCGAACCTATAGACCAGGACCGCATCCGATTCGAAAATTTCGAAATCGGTATAATCTTCAAAGGTCAAAAGGCTCGAATATAAGTTCGTGTTTGGGTCATATTCGAAATCAACCCCATCAATCTGTAAAACCTGTCCCTGGATCCCGGGTTTCCCATCAAGTCCGTCTCGTCCGTCTCGTCCATCCAATCCATTGAGTCCATCATATCCGGGAGGTCCGGCAGGACCTTCACAGGCAACAATGAACAGAGCCAAAAAGGCTCCGAATATTAAGCTGATCTTTTTCATAAATTATGGTTTTAATTGTTTGTTTCAATAGTTCTTTAGAGTACTTCTTCAAAAAGCGTTCCACTTTTTCAGACCTTCTTATTTTTATGTCTGCGAACCAGTACAGGGTTAAAGTAAATATTTTAATCCCGTGCACTTTATACAAAGTTGATTAGCTTTGTCCCAAAATATGACCTAGTTATGTCCAAAGTTATCGTACATTCTCTTTTTTCCGAATTTGATATTGATCTATTCAAGTCGGGCAAGCATTTTAAACTCTATGAGAAATTGGGGTCACACCCCATAGAACTGAATGGGGTACAAGGAACGTATTTTGCCGTATGGGCACCTACGGCCAATGGGGTCTCCGTAGTAGGGGATTTCAATGGTTGGAGGAATTCGGAACATCCTCTTAACGTACGTTGGGACGGAAGCGGTATCTGGGAGGGGTTCATACCAGGGATTGGGACGGGAACCCTTTATAAATATAATATACGCTCCAATAATTTTGGGATAGTCACCGAAAAGGCAGATCCTTTCGCCAAATATTGTGAGCACCCACCAAAAACGGCCTCTGTGGTCTGGGACGGGGATTATACATGGAAGGATGAAAAATGGATGGGTGTCCGGGGGGAGAAAAACTCCTTGGATAGGCCCTATTCTATTTATGAGGTGCATTTAGGTTCCTGGAAGCGAAAAGGGAACAATGATTTTCTCACTTATGGGGAACTGGCGGAGGATTTGGTCAAATACGTTAAGGATATGGGTTTTACCCATGTTGAGTTCATGCCTATAATGGAGTTTCCTTTCGACCCATCCTGGGGGTATCAATTAACGGGGTATTTTGCCCCTACATCACGTTTTGGGAATCCGGAGGAGTTTAAATTTTTAGTGGATAGATTGCATCAGGCCGGTATAGGGGTAATTCTCGATTGGGTGCCTTCCCATTTTCCGGAAGATCCCCACGGACTTGGATTCTTCGATGGATCCCATTTATATGAACATCCAGACCGTAGAAAGGGATATCACCCCGACTGGAAGAGTCTCATTTTCAATTATGGCAGAAATGAGGTAAGGGCGTTTTTGATCAGTAATGCACTGTTTTGGTTAGACCAATACCATGTTGATGGTTTACGGGTAGATGCCGTGGCCTCAATGCTCTATTTGGATTATTCCAGGGAAGAAGGTGAGTGGGAACCCAATATTTATGGCAATAACGAGAATCTGGAAGCTATTTCCTTTATTCGGGAATTGAACGAGACCGTTTATGGGAATTTTCCCGATGTACAGACCATTGCCGAGGAATCGACTTCATTTTCTATGGTGTCCAAACCCGTGAATATGGGAGGATTGGGCTTTGGGATGAAATGGATGATGGGTTGGATGCACGATACCTTGGAGTATTTTAAAAAGGAACCTATTTATAGAAGGCACCACCAGAACGACCTTACCTTTGGTATGACCTATGCCTTTACGGAAAACTTTATGTTGCCATTTTCACATGATGAGGTTGTTTATGGTAAAAAATCACTTTTATACAAAATGCCCGGTGATGAATGGCAGAAATTTGCCAATCTACGCTTATTGTACAGCTATATGTTTACCCATCCCGGTACCAATCTGATTTTTCAGGGAGGTGAGTTCGGGCAGTCATCCGAATGGAATTACAACCAGAGTCTGGACTGGCATCTGACCCAGTACGATTTTCATTCTGGTATTCAGGAATTGGTCAAGGACCTTAATAAGATATACAGGTCATATCCTGCCTTGTATGAAAAACAATTCAGTCAGGAAGGTTTTCAATGGATCGATTATGGTGATGCGGCAAACTCGGTCCTGACCTATATTAGAAAAGGGCATAAGCAGGAAGATGACCTGGTCATTGCAGCTAACTTTACCCCAGTGCCAAGGGAGAAATACCGTATAGGGACCCCTAAAAGTGGTACATTGAAACAAATATTCAATAGTGATGCCAAAAAATATGGGGGATCTGGGTCCAGGAAGTCCTCAGTGAGAACAGAAAAACAACCATGGCAGGGTTTTGATGATTCCATGGAAATCACGATCCCACCATTGGGAATCGTAATTTTTCAGTGAACCTTCGATTATATCGCAATTGTTGGTAATTGGTCGCCTATCATTTCTTAATTAATGGTAATGTGCGTACTTTGCGTCGCTTTTAAATTGATCATATATGATAACTAATACAGAACTGGAATATAAGGGTAACCTGTACCCTAATCAAATAGTGGATTTTAAGCGTGATGCGGACAAGTTCTATTTCACTACTGAAAATGCGGTTATCCTACAGATTACCGTTTTGCGCAATAGTGCCTTGCGTTTTAGATATGCTACAGAGAATGTATTTGAACCCGACTTTTCCTATGCGATCAGTGAAGATGTCAATAGGGGCTATAGTAGCTTGGATGTTGAGGAAAAAAAAGAGTACTACCTGATATCCACTTCAAAACTTCGGGTGTTGGTGGATAAGGCAACATTGCGTATCCAGATTTCCGATATGGAGGGGAACATCATCAATGAGGATGAGATCGGTTTCCATTGGGAAGAAAATTATGAATATGGGGGCAATACGGTGAAAATGAGCAAGATCACCCAAAGTGCGGAAAGTTATTTCGGTATGGGTGATAAGGCAACGCATTCCAACCTCAAAGGGAAAAGGATCGAGAATTGGTGTATGGACCAATATGCCTACAGTAAGGATCAGGATCCATTATATAAGGCCATCCCTTTTTATGTGGGGCTTCATAAGAACAAGGCCTATGGCATTTTCTTTGACAATACCTTCAGGACCTACTTCGATTTTGCCCATGAACGAAGGAACGTAACCAGTTTTTGGGCCGATGGTGGTGAAATGAACTACTATTTTTTCTATGGCCCGGAAATGTCCAAGGTAGTAAAAGCCTACACCAATCTAACGGGCACACCGGAATTACCGCCTATGTGGGCTATGGGGTACCATCAGTCAAAATGGAGTTATTTCCCTGAAAATAATGTAAAGGAATTGGCCCATAAGTTTCGGGAATTGAGGATACCTTGTGATGCGTTGTACCTCGATATTGATTATATGGATGGGTTTAGGTGTTTCACTTGGGACAAGGAAAAGTTCCCTGATCCGAAACGAATGATATCCGAATTGAACGAGGATGGCTTTAAAACGGTCGTAATGATCGATCCGGGAATCAAGATCGATAAGGATTATCGGGTATTCCAGAAGGCCATGGAGAATGATTATTTCTGTAAACGGGGTGATGGTCCTTATATGAAAGGTAAGGTCTGGCCCGGGGAATGCCATTTCCCCGATTTCACCAATCCAGAAGTTCGAGAATGGTGGGCCGAGCTTTATAAAGAGTTTATGTTGGAATTGGGCGTTCATGCGGTTTGGAACGATATGAATGAACCAGCGGTCATGGAGGTACCTACGAAAACGGCACCTTTGGACACTAGGCACGATTACGATGGACATCCATGTACCCATCGTAAGGCACACAATATCTATGGAATGCAAATGGTGAGGGCCACCTATGAGGGAATCAAGAAATATGTATACCCGAAAAGGCCTTTTGTAATAACAAGGGCAGCTTATGCCGGTACACAGCGGTATTCTTCTACATGGACAGGGGATAACGTAGCAACTTGGGAGCATTTATGGTTGGCCAATGTCCAGGTACAACGTATGTGTATGAGCGGAATGTCGTTCGTCGGTTCCGATATTGGTGGATTTGCGGAACAGCCCAATGGGGAACTTTTTGCCCGATGGATCCAATTAGGGGTTTTCCATCCTTTCTGCCGGGTACATTCAAGCGGTGACCACGGTGACCAAGAACCTTGGTCCTTTGATACCGACGTAACCGATATTGTACGTAAGTTCATTGAACTTCGTTACCAACATCTTCCCTATATCTATACCATGTTCTGGAAATATTCAAAATTCGGGGAGCCTATGTTGAAACCTTTGGTCTATTTTGACCAAGAAGATCCACAAACACATTTCAGGACCGATGAGTTCATTTTTGGCAACCATATTTTGGTCTGTCCGATCCAAGAACCAAATGCCCAAGGAAGGCGAATGTATATCCCAAGGGGAAATTGGTACAATTATTGGGATAACTCAATTGTGACAGGGGGGAAAGAGCAATGGGTAGCTGCGGATATCGATAGTATGCCCCTATTTGTCAAGGAAGGTGCCATAATCCCTAAGTATCCAGTGCAGCAGTATGTTGGGGAGCTGGTCATAAAGGAATTGGATTTGGATGTGTACTATAAACTGGGGGTCGATAATTCCACAGTGTACGAGGATGACCAGGATGGTTATGATTACACCAAAGGAAATTACAGTCTTAGGAACTTCAAGTTGAATGGGAAAAAGAATAGTCTTACCATACAACAGTTCAAGGATGGTGCATTCATCACTTCTTATGATGCCTTCCTGATCAAGTTGCATGGATTGCCCTTTACGATTGAATCGGTTGAGGTGGATAATGAGGAAGTCCCATTGACAGGGGTGAAACCAAATGGGGATGATGTTATCCGGATTGGCAAGGATTTTACCCAGGTAATCATTAGGGGGGAATGATTTTTTTTTGTATGTTGACTATGCTAATAAATACTATGATAAGATGAAAAAAATTCTATTGATAATTGCCATTTTTATGGGGGTGGCAGCTTGTAAGGTTAATCCCTTTACAGGTAAGAAGGTACTTAATTTTTATCCCAATAGTCAAATTTTCCCGACGGCTTTTGCCCAGTACGATCAATTTTTGACAGAGAATAAGGTTATTGAGGATTCACCCGAGGCCCGAATGATCACCAAGGTAGGCCAGCGAATTTCTTCCGCAGCGGAAAGATGGTTGTCCGCCAATGGTTATGCCGGTTATCTGAACGATTACAAATGGGAATATAACCTGGTCGACGACAAGACGGTAAACGCTTGGTGCATGCCCGGTGGCAAGATTGTTTTTTATACGGGAATATTGCCCATTACCCAAACAGAGGCAGGAATCGCAGTGGTCATGGGACATGAGGTGGCCCATGCATTGGCAGATCATGGTGCACAACGTATGAGTGCGGGTACCTTGCAACAATTGGGTGCGGTCGCAGGGAATATAACTATCCAGGATGAGCGTAAAAGAAATATATTCAATCAGGCATATGGCTTGGGTTCTTCAGTGGGATTGATGCTTCCTTTCAGTAGAAGCCACGAGACCGAAGCGGATAGGATCGGTCTTCAGATTATGGCCATTGCAGGCTACGACCCATCGGAAGCGGCCGAATTATGGAAAAGGATGAAGGCAAATAGTGGGGGACAGGCCCCACCGGAGTTTTTAAGTACACACCCTTCAAACGATACAAGGATCGCCAATTTGACCGAATGGGCCCCTGCTGCCAAAAAAGAGGCCATGAAATTCGGTGTTACTTCTTTTGAGTAATCCATTATGGTTTGGCTAATAATCGTATATTGAAAGCCGTTCTGCAAAAGAGCGGCTTTTATTTTTGTATATGGCAATAACTTTGGCCCAAAAGGGCAGTAGAAAACTATTGAATGCGTGGGCCTTTTATGATTGGGCGAATTCAGTTTATACCTTAACAATAACCTCTTCGATATTCCCGATTTATTATTCGTCACTTTTCGTATCCAAGGAACAGCTTGTGTCTGCTTTTGGGTTTGAGATGAAACAGACCGTACTGATATCGGTGATTACTGCATTCACTTTTTTAATGGTTGCGGTCTTGTCACCTATCTTGTCCGGTATAGCCGATTATGTAGGGAATAAGAAGAGCTTTATGAAATTCTTTTGTTATGTCGGGGGACTGGGTTGTATAGGGCTCTTCTGGTTCAGTCTCGAGAATATCCACATTAGCCTACTTTTTTATTTTATGGGGCTTATCGGATACTGGGGGAGTTTGGTGTTTTACAATTCGTACCTGCCCGACATTGCCTATGGGTACCAACAGGACGATATTAGCGCCAAGGGTTTTTCACTTGGGTATATTGGCAGCGTACTTCTTCTACTGTTTGATTTGGCCATGGTCATGAGGCCCGAATGGTTTGGTTTTGATATCGGAACCACGGAGCAAGAGTTGGGATTGTCCAAGATCAAGGCCATGAAGGTTTCCTTTGTCACGGTAGGTATATGGTGGGTCTTGTTTAGCCAATATACCTTTTATGTACTTCCCAAGGGTGTTTCCAGTGAACACAAGATAACCAGGAGGGTATTTCTCGATGGATTCCGAGAATTAAGGTCGGTCTGGGGGCAACTGAAACAGAATGTCAGGTTAAAACGGTATTTAAGGGCCTTTTTTGTTTTCAGTATGGCTGTTCAGACCATTATGCTCATTGCTGTTTATTTTGGTGAGAAAGAGATTGCTTGGGCCACGGCCTCCGAAAAAACAACAGGACTCATCATCAGTGTTTTGGTTATACAGTTAGTTGCGGTACTAGGGGCGATCATTACGTCCAGGATGTCGGATAAATATGGGAATATAAAAACCTTGGTCGCAGTGAACTTCATTTGGCTGTGCCTATGTTTCTATGCCTATTTTATGATCACACCCATGCATTTCTATATAGCTGCTGGTTTGGTAGGTTTGGTAATGGGGGGCATACAGGCCTTGGCTCGGTCTACCTATTCGAAATTCCTGCCTGAGACAGAGGATACCACTTCGTATTTTAGTTTTTACGATGTGGCCGAAAAGATAGGTATTGTAATCGGTATGGCAATATTCGCTTTTGTTGATCAGGTAAGCACCATGAGGCACGCCATTTTGTTCCTGCTTATTTTCTTTCTGGGCGGTATTGTTCTATTGTTACGGGTGCCAAAGGAAAAGGCCCCTTTGTAAAAGGGGGCTTTTATGATTGTTGTTGGTTTTCCGAAGCCTATAAGGAGCATAGGTCATGCCCTTGTAATATCACCGGACCCCAAGGTTATTGTGTTTACTTTTTCGGGATTCCCCCTATAATGGATGTCCCCTGAGCCGGACACCCTTGCTTTTAGACTCTTGTTCGCAGTTACCTTGATGTCCGCTGATCCGGAAATGGATGCATCGACATTTTCAGCTTCCAGGTCATAGGCCTTGATGTCACCGCTACCCGAAACAGAGACCTTAAGGTCGGTGGTGGCCCCACTTAATATAATGTCCCCGGAACCAGACATTGAGGCGTAGGTTGAACGGGTTTCCAGATCAAGGGTAATATCACCAGAACCAGATAGTGAGGTCTTAAGATCGTTGCCCACGATTGTGGTCCTGCCCACAATATCCCCAGACCCGGAAAGTGAGATTGCATCGATATCTTCTATAGGTACGGTGATAAGGATTCCGTTTTTCCAGGTCGATGGCTTCAGGTTGATTCCTTCCCTTACCTTGATCGCCAATTTCCCATCCTTGACTTCGGTAACAATATATTCCAATAGGTTCTCCTCGCCTTTTAAGGAAATATCCCCTTCATTGCCCGGGACAAGGTCCACGTTAAACCATCCTGACACCGCTATTGCATCATACTCTTCTGTCGAACGCTCCATGGTGGCCACGTTGCCGTTTCCTTTTACTTTTTTGCCCCATTGGGCAGAACAGGATATGGTGAGTAATACCACTAGACTTAATGTTGTTGCTTTTTTCATCATTTATATATTTTTAGGGTTGGTCTTTTGTGAAGGATATGCCTCCGTATTCACTGTTTATGGTTACGTGGTTGCCACTGTTGGCGGTTCCATGGTATCCTTTGTAATAACGATTGCTCGACTTTTCCGTGCTGATATTCACTTCAAGGTCATCCTTGCCATGTACTCCGGCATATTCGGCCCGGATTTCAAAATCAAAGTAATACTGTGGGGAGTAGCCTATTTTGATTCCGGTATAATCGGAACTTATATAAAGGTCACCGGCATCTTCCGCCATTTTGTTTATCCTTAGGGAACCATAGTCGGAATTTATCTCCACATTGCCGTGGATGGTTCCCAATTTAACATTGATGTAATCCCCATTCCCATCCACATTATTGGCTTCCCTGATTTTTATACTCCCGTATTCGCAGGAGTATTGAAGGTTCTCTATATGATTGATGGTAGAATTGGTGTAATCGGCATTCAGAACCAGATTTCCTGCTTTTTCTATGGTAAATCCGGAATAATCGGCTTTTATTTCACCGCTATTGATATAACCAATGCTTGATCTAGAGGTGTAGTCGAAATTCAAATAGTTGTTTTTGCCATGGAGTTCGCCAATCTCCAATTGACCATAATCACAGTTGATCCTGGCATGGCCATCGATCCTGTCCAAGATGATGTTTCCATAATCGTTGTTTAGGTGGACACTGTTTTTTACGGGTAATTTGATTACATAGTTGATTTGCATGTCGACATTGCTGTTGCCCCAGTTCCACCCCCAACTACTTTTGTTTTTATTGAAGATGGTCTTTGCCGAGACCATATCCCTCGAGGCTTCAATGTCAATGGTGATATTATCCAGTTTCTTTTGAACCTTTTCCTCATTGTCGCCACTGGTCTTGATATGTACCTCGATCAAGATACGGTCTTCGTCCCAAGAGGTGATGTTAAGGTTGCCGTAACTATTGCTCACTTTGAATAGGGCAGACGAACTCACGCTGTATTCTTTCTTAATGGATTTTTCCTTGGTGTACCTTCCATTAAGTCTACCATTGCCGGCAGCAAGGACCATAGGGGCTATGAGGAATAGTATGCTAGTATATCTATGTAGTGAAGTTCGCATTGTTTTGTTTTTTTAGATTTTTAATGACCTCGATTTGGTTGATGACATCCTGTAAAAGATCTATCCGTGTTTGGAAGTTGGTTATCATGGCACTCAAGATCAGTTTGTTGTTTCCTCCATTGATCAAGTCGGTTTCCAGTTTTTCGTAATTGGTTTCCAATTTTTCCAATTGGGACATAGTAGCATTGATGATTTCTTGTGTTTCAGGGGAGCTTTCATTTTCAAGCTGTTTTACCTGATCCTCGACGAGACTGGTGAAATAGACCTGTGTATTGCTTGCCTCGGGGGAAATCTGGGCCACTTGCTCGTCCAGGGAAGGTCTGGCTATATAGCCCCCAATGGCCAGCAGGCTTATAATGGCCACAGAGGCGGCGATCGAAAGCGGTTTCCACCAATTCCTTTTCTTTTTGTGTAAGGTTATCGTTCTATTGGCTTGTTCCAGTTTTTCAAGAAACCGATCTTGATGCCCGGCTTTGGGTTCCCTGGTGTCAAAACCCCCTTCCAGGCCATCGAACAGTTCTTTTAGTCTATCTTTTTCCATTAGTAGGCGTTTGTCATTTTTTTACGTAGGCTTTCCTTTGCCCTGGATATTGTTGTGCGGCAATTGGCATAGCTTAAGTCCATTATTTTGCTTATTTCCTCATAATCATACCCCTCTATCAAATATAAGGTCAAAGAAATTCTGTAATTATCTTTTAATTGTCCCATGGTCTCCATTACTTTTTGAGCCTTCAGTTCGGTGAACACATGGTCCGAAGCAACTCCATCATTATCTTCGACCTTGTACATTATATCATCCAACGCAACCTCATTTTTCTTTTGTTGCTTTCGGTAATGATAGATACTGTTGTTTATGACAATGCGTTTCAACCAGGACCCGAAAGTAACCCCGCCTCTAAAAGTATGCAGTTTCGTAAATGCGCTTAAAAACGATTCCTGCATTATATCTTCGGCTTCGGCACTATCCTTTACTATCCGCAGCGATGTATTGTACATGGCTTTGTAATAACGGTTGTAAACTTCCATTTGTGCACTTTGGTCCCCTGCAAGACACAATTGTATCAATTTATCAGTATGTTCTTTTTTTCGGCTCAAAAAGGCATTGGTTTGTCTAATAGATGTCCTAAATTACCCAATGTTACAGTTTATGTAAAATAATTGGGGCTGTTGGCACGGGAATTGCCGAACATAGGTTGTTATAAAGTGCGCTGATGCCTAAAAACAAAGGCTCAAGGCCTATATGGAACTTTTTTTAATATTAAAAATTGCCTATTACTGTTGTATATATGACAGAATGGCTGAAAATATGCTATGGGAGATTCTAAATTTTCAAATTTTGACAATATGTCCTTACAAGGGATTGACCAAGATGCGGAACTGATACCGTTATTGACGCCTGAGGATGAAGAGGAAATGAACAATGAGGGCCTGCCCAAAACTTTGCCCATATTGCCTTTGCGCAATACGGTATTGTTTCCTGGCGTGGTCATCCCGATTACCGCAGGGAGGGATGCATCCATAAAATTGATCAAGGATGCCAATAACGGTTCAAAGGTTATCGGTGTGGTTGCCCAGAAAGATGAAAAGACAGAGAACCCTGGGGTGAACGATATACATACCTTGGGTACGGCGGCCCGTATCCTAAGGGTGCTTCAAATGCCCGATGGGAACACAACGGTGATCATACAGGGGAAAAAACGATTTGAACTGGCTGAGATCCTTACCGATAAACCGTATATGACGGCAACCGTCAGGGAGACCGCTGAGGAATCCCCAGATAAGGACGGACAGGAATTCCTGGCCATTATAGAATCTATTAAGGACCTTGCCCTGAATATCATTAAGGATAACCCGAACATTCCCAGTGAGGCGTCTTTTGCGATAAAGAATATCCAAAGCAATTCATTTTTGATAAATTTTGTCTCCTCCAATCTTAATCTCGATGTAAAAGAGAAACAGGAATTGCTGGAAATAGGGAACTTACAGGATAGGGCATTGGCCACATTGAAATATATGAATCTGGAACTCCAGAAATTGGAATTGAAGAATGTAATCCAGTCCAAGGTAAGGAGCGATATGGACCAACAACAACGGGAATACTTCCTTCATCAACAAATGAAGACCATTCAAGAGGAATTGGGGGGTGTTTCCTATGATGAGGAAATCGAGGAAATGCGTATAAGGTCCATGGAGAAGAAATGGGATGCCAAGGTGGGCGAACATTTTGGGAAGGAACTGGCAAAATTGCAACGTATGAATCCACAGGTTGCGGAATATTCCATACAACGGAATTATTTGGACCTGTTCTTGGAGCTGCCTTGGAATGAATACTCAGATGATAAGTTCGATTTGAAACGTGCCCAAAAGATTTTGGATCGGGACCATTACGGCCTAGAGGATGTAAAGAAACGTATTATCGAATATTTGGCGGTTTTGAAATTGCGTAATGATATGAAGTCGCCCATACTTTGTTTGTATGGCCCTCCAGGTGTTGGTAAGACCTCATTGGGGAAATCGGTAGCCGAGGCCTTGGGTAGGGAATATGTGAGAATGTCTTTGGGAGGTTTGCGCGACGAGGCAGAGATCAGGGGCCATCGTAAGACCTATATAGGTGCCATGCCCGGTAGAATTATCCAAAGCATCAAAAAAGCAGGGACTTCAAATCCTGTCTTTATTCTCGATGAAATCGATAAATTGGCCAGTAGCCATCAAGGGGATCCATCCTCGGCAATGCTCGAAGTGTTGGATCCAGAACAGAATAGTGCGTTCCACGACAATTTCCTTGAAATGGGGTATGATCTTTCAAAGGTCATGTTCATTGCCACTGCTAATACTTTGTCGAGCATCCAACCTGCTTTGAGGGACCGTATGGAAATCATCAACGTCACAGGGTACACCATTGAGGAAAAGGTGGAGATAGCAAAAAGGCACTTGTTGCCCAAACAATTGAAAGAACATGGACTTACTTCGAAAGACCTTAGGATAGGAAAGCCCCAAATGGAAAAAATCGTTGAGGGCCATACAAGGGAATCGGGGGTACGTGCCTTGGAGAAACAAATCGCAAAAATGGTTCGTTATGCCGCGAAATCAATTGCTATTGGGGAGGAATACAATATAAAGATCAGTAATAACGATGTTCGGGAAATTCTTGGTCCGGCCCGATTGGAAAGGGATAAATATGAGAATAATGATGTGGCCGGTGTGGTGACAGGATTGGCATGGACCAGCGTAGGCGGCGATATTCTTTTTATCGAATCGATCCTGTCAAAAGGCAAAGGAACCTTGAACATTACCGGGAACTTGGGTAAGGTAATGAAGGAATCGGCTACGATAGCCATGGAATATATAAAGTCGAATGCCGAAAGTTTTGGTATCGACCCATCGGTTTTTGCCAAATACAATGTGCATATCCATGTGCCCGAGGGGGCAACACCTAAAGACGGGCCAAGTGCCGGTATTACCATGCTTACGTCGTTGGTGTCGTTGTTCACCCAGAAAAAAGTAAAGAAAAGTTTGGCGATGACAGGTGAGATTACCTTAAGGGGGAAAGTGCTTCCTGTAGGGGGTATCAAGGAAAAGATCCTTGCGGCAAAAAGGGCGCGGATCAAGGAGATCATCCTATGTGAGGAAAATAGAAAGGACATTATGGAAATAAAGGAGGAGTACCTTAAGGGGCTTACCTTTGATTATGTCACCGATATGAGCGAGGTTATCGACTTGGCGATTACAACACAGAAAGTAAAGAACGCAAAAAAACTCTAGTATTTTAGGACATCCTTTTTTCTTTCTATTTTTAGTGTATGGAAAAAATAACGATTGCCATTGACGGGTATTCATCAACTGGAAAAAGCACCATTGCCAAACAATTGGCAAAGGCCCTTAACTATATTTATGTAGATACAGGGGCTATGTACAGGGCAGTTACCCTACATGCCATGCGGAATGGTTTTGTGGATGGGAATACCTGTAATGTCGATGCATTGTTAGCTTCACTGGATGGGATTGAACTTCGGTTTGTCTATAATGACGCCTTGGGTTTTGCCGAAATGTATTTGGGCGATGAGAATGTAGAGCGTGAGATCAGGGCTATGGAAGTCTCGAAATTGGTGAGCAAGATAGCTGCCATTGAGGGAGTACGGCGGAAGTTGGTGTCCATTCAGCAAAAGATGGGTGGGGAAAAAGGTGTTGTAATGGACGGACGGGATATTGGTACCGTTGTGTTCCCCGATGCGGAATTAAAGATTTTCATGACAGCATCCCCCGAAAAACGAGCTACAAGACGGTATAGGGAATTGCTGGACAAAGGGGAGGATGTAGAATACAGTGAGGTGCTTAAGAATGTTGAACACCGCGATTATGTTGATTCGCACCGTAAAGTATCACCTTTGAGAAGGGCAGGGGATGCCATTGTTTTCGATAATAGCGACATGGGTCTCGAAGATCAGTTCTCTAGGGTCTTGGGTTTTGCGAATAGGGTAATCGACAAACAAAAAAAAGACGTTCATTAGAACGTCTTTTTCAATATATACTATTTTATTCTTATAGATTTGGAATGACCAAGACCTGATCGGGATGGATTACATCCGGGTTCTTAAGGATATTGGTGTTCGCCTCGAAAATTTGTTTGTATTTCATGGGGTCGCCATAGTACTTCTTGGCGATCTTGCTCAAAGATTCCCCACTTTTCACAGTGTGTCTGTGGAATACCGATTCGTCGGCAACGATGATATTGGCTTTAATGTCAGAAGGATGCTCCCCACCTATTTCCTTGATTTTATCCCATAAAAGGTTCTTCTCGTATTGGGTGCCTGCGGTACCTTTTATTTTTAATACACCATTCTCTTCGGTAACCTTACCGTCCTTGATCGATAATTCTTCGCCAAGGTCCAAAACGGGCTGGTATTTTACTTTAACACTCATAGTTGTAATTTGATTACGGTTAATATTTATTGGCGTAAAGGTAACGATTTCTGTCCTAATTTTCGGGGGGGGGAACCAATAGCGACCCAAACGTTTAAAAAAGAGGGGGTTTTGTCCCTCAAGGTTACCTTTGTGGCGCAGCACGAAAAACACCTTTCCCGGATACCTCAAGATCCAAAAGATCGGTTAAGCCGCACCAAAGCAACAAACATCGAAAAGGACCTGATAGTTGGTCTCGATGCTCTTTTGTCAATTTGCCAATGGCCAGTCCTTGCGTGATACAAGTAATGGTCTTCGCCCTGCCACTGTAAACCCTGATCCTTTGGGATGCTTGGGGCACCTTCAAGACCTACTTCAGTTTATCGGAACAAAAACAGGGGTCGGGGGCTTTTTAGGGATTGCTATTACTTTCTGTTGGAAGGTATGGGACAGCAAGTTCAAATGAAACGCACTAAATTCAAAATCAAGTCAAAAATACTTTTGTTGGATGCGACAACAATAAGTCTTTGTTTGGGCCTGTTCGATCGGGCAGGACACAAAACCAGGAAAGTAGCCGTGAAAATGCATACCCTTCTTGATTATGATGTGTGTGGATGTAACCGGTGGTAAAACAGCGGATAACAAAGGAACTTACGATATACCTCTGTCAAAAGGCAGCGTTATTGTTGCCGATAGGGGCCTTGCAATGTTGAATATTCGGGACAGTAGCCAAGTTTGTTTTGTCGTTGGGCACAAAGACAATATAAGACCTAGGACCATAAAAGAATTGGAACCCCCGGAAGAACGTCATCAACACGTACTGAAGGTGAGGTCATTAAGCCTATAGGTGCTGAAACAAAAGGGCAACCACCACCAGATAAATACATACATAGGGTTCTTTTTTGAAAAAACGATTACATAGAGGATGAAACCAGTAAAATGAATAGGATCGGTGTGCCTGAAAATTATTTAGGACAGGATTAGGGGAAAACAAGGAATACTGTATTGTAAATCGATTATAGTGCCCTAGTTGTTTGTAAATACATAATAAAATCGTAGTTTTGCACTCCTTTTTTACAGAGAATCAAGAGGAAAGGGGGGTAAAATAAAAGATCGTATTAACATCTTCTGTAGTAATTGTTTAACTCTTGTGGCACTATGGAATACAAATTTAAATCAGCAAATGGCTGAAGAAGAAACAACAAAACCAGTAGAGGAAGCGGTAGAGGCTACTCCGGGAACAGAAACAAAGGTGGAGACACCTGTACAGGATCCAAAGGAATTTTTGGAAAATTTTGATTGGGAAAAGTACGAACAAGGTATTGAACGTGTTGATGACTCCAAACTCCAGGAGTTTGAGACATTGGTCGCCGAAAACTTTGTCGATACGGCAGATGAAGATGTTGTACAGGGTACCGTAGTGTACTTGACCGATAGGGAGGCTATTATCGATATCAATGCAAAATCGGAAGGTGTTATCTCCTTGAACGAATTCCGTTACAACCCAGACCTGAAAGTAGGTGACAAGGTAGAGGTGTTGATCGATATCCGTGAGGATAAAAGTGGCCAATTGGTACTTTCCCACAGAAAGGCCAGGACCATTATGGCTTGGGACAGGGTGAATGCCGCACATGATAAGGAAGAAATTGTCAGTGGTTTCGTTAAATGTAGGACCAAAGGTGGTATGATCGTCGATGTATTCGGTATAGAGGCTTTCTTGCCAGGTTCGCAGATCGATGTTAAACCGATTAGGGATTACGATCAGTATGTAAATAAAACTATGGAATTCAAGGTGGTCAAGATCAACCACGAGTTCAAAAACGTAGTGGTTTCGCATAAGGCACTTATCGAGGCCGATATCGAAGAACAGAAAAAAGAGATCATCAGCCAGTTGGAAAAAGGACAGGTACTTGAAGGTGTTGTCAAGAACATTACTTCTTACGGAGTCTTTATCGATCTTGGTGGTGTTGATGGTCTGGTACATATTACCGACCTTTCCTGGAGCAGGATCAACCATCCGAACGAGGTTGTTGAACTAGATCAGAAACTGAACGTTGTTATCTTGGATTTTGATGAGAACAAATCAAGGATCCAGTTGGGTCTTAAGCAATTGGAAAAACATCCTTGGGATGCCTTGAGCGAGGATATCAAAATTGGCGACAAGGTCAAAGGTAAGGTTGTTGTTATAGCCGACTATGGTGCATTCATCGAAGTTGTGGAAGGTGTGGAAGGATTGATCCACGTTTCCGAAATGTCATGGTCGACCCACTTACGTTCTGCACAGGACTTCGTGAAAGTCGGTGATGAAGTAGAGGCTGTGGTATTGACATTGGATAGGGAAGATCGTAAAATGTCCTTGGGCATAAAACAATTGACCCCGGACCCATGGACCGATATTACCACCAAATACCCTGTAGGATCTAGGCATAAGGGAATCGTTAGGAACTTTACCAATTTCGGTGTATTCCTGGAATTGGAAGAAGGAATCGACGGTTTGATCTATATTTCGGATCTTTCATGGACCAAGAAGATCAAACACCCATCGGAATTTGTGGCTGTAGGCGACACTTTGGAAGTGGAGGTATTGGAATTGGATGTTGAAGGACGTAAATTAAGTTTAGGTCACAAACAGACTACCGAGAACCCATGGGACAAACATGAAACCGAATTTGCTGTTGGCACCATCCATAAGGCGGCCATCACCGATATCGTAGATAAAGGTGCAACGATTGACTTTAATGAGGATATCACTGCATTTGTCCCACAGCGTCATTTGGAAAAAGAGGATGGTAAGAAATTAGGCAAGGGCGAAGAAGCGGAATTCAAGATCATTGAGTTCAATAAAGACTTTAAGCGTGTTGTAGCCAGCCATACCGCTATCTTTAGGGAAGAAGAGCAACGTAATGTAAAATCCGCGGCCAAAAGGGCAGCGGCCAGTGCCGATGAGGCTAAACCTACTTTAGGGGATGCTAATGAGGCATTACAGGCGTTGAAAGATAAGATGGAAGCTAATTCAAAGAAGAAATAAGCTTCTGTTTAATAGGTTTTCCTATATAAAATGGGAATCAAAAAGCCCTGACTATCCGGTCAGGGCTTTTTTGTTTGCCCTATGGTCAATGGATATTTGTAATAATTCCCTATTTTTGTCAAACAAAAGTGTTGCTGGCCTATTATGAGTCAAAAAGTACTACTCTCCTCAAAAGAAATCAATATCATCTTACATAGATTGGCTTGCCAATTGCTTGAAAACCACCTTGATTTTTCCGATACGGTACTGATCGGGATGCAGCCTAGGGGAAGGTTCGTAGCCGAAAGGCTCACCAAGATCCTTAAAGAGGAATATAAAGTAAAACATATTGATGTCGGATTCCTGGACATAACCTTTTATAGGGACGACTTTAGGAGGGGGGATAAGCCCCTGGAGGCCAACCAGACCAACATAGATTTTTTGGTAGAGGGCAAGAAAGTGGTCTTGGTCGATGATGTGCTGTATACCGGCAGAAGTATCCGGGCGGCCCTGACCGCCATCCAGTCTTTTGGGCGACCTTCCGAAATAGAGCTATTGACCCTGATAGATAGGCGGTTCAGTAGGCACTTACCCATACAGCCAACTTATAGGGGGCGGCAGGTAGATGCCATAAACAATGAAAGGGTTGTTGTACTCTGGGAAGGGAACGATGGTAAAGATGAAATTTATCTGATAAATAAATAAGCAATGGCCGAACTGAGTGTAGATCACTTACTGGGTATCAAATATATCAATGAAAAGGATATTCAGCTCATTTTTGAAACCGCCGATCAATTCAAGGAGGTAATCAACCGACCTATTAAGAAGGTTCCTTCGCTACGGGACATTACTATAGCCAATATATTTTTTGAAAATAGTACAAGGACAAAATTATCGTTCGAGCTGGCAGAAAAACGACTCTCCGCGGATGTCATAAACTTTTCCGCAGGCCAATCTTCTGTAAAGAAGGGGGAGACCTTGATCGATACCGTGAACAATATCCTATCCATGAAAGTGGATATGGTGGTCATGAGGCATCCCAATCCCGGGGCGGGCATATTCCTGTCGAAACATGTCAAGGCGGCCATAGTGAATGCTGGTGACGGGGCACATGAACACCCTACACAGGCTTTGTTGGATTCTTTTTCGATTCGTGAAAGATTGGGGGATGTAGCAGGGAAAAAAGTAGTCATCGTTGGTGATATCCTGCATTCCAGGGTAGCTCTTTCCAATATATTCGCACTGAAACTGCAAGGGGCCCAGGTAAAGGTGTGTGGGCCAAGGACATTGATGCCCAAGCATATAGGGTCTTTAGGTGTTGAGGTGGAGACCGATTTGGTCAAAGCCTTGAATTGGTGCGATGTCGCCAATATGCTTCGTATACAAAATGAACGTTTGGATATTAGCTATTTTCCAACGACAAGGGAGTACACCCAACAATTCGGGGTGAATAAGGCCTTACTCGATTCATTGGACAAGGAAATCGTTATCATGCACCCTGGCCCCATAAATCGCGGTGTTGAGGTTACAAGTGATGTTGCTGATTCAAAACAATCCATTATCCTGGACCAGGTCGAAAATGGGGTTGCTATACGTATGGCCGTGATTTATTTATTGGCCTCAAAAATAAAACAACACCTATGATATTCGATAAAGAGGGCACCACTACGATCGTATTCCAAGAGAACATCTCGATCCAGGATTTTTTAAAGAACCTTGAATCGGGTTATGACAAGATAAAAAATGATAATATCATTCTTAACCTGTCCCCATTCCCAAAGCTTTCTTCTGGTGATATCTTGGAATTCCTGCCTATTTCGAACCGGCATAGGGAGATGCATAGATCATTTGTGTTGGTAACCGGGAAAGTGTCTTTCGATGAAGTTCCCGAAAGGTTATATGTGGTGCCCACCATACAGGAAGCCATGGATATTATTGAAATGGAAGAGATAGAAAGGGATCTTGGTCTCTGAAAACCCATGATGGAAAATGATTTCTGGATAGGGTCTTGCCATTTCCGATCGTTAATTTTTTAATTTCCGTTTTCATGAAACTACAGATTCTGGGGTGCTATGCAGCGACCCCACGTACGTTGACAAATCCGACTTCACAAGTGTTGGAGATCAGGAACCATATGTTCCTGGTCGATTGTGGGGAGGGTACACAACTGCAATTACGTAAGCATAAGATCAAATTCTCCAGGATCAACCATATTTTCATTTCACACCTACACGGCGATCATTTTTTCGGGTTGCCGGGGTTGGTTTCCACTTTTCGACTTTTGGGACGTGACAAGGAGTTGCATATCTATGGGCCTAAAGGAATCAAGGAAGCGATTACACTACTGTTGAAATTGGGCGACTCATGGACGAATTACCCTTTACTGTTCCATGAATTGATTTCAAAAGAGCCCGAACTCCTTTTTGAGGACCATAAAATAACGGTTGAAACCATTCCGTTGAACCACAGGGTGTATACCAACGGCTTTCTCTTTAAGGAGAAGTTGAGGGAAAGAAAGCTCGATGTAGAGGCTGTTGCCCAATACAAAATAGACAAGTGTTATTTTCAGAACATAAAAAACGGAATGGATATCACCTTGGATGATGGTACGCAGTTGCCTAATAATATACTCACATTTGACCCCCCTAGGCCCAAAAGCTATGCATTCTGTAGTGATACAAGTTACTTTCCCAAGATTATCGGGCAGATACAGGAAGTTGACGTTCTGTACCACGAGTCCACCTTTTTGGAATCCGAGGCACATTTATCGCAAAGAACCAAGCATACAACGGCCAAGGAAGCTGCAACGATCGCCAAGAAAGCCAATGTGGGTATGCTGATCTTGGGACACTATTCCACACGGTATAAGTCCATTGACCTTTTTAGGGAAGAAGCTATGGGGGTTTTCCCCAACGTGGCTTTGGCCGATGATGGGAAGGTATTCGAGATGTAATCGCACGATTGTGATAATAGGGCCTATCCGCAGAACCTGTTATGTGGGCCAAGCTCTTTTCGATTTCCCTTACCCCACTGTGTTTTGTCATTGTTGGTAATAAATACATTGGAAACCTTCCCTTTTGCCTATCTTTTAAAGAACTTTGTATATATTGGTTTCAGATTACAGTACAATGGAAAAAGATTTAAGCAACTATAGAAAATCCTACGGGAAAAGTGCCCTTATAGAAGATGCCATATCCGACAACCCCATGGAGTTGTTCCAAAAATGGTTTTATGAAGTAGAGGCTTCCGATACGGTCGAGGAGGCCAATTCGATGACTCTTTCGACAATCGGACTTGACGGTTATCCCAAAAGCCGGGTCGTTCTTTTAAAACGGTATACTTACGAGGGTTTCATCTTCTATACGAACTATGAAAGTGAAAAAGGTAAGGCCATTGCCGAAGACCCACATGTCTGCCTTTCCTTTTTTTGGCATTCCATGGAGCGTCAAGTGATTATCAAAGGGACTGCCGAGAAAATCCCAGGGAACTTATCCGATGGTTATTTTGAATCCCGGCCCGATGGAAGTAAGTTGGGGGCCATTGTTTCCGATCAAAGTAGGGTCATAGCTTCGAGGGAGGTTTTGGAAGAAAACCTAAAGAAGTTGGAGGCACAATACGAAGGCAAGGATATTCCACGTCCCGAGTATTGGGGTGGGTATCTGGTACGCCCCATATCCATGGAGTTTTGGCAAGGCCGGCCTAACCGGTTGCACGATAGGATCCGGTTTTCGTTGCAGGATGATTTTGATTGGAAGATCGAACGTCTGGCCCCATAATCCTTATATCGCCTTGATTTTTCAGGGGTTACTTTTGTTGGTTTTTTAATTTTACTGGATCCAATTAAATCGAATAGGTAGATGAAACAGCTTATTTTGGTACGGCATGGTAAATCCTCTTGGGAATATTCCGTAAATGACAAGGACCGTCCTTTGTTGCAAAGGGGGGTCGGTGATGGCCATTTGGTGGTTGGTGCCTTTGGTGAAAAGGGCATATTGCCCAATGCGGTTTTTTCGAGTCCGGCCATTAGGGCCATGCATACGTGTCTTATTTTTTTAAGAAAACTTGAATTTCCATTTGGCCAATTTGAAATCGCGAATGGACTTTATGATTTTTCGGGGGATTGCGTACTGCGGTTTGTTAAAAAATTGGATAATTCCCTTAATACGGTCATGTTATTTGGCCATAACCATGCTTTTACCCATCTTGCAAATAGCTTGGGCAGCCAATACATAGATAATGTCCCCACCAGTGGTTTGGTCCATATGACCTTTGAAATCGATAACTGGAACGACATTACATCGGGAATCACATCGAATATTATTTTCCCTAAACACTTAAAATAATGATAAAGGTCAAAAACAAATATATAAACCGGGAAATCAGCTGGTTGGGTTTTAATGAAAGGGTGTTACAGGAAAGTGCGGACAAAAACGTGCCACTAATAGAGCGTCTTCGGTTTGTAGGTATTTTTTCCAACAACCTGGATGAGTTCTTCAAAGTGCGCTATGCTACCGTAAAACGCATTGTCCAAGCGGGGAAAACAGGCAAAAGTGAATTGGGTGGGGAGACCGCTAAGAACCTGTTGGCAGAGATAACCAATATTGTTATAGAACAGCAGGAAAAAAGCCTTAATATCCTAAGACAGATACGAAAAGAGTTAGAGGCCCAAAATATCTTCCAGATAGATGAGGCCCACGTACACATGAACAAGGTACATGAGGAATTCATAAAATCATATTTTGACCAAAAGGTGAGCCCGGTGCTCATGACGATCATCTTGAACGATCTTACCGAGTTCCCTACCTTGAAGGATACTGCGGCATACCTTGCGGTGAAAATGGTACTGATTCCGGAAGAAGGTGGGGCCAGGAACCCAAAAAATGTAAAATATGCCCTTATCGAAATACCAAGGGGAATAGACCGTTTTGTGGTCCTGCCAAAAATCGATGATAAGGACTATATCATTATTCTCGATGACCTGATCCGCTATTCACTACGGAATATCTTTACCATGTTCTCCTATGAATCCATCACGGCACATATGATAAAGATTACCCGGGATGCCGAGTTGGATATCGATAGCGATCTCAGTAAAAGTTTTATAGAGAAAATATCATCCAGTGTCGAGGGCCGAAAAATAAGTGACCCCGTTCGTTTCGTGTATGATAATGGAATCGGGAAGGACACTTTACAGTTTCTTAAGGAAAAAATGGATATAGAGGACATTGACAGTGTGATTCCCGGCGGACGCTATCATAACCGTCGTGATTATATGGGCTTCCCAAGTCTGGGCAGGGAGGACCTGATGTATAAAAAAATCACTCCCCTTTTGGTAAAAGGCCTTAATACGGAAGGTAGCCTTTTTGAAAGAATAGCCAAGAAGGATTATCTGCAGTATACGCCCTACCATACCTTCTCCTATGTGATCAAATTTTTAAGGGAAGCCGCTTTGGACCCCAAGGTACGAAGTATAAAGATCACGGTATATCGCCTTGCGGCCGATTCCCAAGTGGCGGCATCATTGGTCAATGCCGTTAAGAATGGCAAACAGGTAACCATGCAGATCGAACTCAGGGCGCGTTTTGATGAACAGGCGAACATAGAATATGCCGAACAGCTACAGGCGGAAGGGGTGAAACTTATCTTTGGGGTCCCGGGATTAAAGGTACACAGTAAAGTATGTGTGATAGAAAGGGAAGAAGAGGACAGGATAAAGAGGTATGGCTTTATCAGTACCGGCAATTTCAATGAAGCTACCGCCCGGATCTATACCGATTATACCCTTTTTACGGCCAATGCCTCCATTTTAAGGGAGCTGAACAAAGTGTTCGGTTTCTTTGATATGCCTTATAAGATAAACAAATACAAGCATTTGGTGGTGTCCCCCCATTATACCAAGGCGTATTTCGTTAAATTGATCGATAATGAGATAGAGAATGCAAGAGCGGGGAAAGAAGCGTATATCAAGATCAAGATGAACAGTCTAACCTCCTATAAAATGGTTGACAAACTGTACGAGGCGAGTAATGCGGGAGTAAGGATACAGTTGATCATAAGGGGTGTCTGTTGTCTTGTTCCCGGTGTAAAGGGAATGAGTGCGAATATCGAGGCCATAAGTGTGGTGGATAAATTCTTGGAGCACCCCAGGGTTTTTATCTTCGCCAATGAAGGGGATCCCAAGGTTTTCATATCCTCGGCCGATTGGATGACCCGTAACCTAATGAACAGGGTAGAGGTAGGTTGCCCTATCTATGATGGGGATATAAAACAGGAATTGATCGACACCTTTGGGATCTGTTGGGGCGACAATGTGAAGGCGCGTATTTTTTCCGAGAAACAGGATAATGCATATAGAAGGGACGACAAGCCCAAAGTACGTTCCCAATTTGCGATATATGATTATTATGCGGAAAAGTTGGATTCTTGATTATGTTAACGGTAATACAATTTAAGCATGAAAGAAAATTGGTCACGATAGTATTCTTAAAATTTTTAATGAACATACTCCTTGTATAGAAATTTTTCAGGCCGTTTGTGATAAAATCGAAGAACATTATACAGAACAAGGATGGAGGTATGCTTGTCCTAGACCGGAAATCACATTCAAAAACAAAGATGTTAGACTAGAAATTGTGTTCTGGCCAAGTAGCAATAACATGTCAGGAAGTTATGTGGATCCAGCATTGTCAGCTTTGGACATTGTTAAAGAAATGAAATCCAAGGGAATTGAAACTAAAGGTTACATTTTAGGTTTACCCAAACTGTTTTCTGGACTAAGCCAAGACGTACCCAAAGGAAGAAAAAGAACAATTGGCTTGTTATTTCAATTCAAGCAATTCTACATTTCCCTGGGTGTTGGTAAAGGGGTCAGTCCAAAAGTACATTAACACAAAAATCGGGTAGGTAGGGTTTCCCTATCCGTGTACGGTTTCCTTGGTGCCAAGATCTTTCATGATTTTGGCCTCGTACTCCAAAAGATCCTGCCATTTTCGGTTTACCTCTTCCAAGTCCCCATATCGGCGTGCGAATTTTAGGAACATAGTATAATGGCCGGCCTCGCTGACCATGAGTTTATGGTAGAATTCCGCCAATTCCTTATCCTTTAATTCCTTGGACAACAATCGAAAGCGCTCACAGCTTCTAGCTTCGATAAGGGCCGCATACAGTAACCGATGTGTTAATTGGTCGATACGGCTTCCCCCTTTTGGAAAGAATTTCATCAACTCGATCACATATAGGTCCTTTCTATAGCGTCCCAAGGTTTGCCCCCTTTCGATAATACGGTCATGGACCATCTTAAAGTGCCCCATTTCCTCCCGTGAAAGGGCGACCATTTCCTCAACGAGTTCAGGGTACTCGGGAAAGGAGACGATCAGGGAGATGGCCGTACTTGCCGCCTTTTGTTCACAATAGGCATGGTCGGTAAGGATCTCATCAATGTTCTTTTCGACAATATTGACCCATCTTGGGTCTGTGGGTAGTTTAAGGCCAAGCATATTTTCTGTTTCTGTTTTTCAAAAATAACAGGAATGTCATCCGTTTCAAAATATGACGGCCATATTTATCCCGGTATATTCCTTTGGCCATTGTTTCGGGTAGGTTTTTGTGAAATATCAGAGGTCTAGGTCAAACGTTTTTCGAAGTATGTCTATGGCCGGGTTCTTCTCCCTGAGTTTCCCATATTTCTCCTCAGGGGTAAATGCGAATTTTTTGGCCACCTTTTCGTTGACCGTGATCTTTAGGGTTATAAAGTGGTTGTTGAGGTTCGTCTGTAAATATTCCATAAGGCCGGACTGCTCCCTTTCTATCTCTTTCTTCATGGTGCCGTTGGGGAGCTCTATCCAAATGGTATTCCCGTTCAATAGTTTGGGTACATCGGTATGGAGGTTGGATGCCAATATCTTTCTGCCGTCACTTTCCATTTTGTCCACAAAATCCATCCAATGCTTTTGCATTTCCTCTTCACTGAAGGGATTCCGGGGTAATTTGCTTTCATCGATTAAATCATCTTTTTTGTTCAATTGATGCTCTTTCTTGGCTTTTAGGCTAGATATGGAGAGTCCGGAAACACGTTTTTTATGGGATCCAATGTTCATGCTCAAAGGATTGTTTCCGGAGCGGGCAGCCCCCACTGCTGGTTTTGGGTCAGGGTTGGGGTCTTGTGCACCAGTCTCTTTTTCGGGTGTTGCCACATGTTCCCTACCTATAGGCCCGTCGGTTTTTTCCTTTCCGGTCAGTTGGGTGTTCGTGGGCGGTACGGGAGGATTGTTCCTGTAAAATGCGGAAGGTGCTATAAATGGAATGGAGCTATTGGCTAAAGCACCGGATTCACTTTTTTTTTTTCAGCCCCAAAGCCAATGGACGCTAATTTCATAAGTGAGAGTTCCACCAAGAGTCTTTGGTTTTTGCTGGTCTTGTACTTTAGGTCACAGTCATTGGCAATGTCCAAGGCCTGTAATAAAAAGTCATTTGAAGTCAGCTTGGATTGTTCAAGGTAATTCTTTTGGGCGGTTTTCCCTACTTCGAGTAATTCAATGGTCCCTTCATGCTTGCACACCATAAGGTCCCTGAAATGTGAGGCCAGTCCCGATATAAAATGATGGCCATCAAAGCCTAGGGCCAATGTTTTATTGAATAGGAGCAATAAGCCAGGTATATCGTGTTTCAGGATATAATCGGTAGCAGTGAAATACGTGTCATAATCAAGGACATTCAGATTCTCGGTGACTGCTTTCCTGGTCAGGCTTTTTCCTGAGAAACTTACTACCCTGTCAAAAATGGAAAGCGCATCACGCATTGCGCCATCGGCCTTTTGGGCTATGATGTGCAACGCATCATCATCAGCCTCGATCCCTTGGTTTTCTGCGATATATTTTAAATAGGATGCGGCATCCTTGACCGTAATACGTTTAAAGTCGAAAATTTGGCATCGGGAAAGGATCGTGGGTATGATCTTGTGCTTTTCAGTCGTTGCCAAAATGAAAATGGCATGTTTGGGGGGTTCTTCCAGGGTCTTCAAGAATGCATTGAAGGCCGATTGGGAAAGCATGTGTACCTCATCGATAATGTATACTTTGTATTCGCCCACTTGGGGAGGAATACGGACTTGGTCGATAAGGTTCCTAATATCATCCACGGAATTGTTCGAAGCGGCATCCAATTCGAATATATTGAAGGCAAAGTCCTCATCCTCACGTTCCACACCGCTCTGGTTGACCTGTTTTGCAAGGATACGGGCACAGGTTGTCTTGCCTACCCCACGGGGTCCACAGAACAATAAGGCCTGGGCCAAATGGTTGTTTTCAATGGCATTGAGCAAGGTATTGGTTATTGCCTGCTGCCCAACGACATCCTTGAATGTCTGTGGTCTGTATTTACGTGCTGATACAATAAATGGCTCCAATTTGTTTCTCTTTAAAGGTATTAACGCCCCTGTATCTACAAATATAGAAATAGCGGGGATCATAGCGGTTTATTTAAGATGGATTAAACACTTTTTTATCAACAATTGGAGTAAATTTGCGGTTGGCAGGTCACCTTATCGATCTGGCGGTTATCGCCAGATAGGAAAGTCCGGACACCATAGTGCAGTATAGCGGGTAACACCCGTCTCCCCGCCAAAAACGGGGACGGACAAGTGCAACAGAAAGAATGTACAGGTAATGCTGTAGTGAAACCAGGTAAACTCTATACGGTGAAACGTCATGTAAATCAGTGTTCGAGGGCTGCACGCCCGAGCTGAAGGGTAGGCGGTTAGAGCCTTTGGGCAACCAAAGGTCCAGATAAATGATAAGGACATATCGGCTTTTGTAAGGAGTGATCTTTAACTAAGTCGAGTATGTACAGAATCCGGCTTATGACCTGCTTTTTTTTAACGGAATCGAATTTTTATAGTGGTGTGTCCCATGAGGGATCCAGTAGATGGGTCAACCTTCCGCGGTATTTTCAAAAAAGCTGAAAGTACTTCCCCCGTACCTGCGTTGGTTGGTGAATTGGTCCAATGATGAAAGATCGGTATGTTTTGAATGTTCGATGATCAATACCCCATTCTCATTCAGGAGTTTATTCTTGAACACCAGTTCAGGTATTTTGGCAAATTCCCCAATAGGGTGATCGTAAGGTGGGTCGGCGAAAATGATATCGGCCTTAAAGAGCGTTCTGCCCAAAAATTGAAAAACGTCACTTTTAACCGTGGAGATTCCGAAATCGAGCTCCTTCGATATTTTCCCAATGTATTTTATACAGTTATGGTCGGCATCTACCGCAACAATATCGGTAGCCCCCCTTGAGGCAAATTCGAAACTGATATTCCCGGTTCCGGCAAATAGGTCCATAAAGGTAGTGTCTTCAAAATGGTAGTTGTTGTTCAGGATATTGAAAAGGGCTTCCTTTGCCATATCGGTCGTAGGGCGGACCGGCAATTTTTTTGGGGCTGTTAACCTTCTTCCTTTATGTGTTCCAGAGATGATCCGCATTATAGGGCACTGATTACGGTGAAATCTATCCTATCTTGTGTGGTATCCGCCATGGGGTAAGCGGTTACAGGGGGTATGAAAACAGTAATGTCCTTTATGTATTTGTAGCACAGTCCAAAAATTTCATCATCCTCTTCAATAGAGCCGAAAAGCTTAAGTTTTGTCGTTTCCGTTTCCAGTCCTAATTGTTCGATCGTAAATAGCAGATAGTAGATGAAATCTTCTTTTGAGGTAAAGGTAAAGCTATTGTGGAGCAATAATTTTTTTTGGGAGATAACGGTAATACTCATTTGTCGGCCATCAACATGGGTATAGCAAACAGGTTCCTTGGTATTTCCCGAACTATTCAATAAAGCCTCTACCAGGACAGTCCCATTGTGCTTGTATTCAAATTCCCCGAACAACCCGAAGATATAATTATTGATGTTCATAAAAGGAACATATACATTTACCATATCATAGTTCTCCAATACATCATAGGCCATATGGTCCGTAGCTAATATCTTGGCATTCAACTTTAGATAGTTGGCAAGTTCCTTTTCATCGAAGAGGGGTTTTGGTACAAAGCTGAAAAGGCCGTTGCTATGAACAACGATCACCTCGGAAAAGGATGCACGGTCGATTTCGTGTTTCTCCAATAAGGCTTTTAGGTTTCCCTGAAGCTCATGGGGGGTCTGTGTTCGTTCGAAAAATTGCCTATCGGATTTGGTTATCGTCTTGGAGATAGTGTCCAAAACACAAAAAGAAAGTCCATTCAAGCTAGCTTGAATGGACAGTTTGTTGAATTCTTCCAATGGGATATCGCCAGTATTAAAGATCGTCTTTTTTGTCATAGATTGGAGGCCAGTTACCACTTGTGCTTACTTGTTCCAATGACCCTACTTTTATTGCGTCACCATTTACTTCCTCAACACTTACTTGGGCATTTTCACGGTTCAATAGATCTTCGGGTTGGTCATAAAGTACGACGCTTTTTTTGACTTTGGCCTCAAAAACAGGGGCCTTGTAACCACCTTTGTCTATAATTGCGGATTTCATCTCGAATTTCTCCCCATTGGCGGCATAAGGTACATCCATCAGGCTTTTATAACGGTCATCCTTTCCGAATAATGAATCCTTTACGGAAGCAAACCCTAAAGTATCTATGATCTTTATTTCCTTTAAAAGTTCAATACCATAAGTTTTGTCCATTTCCATATACGAAGAGTCCCTTTGTTGGGTAATGGTATATTTGGCCGTGTCTACAAAGGTAATAAGACTCTTGAAGTCATTTGCGTATTTTCCATTCACCGTCTTATAGGCTTCCTGGGCATTGCGAATGTCCTTTAACTTGGAAACAACTTTGGCAAAACGTTCACGTTTCACCTTTTTGAATTCGATAGGCCCTGTCACAGAGTTGTAAATAAGGTAGGCAAATCCGATACAGGCAATCCAAAGTACAATTTGTATTATGGTCTTCATTATCTTATGTGTTAGTTTTTATTTAGAGGTTAACACAAATCTACAATTTTTTTAGAAACTGCCTAATATTTTATTGTCGTAATTGTTCATGAATTTCAATTTGAATACAATGCACTTATAAATGGTCTAAAGGGAACGGATCAGGTACTTGGAACAGCTATCCGAGATAGGGGGCTAAAGCAGTGTCCGGGATTTTCATTGTTAGAATAATGGGGTAAAGGTGTATTTGGCCAATAATCATGTTTATCTTTGTTTTCTATGAAAGCTCCTACTGTTTCTTCTTTTTTCACGACCCTTAAGGAAAAATTCCCGCATGAGCCAACCCCAAAACAATCAATGGCCTTACAGCAATTGGCAAGTTATGTGCTTTCCAAGGAGAAAGAACAGTTGTTTTTGTTAAAGGGATTCGCAGGTACGGGTAAGACAACGATAGTGGGTACTTTGGTCGGCAACCTTTGGCGCACGACCATGAAAGCCGTACTTATGGCCCCCACGGGAAGGGCGGCCAAGGTAATGTCCAATTATTCCGACACACAGTCCTATACGATTCACCGTAAGATATATTTCCCCAAAAAACAATCGGGGGGAGGGGTTCAGTTTATTTTGGCACCCAATAAGCATAGGGACACCATTTTTATTGTCGATGAGGCCTCAATGATTCCCGATACCCCGGCAGACTCCAAACTTTTTGAGAATGGGTCCCTATTGGACGATTTAATGATGTTCGTTTATTCGGGCCATAATTGTAAATTGATTTTGATCGGGGACACGGCCCAGTTACCCCCTGTCCACCTTGATCTAAGTCCGGCTCTGGATGAAGGGAAATTAGAGCTTAATTATAACAAGGAGGTTACGAAGCTCGAGTTGGACGAGGTGGTCCGTCAATCTGAGGATTCGGGTATTCTGGTCAATGCCACACTTTTGCGGGAAAAACTGGCAGGTAGTTTTTTAGATGGTTTCAAGTTTGACGTCAATGGCTATACCGATATTGTGCGTTTGGTCGACGGCTATGGGATACAAGAGGCGATCGATACTTCATATTCGGAAAACGGAAAGGAGGAAACAGCCATTATAGTACGTTCCAACAAGCGGGCCAACCTATATAATGAGAACATCCGTAGCCGGATCCTTTATTTGGAAAACGATCTGGCCGTTGGGGATTATATGATGGTGGTGAAGAATAATTACTTTTGGTTGAAACCTACCTCGGAAGCTGGTTTTATTGCCAATGGTGATATTATCGAGGTATTGGGGATTTTTGCGATCAAGGAACTTTATGGCTTCAAATTTGCAGAGGTTAAAGTGAAAATGGTAGATTATCCAAAACAACAACCGTTCGAGACCGTATTATTGCTCGACACCATCAAAGCGGTAACCCCTTCGCTATCCTATGAGGATGGGAACCGGTTGTACCAAGAGGTAATGAAGGACTATGCCCATGAAAAATCGAAGTACAGGAAGTTTCTCGGTGTAAAGAACAATAAGTATTTCAATGCCTTGCAAGTGAAGTTTTCCTATGCCATAACCTGCCATAAGTCACAAGGTGGGCAATGGAACACCGTTTTTGTGGAACAGCCCTATTTGCCCAATGGGGTCGATAAGGAATATCTGCGTTGGCTGTACACCGCAGTTACCAGGGCCAAGAAAAAATTATATCTTATAGGGTTTAAACCCGATTTTTTCCTTGATATGGAGTAACTTAATTTTAACACAAAGTATAAAAATGGAATCAGGAACGATAATAAGTATATTTTTGGGGGTAGGACTGGCCGCCTCTGTGGGGTTTCGTATTTTCCTACCGTTGTTCGCATTGAGTTTGGCCTCTTATTTCGGAGTCTGGGAATTGAATGATAATTGGCAATGGATAGGAAGCATTGCGGCCTTGATAACCCTGGGGGTAGCCACATTGATCGAGATATTCGGCTATTTTATCCCTTGGGTCGATAATTTATTGGATAGTATCGCCGTACCTTTGGCCGCTGTTGCCGGTACAACGGTAATGGTATCGACCGTGGCCAATTTGGATCCCGTGGTAACTTGGTCTTTGGCGATAATCGCTGGGGGCGGTACCGCAACGGCCATTAAAGGGGCAGGTGCCACTACCCGTTTGGCATCGACGGCCACGACAGCCGGAATAGCAAACCCGCTGGTTTCAACAGTCGAGACAGGGACTGCGGTAGTCGTTGCCACGGCTTCGATATTCGCCCCCATATTGGCAGCTTTTCTGGTTATGGCTATTTTTGTATTCGTTTTCACGATTTACCGAAAAATAAGGCTAAGGAAAAAATCATGATCAATCAAATAAACCTAGAAAAAGTGAAAATTATCGCCATGATCCCCGCACGTTATGCGGCTTCGAGATTTCCTGCCAAATTAATGCAGGACCTATCAGGTAAACCGGTCATACTCCGAACGTATGAGGCAACCATTAGTACGCAATTGTTCGATGAGGTTTATGTCGTTACCGATAGTGAGATCATTCATGACACGATAACGGGTGCCGGAGGGAACGCGATCATGAGTGTGGAAGAGCATGATTGTGGTAGTGATCGCATTGCAGAGGCCGTAAAGGATATGGATGTGGATATCATTGTCAATGTACAGGGGGATGAACCCTTTACCGATAGTGGAAGTCTGGCAAGTGTCTTACGGGTGTTTAAGGATGATACCGATGAGGAGATCGATCTGGCCTCACTTATGGTGAAAATCGATGATTGGGACGAGATCAACAATCCGAACACGGTAAAGGTTATTGTCGACAACCGTAATTTTGCCATCTATTTTTCAAGATCGCCCATACCTTATCCGCGGGATTCCACAATAGAGGATACCTATTATAAGCACAAAGGGGTCTATGCCTTTCGGAAAAGGGCTATAATGGATTTTCACCGATTGCCAATGATGCCCTTGGAAGCCAAGGAGAAGATCGAGGCCTTACGGTATTTGGAATACGGCAAAAAAATCAAAATGGTGGAAACCATGGTCACGGGAATCGAGATAGATACTCCTGAAGATTTGAAAAAAGCCCAGGCCGCATGGAAATAGATTTCAAGAACATAAAGGTAGTCGGCTTTGATGCCGATGACACATTATGGGTGAATGAAACATACTTTCGGGATACCGAAAAACTATTTTCCGGTTTGTTGGAGGGTTTTGAGACCAAGAATACAATCGATCAGGAACTTTTTAAAAAGGAGATGGATAATCTGGAACTCTATGGGTATGGGATAAAGGGATTTATGCTCTCCATGATCGAATCTGCCTTGGAATTATCAAATAATAAGGTTTCACAAGCAACGATTCATGAAATACTGAATCTTGGTAAGGCCATGATAGCCCATCCGGTAGAGTTGTTGGATGGTGTTAAGGATGTCCTAAGGGAACTGAGTGGTAAATATCGATTGATCGTTTTGACCAAGGGTGATTTGCTGGATCAGGAAAGAAAGCTCGAAAGATCCGGTCTTTCCGAATATTTTCACCATGTTGAGGTATTGAGCGATAAGAAAGAAGTGAATTACAAAAACCTTTTGGAACATCTTGAAATAGAGGTTGGTGAATTTTTAATGATCGGGAATTCCCTGAAATCGGATGTATTGCCAATACTGAATATCGGGGCAAAAGCGGTGCATATCCCTTTTCATACCACATGGCAACATGAACAGGTATCGATTGAAGAGGGTGAATATGGATATTTGAAAATAAATAGTTTAAGTGATATTTTGGGGTATTTGAAATAAAATTATGGGGGTAAAGGACAATAATATAGTAATAAATGATGCCTTGCCGGTGTCAAAAAAGAAGTATAGGAACTTCCCTATGGTATCCCGTGTGGTTTTTGGCAAAGGTTGTTTTGACCAATTGGGGGATATCTTGATGGTTAGGCGGATGAATTCCGAGGCTCCATTCATTTTCTTGGTCGATGATGTTTTTGAAGGTAAGGCGTTGGCACACCGGATACCTGCGATATTCAACGATCGGATTATTTTTATTTCAGCAGATGAGGAGCCCAAGACCGCTCAGGTAGATGCCCTTGTCCAAAAAATAAAAAATGATTTTTTGGAGACCCCGTCCGGTATCGTTGGTATTGGGGGTGGGACCGTAATGGATTTGTCAAAGGCCGTTGCCATAATGATGAATAATGAGGGAAGCGCGTGTAAATACCAAGGGTGGGACCTAGTGGGCAAACCAGCGGTGTATCACGTGGGCATCCCTACCATTAGTGGGACAGGGGCCGAGGTATCACGGACCACGGTTCTTTTAGGGCCCGAAAAAAAACTGGGTATCAATTCCGATTTTACGACCTTTGACCAAGTGGTCTTGGATCCCAACCTGACCAAAGGGGTCTCAAAGGAGCAATGGTTCTATACGGGTATGGACTGTTTTATCCATTGTGCGGAATCCTTGAATGGCACTTATTTGAACGCCTTTAGCCAAAGTTACGGGGAAAAGGCCTCCCAGCTTTGTAAGGAAGTATTCCTTGGGGAATTGTCCGAAGGTGATTCCAGGGATAAATTGATGATGGCCTCTTGGCATGGGGGCATGAGTATTGCCTATTCCCAAGTCGGGGTCGCCCATGCCATGAGTTACGGACTCTCATACCTGCTAGGGGTAAAACATGGGATCGGTAATTGTCTTGTCTTTCAATATTTGGAGGAATTTTATCCGGAGGATGTGGCCTTGTTCAAGATCATGCAGGAAAAACATGGAATCCATTTGCCTAAAGGGGTATGTGCCGATTTGAGCGATGGCGAATTCGATAAAATGATCTCTGTCGCTATGGGTATGGAGCCTTTATGGGAAAATGCATTGGGAAAAGAGTGGCGGAAGACCATTACACCTGCCAAGCTTAAATCGATATACGAAAAGATCTAAATATCCATAATGCATAGGCTCGCAAAATTCATTTATTTCAATTTACTCGGTTGGAAAGTCGTAGGGGAGTTCCCTGACATGAGGAAATGTGTATTTGCTGTTGTGCCCCATACCAGTTGGGTCGATTTTTTTTTGGGACTCCTTATTCGAAGGGTCGTTGATAAGGACATTAACTTTATAGGAAAGAAAAGTCTTTTCAGACCTCCCTTTGGGTGGTATTTAAGATGGATGGGCGGAGCCCCCATAGACCGCTCAAAGAGTAATGATACCGTAACGGCTATCGCCAGGATATTCGATGAAAATGAGGTTTTTAGATTGGCACTCTCGCCGGAAGGTACCCGGAAAAAAGTCGATAAATGGAAAACGGGGTTCTATTATATTGCCAAAACCGCCAATGTGCCCATTGTATTGGTCGCCTTTGATTATGGCCGAAAGACGATAAAATTCTCACGACCGTATATACCTACGGAAAATACTGAGGCTGATTTCAAGCTTTATAGAGGGTTCTTTAAAGGTGTTGTGGGGAAGAAGCCCGAACTGACATAAGGGTTACCCCTCTCAAGCAAGAATCTGATGTTTTTACCACTACGGGCGAATTTGGTCTATTCAATTGCCAAATGGTAATAAATTACGGATGTATCCCTATAACGGATATTTAAAACAGGTAAGTATCTGAAAATCAGCAATATAATTACTAAATTTATCCATTATAGGGATAGATGCCATATTTTTTACTTATTCAATAAAACAATATAAGTCGGATGAACATAATAAATCGGTTCTTTTTAGGGCTTCTTTTACTCTGTATCTCTTGTTATTCTTCCAAAAATGAGTCCATGAGGGTTTTGCTAGTTGGAAATAGTAGTATTTATTTTAATAATATGCCCGCCATGCTCGAAACAATCGGTCATGAAAATGGCATAGATATAAAAACGAAACTTATTGCTTTTGGCGGATATACCCTAGAAGATCATTTATATGATGGAATTGTTGATAAAGTGCTGGATTCGGTGAAATGGGATTTCGTCGTACTGAATGAACAAAGTACACTTGGCAGTAAATACGTAGTTGATGGAATTCCTAGGGTTAAAGAGAATGCCACCTTTTACAAATCAATTAGAAAGTTCGATTCGAAAATTAAAAGAAACGGTGCAAGGACCGTTATCATCTCCTTATACCCAAGGCGCAATGCACCTGAAATAGACGGGTTATTGCTCAATTATTGCTACATGAAGATTTCAAATGAATTAAATTCAATTATTGTACCCGTTAGTTATACGTGGAGTGATGTTTCGAATGCAAAAAGGGATTGGCAATTGTATAGCGAAGATAATCTGCACCCTACCTCATTAGGATCGTTTGTTACGGCAACAGTATTGTTTTCCGCACTTGCCGGAAAGAAAAGCAAAAAATTCAATAAAATGATAAAAGGAAACCTTATTGACGATTTTGATGGGTTTTCACATAGGGATAGTCTGGTTGATTTAATTGAAATAGATGAACCAACAGTAAGTTTGATTAGTAAAATGGCTTTCAAAAATGTGGATAGCCTTTCCAAATCCGGAGGGTATTTCAAAGTTGCCTTGCCGGATTAAGTATCCCTCTCCATAGTTCAATGATCGTGGGAAATAAATGATCGGAACAGTAAAATAAAAGTCATAGAACAACCCGTTGTGCATTATTTAAAATGCACAACGGGTTACTTAAAGAAAAAATCAAAAGACAGATTGATTGAAGTAATTTTTTTTCATAGAATATGATTTAAGGGGTTGAACTTACTCGTGTATTTTCAAAGAAATATTCAGGAGAATATATCGTAGCACACAGACCGTCCGGGAATTCGGTTTGCCTTATACTAATTCGTATTCTTGTTCCATTTGATTTTAGGTTTTCCGGAAGATTTGTAATACCTATTGACTTCAACATTGACCCCCCAGAAACTTCGATTGCTTCATCAAGTTCAATTTCATAAACAAATCCGTTGCTGATGGTTTGGCATGAAATCTGTCCTTTAACAGTTGCAGATAAATTTTCAATGATCTTTGATTTATTTGTATTATCGTCATCACTTGAACAACTACTGATGGAGATGCTTATCATAAAGACCAGTAACGCAAAAGCTACTTTTTTCATAAATATAAATTTAGTAAAAAAATCAATATGTAAGATTTTACGTACGTTAATTATAAGATGAAAAATATAAAATAGGGTTGCGTATTTACCATAGTGTTTTTATTCTTTTTTATAGTTTCATAAAACGAAGGTTTTTTGAAATTTCAGCCTGAAGTAATATGAATCAATTAATCCCACCTTTAATTAGACTATACTACAGAAAAAGTATCAAAGCATATTGACCACCGTTAGGGGTGGTTTAAATGTACTCCTGAGATTTAAATATGTTGGACAATTTTGGCGCCAATGCATCTTTGGAAATTTTCATTAGGATAAGTACCAACATCAAAGTAGGTGTCTTTGAAATAATTAATAATTGTCTTATTGTCCAATTTACCATTAACCGATTTAACCGATGTATAATAATTATTAGATTCGTTTTCAAAAACAACAAATACAGTTTTGAGGGCCATAGTTAAGAATTTGGTAAGTTAAAAACTTCATTGTATGAGAATCCAAGATTGGAAACTGCATTGTCTTGTATTCCATCTATAAGATTGAGCAAACCTTCAGCTTGTTCCGCTTCTTTTCTTTGTTCTGGGTCATCTGCTTCTCCCCATGATTGAATCATACTAAAATATCTTTCTGAAATTTTGAAGCTTCATAGTCAATGTTCGATAAATCCATTTTCAAATTGTTTAAAGATTAATAATTCGCTTTCACCGAAAGACGAAGCGGGTTGTTGATCTGATGTGAAATGAGATACTGGAAAGCAATAGTTGGTATTTGACAATGGTGGTTTGGTAGATGTTTACTTAAACAAATCTGAATGGGAACCGATTCTTACCAGATTGATTGTTTTCGGGTCTTCAATTTGAATCCAAATAATCAATAGGTCGGGTTTAATGTGGCACTCCCAATTGTTCTTGTACATTCCGCTTAATCTGTGAGGCTTCATGCTATCGGCAATTCCTTCTACGCCTTTTTCTTGCAACACCTTTAAAATCGACCTCGTAAGAGCCTCGTCCTTGGGCTTCTTTTTAATCTTCTTTAGGTCTTTTTTGAATTTGGTCGATATTACAAGCTTGTACATTCGACTGCCGTTATAGGGCGTCCATAAAGGAATCTACATCCTTTATTTCCTCTAGGTTCTTTCCTTCCATCACTTCCGCAATGGCTTTTTTAGTTTCCTCGTTCGGAATGTCGCCTACGTCTTTGTGCATCAACATTTCGATATAATTATTGAGGCTTCTTTTTTGTGCTTTAGCCTTTTCTTTGACAAGTTCAATCATGTCCTCGTCAAACCTAAAACTCATTGCTTTACTTCCCATCGTAAATACGTTTATCGAATTTTGTTAAACAAAAATAATGTATTGCATTATAATATACAAACAATATACAATTAAAAATACACTAAATCTGGTGTTTGCGGTGCTTTACAGGTCGTAAAGCTCTGGACTGAAACCATCGGGGCAATCTCCAGAATCATGAATCGGCTCTAGTTCCAACCCATTATCGTAATTCTCAATCTTCCCTAAAATTAAAGCAGTTGTGTAGGTGTTGATTGTTTTGAAATACTCATGATTCCGAAATTCTTCGGTTTTTCCATATTCTGATGCTATTTCTGTCTCTAGTTCATAATTGGCATTGATGGTTTCAAGGTTTGTGGTAATCACTTGATTTTGAACAACGATTTTAATTTCTTGATTTTTCATAATTAAGATTTTAGAATAACCCGTTGCGCATTATGATTTGATATAAAAAAGTTGTTCGTCTTACTGATGGCCAGTAATTTGTTTTAGCCATAAAACATTAATGATGAACAACTTTTACCCTATCAACGGCGTAAACCAAAGCCAAGTGACCTCGAACTGCTCAGTTTGGGCCTGACCGCGGAATTTCTAGGTATGGACAGTGAGAATGACCTGTCCAGAAAACTTCCCGAGACCATATCCTTTAAAATAGAGCGTAGTGTTTACAATAAAAGAAGGCGCAGATTGGCCGGCCACCTCAATGCGATCCGATTAAGATTGGCTTCCTGTTTCAATGGATTCGAAGATTGCTTCGTGGTCGACAGCATGCCCTTGGGAATATGTAAGCTATCACGCAGTTCCCGTTCAAAAGTATGCAGGGAAAATGCCTATTCGTCCCCGGACAAGGGATATTGTGCTGCGCAAGGCTCACACTATTACGGTTACAAGCTGCATGCGGTCTGTTCCGTCAACGGTGTTTTTCAGAGTATGGATCTGGGCCCGGCATCCGTGCACGACATCAATTACCTCAAGGACATCAAAATGCAAATGAGCGACTGTACCGTTCTGGGTGACAAGGGCTATCTATCGGCAAGGTGGCAACTTGACCTGTCCGACACCTGTAACATTAAACCCGAAACACCCATGAGAACGAACCAAAAAGGGTATAGGCCACAGCCTTTCTCCTTAAGGAAGTGCAGGAAACGGATAGAGACCCTGTTCTCTCAACTATGCGACCAGTTCATGATAGGAAGGAACTACGCCAAGACCTTCGAAGGGTCTAAAACAAGGATAATAGCAAAAGTGACCGCATTGACAACGGTTCAGTATATCAATAGGTTTATATTCGGAAGGAACATCAACAACATTAAAATCAGCATTGTTTAAAATGCACTACGGGTAACATATTTTTGATAATAGGTTGAATAGAATAAAACTGGAAGGGTCATCATTCCCAAAAGAAATTCAGTAAAATAACTTGCCCATGGTAACAATGGCCAAGCAGTTCGCTTTTCATTTAATACAGGATTTTTTCGGATGAACTAAGACAAGAACTTTCAGCTATAAAAAATGGATCATTATAAACAATCAACCAAAAAAAGCTTTTACAAATATTTGTAGGGTTCCGGGAAATTACTCCTCCATGGTATGGTACACGTTCTGTACATCATCGTCCTCTTCTATCTTTTCCAGTAATTTCTCAACATCGGCGATTTCCTCCGTACCAAGTTTTTTGGTCACTTGTGGAATACGTTCAAATCCAGAGGATAGTATCTCTATTCCCTTGTGCTCCAATTCTTTTTGGATGGCCCCGAAATTTTCAAAAGGGGCGTAGATCAAAATACCGTCATCGTCGACAAAAACCTCTTCTGCCCCGAAATCGATCATTTCAAGTTCCAGTTCCTCAGGGTCTATCCCTTCTGCATTTATCCTGAAATTACAGGTGTGGTCGAACATGAACTCAACAGAGCCCGATGTACCCAGACTACCATTGCATTTATTGAAATAACTGCGGATGTTCGCCACGGTCCTTGTATTGTTGTCCGTTGCCGTTTCGATCAATATAGCGATGCCATGTGGGGCGTAGCCCTCGAAAAGTACTTCCTTATAATTGCCCAGACTTTTATCCGTGGCCCTTTTTATGGCCCTTTCGATATTGTCCTTGGGCATGTTCACGGATTTGGCATTCTGTATAACCGCCCTAAGCCTTGAATTGGAATCAGGATCGGGACCACCCTCCTTTACGGCCATGACAATGTCTTTCCCAATACGTGTGAACGCCTTGGACATCGCCGACCATCGTTTCATCTTACGTGCCTTCCTGAATTCAAAAGCTCTTCCCATAATTTGTGGTGTATATTGATTAATACGGTTGTAAATTTAATAAAATTCACAAAGTAATGGAATATAAAGCAATCCAAGAATAATATGTCCATCCTGGACTCTTCGGTAGTGTCATCAGGAAATATGGGTTTAAGGGTTGTGGAACCTTGTGCCGACAGTACCAGATCATACCGGAATATGGTGGTCTATGATTTCTTGGCAAGTGGTTTGTAGGTTCTTGGGAAGTTTGTTGGTCTTGGAAAGAACAGCAAGGTAACGATTGTCATTGGTCGTGTAGACCCTTTTGAAAATGGGATTGAATTTGCCTATGCGTTCCACGACGTCCTTGATGAAATCCTCATGGTGTACCAGGTCCTTGCTTCCTAAATGATAAATGCCACTTTTGTCCTGGTTGATCAAATAATGGATCTGTTGGGTCAATTTATCATCATGGGTAACATTAATGATCAAATTCGGAAAGACCTCAATGGGCTCGTTGCCCCGGATAAGCTTCTTTATTTCCTTTATACGGGGTGATGGGTTCCCAAAGACCATGGGAACCCTAAGGATTGCCATTTTTTCGCTTGGCAGGCGCATCACCATATTCTCGATTTTAATCTTGAGCCTACCGTAAATACTTTCCGAAAGTGTTTTGTCATTTTCGTAGGAAGGGTATTTGCTGTAGGCGTCAAATACATTGGCCGATGATATAAAGATCAATTTACAGCTGTTCCCGGCAACATATTCCACTAAATGCCGGTGTGCCTGTATTTGGGAGGCGAAGTTTCCACGTACGGCGGAAATGATGATTTGTGGGCGTATCTTTTCCAAGATCGGGAAAATATCATCGGTCCGTAGGTCGTATTTGACAAATTGCCGGTTGCCCTCAAACGGCCTTCTGGCAGAATTATAGGTTCCGTAAGTGTCAAAATATGGGCACAGCTCACGGTAAATGGCGTTGCCTATAAAACCACTTGCACCCAATATCAATATTTTTTTCCCTCCCTCTATCATCAAACAACATTGATTACTTGGGTTGCTAATACACCTAGCCTTTATAAAAAGGCAGCTTGACCACCGTGGCCGGTACGGCGTTTTTTCGTATTTGTATATTGATCTTGCTGTCCACTTTGGAAAATATGACAGGTACATAACCCATTCCGATTCCTTTTCCCAAAGAAGGGGACATGGTTCCCGATGTTACCACACCTATGGTTTTCCCATGGCTATCGACGATGTCATACCCTTGGCGGGGAATGCCACGTCCATCCAATTCAAAGCCAACAAGTTTTCTATTGGGGCCATGCGCTTTTTCCTTTGCCAATGCCTCACTGTTCACAAAATCCTTGGAGAATTTGGTGATCCAGCCCAAGTTTGCCTCAAAAGGCGAGGTTTCATCGGAAATATCATTTCCGTATAGGCAATAGCCCATCTCCAACCTAAGTGTATCCCTTGCGGCCAGGCCTATGGGTTTGATACCAAAATCTGCCCCGGCCTCAAAAACCCTGTCCCACACTTGTTTTACCTCGCTGTTCTTGCAATAGATCTCAAATCCGCCAGAACCCGTATATCCCGTTGCTGAGATTATCACGTTGTCAATACCCGCAAAATCGGCGACTACAAAATTATAGAATTTGATATTGCTTAAATCTACAGAAGTTAGGCCCTGCATTGCTTCCACGGCCTTTGGTCCCTGAATGGCCAAAAGGGAGTAATCTGCTGAAAGGTCCTTCATTTCGGCATTGAAGGTTTCGTTGTATTTTGAGATATGGTTCCAATCCTTTTCTATATTCGATGCATTGACTACCAAAAGGAAACTCTCCCCCTTGACCCTGTAAACAATCAAATCATCAACGATACCGCCATTTTCATTGGGAAGACAGCTGTATTGGGCTTTGCCGATACTAAGCTTCGATGCATCGTTTGAACTTACTTTCTGTATTAAGTCCAGCGCATTCGGGCCTTCGATCAAAAACTCCCCCATATGGGAAACATCGAAAACACCGACCCTGTTTCTAACGGTTTCGTGCTCGGCGGTTACCCCTTCGTAGGAAACGGGCATGTTATATCCTGCAAAAGGCACCATTTTGGCACCTAGGGCTTCGTGGGTCTTGGTAAGGGCTGTATCTTTCATACTTGACTTGTTTAGTGTGGCAAAGCTATTGAATAATTCAGGGATAGAAAAGGGGTTGCTTTCTATTTGCCAAAAAGGTAATGCTTTATTCTATGGTTACAGCTATAAAGGGACTGCTTGTTATGGTGTGTCCTCGTTTGTTGGGAACCGGCAAACCAAAAGACTGGCATTATCGAATACAGGATTGTTGTAAAAAAAGCCCCTTAATTGTGTTAAGGGGCTTTCTCCCCCCCCGTGTTTTATAGAGACTTTATCAGATAGTTCCCCAGTTCTTCATACCTACTTATTTTGATGGATATTTTTTCCTTGCCCATTACTTTTTTAATTTGGGCGGGAAGCCCCAAGGTGCGGCCTATGGTTTCCTCAACAACATCCAGGAACTTTACGGGATGTGCGGTTTCCAGAAAGACCCCGTAGGCTTTGGGGTGGTCTTTTAGATATTTTTTGGCCCCTAGGTAACCTACGGCCCCATGTGGATCCGCAATGTACCGGGAGGTTTTGTGGATGTGCAACATAGCTTTCCTGGTCTCCTCGTCGGTGAAGGGGAAAGCGCTTAGGTTTTTTTTCAGCATCCCAAAATCATCGCCATGCAAATGTCGGATACGGATAAAGTTGCTGGGGTCACCTACATCCATGGCATTGGAAATGGTAGCCGATGAGGGTTTGGGATTGTATTCCCCGGTTGCCATAAATTCAGGAACCGTATCGTTCACATTGGTGGCCGCTACAAAATGCTTTATGGGCATGCCCAACCGTTGGGCGACCATACCCGCACAAACATTTCCGAAATTGCCGCTAGGTACCGAGAACACTAGTTCCTTGCCCTTTGCCTTGAGTTGTTTATAGGCAAAAAGGAAGTAAAAGAGCTGGGGTAGCCAGCGGGCCACATTGATCGAATTTGCCGAGGTCAGTTGCATTTTCTGCAAAAGGGTGTCATCCAAAAAAGCTGTTTTCACCATTTTTTGGCAATCATCAAAAGTGCCATCGACCTTTAAGGCGGTAATGTTCCGGCCTAGGGTGGTCAACTGTCTTTCCTGAATGTCACTGACCTTGCCATTGGGGTAGAGAATGACTACCTGTACGCCATCGACCCCAAGGAAACCATTGGCGACAGCTCCTCCGGTATCCCCGGAAGTGGCTACCAATACGGTAACCCCTTCACTTGTGCTTCCAGAGAAATAACCTAGGCACTGGGCCATAAAACGGGCGCCCACATCCTTAAAGGCCATTGTTGGTCCATGAAAAAGCTCCAATACGGCAATATTTTCCTCTATCTCTACTATGGGGAAATCAAAGTCCAGGACATTCTTGATGATTTTCCGGAGTTCGTTATCGGGAATATCCCCACTTACAAATTGGTGTATGGCCGTAAAGGCTATTTCCTCATTGGATAATGTTTCGATATCCCTGAAAAAACTTTGTGGCAAAGGTGTGATGTTTTCGGGGAAATACAATCCCTTGTCGGGTGCGATCCCTTTGATCACGGCATCTTTGAATGAAACATTCGGGGCTTTTCTGTTTAGGCTGTAAAAATTCATGGTTTCAGTGGAGAAGGTTCCTTATACTATTAGGAACAAATTTATATTTTTTCTATTTGATTTTCCTTATTCCCTCGGTATTGATCTTGGAGATATGCACATCATGGTCGATCCCGATTTCTTGGTATACACCTTGCATCGCCTGGGCTACTTTTTTGGCAGTGGCTCTACCCCGGCTAAAGGCGAAAATCGATGGGCCCGAACCTGAAATGCCGCACCCCAACGCTCCTGATGCCAAGGACTCCTTCTTTACTTCATCGAATCCAGGGATTAGAATGGAGCGAATGGGCTCCACTATATGGTCGACCAATGATCGGCCGATCAAACCATAATCCTCGGTGAACAGGCCTGCTATCAATCCGCCTAAATTGCCCCATTGTTTAATGCCCTCTTTCAAGGGGATGTTGGTTTTTAGTATTTTCCTTGAATCAGAGGTCTTGATCTCTATCTGTGGGTGGATTACCGTGGCAAACAATTCTGTCGGACAGTTGATGGGGACAATATCCAAGGGTTCGTAACTGCGTACCAGTATGAATCCGCCAAATAGGGCAGGGGCCACATTGTCCGCATGGGCCACCCCACTGGCCAATCGTTCGCCTTCCATTGAGAATTCGACCAATTTGGAAGGGGTGAACGGCCTTCCCAGTAATTCGTTCATGGCCCATACGGCTCCTGTCGAACTTGCGGCACTACTTCCTATGCCGCTTCCCGCCTTGATCTTCTTATAGATTTCTATTTCAAAACCTCCCTCGTAATCACTTTCCGCCAATAAGGCCAACCCTGAGACGCCGGCCACATTCCTGTCGGTTTCCATGGGAAGCTCCTGACCCTCCAGTTTTGTGATTTGGATTCCTTTCTTAGGGGTTTTCCGAATGACCATCTCGTCACCAACCGAGTCCAATGCGGCTCCAAGCACATCGAATCCGCAGGATATATTGGCAATGGTGGCCGGACAGAATACTTTTAACTCTTCCATAATTTAAAAATTACCGATTCTGATAATATCCGCAAAGATCCCTGATGCCGTTACGTCCGCACCGGCACCAGCCCCTTTGATGATCATAGGTTGATCGGGGTAGCGTTCGGTAAAGAACAATATGATATTATCGCTGCCCTCAAGATTGTAAAAATCGTGTCCCTTGGGAATTTCCTGTAATCCCACGCTTGCCTTGCCGTTTTCGAATTGGGCAACATATTTTAATTTACTGTCATTCGCCACTGCTTTTTTGTACAATTCCTGGAAAGAGGGTTCATTCTTGGTCAAGGTGGCGAAGAAATCCTCGTTGTTGTTCGTGTCCAGACTTTCTTGGGGCAGGAATGGATTGTTTTGGATATCATCGATTTCCAATTGGTTTCCACTCTCCCTCGCAAGTATGAGTATTTTACGCATAACATCGATACCGCTTAGGTCTATTTTCGGGTCGGGTTCGGTATACCCTTCTTCTTGGGCCTGTTTTACCACATCGTGGAATGTGGTCTTGTCATTGAAATTGTTGAAGACAAAATTTAGGCTGCCAGAAAGTACGGCTTGTATTTTTTGGACCTTGTCCCCAGAGGCGATGAGGTGCTTAAGGGTGTCAATGATCGGTAGTCCGGCGCCAACATTGGTCTCAAATAGGAAAGGGGCATTGTATTCCCTTGCTAATTGCTTAAGGTTTAGGTAGTTTGAGTAATTTGATGAACAAGCGATCTTATTGCAGGTTACTACGGAAATGCTATTGCCCAGATAGGAACCGTAAGTGTCCGAAACTTCCCCACTGGCCGTATTGTCGACGAAAATACTATTGCGATAATTCAATTTGTTCACTTTTTCGAAGAATCTGGCCTTGTCCGCTTTTTCGCCCTCGGCCAACAAACTTCCCCAGTTCTTCAGGGAAATCCCGTCCTCGTCGAAAACCATGGTTCTGGAATTGGATATGCCAATGACCCTAATATTCAGTTTAAGGTTTTCTTCCAGGTATTTTTTCTGTTGCCTTATTTGGTCCAGGAATTTTCCACCGACATTACCAACGCCCATGACAAATAGGTTCAGTTGTTTTATGTTCTCTTCAAAGAATTCCTCATGAAGGGAATTCAAGGCCTTTTTCACATCATCCTTGTCGATAACGGCTGAAATGTTCCGTTCAGAGGCACCTTGGGCGATTACCCTGATATTCACGTTGTTTTTTCCTAGGGTGCTGAACATTTTCCCACTTAGTCCCTGATGGCTTTTCATATTGTCTCCCACCAAGGCGATAATGGCGAGGTTCTTCTCGACCACTACGGGGTTTATCTTGCCTCTACTTATCTCATATTCAAAGGCATCATTGACCACTTGTTCTGCCTGTATAATATCATCTGCCGAGATACCCACACAAATCGAATGCTCGGAAGAGGCTTGGGTAATAAGTACAACGCTGATATTGGCCTGTGATAGTACCTCGAAAAATCGTTTTGATATTCCTGGTATACCTACCATTCCAGATCCTTCAAGGGACAATAGGGCTATGTTCCCTACATGGGTGATCCCGCGAACGGTCTTTCCTTTTTCATTTTTGTTCTTGGTAATGACAGTACCTTTATTATCAGGGTCAAAGGTGTTTTTTATTTGAATGGATATTCCTTTGGCCAGTACAGGTTGAATGGTCGGGGGGTACAATACCTTGGCCCCGAAATGCGATAGCTCCATGGCTTCCTGATAGGAGATATGTGGGATTGCCTTGGCCTGTCTCACCAATTTCGGATTTGCCGTGTACATACCACTTACATCGGTCCATATCTGTAATAATTTGGCATTCACGGCAGCTGCGACTATGGCGGCCGTATAGTCCGATCCACCGCGACCCAAGGTGGTGGAGTCCCCATTTTCCGAAGAAGCGATAAAGCCGGCCATGACAACTGTCTTGTGCCTGTCTGTCGAAAAGAAACCCTGGCACAGTGTGTTGGTCAAACTGGAATCCACGATAGTCTTATTGTTCACCGTATTGGTCCTTATGATTTCACGACTATCCTTATGGATAACGTCCAGACCTTCCTCGGCAAAAAATTCGGCTATAATGTAAGAGGACAATAACTCCCCATAACTTACTATCTTGTCCGAAAGTTTTGGGGTTATCTCACCAATTAAAAAAGCCCCTTCCAAGAGGGTCTCCAAGGTGTTGAGTTCGCTTTTCACCTTACTCAGCACCTTGCTTTGGGAGGCAATGGGGATAAGTTCCTTGATGGTTTCCAAGTGTCTCTTCTCGATCTCCCTTAAAAACGATCGATAGGTGTCATCCTGTAAAGCGGCAAGGTTGGCGGTATTCAATAGTAGGTCCGTTACACCACCTAGGGCCGATACCACTACGATATTCCTGTCACTTTCCGAGTTTGATACGATGTTCTTTACTAAGGTTATATTTTGGGCATTGGCTACCGAAGTGCCTCCGAATTTTAAAACTTTCATTATGTGTATTGATTAACTGGTACTAAGGTTTTCTGGGCGATAAATCGCAAAAATGGATAGATGGTATGTAGCACGTTACCCCAAAGGGGTCGTACGCAAAATGGTAGTATTGCGTCCATTGGCCAATGGAGTGAATAAGGTTGCTATGTTCAAAATGTTCAAAAGCATAGTTCGTTGTAAGGCTCAAAAGTAGTATTTTTGGGTTGCTAATCAAACGTTTCGATCGATTTTTACGGAATTGACAAAAATCACAAAAATTCCTACTGAATGAAATTTTTTAATGCAGGGCAGATTTATGCTGCTGATAAATCCACAATTGAAAAACAACGGATTTCCAGTAATGAGCTTATGGAACGTGCTGCCGTTCAAATATTCAATTGGCTCCATTTGCGCATGCAGGGATCCCAAATAAAGATCCATCTTTTCTGTGGAATAGGAAACAATGGGGGTGACGGCATGGCCTTGGCAAGGCATTTGAAGGAACATGGATATAATGTTGAGGTTAATGTAGTAAACTATAGCGATAAACGGTCCAAGGATTTTTTAACCAACCTGAATCGTTTGAAAGACCTTGGGATATGGCCTAATTTTTTGGAAAGGGACTGTGAATTTGCCGAAATAGGAAAGGATGATATTATTGTCGATGCGATTTTCGGTATAGGTCTCAACAGGACCCCTGACCCATGGGTTACCCAACTTATCCAGCATTTGAATGGTTCAGGGGCGTTTATATTAGCTGTGGACATACCTTCAGGGGTGTTTATGGACAAGGGCGTGGAAGATGCCAATGCAGTCGTCAAGGCGAACCACGTATTGAGCTTTCAGCTGCCCAAGTTGGTTTTTTTCTTGCCGGAAACCGGGATTTTCAGTAATCAATGGGAGGTTTTGGACATTGGTCTGGATGCAGGTTTTTTGGCAGAAACCGAAACTGAATTCGATTTGATAGGCAAGAATGAGGTATTGCCCATATATAGGCCACGAGAGAAATTTTCCCATAAGGGGACTTATGGGCATTCCTTGGTCATTGGGGGAAGTTATGGTAAGATCGGTGCCGTTACGCTGGCTGCCAAGGCCTCTTTAAACGTTGGTAGTGGATTGGTGACGGCTTATGTGCCCCGTTGTGGCTATACACCCATTCAAACTTCGCTCCCAGAGGTAATGGTGATTACCGATAAGGGGGAAGGCCATATAAAGGCAATTGAATTCGATATCCAACCAACGGTAATAGGTTTGGGGGTTGGCCTCGGTACCTCGGTAGAAACGGCAGCGGCTTTTTCAAGTTTCATCAATACGGTCAATTCCCCTTTGGTCATTGATGCTGACGGATTGAACTTACTTTCAGGGCATAGGGAATTACTTAAGGAATTGCCACCAAGGACCATTTTGACCCCACACCCTAAAGAGCTTGAACGACTGGTCGGTAGTTGGAAGGATGATTTTGAGAAGTTGCGAAAGGTTAAAAGGTTCTCAAAAAAGTACGATGTGATCGTAGTTGTTAAAGGAGCCCACAGCATAACGGTCTATGAAGATCATGGTTATGTAAACGCAACGGGTAACCCAGGTATGGCGACAGCAGGTAGCGGTGATGCGTTGACAGGGGTTATTACCGGTCTGGTGGCCCAAGGGTATGAACCTTTGGATGCCGCGATTTTTGGCGTGTACCTACATGGTAGGGCAGGTGATATAGCCCTAGGGCAAACAGGTTACCAATCCTTGACGGCCTCTAAGATCATCGATGCCATAGGTATGGCATTCGTCGACTTGTTTAAAATACCGGAGACCCCGGAACAGGGGGAGGGGCAAGGGGAACCGGGGGTCTGAAAAGGGGCTGGCGGCCAGGTTTTATCTCGCCGATTTCACCCTTCTCTTGATCCATAATAGGGCGTTGTCGAACTCAATGAAGAATTTCATTGGTTTTTTGTAGAATAGTTTCTCTATTTTAAAATTGTGCATATCTATTTCCTTAACGGAAACGATCGCAAAGCCTTTCAGATTCTCCAATCCCCTTAGGTAGGTGTATATCGTGGGGTCGATAGCGTAAGAATTCCTGCGAAGACTAATGTAGCCAAAAGGTCTGTCCCTGAAATGTATTTCAGAAATACCTATGATCTGGTATGCTCTTTCAAGGGTCAAGGTTGAGCCCTCCTCAAAATTTGCTACCATGTAATTGTCATAAACCTGTATTGTGCCTATTCCCAAATCGTATTCCTTTACAATAATGGTTTTCTTAGTTGATCCCAAGCTCATCTAAATTATAGTGTCTGTGGCAAAAATAGATGTAACTACCTTGAAACAATAAAATTTTAGACCAAAGGCTTAAATATCGTGTGTACTGCCATCTTCAATGGGGGCTTGTGTTTTATTTCCTGCTTTTCGGGTCTCTGGAAAAACAAAAGGGAGTCTATGAACGAGACTCCCTTTTGTTATTGGATTTTGTTGGAATTTAGGTTTTGGAAGACTTTTCGCCCTTTTTGATATTTATTGTCAGGCTTTCATTTTTCTCGTCCAGATCCATAAAGATACTATCACCTTCATCTAGTTTTGAGTTTACGATTTCCTCGGCCAAGGCATCCTCAATATATTTTTGGATGGCTCTTTTTAAGGGACGGGCACCGTATTGTTTGTCAAAGCCTTTTTCGGCGATATAGTCTTTCGCTTTTTCGGTGAGGTTCAAATTATAACCAATGTCCTTGATACGGGCGTAAAGCTTCTCCAGTTCTATGTCTATGATCTTGTGTATGTCCCCACGTTCCAGGGCATTAAAGACGATTACATCGTCGATCCTGTTTAGGAACTCGGGGGCAAAGGCCTTTTTCAAGGCATTTTCGATAACACTTTTTTGATATGTGTCTGCCTGTGATTTTTTCGCAGAGGTGCCAAAACCGACCCCTTGTCCGAAATCCTTCAATTGTCTGGCCCCAATATTGGAGGTCATTATGATAATGGTGTTCCTGAAATCGATTTTTCTCCCTAGGCTATCCGTAAGGAAACCATCATCCAGTACCTGTAACATCATATTGAAGACATCTGGATGTGCTTTTTCGACTTCATCCAACAGTATCACGGAGTAAGGCTTGCGTCTGACCTTTTCGGTCAACTGTCCGCCCTCTTCGTAACCCACGTATCCCGGAGGTGCCCCTACCAACCTTGAAATAGCGAATTTTTCCATGTATTCGCTCATGTCGATACGGATCAGGGCATCTTCAGAGTCGAAAAGTTCCTTGGCCAGGACCTTGGCCAATTGGGTTTTGCCAACCCCTGTCTGTCCTAGGAATATAAATGAACCAATAGGCTTGTTCGGGTCTTTCAGTCCGGCACGGTTTCTTTGAATGGCCTTGGCCACCTTTGAAACGGCTTCGTCCTGGCCTATGACGTTCGCTTTTATAAGCTCTGGCAGTTCCGCCAGTTTGTTGCTCTCGGTCTGTGCGATCCTATTTACGGGAATTCCACTCATCATGGAAACAACATCGGCAACATTGTCCTCGGAAACGACCTCTTTGTGCAGTTTGCTGTCCTCTTCCCATTTTTCTTGGGCGATGGTGAGTTCTTTCTCCAATCTTTTCTCATCATCGCGCAACTTGGCAGCCTCTTCGTATTTTTGCTTTTTGACCACGCTGTTCTTGAGTTCCCTTACATCCTCGAGTTGTTTCTCCAGCTCAAGAATCTGTTTGGGTACATCCATATTCACGATATGCACCCTGGAACCGGCCTCATCCAAGGCATCGATGGCCTTGTCCGGCAAGAACCTATCGGTCATATAGCGATTGGTCAACTTAACACAGGCTATAATTGCCTCATCGGTATAGGAGACATTATGGTGGTCTTCGTATTTGCGTTTGATATTCTGGAGAATCTCTATAGTCTCATCAACAGATGTAGGTTCTACGATTACCTTCTGGAACCTTCGCTCCAAGGCACCGTCCTTTTCTATATATTGTCTGTATTCGTCCAAGGTCGTGGCTCCGACACATTGTATCTCGCCCCTGGCCAACGCAGGCTTGAACATGTTCGAGGCATCCAGGCTTCCTGTAGCCCCACCGGCACCGACTATAGTGTGTATTTCGTCAATGAAGAGAATTACATCGTCATTTTTTTCCAACTCGTTCATTACGGCCTTCATCCGTTCTTCGAACTGGCCCCTGTATTTTGTTCCTGCGACCAGGGAGGCCAGATCCAAGGTGACGACCCTTTTGTTGTAAAGGATTCTTGAAACTTTTTTATTTATGATACGCAGGGCCAAGCCTTCCGCTATGGCACTCTTCCCCACACCGGGCTCACCGATCAGCAAAGGGTTGTTCTTTTTTCGGCGACTTAGTATCTGGGAGACCCTTTCAATCTCTTTTTCACGGCCCACTACGGGATCCAGTTTCTGTTCTTCGGCCATTTGGGTCAGGTCCCTGCCAAAATTATCCAAAACAGGGGTCTTGGATTTTTTGTTGCCCTTTTGGGTCGATGCAGGTCCAAAAGAGCTTTCCTTGCCACTGTTTGGTTCTTCGGGGTCATTGGGGAACGATTCCGAAGTAGGGGAATCCACAATATCGTCATCACTGGTTATCATGAATTTGAACTGTTCTTTGACCCCGTCATAATCCACTTTCATTTTATGTAGTAATTTGGTGGTTGGGTCATTTTCATTCCTGAGGATACACAACAAAAGATGGGCTGTGTTTATCGAGGAACTTTGGAAAAGCTTTGCTTCAAGAAAAGTTGTTTTCAGGGCACGTTCCGCCTGTCTTGTCAAGTGCAGGTTCTTTTTGTCCTTTTGGATCCCACTTGGGTTTGGGTTGGAGGGACTGAGTATCTCCACTTTTCTACGTAGGTGGTCCAAATCGATATCCAAGGCATCCAATATGCTTATTGCCTTGCCGTTTCCATCGCGCAACAGACCAAGCATCAAATGCTCGGTACCGATAAAATCATGTCCCAACCTTAATGCCTCTTCCTTACTATAAGCAATTACATCCTTTACCCGAGGTGAAAAATTATCATCCATATATTATACTTTCAGCAATAAAATTACTAAAACTATACTAATCTATACCAAATACCACGCCCAATAATCGATAATCGTGGCTTAAATGACAAAAAAAGCCCTTGATCACAAAATAAAAGGTGTGGATTATCAACCAAAGGTATATGGGCAGGTGTTGATAAATTATTGTATAAAGTATTTGATATGTACATTAAAAGCTCCGAAAATACGTATATTGCCTTGCTTTTTTAAAGAAGATAAACTGATAAAATATTAGAATGGCAGAAGGAGAAAAATTGATTCCCATCAATATTGAAGACGAAATGAAGTCTGCCTACATTGATTATTCAATGTCGGTCATTGTGTCACGTGCCCTGCCGGATGTCAGGGACGGATTGAAACCTGTGCATAGAAGGGTACTTTACGGTATGCATGAATTGGGGGTGCGGTCAAACAGTGCGCACAAGAAATCGGCCCGTATTGTCGGTGAGGTTTTAGGTAAATACCATCCACATGGTGATACCTCTGTCTACGACACTATGGTGCGCATGGCACAAGAGTGGAGTTTACGTTATATGTTGGTCGATGGCCAGGGTAACTTTGGTTCAATAGATGGTGATAGCCCAGCGGCCATGCGATATACCGAGGCTAGAATGAGGAAGATCGCGGATGACATGTTGATAGATATCGACAAGGAAACGGTAGACCACCAGTTGAATTTTGATGATTCCCTGCAAGAACCCAAAGTGTTGCCTACCCGTATCCCCAATTTATTGGTGAACGGTGCTTCCGGTATTGCAGTGGGTATGGCCACGAACATGGCCCCCCATAACCTTTCCGAGGTTATTGATGGGACGGTAGCTTATATTGACAACAATGATATCGAGATCGATGAGCTCATCACCCATATAAAAGCACCGGATTTCCCCACGGGAGGTGTTATTTATGGGTATGATGGTGTAAAGGAAGCTTTCCATACAGGACGTGGAAGGGTGAAGATAAGGGCCAAGGCCAAAATAGAGGAGGTCCAAGGGCGTGAGTGTATCATCGTTACTGAAATACCTTACCAGGTAAATAAGGCGGATATGATCAAGAAAACCGCCGATCTGGTGAACGAAAAGAAAATAGAGGGTATTTCCACCATTCGGGATGAATCGGACAGGAATGGTATGCGTATCGTATACATACTTAAAAGGGACGCGATCCCGAATATCGTATTGAATACCCTATTCAAGTATACATCCCTTCAATCCTCATTCAGTGTGAACAACATCGCGTTGGTGAACGGTAGGCCACAAATGCTGAATGTCAAAGAGATAATCCACTATTTTGTGGAGCACAGACATGAAGTTGTGGTCAGAAGGACCAAATTCGAACTAAAGAAAGCAGAGGCTAGGGCACACATCCTTGAGGGATTGATCATCGCCTCTGATAATATAGATGAGGTAATATCGATTATAAGGGCATCTTCCAATGCCGATGAGGCTAGGGTGAACCTAATGGAAAGGTTCAAGTTGTCCGAGATACAGGCCAAGGCAATCGTGGAAATGAGGCTACGCCAACTTACCGGTCTGGAACAGGATAAGTTGCGCTCAGAATATGATGAGGTCATCAAGACCATTGCGGACCTTAAGGATATCCTGGAACGTAAGGAGCGTAGAATGCAGATCATTAAGGATGAACTGCTCGAGGTCAAAGAGAAATATGGTGATGAAAGAAGGTCTGTGATAAACTTTGCAGGTGGTGACTTGAGTATCGAGGACATGATTCCCGACGAACAAGTGGTCATAACCATTTCACATGCCGGTTATATCAAGAGGACGCCCTTGTCGGAATATAAGACCCAGAATAGGGGAGGTGTTGGTCAAAAAGCATCGTCGACGCGAAATGAGGATTTCCTAGAACATCTGTTTGTGGGGACCAACCACCAATATATGTTGTTCTTTACCCAAAAAGGAAAATGTTTCTGGATGCGTGTGTACGAAATCCCAGAAGGTAGCAGAACATCCAAGGGAAGGGCTATACAGAACTTGATCAACATAGAGCAGGATGACAAGGTAAAGGCTTTTATCTGTACGCAGGATCTCAAGGACGAAGAGTATGTGAACAGTCACTATGTGATTATGGCCACTAAGAAAGGTACGGTCAAAAAGACTTCCTTGGAACAATACTCAAGGCCAAGACAGAATGGGATCAATGCCATTGGTATTAAAGAGGACGACGAACTGTTAGAAGCGAAATTGACGACTGGTACCAGTCAGATATTCCTAGGGTTGAGATCAGGGAAGGCCATTAGGTTCGAGGAAGGAAAGACCAGGCCTATGGGGCGTAATGCCTCAGGGGTCAGGGGTATTCGCTTGGCCGATGAAAAGGATGAGGTCATAGGAATGGTTTCGGTCCATGATCTGGAGGAGGAGATTCTTGTGGTTTCCGAGAATGGTTATGGTAAGCGTTCAAGTATCGAGGATTATAGGGTCACAAACCGTGGAGGTAAGGGTGTTAAGACGATATCCATTACAGAGAAGACCGGTGGCCTGGTAGCCATTAAGAATGTATCGGATTCCGATGATTTGATGATCATCAACAGATCGGGTATTGCCATTCGTATGAGTGTTGAGGATTTACGTGTAATGGGAAGGGCTACCCAAGGGGTTAGGTTGATCAACATCAAAGGCAACGACAGTATTGCCGCTGTTGCAAAGGTGATGAAAGACGATGGGGCCGTGGACGAAGTCGATATAATGGATATAGAGGTCAAACCCGAGGATGGCACGGCTATTGATAAGGGTAGTCCGGGAGAAACAAAATAGTAATCAATAAATTTTAAATAAATCGAAATGAAGACCAAAATTTTTATACTTGCGGCCGCCATGTCCTTTACAATGGTGGGGTTTGCGCAAAAAACCGAAATCAAAGCTGCGGAAAAAGCCCTTAAAGGAGGGGATACCGCTAGTGCAAAATCATCCCTTGAGGCTATAGCCGGCTCTATTTCCGGGGCAGACGTCAAATTGCAGGCCCATTATTATTATTTAAGGGGTAAGATCTATGCCGACTTGGCAAAAAAAGGTAATGATAGCGCTTTCGAAACAGCGATTTCCTCGTACCATAAGGCCGATGAGATAGAAAAGAGCAGTGGCAAGGCCAAGTATGGCAAATTGATTGCCCAGGAACTATTGGCCCTTGCAGGTGAAATGGTGAATTCTGCCGTTGAGGACAACAATAATAAAAAGTTCAAGGAAGCAGGGGAAAAGCTGTACATGAGCTATAAACTTAGTCCAAAGGATACCATCTACCTTTATTATGCAGCCAGTAGTGCCGTAAATGGAGGTGAGTATGACCAGGCCTTGGCCTATTATGACGAGCTTAAGGAACTTGGTTATGATGGTGGTGGCGTTGAGTACAAAGCCACTAATATTGCGACAGGGGAAGAGGAAGTTATGGATAAGGTACAGAGGGATTTGATGGTAAAGGCTGGTACTTATAAGGATCCTGTGGATGAAAAAGTCCCTTCCAAAAAAGCGGAGATCGTAAAGAATATGGCCTTGATCTATACGCAATTGGGACAAGACGATAAAGCTTTGAATGCCTACAAGGTAGCCCGTGCCAATAATCCAAAGGATGTCAACCTGATATTGAACGAGGCCAATCTACACTATAAATTGGGCGATAAGGAAAAATTCAAGGCCTTAATGGCAGAAGCAGCGACCGTTGACCCTGACAATCCGGATTTGCATTACAACATCGGTGTGATCAATATGGAGCAAGGACACCTTGAAGAAGCCAGGAAAGCCTATAGAAGGGCCCTTGAGATAAATCCAGGGTACACCAATGCACAATTGAACCTGTCTACAACCTATGTGAACGAAGGAAATGGCTTGATCGATGAGATGAACAGCTTAGGCAATTCCAGGGCGGATATAGCGCGTTATGATGAGTTGAAAAAGCAGAAGGATGATTTGTTCCGGGAAGGAGCCAATGTTTTGGAAGAGGCATTGAAAACAAACCCGGACAACCAAGGTATCCTAACACAATTGAAGAATATATATGGAGCTATGGGTGACGATGAGAATTTCATGAGATTGAAAAAACTTTTGGGTGAATAGTTAGATCCACAACTATAATGATGAAAAAGTCCTGATAATCATATCAGGACTTTTTTTGTACAAGCTGTTTTTATGGCCCTAAGTTGGCGGGTATAATCGAAGGCCAATTGGCCTATTTGGATCCTTGTACGGTATGACCCTCAATGCCCAACGTGTGTGTAGGAATAGTTGAGTGTTTTAAGCATCTAATCCAGCAAATACTTATAGCCATTGTTGTGTGTTCGTTTTTATCGGGTTCTGTTTAAATGACACACAATAATAGCATATGCCCAATAGGAAGACGTTAAATATCGACCGGGTTTTATCTTTTATCGCCCCCCTGCAAAGGGCAGTGTCATGTAGGGTTTTGATAGCGGCAATAAGCTATTCCCGTTCCAAGATCATGGCCGAAGCCCCACCGCCCCCATTGCAGATAGCGGCAGCACCGATTTTGGCATTGTTCTGTTCCAATACGCTTAAAAGGGTTATCAATATACGTGCTCCGGAACATCCTAACGGATGGCCCAAAGAGACAGCGCCACCATTGATGTTCACATTCGAATCATCCAATCCCAACAACTTCATATTGGCCAATCCTACAACGGAGAAAGCCTCGTTGAGTTCAAAATAATCAACAGCATCCAAACCGATTCCCGCTTTGTCCAAGGCTTTTGGCAAGGCTTTTGCCGGGGAGGTGGTAAACCATTCCGGTTCTTGTGCGGCATCGGCATAGCTTTTTATGGTCGCTAGGGGGGTCAGGTCCAGTTCCCTGGCCTTTTCCAAGCTCATGACCACCAAAGCTGCGGCGCCATCGTTGATGGTCGAGGCATTGGCGGCAGTTACCGTCCCATCTTTGGTGAACACAGGGCGTAGGGCTGGTATCTTTTCGATTTTCACGTTCTTGAACTCCTCGTCTTCGGAGATAATGACCGGTCCCCCTCTTCTTTGGGGTACTTCCACAGGAATGACTTCCTTGGCGAATTTACCTGATTTCCAAGCGTTCATGGAACGTTGGTACGATTTAACGGCGAAATTATCCTGTTCTTCCCGTGATAATTTGTGTTCAGTGGCACAGGCATCGGCATATACACCCATGGCATTTTGGCCATAGGCATCCATAAGGCCGTCTTTTTGCATGCCATCGACAAATGTGGTCGGGCCGAATTTCACACCTGTTCTAAGATGTGCGTAATGTGGGATAAGACTCATGTTCTCCATGCCGCCGGCTACGGCAATTGAGATATCGCCCATGGCAATGGCTTGGGTCGCCAACATTACCGATTTCATCCCCGAGGCACAGACCTTGTTTACCGTTGTACATGGCACCGTATCGGGAATACCTGCGAAAATAGCTGCTTGGCGGGCGGGAGCCTGACCCGTGCCGGCCTGTACGACATTGCCCATTAAGACCTCATCGACCAGTTTGGGGTCTAACTTGATTCTTTCCAGTGCGCCCTTAATGGCGATGGCACCTAACTTGGGTGCGGGTATCGTGGATAGGCCACCCATAAAACTTCCAATAGGTGTCCTAACTGCGGAAACTATGACAACATCGTGCATAAATATAAATTTTTAATGTTACGAATTTAATAAATTAAAATACAATCAATATCGATGTTGTGGCAAAAGCTCTATTATATTTTCTATTTTTGAGGTAGATAAAAAATGATATACCCGATTGTTGGACAGACTTTATAAGAATCAATCCGTCATTTATAAATACTTCCTCTACGTTGTATCTGTTTTTTGTATTGTCTTTTTTTTCCCTAGGGGAGGCAAGTTCAAATATGAATTCCAGAAAGGGAAACCCTGGCAATATGAGAACTTATATGCCCCTTTTGATTTCTCGGTAAAGAAGACCCAAGAGGAGATAACCTCGGAAAGGCAAAAGATCATAGATGGGCAGGTGCATTATTACCGTTATGACGAGGCCGTTGCAAAAGCAGTATATGGGGAATACGATACCGCTTTTGAAAAAACCTTTAAGTCCCAAGGATACGATTCCTCCGAATTGCCATTGCTGAAAAAAGCGGGGGAGGCCATTCTTGGTATTCTCTATGAAAACGGAATCCTGAAGAAAATGAATTCCCGGGAAAAGGGAAAACAGGTATATCTTATCAAAAAGAACGAGGCCAACCAGATCAAATACGATGATATGTACAGGGTCGGCGATGTGGATGATGTTATGGATGGTGTTCTGGAAGAAAAACAGCTGGAACGATTTTCCAATGTATTCCAGACGCTTTTCTTTAATCTGATAAGGCCCAATGTGACTTATGACGAGGAACTGTCAAAAAAGGCATTGGACGATGAACTTTCAAGGATATCCCTGACCAGGGGCTCAATAGATGAGGGCAAACTCATTATAGCCAAGGGTGAGGTTGTGGAATCTGATAATCATATCATCCTAGAGTCCTTGAGAAGCGAGTTTGAATCGGAACTTTGGGCCTCGAACAACTATTATTATATTCTTGGTGGTTATACGGTACTTGTCGCATTGGTGCTGATGATGCTTTTCCTGTTCCTGAAAAAATACAGGCCCAAGATTTTCGAGAATGGAACAAAGGTCACCTTTATATTCATCAACATACTCCTTATGGTGTTCGTGACCACCTTGGTGGTCAAATACAATGAAACCTATGTTTTTGTGGTGCCCCTGTGTATCCTCCCTTTAATCCTTAAAACATTTTTTGATGCCAGGCTAGGGCTGTTTGTACATGTGCTCACCGTACTGGTCTTGGGTTTTGTGGTTCCCAACAGCTTTGAGTATATCTTTATCCAGATTGTCGTTGGTATAGTGACCATTCTTACGATATCCGAACTTTATAAGCGGGCGAACCTCTTTATTTCGGTCGGGCAGATCACATTGATCTACATTGTTGGGTATTTGGCATTCCATATCATTCATGAGGGTAATTTTGACAATATCGTTTGGTTGACCTTGGGCTTGTTTTTGTTGAATGGGATGATCACACTGTTTGTGCAGCCATTGATCTACATCTATGAAAAAATATTTGGATTGGTTTCGGATGTGTCCTTATTGGAACTGTCCAATACCAACTCAAAACTATTGAAGGAGCTTTCCAACAAGGCCCCGGGAACCTTTAACCATTCCCTACAGGTGGCCAACCTGGCCGAAGCGGCTGCCAATGAGATAGGGGCGAATGCCATGTTGGTACGTGTTGGTGCCTTGTACCACGATATAGGTAAACTAAGTAACCCTACCTATTTTACGGAGAACCAGATCACCAATATGAATCCGCATGATGATTTGGAGCCTCGTGATAGTGCCCGGATTATCATCAACCATGTGATAGAGGGAATTGAAATAGCAAGGAAGAACAATTTGCCCGATAGGGTCATAGATTTTATACGTTCGCACCACGGTACCACTTTAGTGTATTATTTCTATTCCAAGCAAAAGGAATTAAGTGATGAGGTCAAGGAGAGTGACTTCAGATACCCTGGACCTACGCCTTTTTCGAAGGAAACAGCAATCCTGATGATGGCAGATTCAGTGGAGGCGGCTTCCAAGAGTTTAAGGGACCCAACCTTTAAAACCCTGGATGGATTCGTGGATAAGATTATCGGGGGGCAAATGGCGGCAAATCAATTTCTGAATGCGAACATAACATTCAGGGAGATAGAAACGATCAAAAAAATATTCAAACACAGATTGACCAATATCTATCATTTAAGGGTGGAATATCCAGAATAGGGTATTTATAGGGTTCATTGAAAAAAAGTCATTAAATAGTTGCTTTTTAGCATTGGAAAAATGTACATTTGCAACCGCTTTATAGCAAAGTTCATTAAAATATATTCAGGAGAGGTGCCGGAGTGGTAACGGAGCAGATTGCTAATCTGTCGACGCGCAAGTGTCGCATGGGTTCGAGTCCCATTCTCTCCGCAATTTTTTTTGAAATGATAACCATATCGGGGTGTAGCGTAGCCCGGTTATCGCGCCTGCTTTGGGAGCAGGAGGTCGCAGGTTCGAATCCTGCCACCCCGACCAATTATAGTATCGATCTATACCAAAAACCTGTCAATCGTATGATTTTCAGGTTTTTTTGTTACCATTTGGGAATATAAGACCGTTGCGGAATTCAATAACTTTTTATAATTCATTTTCCAGATCGGTTTTTATCAAAAAAGCGTGTTTTTGGTTCTATTTTCAGGCTTTGGAGTTCCTTTTCTTACTGTTGTTCTCTTGATTTCTACAATTAGACGCAATTATCACTGGACTTCGATACAAATTATAACATATGGCCTCCATCATCCATCAGGTTTTGGGTATGCATTTTTACCATTCCTCCAGATCTTGCGGTTCCCCCGTATGACGGTCCGCAATGGTGGGTTTCTTTCCCGTATGATCTATGAACAGCTTATCGTCCGCCTTGTGGGTGAAGCATCATAGGGGATACCTCCTTGGTCCATTCGTTATACCAGTACTTAAATTGCGACAGCTTAAAACCATCGGGGTGTTTTATGTAGTACTCTTCCAAGAGAAGCTGTCTTGTTACTCCGGTCTTGAGCAGTTCTTTATCAAAATAGGGGAAGTACTTTTCCAGGGTCATTCCGAGACTTCATAATTGGTAGGCTGAAAAAGGCTATGTACTTGGCGATGGTGCTGTGCGATATCCCGGGCCTCGAACTTATCTGCCGTTTGCTTACACCCACGCTGTAGAGCTTGAAAATCTGTTTTGCTTTTCGCATGTCTATTTGTTTATTGGCCATTGTCTTTTTGACAAAAAAAGACCTTTGGCTCTTTACAAATAGAATCGACTTTTTTGGTGGTTCACTTTCGCCCGGCGAAGGTGGTATACTTTGACCGATTTTTGCATAGAGCATCAGTAATCACAAATTGGTTAGGACAATACAACTTGCGAAAGGTTCAGTATTTAGCAGGACATCTTTTTTACATCAGTTCAGCCGAAAGATATTTACAAGACGACTTGGAAAACCTGCACGAAATCGTCAACAACTTCCATCCAATCAGTTAAATATCCACAAAGAGTACTTATTTAAGTACTTTTTATTATCTTTGCAATATGGAAACAGTAAATTATACAGACTTTCGTTCAAATCTAAAGCATTGGTTCGATAAAGTAATTAACGATGTGAGCGATATTATTATCAAGCGTAAAAGCGGTAAAGACCTCGTTTTAATATCATTGGATGAATATAATTCATTAAAGGAAACTACATACTTGTTATCAGGAAAAAACAGGGATGTTTTATTAAACTCCATCAAAGAACTGGAAGCAGGAAACGGTATGGAAAAAGACTTGGTCGAATAGATGAAATTAATTTGGTCTACTTCTTCTTGGGAAGATTATTTGTATTGGCAGAAAGTCGATAAGAAAATAGTAAAACGAATTAACGAACTGATTAAAAGCTGTATGCGGACACCTTTTGGGGGCATCGGAAAACCCGAAGCTTTAAAAGGAGATTTACAAGGTTATTGGTCAAGACGAATCACATCGGAACATCGATTGGTTTATAAATACGAAAAAGACCAGTTATTGATTGCAGCTTGTCGTTATCATTACGGAAAGTAAAACCCACACAAAACAAAACCCCCCGCTCCCGCTAGTCTGTGACTAGTGGGGGGCAGGGTAGGCGATAAGAGCAAGCAAAACAATGTAGATAAAAGGCCACGGCGGGAGCCGTGGTATTTTATACGTGGGCACACCAACGGAAAAGGGCATTGCGTATAACCGCCTGGACCTGCCTACCCAGTTAAATATAGTAAGTCCAGTATGACCTAAGAAAACTTTCAAAGCTTAAAACAAAAGCATAATCCAAATCTTGGAGGTATCTGTTCTTGGCATTGAATTTTTTCGCTACAAAAGCTAAAATGTACTTTTGGCTTGTACGGTAGTGGCAAAGTGTTTTAGCAGTAAGTTTATGTGACTGCGTTTCATTGTGATAGTTGAATATGTCAATTAGGCTATGCACACGATTACCCTGTTTCAAAGCTCTATAACATTGAACAAGGTCGGCCTTGACTTCATCCAAATAGGGATTGACAGTTCTCGATTCAACGCCATTACCTTTTGATTTTTGCCGTTTTGAACCCCAGGTATTGACATCCACTTTTGCCTTTAGACTAATATTGATTTTTTTACCGTTTACCGTTATTCTGACATAAATATTCGTTTTGTTGTTCTTGTCCACACACGTGAGGCATAGATTCAAAATAATACTGAAAATGTAGAAGAAGTCCGCATGTTTTTCGTCTTAATGGTGAAACAATTAGTGAGACGAAAGCCAAATCAACAATGCGAAATTTTAGGTATTCGGAGTTCGATTTATAAAAATGTTGCCGATTTGTGAACTTTTAAAACCATTATCGTAATGGCCCTGAAAACAAAAAACCTCGGCAATCAAACGATTGTCAAGGTTTTGGTGACCTGGCTGGGGCTCGAACCCAGGACCCTCTCCTTAAAAGGGAGATGCTCTACCAACTGAGCTACCAGGTCAAATGACACTTAAACGCTTTTGTCAAGTTCATTCCTTAGCGGCTGCAAATATAAGATCATTAATTTATTTAGCAAGGCTATTTTTAAATAAATTTTGATTTTCTTTGGAAAGGATTGTAATTGGTTCAACTTTAGACAAATTGAAAATCGTGAAAATAGTTTTGGTAGGATATATGGGGAGCGGAAAGTCAACAATTGGAAGAATACTTGCCGATCGATTGGGTATCGGGTTTATAGATCTGGACGAATATGTAGAGGCTAGGGAAGGGGCTCCGATTCCAAGGTTGTTCGAAAGCAAGGGGGAGGTTTATTTTAGGAAAAAGGAACATGGGTATCTAAAACGGATTTTGGCGGACAAGCACGACCTTGTACTCTCAACCGGTGGGGGTACGCCTTGTTATGGCGGTAATATGGAAACTATTCTCGAGGCCACGCCTAATGTTTTTTACTTGAAGGCGACCATCCCGGGGCTTGTTGCAAGATTGGCCCCAGAAAAGGCCCATAGGCCCTTGATCGCGAATATTCCCGATGGGGAATTGCCCGAATTTATCGGCAAGCATCTTTTTGAGCGTAGTTTTTTCTATTCCAAGGCCGAACATGCCATACAAACGGATGGGAAAAGTGTTGGGGCTATTGCGGCCGAGGTTGAAGGCCTCCTAGTCTAGGTAGACCATGTCGTCCTTTGCCTTGAACCGGACGTGTACGTGTTCCTGTAAGGAGGTTGATAGGGAAATGCCCTTGTAATCCGCTTTTACAGGATATTTTTTATGGTTCCGATTTACCAATACGGCTGTTTTCAGTTGCTTTAAGGGCGTTCTCAGAAAATGGTGGACACCATAGATCAAGGTTGTCCCCGAATTGAGTACGTCATCGATCAAAACAACCGATTTGTTTATGTAATCCCCTGTTGGTATCGAGGTTCCCACCTCACTCTCCAAAGGGTTGTTTTTGTTCATTGAAACCTTGCAGAGCGTAATTTCCGAATCGGTAATGCTGCGGAGTACATTTTGTATTTTTTTTGCGAATTCCAATCCACCACCTTCAATACCGGCAAGTATGATTTCCTTTTCGGCAACATTCGCCTCAAGTATCTGATAGGCGATTCTACGTACCTTGTGCTGTATTTCCTGATGCGACAATATTTGGTTCTCCATGGTATTCGATTTACTTTTCAAAGATAAAGAACAGTTCGTTACCTTTTCTTGGTTCTATTGAATTATATGCCGTTTCGAGTACCTTGATCGAAAAAATACCATCAAAGATTGCCCTATACCCTTCCCTATTCCCCCCAAAAGGAGGCCCGTCACTGGAAAATGGGGCGTCAAAGAGAAGTCCGGCCAATTTCCCTTTTGCCTTTAGGAGGTCGTGCATCTTCGACGCATAGGCTTTTCGTAGTGAGGGGTCCAAGGCGCAGAAAAAGGTCTGTTCCAGGATCAGGTCGAACCCGGATGGCTTGAAATCGAAAAAATCCGTGTGGACCAATTGATTGTCCGGGAACGAGGGGACCCTTTCCTTTAGGTTTTTTAAAGGCCGGGCCGCTATATCGATGACATGGGTGTTCGTAAATCCTTTGCTGAAAAGATATTCTGCCTCATGCCCGTTTCCTGCACCGGGAATTAGTATCTTGGTCTCCTTGTCCGTTAGTTGGTCAATATAGGCCTTGAGCGGTGGCGAGACATATCCGATATCCCAACCCACTTTGTTATCGTTATACCTATTGTTCCAATATGTCTTATTCAGGTCCATCATCCAAGTAATCGTCGATTTCCCTACGGTCTTTTTTGGTAGGCCTTCCTGTTCCCTTTTTACGGTAGTGGGCTTTTGAGTACTTTAAAAGCTCCTCGTTCCCAAAGGCTTCCTTGGGGGTGGTGTCCTTTCTGTAAATATCGACCAATTTGGCCCCAACCCGGTTTGCGGGAATATCCAAAATGGTGAATTGAAGGTTTATCTGGTTCTTGCGCACCACGATCTCATCGGTGGGGTAAACCTCCCTAGAAGGTTTCACCACTTGCCCATTCACCTTGACATGTCCTTTTTTACAGGCGGTAGAGGCAATATTCCGTGTTTTGGAATATCGGGTATGCCATAAGTATTTGTCAATACGCATCGTCTATCAAAATTCTTTGTTAAGGAACTCTGCAAAAATACATAAAATTGTATCTTGCGACCTCTAATCGCTAATAGTTGAAAATGAAAAATAGTATTATAGTGCTTTTGGTGGTGTTCCTTGCATGGTCTTGTAAAAAAGATGACGATGATGGTGGTAATGCCCCTGTGAAGGTGGCTATCAGGCCCTTGGATGAAGTGGCTGCTGAGAACGATGCCGAGATAAGGCGGTATTTGGAGACCCATTTCTATAATTACACCGATTTTGAAAATCCACCTTCTGATTTTGATTTTAAGATCAAATTGGACACGATTGACGGGGAGAATATAGATAAAACACCATTGATAGAACAGGTGGAATCAAAAACGGTAAATGTATCCTCCAATGAATTTCTTTTGGATACGGATGAGAAGGACATACCCCATAAGTATTACTATCTGGTTGTTAGGGAAAACGGGGAAGGGGAAAAAAGTTTTCCTACTATAGCCGATTCTACGTTCCTTAGGTATGAGGGGCGCTTATTGGACGGGAAGGTTTTTGATGCCGTTAACGCTGGTGGGACATGGTTTGATCTGCCAACGTTCCAATTTCCCGGAAAAGCAGGGAATAGGGCGTTCAGGGGTGTTGGTGAAGGAATGGTGAATTTTAAACCTGGAGGTGGGATCATAGAGCATGACGATGGGACTTACACTGTGGAGGACTACGGAATCGGCATGATAATCCTCCCATCAGGATTAGGGACTTTCAATGGTAGGCGGGGTATTATATCCCCATACAGCCCATTGATTTTCACTATTGATTTGCTTGTTGTAATCGAGACGGACCATGATGGTGACGGGATTCCCTCGATTGATGAGGATTCCAATAAGGATGGAATACTTTATAACGATGATACCGACGGAGACGATATCCCCGATTATCTGGATGCTGATAGTTAGAAAGTAGTTATAAAGGCAATAAAAAAGCCCTGACGGTTCGTTCCGTCAGGGCTTTTTTATTATTAAGGAACCATGTTATAGTTTTAACGATAGGGCAAAGATAATTTGGGAGGGGCGTGAATCGACCTTTCCTGAGATATCGGCAATATTATTTCCGATAAAGTTGGCCTCATTTTTAGAGAAGCCCCTTTCGTAGCGCACATCCAACCCTATTTTGCCCAAGTTTACCCCGGCACCAAGGTGTAGCCCTACGGTGAAATCATTCTTTACATCATCAACCTTTAAATCCCCAAGCTCATTGTTCAAGGTATATTGGAATGCAGGACCGGCAAAAATGTGCAATGGCCCAATGATCTTATAGCCTAAAAGTACGGGAAGGTCCAATTTCGAGATATCATAATCATTGGAATCGCCATTCAGGTCATAACTACTTTTTGTTTTCGTGTAGATCAATTCGGGTCTCAAATAGATTTTTGGGAGATCCAATTTTCCAAATACACCGATATGGTAGCCTACCTTACCATCAGAGCCCTCTATGATATTCTCTCCGGCATTGGTGACAGAACCAATTAGGTCACCGTTCTTGTTGTAGTTGAGCCCGGCCTTTATACCAAATCCAGAACCGCTCTGGGCAAATGTAGTGATGCTGGCCAGGGCAAAAACAGCCAATAGAATTGTTTTTTTCATAATGTGTTCGTTTTTTGGCATCCAAATCGATGCCGTCCGTTATCTTATTCATGTCTATATAAAGAAAGAACGATGAGGATTTATCTTTATTGTTACAATAGACGTTATCATTTTCAAAAAAAAGCAAGATACAAGGTGTTGCCTCCCTTATTATTGTTTCGATGGCTCCTTGGCCATTTTAATGGAAAACTTTATTTTTTTGTTATGGACTTTATGATGGGTAGATGATTATATTTGCCACTTTAAATGGGAAAGTGCAATTTACATTAGAACATACAGACGCTCAAAGCAAGGCACGTGCCGGTAAAATGGTTACGGACCACGGGGTTGTCGAAACCCCTATTTTTATGCCCGTAGGTACTGTGGCCTCCGTTAAGGGCGTACATCAAAGGGAATTAAGGGAGGATATAAACCCTGATATTATCTTGGGGAATACCTACCATTTGTTCCTGCGGCCCAAGACCCGGATTCTTCAACAAGCCGGGGGATTACATAAATTCATGGGTTGGGATCGGAATATTTTGACCGACAGTGGTGGTTATCAGGTATATTCCTTGTCGGCAAATCGAAAGATAAAGGAAGAGGGTGTTAAGTTCAAATCGCATATCGATGGCTCTATGCATATGTTCACCCCAGAGAGGGTGATGGAGATTCAGCGGGTGATCGGGGCCGATATTATTATGGCTTTTGACGAATGTACCCCGTATCCCTGTGACTATGATTACGCCAAGCGATCCATGCATATGACACATCGGTGGCTGGATCGGTGCATGGCGCATTTGGAGAAAACCCCGTTCGCCTATGATTATTCGCAATCCTTTTTCCCGATTGTACAAGGCTCTACGTACAAGGACCTTCGAATACGGTCAGCGGAGTATATAGCCAATGCAGGGGCCGAAGGGAATGCCATTGGAGGGCTTTCTGTTGGTGAACCGGCAGGGGAAATGTACGCCATGACCGAAGTGGTCTGCGATATATTGCCAGAAGACAAGCCTAGGTATTTGATGGGTGTGGGCACCCCGATCAATATCCTGGAGAATATAGCACTTGGTATCGATATGTTCGATTGTGTGATGCCTACCCGTAATGCTAGGAACGGAATGCTCTTTACGGCCCATGGCACAATGAACATCAAGAATAAAAAATGGGAGGATGATTTTTCGCCCATAGATGAAATGGGCACTACCTTTGTGGATAAGGAATATTCAAAGGCCTATTTAAGACATCTGTTCGCCGCCAATGAATATTTGGGCAGGCAGATTGCGACAATACACAATCTCGGATTCTACCTTTGGTTGGTCCGTGAGGCAAGAAAGCATATTTTAGCCGGTGATTTTACATCGTGGAAGCATATCATGGTCAAACAAATGGATAAAAGACTATAGCATTGAGTATAATAGACAAATACATACTTAAACGGTATTTGGTCACTTTTATAGTGATGTTGCTGCTCTTTGTCCCTATTGGCATTATGGCGAACCTCGCCGAGCAGATCGGTAAGATGATCGATAATGATGCCCCTACCAATGAGATTATCATCTATTACTTGAATTTCACGATTTATATCGGTAGTCTACTGTTCCCCATATTCCTGTTTTTGTCGATTATATTCTTTACATCCAAGTTGGCCAGTAATACGGAGATTGTGGCCATATTGAGCTCGGGGGTATCCTATGGGCGCTTTTTAAGGCCCTATTTGATAGGGGCATCAATCATTGCGGTGACCATGCTGGTCATGGCCATGTTCATTGTCCCCAATGCCAGTAAAGGCTATAATGAGTTCAAATATAAATATTTGAAAAAAGGGAAAAAGAATCGGGAAACCAGTAATATATTCAATCAGCTGAATGAAAATGATTTCCTTTATGTGAGCAGTTTCGATCCCGCAAGGCAAAATGCCAAGAAATTCACCTTTGAACGCTTTAATGAGGACAATACATTGGATTTTAAGATTTCGGCCAACAGTATCCGATGGGTTGAGAAGGACAGTATTTACCGGTTGATCAAATACACAAAGCGTACAATGGTAGGGGATTCGGCCATTATAAGGACCAAGAACAGGTTGGATACCCTGTTTACCTTCAAGATAGGTGACTTGACCCCGGTCTCCTATATAGCGGAGACCAAGAACCTATTTGAGCTTAATAGGTTTATAAAGGACCAAAGAAGAAAGGGGGCTTCCAATATCAACAGCTACGTACTTGTGAAATACCGAAGGTGGGCCTTGCCCTTAACGGCATTTATCCTTACCATTATCGCGGTAGCGGTATCTTCTGTAAAACGGCGTGGCGGTATGGGCGTTAACCTGGCTTTTGGTATAGGTGTTGCCTTTGTCTATATCTTTTTTGACAAGGTTTTCGGTACCCTTGCCGAACAGGCTGGTTTTTCACCACTACTGGCAGTGATCATCCCTAATGTTATTTTTGGTATTTTAGCCTTTTACCTGTTACAGAATGCCAAGCGTTAGACTTAAGAACTACTTACAACTTCATTTTATCGTTTTTATCTGGGGCTTTACGGCGGTCCTCGGTAAACTGATAACCATTGGGGCACTTCCTTTGGTCTGGTACCGAATGGTGCTGGCAACAGTGCTTATTTTTCTGTATGTAAGATATAAGGGGCTATCCTTCGGGGTTTCGAAAAAAGGGTTGGTATGGATGGTTGTTGGTGGTATGGCCATCGCCCTGCATTGGGTCACATTCTTTAAGGCCATTAAAGTGTCCAATGTCTCGGTAACCTTGGCGATTATGTCGACCGCTGCATTTTTCACGGCAATTCTAGAGCCCATTTGGTACGGTAGGAAGGTTGTTGTCCATGAGGTCGTGTTCGGTTTGGTCGTGGTGCTGGGACTGTATATTATTTTTCAGGTAGGGACCGGTTATATGTATGGTATTGCCCTTGCATTGGTCTCGGCTTTTCTGTCGGTCGTTTTTACATTGGTCAATGGTAGGTTGATCAAGTATCAGAAGCCATCGGTAATCTCGTTTTATGAGTTGGGGAGCGGTGTTTTGTTTTTGACCGTTTTTATGGTCTTTAGGGGGGATTTTGGCATGGGGTTCTTTGCATTGTCACCCATGGATTGGGCTCTTATAGGGATACTTGCCTCCATATGTACGGCATATGCCTATATCGCTTCGGTCAAGATCATGGAATATATTACACCCTATACCGTGGTGTTGACCGTGAATATGGAGCCTGTTTATGGTATAATCCTGGCCTTTCTTATTTTAGGCGATGATGAGAAAATGAAACCGGAATTCTATCTTGGGGCCTTGATCATTATCCTCACGGTCATTGCCAATGGTATAATGAAACGATCCGGCGTTAAAAAGAACGGCTGAGCCACAGGGTTCCCCTAGATTATTTTATATTTGTACCCAAACTAACAAAACCTGATCGACGCATGGAATATTTGGATTTTGAACTTCCCATTAAAGAACTTGAGGATCAATTGGATAAATGTATGGTCATTGGGGAAGAGAGTGATGTGGATGTTAGCGAAACCTGCAAACAGATCGAGAAAAAGTTGACCACAATGCGAAAGGACATTTATAGGAACCTTACCGCATGGCAAAGGGTGCAGCTTTCCAGACACCCTAATAGGCCTTATACCCTGGATTATATAACTGCCATCTGTGGCGATACCTTTTTGGAACTCCATGGGGACCGTACCGTAAAGGATGACAAGGCCATGATCGGTGGTTTGGGGAAAATAGGAGATCAAAGTTTCATGTTCGTTGGCCAACAGAAAGGATATAATACCAAAACCCGGCAATATCGGAATTTTGGTATGGCGAACCCTGAAGGGTATAGAAAGGCCTTGCGCCTTATGAAATCTGCCGAGAAATTCGGTATTCCCGTGGTTTGTTTTATTGATACCCCAGGAGCTTATCCCGGTATTGAGGCTGAAGAGCGCGGACAGGGAGAGGCTATCGCTAGGAATATCATGGAAATGACCCGATTGAAAGTGCCGATCATCGTGACCATTATCGGTGAAGGTGCATCCGGTGGGGCTTTGGGCATAGGTGTGGGTGATCGTGTACTGATGTTGGAAAATACATGGTACTCTGTAATCTCACCGGAATCATGCTCTTCCATATTATGGAGAAGTTGGGAATACAAGGAACAGGCAGCCGAGGCATTGAAGCTGACGGCACCGGATATGAAAAAGTTGGGATTGATCGATGAGATTGTACGCGAACCGGTTGGTGGCGCCCATAGTAATCGGGAAAAGACTTTTGAAACCGTCAAAAATAAAATAACCACCCATTACGGGGAATTGCAAAAGTTATCACCAAAAAAATTGGTCGAATTGCGTATGGATAAATATGCGGATATGGGTGTTTTCAATGGCTAATCCCTGTATTTGTTCAAGGTAGTCGGCCCATATACTTTCCAATTCCATTTTTTTTCCGTTATCAACACTTTTTGTAACTTATCAACAGGCAAATTGTTAATGGACCGTTGAAATAGTTAAACCGTAAACCTACGTTAACTTAAGGTTAATTACATATTTTCGCATTCATGGAAAAACCCAAGCCACTTATTGGCCATAAGATAGACAAGTCCACTATTATCAATCTGGAAAGGGGTAAGATACCACCTCAAGCCGTTGATTTGGAGGAAGTTGTGATTGGGGCTATGATGATTGACAAAAAAGGGGTTGATGAGGTGATTGATATCTTGCACCCCGATGTTTTCTATAAGGATGCCCATCGTTTTATCTATGAGGCCATTTTTAAATTGTTCGAAACCTCGGAACCGGTTGATTTATTAACCGTTTCTTCCCAATTGAGGAAAGATGGTAAACTGGAATCCGTTGGAGGGGATTTTTACCTTATAAAATTGACCCAAAAAGTGGCCTCTTCGGCCCATATCGAGTTTCATGCCCGTATCATACTCCAAAAATATATCCAACGTAGTCTGATCAAGATATCGAACGAGATCATTGAGGATGCCTATGATGAGGGTACTGATGTTTTTGACTTATTGGATGAGGCGGAATCAAAACTATACGATGTCACCCAAGGCAATTTGAAACGCTCTGCCGAAACGGCCCAGAATTTGGTGATCCAGGCCAAGAAAAGGATTGAGGAGATTTCCAATAAGGAAGGATTGAGTGGTATTGCCTCGGGCTTTGATAAGCTCGATAAACTCACCTCTGGGTGGCAACCTAGTGATCTGATTATTGTGGCTGCACGTCCAGGTATGGGTAAAACGGCCCTGACCCTTTCCATGGCCCGTAATATTGCAGTGAACTCAGGAGTGCCTGTGGCGTTCTTTTCGCTGGAGATGTCCTCCGTACAGTTGATCACGAGGTTGATCTCATCGGAAACCGGACTGTCCTCTGAAAAGTTGCGTACGGGAAAGTTGGAAAAACACGAATGGGAACAACTCAACGTAAAGGTGAAGACCCTTGAAAAGGCCCCCTTGTTTATCGATGATACCCCTTCATTATCTATTTTTGACCTTAGGGCAAAGGCAAGACGATTGTCTTCCCAACATGGCATAAAATTGATCATTATCGATTATTTGCAGTTGATGACCGCCGGGGGAAGCCAAAAAGGAGGGAACCGTGAGCAGGAAATCTCTACGATTTCCAGAAACCTCAAGGCCTTGGCAAAAGAGTTGGGCGTACCTGTTATCGCCTTGTCCCAGCTATCCAGGGCAGTAGAGACAAGAGGGGGGAGCAAACGGCCCATCCTTTCGGATCTTAGGGAATCCGGTGCAATTGAGCAGGATGCGGATATTGTTTCCTTTATCTATAGACCGGAATATTATAAGATCGATGAATGGGACGATGAGGAACGTACACCTACAGAGGGCCAAGCAGAGTTCATTGTTGCCAAACACAGAAATGGTAGCCTGGATAGTATTCGGTTGAAATTTATCGGTAACCTTGGTAAATTCGACAATTTGGATGATTTCGATTCGCCTTTTGAATTTCAGTCGAAAATGAATGCGGAAGATGAAAACCCCTTCATTACCAAAAACCTTCCCGATGCCAATGAGGCCTTCGGTAGTTCCATGAACGAAGGTTTCGACCCCAATGACAGTGATGTGCCTTTCTAATAAAAAACGATTCGGTTCCAAGACCTGTATCTGTTTTTACCGGACAGGTAAAAAGCATGGTACTGCCAAAGATGTATTTCACAAAAAAACATAAAACAAATAAGGATGCATCAATTTTCCTTTATCTTTGGTAAAGATCTTTAAAAGGGGATATTCAATGCACAAAAGCGTTTTGTTTTTTTTCTTCCTGTTTTTTTCATGGGGTATTTCGGCATCCTCAATTCTTGTTCCCATGGATGCGGATACCCAGAAAAACCATCTAAAGGCATACGGGATCACCTATTGGGTACTCACCAAACAACAAAAAGTCCAATGGTTGTTGAATTATAGGGGAGGTTCTTTCCTGCTTCCCGATGGGGATGCTATTCGCAGGGAATGCCAGGTCCGCGGGGTGTCTTTTGAGATACTTTCCGACGGACAGGCCCAGGCAATTTTGGATGCCATAAGTAGCCCTTCCCAAAATCAGGAAGCGGTCATTCTTGAAAAGCCCCCCAAAATCGCGGTGTACTCCCCAAAGACCAGCCAGCCATGGGACGATGCCGTGACCATGGTACTTACCTACGCGGAGATACCCTATGTAACTATTTATGATGAAGAGGTGTTGGGTGATAAATTGGCCCTGTACGATTGGTTGCACCTGCACCATGAGGATTTTACGGGCCAGTATGGTAAATTTTATGGGGCCTATAGGGCAATGCCTTGGTATATCGAGGGGAAGAAAAAAGCAGAGGCCTTGGCCGCCAAATTGGGTTATAATAAGGTCTCCGAGGAAAAAAGGGATGTAGCCTTGAAGATCAGGAACTATGTTATAGGTGGTGGTTTTATGTTCGCCATGTGCTCGGCCACTGATAGTTTCGATATCGCCCTTGCCGCGGATGGTGTCGATATTTGTGAACCTATGTTCGATAACGACCCTTCGGAAGCCAATTACCAAAGTAAATTGGATTTTGGGAAGACGTTCGCATTTACCGATTTCACCTTGGAGCGTAACCCCTTGCGCTATGAGTTCTCATCCATTGATATGACCAGTAAAAGGGAAGGGACGGTGCCCAAGGAGTCGGATTATTTTACCTTGATGGATTTTTCAGCAAAATGGGACCCCGTGCCTACCATGTTGTGCCAGAACCATACGGCCTTGGTAAAAGGGTTTATGGGACAGACGACCGCATTCAATAGAAAAGAGATAAAACCTACGGTTTTGGTATTGGGGGAAAACAAACTTAATGGTGAGGCACGTTATATCCATGGTATAAAGGGTAAAGGCTTTTTTACTTTTTACGGTGGGCATGATCCGGAGGATTACCAACATAGGGTAGGGGACCCAAAGACGGAATTGGAACTGCACCCTACATCCCCGGGCTATCGCCTTATTTTGAACAATGTACTTTTCCCCGCTGCCAGAAAAAAGAAACAAAAAACCTAGCCTAGGCTTTTATAAGTTTTTCCAAAATACGTTCCACGCCAAGATCATCGTTACTGCTTGTTTGGTAGTTGGCAATATCCTTTACTTTGGGATGTGCATTGGCCATGGCAAAACTGTATTTTGCCAGGGCGAGCATTTCCAGGTCATTGTTGTAATCCCCGAAAACCATGGTCTCACTTGGTTTAATGTTATATAGCTCCTGGAGTTTTTGCAAGGCAAACCCCTTATGTGCATCAGGACTTGATATGTCGACCCAATAAAGGCCGGATACCTTGACCTTTAGATTGCCTTCCAGGTGTTTTACGGCAGGATATATATACTGTTCTGAACTCTCGGCATGGTAAATGGCTATTTTTAGTATCTCGGCATCGACCATGGATAGGTCATCAACGATTTTATAGGCCGAGTAATACTGCTTCAATAAATCGGCAAAAGAATCGGAATCACCCGTTAAATAAGCATTTTCTTTACCACAAAGCACTGGGTGTACGCCATCTATGGTATCAAGTGTGTCCAAAATGATTTTCCGCTTGTCCTTTGGGAGTAGTGTGGATAGCAACTCCTCTTCATTCTGTCTAACATAGCCGCCATTTTCCGCTACGACGATAATATTTTGTTTAATGGCATCCAACTTATCGACAATACTGTCGTATTGCCTTCCGCTGGCGGCCACGAACAGGATTCCCTTTTTCTGTAATTGATCGAACAATTCAAAAAAACGGTCGCTGACCTCATGATTGGAATTCAGTAGGGTGCCATCCATATCGGATACCACCATTTTTATTTGGGATAGGTCCATTTGTGGTAATATAAGCGACAAAGGTATTTGTTAAGGTTAAATAATAAGAATATTATGGATAAAGTTTATCTTGGCAAGATCAACTTTTATTGTAAGACTATGAAATGTTATCAAAAGGAAATACGGCTTAGGCCTTTTTCAAGGGGTTTTCATCTTATTACGGATGAAATAGCCAATGCCCTTCTTGAGTTGGGGGATATGGAAAAAGGAATGCTACATCTGTTCATAAAACATACATCGGCAAGCTTGACCATTAATGAGAATGCGGATCCCACGGTACGGCAGGATTTTGAGAGCCATATGAATGTGGTCGTACCCGAAAATGCCCCTTATTACGTTCACAATTACGAAGGGCCCGATGATATGCCGGCACATATCAAGGCATCGTTAATGGGGGCGTCGGTTCAGGTCCCGATTACCAAGGGCCGTTTGAACCTTGGGATCTGGCAGGGGATATATCTGTGTGAGCATCGAAATAGAGCTGGGCGGAGGTCATTGGTAGTATCTGCCTTTGGAGTATAATAAGTCCCGACTTGTCTGATCGAGCGCAGTCGAAGACCTATTTAATGGTTGGCCCTTCTATGTTCAAGTTGTGCCCGTAAAAACCGTACCTCTTCCTTTAAATGGGCAATTTGGTTCTCGTATTGCTCTTTTAGGGCGTCTGGGAAATTATTGAATGTATGTTGTTTGCCCGATTGGGGGAAATTGCTAAAAATAAGGCTATCATCAAAAGAAATCATTTCAACGGGGTCTACATCCAGTATTTTGGCAATCAAGGTAAGTCTATTCCAGTCCAGTTTAATTTCATTGTTTTCGAGCTTACTATAGGCACGTTGTGATAGCTCTAATTGTGTGGCCATATAGTCTTGCGGGAAACCCTTTGGTTCTCGAATTTTTCCTGATTTTTTCGCCAATATTGTGTTCATTTCTTTTTCCATACTGGGTTAGGGCCAAACATACATATTTTAGAACTATTTGTAGGAGGTATACTTATTTTAATATAACCCGTTGTGCATTATGATTTAAAAGGAGAAAGTTGTTCATTTTACTGATAATCAGTAATTTGTTTTAGCTATAAAACATTTATAATGAACAACTTAG
>PDPR01000013.1:0-328 GCA_002749285.1 Maribacter sp.
CGACCTTACGGGCGTGCCCGCAAACCTTGATACCGACTCCACAGATGATTTCGACGGGGAATGGACGAGCCTTAACAACATCCCTGCCGATATAGCCGACGGTGACGACGATACAACATACACGGCCGGTACGGGTCTGAACCTTGCCGGAACGGAATTTTCCGTAAACGACTCAGAAGTGAATCCGCAATGGGGCAACATTACCGGAGTCCCGGCAAACCTGGACACGGACTCCACCGACGACTTCGACGGTGAGTGGACAAGCCTTAACAACATCCCCGCGGACATAGCCGACGGTGACGACGACACACAGCTGACCGATGCACAG
>PDPR01000013.1:377-153622 GCA_002749285.1 Maribacter sp.
CGACCTTACGGGCGTGCCCGCAAACCTTGATACCGACTCCACCGACGACTTCGACGGTGAGTGGACAAGCCTTAACAACATCCCCGCGGACATAGCCGATGGTGACGACGATACAACATACACGGCCGGTACGGGTCTGAACCTTGCCGGAACGGAATTTTCCGTAAACAACTTGGTTGGTGATGTAACAGGCCCAATAAATGCAACTGTTATAGCGGACAATGCCATTACTACGGCAAAAATTATGGATGATGCCATCGTTGGTGGTCCTGGCGGCAAAATCAAAGACAACTCGATTACGGCATCCGATCTTGCCCCAAACTCGGTAAACTCATCGGAAATCAATGAAAATGCTGTTGGCACATCCGAGCTTAAGGATAATGCTGTTGAAACCGATAATATAATGAACGGAAATGTTACCCCCATAAAGATTGAACCTGGAAGTAGCAATCAAGTATTGACAACCAATGACTCTGGGGCCGTAGTTTGGGAAGACCAAACCATAAATACGGTCGGTGCCGAGACAAACAACGATATTTCCGTTGGGGCCAACGGAGGCGCATTTTATGAAAGTCCAATCAAGGCATTCGGGAAAATAGCATCCAATGGGGGAGTGACCAAAGCAACTCCAGGTGTCACAGTAAGCAGAATCAGTAAAGGACGATATCGGGTAACCCTACCTGCAGGTGCGGTATCCGATGCGGATTACATCATACAATTAAGTCAACCAGGCAGAGGTGGGGCCGGAAATGATGACCCGGGCATATCCTACTCGAACCAAACAGCAACAAGTTTCGAGGTCATCATTGGGGACAATGACAATGGAGGTATGGATAGACACCGATTCAACTCAGAATTTATGTTTACAATTTTGGATTTATAACATAGGAACATGGAAAAACAATTTCTACTTTTCACTTTACTTCTCTTTACAGGGTTTTCCTTTGGACAGATTGAAAGCGGCCTTTTATTTGGTCTTACCAAAGGGAATTCCGCAGAAATCAATACCATTACCGGAATGGAAGAAGGACAGATGGTCTACAATACCGATACCCGGGAAGTAATGGTTTTTGATGGATCTTCATGGATGAAAACCTCCAACTCCAACTGGCTACAAAATGGAAACACCTCTAGCAATGGTTCCTTTCTTGGCACGACGAATGATGTGGGAATGGACATAAGGTCGAACAATATTAGCATATTGCAATTCGGTAGAAGACAGACTTTGGGTCTTACCCAATCGTTACCGGACTATGAAAACAATGATCAATATATGGCCTACCTTAAAGGGGATAACGGAATCTCCGCTTTGCAATTTCAAGCAGATGCGGCTAATTTTTACAAACCCATGTTCTTTACGGATGAAGATGGGAACTTTAGGTTAAAAGGAAGTGCTGCCCAAACCGATTTCTTCGAAATAGGGTCTTCGGGAACCTCCAATGCAGGTGAGGTCGAATTCATCATAGGTGATGATGGGGCCGAACCCTTTCTTTTTAAACGTTATGACTATAGGGACAAACAGAAAAAAGAATTGCTTCGTATACAAGGAAGTTCGAACAATCAAACTGCAAAACCAAGGGTGGGCATCAATACAGGTCAAATGGCAAATTCGACCTTGGAAGTCAATGGTTCCGTTTCGACTGCCATCACCACACCCAACAAAAGCCTAAACTTGGACGAAACACACCATACGGTTATCATAACTTCGAACAATAACATTAAGCTACCCGAGGCCAGATCCTGTGAGGGACGCACCTACATCATAAAGAACATCTACAATAACGATATTAAAATATCGGACTATATAGACAATACTGGTATGAACTCGGATTTTGTCCAATCGAACAGCGTAGTTCAATTACAAAGTAATGGTAACGTATGGCATTCCATTACTCCCGGAGCCCCTACCATAACTTATTCCCAGACCTTTTCAGGAAGGGCTTATTTTTACAGTAACAGGTGGTACAGCCTTAACAATCAATACGGGACCTCCTACCAAAACTGGAACCAATACAAAGGGAATAATGGCACTCCAAACTATAATACTTCGGGACAGTCCGGCATACCCATTACCCGGGATGAAACCCTCATTAAATTTGTGATGAAGAACGATTTCAATTCTACACCCACAGGTACCCAACAAATAAATTTGTCCGTATTAAGAAGGGGTACATACATAACCATAGGAACCTATAATATTACAGGAGGCAGCACCAATATTACAATGAACAACCAAAATGTGGGTTTCCAACTCCAAGAAAATGACTTATTGGTATGGGCCTGTAGAACCATAGGTGGCTCCAATAGGTATTCTCATACATCGATAACTTTTGAATTTGGTTACTAGAACAATGTGCACACAACATACCATGAGAGTTTTCCTAGTCCTCTTTTTTGCGCTAAACCTGACCATGGCACAAGAAGCCGTCCACAACTATGGTTCCATACAGGTACATGGTTCAACAAGAATCGGTTTCCATATGGATCTGGTCAATGATGGTGACTTTGACCAAAATTCAGGCTTGGTAGGTTTTTATGGTTTCGATAGGTCAATCATGGTTTCCGGCAGCAATATCCCGGTTTTTCACGATGCCGAAATCGCTGTGGACAATGGGCTGTATTTAAATACCCAGATCAGCATCACCAACAACGTGAACCTCATTGTTGGGGATGTGATTACCCCAAGGACCAATACCGATGTATTTACCAATTTTATGGAAAATGCCTTTTATGTCGGTGAAAATGATGTATCATTGATAGATGGCTATGCAGCCTTTACCTATAAAGACAGCTTCACCTTCCCTGTTGGTGATGATGAAAGGCTTAGACCTTTGGGTGTCACCTCCGAAGAAGCTGACCCTTTCGCCAAATGTGCTTATTTCTATGAGGACCCCAATTCCCCTTCCGCTTTTGCAAAGAGTTTTGAAACTGAAAAGATAGCTTCGGAATACATGTCCGTCAGCAATAGGGAATATTGGCACTTGGAAGGGGAGGCATTGACCACTGTAACCCTGACCTGGGATGAATTGAGCAATATTGGCTCCTTGGCAGAATTCCTTGGTGACCTTAAGGTGGTTGGCTGGCACAAGGAAAAGGGCAAATGGATAAATCTCGGAAACACCAATGTTAAGGGAAGTCTTGTACACGGATCGGTTACCTCTGAACCCTTTCTTCCCAATGACTATGAAATATTGACCCTTGGAGGTAATGCCGACACAGTCGCCAAGTTCGAAACTATTGAACTTGACAATTATTACATGACCCCCAATGGGGATGGGAAAAATGACTATCTCGTCCTTGACGGAATTGAGGCATCCCCCAATAATTCGTTACAAATATTCAATCGATATGGGGTATTGGTATATTCAAAGGAAAATTACCGAAACGAATTTGATGGTATCTCCAACAGGAACATGGTGATCAGCCAGAATTCAGGGCTGGCCACAGGTATTTACTTCTATATCATTACCATGCATGATATAAGACAACGTCATCAAGGATACCTATACCTTTCCTTGAAACAATAACCCTGTTGGCCATTATCAAACAAACGCTTTATACCAAGGTGGAATTTTTAGAAGGGTTCATAATATTTGTTTAATTTTAGGTCATTAAAAATCAAATCGTTATAAATTGCGCCACAAGTACACATTGGCAACATATTTGCGAATACCCTTTAAAAACCACCTTGGATTAAATTAAAAAAACATGAGAAGAAGATCCTTTATAAAAAAAAGTAGTGTTTCAGGATTTGCCTTGGCATTGGCCCCTTCCTTTATGATTGCCAAAAAAGATGACCCCGAATATTCAGTATTGGAATTAATGGGAAAAGAGGGCATAGACCTCTATGGCAAAGATATAAACCTAAGAAAAGAGGCCCATGATGCCTTTTTGGCTATGAAAAAAGCCGCTTATAGTGATGGGATAGACCTAAAGATTGTTTCGAGTTATCGCAATTTTAATCGCCAGGAGATAATCTGGGAACGAAAATATATCAAATACACCGAAGATAACGGAATGGACCCACTTGATGCCATTGAGAAAATAATAGAATATTCAACCATTCCCGGGACAAGTAGACATCATTGGGGAACCGACATCGATGTTATTGATGGGTACCGCAAGACCAATGGGGATGTTCTGGTTCCTGAAAAATTCGAGGCAGGTGGTCCTTTTGAGGATTTTAAAAAATGGATGGATGGGAATTCCGAAAAATTCGGTTTCCATATCGTATATACCAATGACCCCAAACGAAAAGGGTTCAAATATGAGCCTTGGCATTACAGCTACGCCCCTATCTCCATCCCCATGCTAACCGCATACAGAAGATTGAATATCTTACAGCTTTTACGGGAAGAAAATTTCTACGGTAGTGAACATTTCACCACAGGATTCATTAAAAATTACGTAAGAAACAATATCTTGGATATAAATACAGCTCTATTATAGCTCTTTTCGCACTTTGTGGCAACACTCGAAAAACACTGATCATTGGAAGAGGCAGTTGGGAAACCAGAATCTTTATGGGTTTGTCCATTGTGGCTTTTGCCTTTATCCAAGGATACAACAACAAAAAAGAAGGGAATCCGTATACTGGCCAGACCATTAATATAGGCTCTGGACAGGAAATACGATAGGCGCAAAGTGCTCCTGAAATAGCCCGGCAACACGGAGGACTATACCCTTATGAACACCTACGATCCCTTGTGGATTTCGTGGGCAATAAATTAGTCGGCAACAGTATTCCCCTGGAGATCCCCTATAAATATGGTTCCCACTTATTGGCCGATGACCAAACCACAAACGTCTTTGCACTACCAGATGGCCAAATATTTATCACCTATACCCTTTTCCCCCAACTGAACGAAGCACGATTGTCAGGTGTCCTTGGCCATGGAATAGGACATGTCATTGGTAGGCATTCCGCGGAACGTATTGCTGAAAGTAGTTTTTGGCAAACCATTGTATGGGAGCCCCGGTCGCTGCGGATGCTGGCAGTATTGTAGGCAGCATAGGCCGGAACACCTTACTGAAAAATGGTCGCAACAATGAACCTGAAAGCGATGAACTCGATGTACTTCCATGATAAATGCAGGTTATGACCCTACAAAATGATCGAGGTTATGAGGATTTAAAGGCTGCGGCAGACCCAAATCGCATACCTGAATTCCAAAGCGCCCACCCTGACCCAGGGAACCGTATAAAAAAAATAAAGGAAGCCATAGCTAAATACGGAGGATGATTTTTTTCAAAATTAGCATTATCCCGTTTGGTTTACACTTTATTTTAGTATATTTGTCTTCCCCTGACAAATCTTTTTATTACCTCGGAGATTTAACCCTTATAGCTTTGATTTATCACTAATTAAACAAAACTATATGGGAACACTATCACATTTTAAGAACATTTACACCGAAGCTTTCGAAGATTGCAGGCCTAATTTCGTAGTATTATTCCTTAAGGCGTATTTTATTTTTTGCGTTTTAATGCTAACTATGACTTTTTATGCTTTTATCTATAGAATAGCCACAGGTTTCGATTTTTAACCTTCGCAGATTCACTCTTTTACCTGAACACTATTTGAAGTGAATGGATAAAAAGACCATCCTGACTATCGGGGTGGTCTTTTTTATGACATATGACAGACGGTTATCCTACTTTTCATTTCGATATTGATCACCCCAAACCTCTTCGGCATTGGCCAAATAAAATATCCCTACACCCCGGATATTGGTTATTGCACTGACATCATTGGTCTGGAATGTTGAAAAAAGCCCCTAAAATAACTAGCTAAACTTATTGTAACACCGTATTTTTGCAAAACGAAATCACACATCATGAACAAAAAAGTAATCTTAATGATCTTGGATGGATGGGGCAAATCCCCTGACCCGAAAGTTTCAGCAATTGACAATGCGAACACTCCTTTTATAGATTCCTTATACCAGAAATACCCAAATGCGAATTTACGTACTTTCGGTATGAACGTAGGTCTACCTGAAGGCCAGATGGGCAATAGTGAAGTAGGGCATATGAACCTCGGGGCCGGGAGAATCGTTTATCAAGACCTTGCCAAGATAAACATCGCCATTAAGGAAAACACCCTCAAAGACGAAATCGAATTGAAAAACGCATTCAAATATGCAAAGGAGAACAATAAAGATGTTCATTTTTTGGGCTTGGCCAGTAATGGAGGTGTCCACAGCCACACGGAACATTTGAAAGGCCTAATACAGGCAGGTAAGGACTCTGGCGTGTCGAACATGTTTGTCCATGCTTTTACCGATGGAAGGGATGTGGACCCAAAAAGCGGAAAAGGTTTTCTTGAGGATGTATCACAATTCTGTGCCGATAAAAATGCCAAATTGGCCACCGTAATAGGTAGATACTTTGCCATGGATAGGGACAAACGCTGGGATCGTGTTAAAAAGGCCTATGATGTTATGGTCAATAACGTGGGTGAAAAATCAACGGATATCGCCGCTACCATACAAAAAAGCTATGACAATGATATTACCGATGAGTTTATCGAACCTATTGTCCTAACTGATGATGACGGCAAACCCTTGGCCCACATCAAGGAAGACGACGTGGTTATCTTTTTCAACTTTAGGACCGACCGCGGCCGTGAGTTGACACAGGTATTGAGCCAAGAGGACATGCATGAATTCAACATGCATAAATTGAACCTGTACTTCGTCACCATGACCAATTATAATGACGCCTACAATAACGTACATGTAATCTACGACAAGGAAAACATCAAGGACACCCTTGGCGAGGTTCTTTCTGAAAATGGGAAAAAACAGATTCGTATCGCGGAAACAGAAAAATACCCACACGTAACCTTCTTTTTCAACGGAGGCAGGGAAATACCTTTTGATGGTGAACAACGAATCCTATGTCCATCCCCCAAGGTAGCCACCTACGACCTAAAACCGGAAATGAGTGCCTATGAGATAAGGGATGCCATTATTCCTGAATTGAAAAAAGGGGAGACCGATTTCGTATGCCTTAATTTTGCCAATCCGGATATGGTTGGCCACACAGGTGATATGGATGCGGCCATAAAGGCCTGCGAAACGGTTGACAGTTGTGCCAATGCCGTGATTTCAGAAGGCTTGGAAAATGGGTATTCGACCATTTTAATCGCAGACCACGGGAATTGTGACACGATGATCAATCCTGACGGCACACCGAATACGGCCCACACTACAAACCTTGTCCCGTTAATCCTGATAGATAATGACCGAAAAGAAATCAAAGATGGGATATTGGGCGATATTGCACCAACTATTTTAAAATTGATGGACATTCCGCAACCTGAATTAATGACCCAAAAACCTTTGGTTTAAAAAATCGGATTGTTCTATCTTTCCTTATAGACTATGATCAAAATAAAAACTCCTGAAGAAATCGAACTAATGCGCGAAAGCGCATTGGTCGTTTCTAAGACCCTGGGTATGTTGGCCACTGAGATAAAACCAGGCGTCAACGCCTTGTTTTTAGATAAACTGGCCGAGGAATTTATAAGGGAACAGGGTGCCGAACCTGGATTTTTGGGTATGTACGATTTTCCCAATACACTGAACATGAGCCCTAACGCCCAGGTTGTACATGGTATCCCTACAAGTGAGCCCCTAAAGGACGGGGATATTATCTCTGTCGATTGTGGCTCCCTTAAAAACGGGTATTATGGTGATCATGCCTATACTTTCGAGGTAGGTGAAGTAGCCCCTGAAACCAAAAAATTGTTAAAGGTCACCAAAGAATCCCTTTATGTAGGTATTCGTCAGTTCAAAGCCGGCAACCGGGTAGGTGATGTCGGCCATGCCATTCAGAATTACTGTGAAGACCATGGCTATGGAATCGTGCGTGAACTGGTTGGCCATGGATTGGGAAAAAAATTACATGAAGACCCTGAAATGCCCAACTACGGAAGACGTGGCAGGGGCAAAAAATTCATGGAAGGCCTTGTGGTCGCCATTGAACCTATGGTCAACATGGGAACAAAAAGGATAAAGCAACTTAATGACGGGTGGACCATTCTTACCGCAGACGGGCAACCAAGTGCCCACTTTGAACATAATGTTGCCATCGTTAACGGTAAACCGGAACTCTTATCAACCTTTCAATATATTTACAAGGCTTTGGGAATTGATAGTGATGAGGAGGATGATTTTCATCAAAAGAAGGTTCAATTATAGCACTTTATAATCGATTTACTTTATAAATAATATAGGGTGGTATAAATTTAGAGAAGGGATGATACATGAAGAAAATCTTTAAATATTTCCTAAATGCCGTTCCAAGACCATTACTTATAAAAGTAAGTTACTGGGTCCGGCCTATTATGGCCTTTTGGCTTCGTGGAAATAAATATACCGACCCCATAGATGGAAAACGGTTCAGGGCCTTTTTACCTTACGGTTATGGAAATCCCAGGGACAATGTACTGTCACCCTCTACCCTTTCCTTGGAACGCCATCGATTATTATGGCTGTTCATTAAAAAGGAGACCGATTTTTTTACGGCCCGCTTGAAGGTTTTGCATTTTGCACCTGAACAGGCCTTTTACAAGCGCTTTAGAAACCTTGGCAACTTAGAATACACCACTACGGACCTTAATTCCCCCTTGGCCGATGTAGAGGCCGATATCTGTGATCTACCCTTTACGGACAACACCTATGATGTGATTCTCTGTAACCATGTTTTGGAACACATACCCGATGACAAAAAAGCGATGCGGGAATTATACCGTGTCCTCAAACCCGGAGGATGGGGGATTTTCCAAATACCACAGGACTTGGACAGGGAACATACTTTTGAGGACGATAGTATTACCGACCAAAAGGAACGAGCCAGGATATTTGGCCAATATGACCATGTACGAATCTATGGGAGGGATTATTTTGACAAACTGCGGAACATAGGTTTTGAAGTAAAGGAAATCGATTTCAATAAAAGCCTTGCGCCAGAAGAGATAGACAGGTACCGATTGGCAACCACTGAAATAATCCCTTTTGTTCGAAAGCCTAATTTACTACCAGTTTCTTAAAACCCTCGGTCATATACTCCTTGGTTCGCCCTTCTTGATCAAGATAGATTACATAGGCCTCCAATTCTTTTATTGTACCAAGCACCTCCTTGGTCTTATCCAAATCCATAGCCATGAAGGAAGTGGCATAGCCATCGGCAACGGCACATGAATTGGCAAGCACGGTTACACCTAAGGTACTGGCATTTTTGGTGTATCCTGTCTTGGAATCAATAGTATGTACATATTTTTCCCCCGTAAGCGAATCTACCCTGAACTTTCGGTAATTGCCCGAAGAAGCCAAGGCCTTGTCCTTTAATTGGATCAAGAGTTTCAATCTTCTACCTGATTCCACTTGGGGATCATCTATACCAACAACCCAAGGTTTCTGTTTTATCCGATTAATACCTTTGCCGACCAACTCCCCCCCAACTTCAAGCAGATAATCCCCGATACCCTTTTGGTCCATCATTTTGGCCAATCGATCAATTGCATATCCCTTGGCTATGGCATTAAAATCCAAATAAATATCCGAATGCTGTTTTTGTACTTTATGATCCTCGGTAAGCCTTACCTTGTCGAGACCTACATATTGCATCAAACTGTCCACCTTAACGCTATCCATGGCTACGGTTTTTCCTGGCCCAAAACCCCAAGCATTGACCATAATGCCCACAGTAGGGTCAAAATAACCATCGGTATGCCTGTTTATTTCTTTAGAAAGCATAAAAACCTCTTGGAACATGGCATCGACGACCACATCCGTATCCCCTTGATTGATCTTTGAAATATCCGATGTTGGGATATAGGTCGACAATGATTGATCGACAACATTGAATACAGAATCGATATCGTGTTGATAATCCAGCTCCCTATCGGCAATATAAATGACACTATAGGATGTTCCAAAAGCCCCCCCTACATTTGAATTCCTAACATAGTTCCTTGGGCCCCTGGCACAGGATACAATGGCCATTGCCATAAAAACCACGGGCCATGCCCTTTTCCCAAATAGGCTAAGCACCAACCTCTTCAAGGATTCCCTTTCTCTAAAATTCGATAAGCCCTTCATAATCGACTATATATTCCTCATTCAAGTATACGGGTAAATTTCGGTCCATGGCGTTGTAAAGGCCAACACCGGCATAGCACAATCTTCCTTTTTGCTTTAGGGCATGGTCTTTCATCCTTTCCATTAAGGCAACATCATACTCCCTAGGATCTTGGGGATGAGCCACATTCCGTACCACAATAAAATGCAGTTCCTTATCCTTTAAACAAACAAATTGGGGATTTTTCCTAGGCTTGCTATTCACCCCCATAAATTCATAACCCTCGGCCTGAAGCTGCCTTCCTACGATATTCATGGCCAAATTATGTAATTCCTGTTCGCTAAGTGGTTTCATCAACGTTGTTCATTAACTAAGAAAACCTGACAGGGTTTTAAAGATCTGTCAGGTTTGCGATTCATATTTTGAAGATCGGGACATATTTCATTATCCGCCGAAATCATCAAAGCGGATATTCTCATCTGGTATACCAAAGTCCTCTCCCATTTTCTGTACGGCCTTGTTCATTAACGGGGGGCCACAGAAATACAATTCTATATCCTCAGGGGATTCGTGTTTGCTCAGATAATTATCGATTACACAATTATGGATAAACCCAACGAAGCCATCTCCTGGGGCATCTATATCATCCTTGACCTTCCAGTTATCCTCTTCCATAGGTTCGGATAGTGCCAAATAGAACTTGAAATTCGGAAATTCCTTTTCCAACTCATAGAAGTGATCTAAATAGAACAATTCCCTTTTGGAACGGCCACCATACCAATAGGTGACTTTACGGTCTGTTTTTAAAGTCTTGAACAGATGGTACAGATGTGAACGCATCGGTGCCATACCTGCACCACCGCCAACATAAAGCATCTCAGCATCGGAATCATTGATGAAGAACTCACCATAAGGTCCGGAAATGACTACTTTATCACCTGGTTTTCTTGAGAAAATATAGGAGGAGGCGATACCGGGGTTAACTTTCATCCAACCATTCTGGGAACGGTCCCATGGTGGGGTCGCAATACGTACATTCAGCATGATCTCCCTACCCTCAGCAGGATAAGAGGCCATGGAATATGCCCTTTCGACAGTCTCGGGATTCTTCATCACCAATGGCCAAAGGTTGAATTTATCCCATTCAGCCTGGAATTTATCCGGAGTATCATGTTCCTCTGGGTGTGCCGTAATATCTATATCTGAATATTTGATCTCGCATGGCGGAATCTCGATCTGAATATACCCTCCTGCCTTATAATTCATATCCTCAGGAATCTCAACAACGAATTCCTTGATAAAAGAAGCTACATTATAGTTTCGTACAACGGTACCTTCCCATTTCTTGATACCGAAAACCTCTTCGGGAATGGTTATCTCCATATCCTGTTTCACCTTTACCTGACAGGCCAAACGCGCCCCTTCATTCAATTCCCTTTTTGAGAAATGGGGCGTTTCGGTTGGCAGGGCTTCCCCTCCACCGGACAACACATGGCATTCACACTGAATACAGGTGCCACCACCACCACATGCGGAAGGAAGGAATATTTTTTGGTTACCAAGTGTAGACAACAAGGACCCACCAGAACCCACTTTGACCTTTTTTTCCCCGTTTATGGTAATGGTAACCGGCCCTGAGGGTGAAAGTTTTTGCTTGGTGAACAATAAAATGGCCACCAAAGCCAATAATAGAATTAGGAACGATATTACCGTAATTAAAATTGTTCCGCCTATACTTGTAGCTAAAATCATTTTTACTTGTTTATAGCGTCATTATATGAGACCTCTTTTTCATCGATCTCCTTTTTATTTTCCTTTTCCTCTACCTGTCCGATCTTCACAGCTGTTGTCTTTTCCCCAACAGCAGCCTCTTCATCACTGCCACCGGTCAACATGCCACCAAAACTTTGGAACCCAAGACCCATTAACCCTGTAATGATAAAGGTTATACCTAGTCCCCTTAACGGCGGTGGCACATTTGAATATCTGATTTTTTCGCGTATTGCGGCAATGGCCAGAATAGCCAAGAACCATCCAATACCAGAACTGACCCCGTAATTAAAGGCCAATCCCAATGTGGCGATCTCTCTAGATTGCATGAACAGGGAACCTCCTAAAATAGCACAGTTTACCGCAATAAGGGGCAGAAAGATCCCCAGTGAGTTATAAAGTGAGGGCGAGAATTTCTCAACCACGATCTCTACCAATTGTACCATAGTCGCTATTGTCGCGATAAAAAGGATAAAGGATAAAAAACTTAAGTTATAATCCGCATATTCAGGCCCCAACCAAACCAATGCCCCATCACGAAGCAAATATTGGTCCAACAGCCAGTTCATGGGTACGGTGACCGCCAATACAAAGATAACCGCGGCCCCCAGACCTACTGCAGTCGCTACTTTTTTGGATACGGCCAAATAGGAACACATTCCCAAAAACACTGAAAACACCATATTATCTATAAATATGGACTTGAAAAACAATTCAATATGCTCTAACATGTTATTATCTTTAAATGACTATTCTTAGTTGTCTTCTATCAATGCTTCGTTCCTAGACCGTTGCACCCAGATAATCATACCAACAACGATCAATGCCGCTGGTGGAATTATCATAAATCCATTGTTCTCATATCCAAAGGCATAAAGCCCTGTTTTGGTGACAGGATTACCCAAAACGGGGAAGCCAAATAAGGTACCTGACCCCAAGAGTTCCCTAAAAAACCCAACAATAACCAAAATAATACCATATCCCAAGGCATTACCGATACCATCCAAAAAAGACCTCCATGGCCCATTACCCAAGGCAAAAGCCTCAAAACGTCCCATGATAATACAGTTGGTGATGATCAACCCAACGAACACCGAAAGGGTCTTGCTCAATTCGTACGCAAATGCCTTTAATACCTGATCCACAATAATCACCAAGGTAGCAACAACAATAAGCTGTACGATAATCCTGATTTTTGAAGGGATTATATTCCGCAATAAGGATATAACCACATTGCCCATACCCAGTACAAAGAGTACGGAAACAGCCATTACAACGGATGCCTTTAACTCGGCGGTAATTGCCAAAGCGGAACAGATACCCAACACCTGAATGGTAATAGGGTTATTATCCGCCAACGGATCCTTGATCAAGTTGGCGTCTTTTTTAGAAAGTAATGCCATATTATTTAACTCTAATCGTTTCTAAATAGTCCTTATAAAGACCTACACTCTCGGTAATCATCGCAGAGACCCCATTACCCGTAATGGTAGCCCCGGCAAGTGCATCTACCTCGTTATCGTCCTTGATCTTGTTCAAGGGGTCGTTATTGCCCTTCTGCACTATAATACCTTTGTACTTTGTCCCGTCCAAAATGGATTCACCGGTAAAGTCATCCATGAAATAACGTTGTTTGATATTGGCGCCAAGACCAGGTGTTTCCCCTGCATGATCGAAATAAACCCCTTGGACCACCATTTGGTCGTCCAAAGCCACAAAACCCCAAATCGCATCCCAAAGCCCTTTACCCCTCATGGGTATGATATAGTATGTCTTCCCATCCTTTTCACCAATGAACAATGGCAATTTCCTGGTTTCCCCATTTTTGGCAGCTGTAGCCTGCTTTTTAAGGTCGATCAAATAAGCCTGGTCATCTTTGGTGATCTTGTCCCCCTCAATTATCAATTGTTCCTTGATATACTTCGAAAATTCCACTGCCACCTCATCGGTAGGCACGAAATCGACACTACCTTCACCGGAGTTCTGGTTAACCCCCATGGCATAAAGAATATTCTGCTGTTTTTCCAATCGTTTATTTTCTTGAATCTTTCCACTCAAGGAATACGACACATAAGCCAAGATCGTACCTACGATAATGACCATAACGGCCGCAAAAATCACCGTGTAACTGTTCTTTTCTGTATCCAATGCCATGATTAAATTGTTTCTGCTTTTAATTCTTCCGCTTTTTTATCCAAATCGTTTGGTAGAATAGTAGCACTCTTGAGTCTTTTTAGACGTTTATTGATATTCGCCTTGACCACATAATGGTCTATAGTTGGCGCAAACACGTTCATTAGTAGTATGGCCAAGAACACACCCTCTGGATAAGCTGGATTGAAAACCCGGATCATCACTGACATAAAACCGATCAGAAAGCCATAAATCCATTTTCCCTTATTGGTCTGTGAACCTGTAACGGGGTCTGTAGCCATAAAGACAATACCAAAGGCCAAACCACCAACCAATAGATGTTTCCAATACTCAAAACCCATTAAACCGTAAAAATTGCTGCTCTCCGAAATAATCCCCAAATCAACGACCATATTGAAAACATACCCCATAACCAATGAACCGATCACGGCACTCAACATAATTCGCCAACTTGCTATTTTACTGTATATCAAGAACAACCCGCCCAAAAGAATCAGGAACGTTGAAGTTTCGCCCACTGAACCGGGAATAAAACCAAAGAACATATCGGAAATCGAATAATCAAGATCCGCCAAACGATCTTGGGCCAAGGCCCCAAGAACGGTTTCCCCCGATATAGCATCAGGTGTCCCGGTTCTTTCCACTGCTTGGTACACCCATACCTTATCGCCACTCATCCAAGTAGGGTAAGCGAAAAACAGGAATGCCCTAATGGTCAAGGCCGGGTTCAGGATATTCATACCTGTACCCCCAAACACCTCTTTCCCTATTACCACACCGAAGATAACGGAAACAGCCAACATCCAAAGTGGAGTATCGATAGGGACGATCAAAGGCACCAACATCCCGGTAACCAAATATCCTTCTTCAACCTCATGGCCTTTTATTATCGCAAAAATAAATTCAACAAGCAATCCGACGCCATAGGAAACCACCACTAAGGGCAATACCTTTATAATCCCTATCCAAAAATTGTCCCATGTAAGGAAATTACCCAACAAGGAAAATTCACGGGACACATTGTTGGCCACATCAATGGCCGCATAGTATTGGTACCCTGCATTGAACATGGAGAACAACAGTACCGGAACCAAGGCCATAATCACCATATTCATGGTTCGCTTTAGGTCATCCGCACCACGAACATGGGCTCCGGAATGGGTCGTGTCATCAGGGGAGAACAGGAATGTATGGAGTGCGTTGAACGCAGGTGCCATTTTCTTGCCCCTATAATGGTGCTTAAGTATGTGCAGTCTTCTCTTAAAGGTCAGTTTTTTGTCACTCATCTTTTAGCCTATTTCTTTATATAATAAATCCAACCCTTCACGTATGATCTTTTGGTGGGGCTGCTTGGAAATACAAACAAACTCGGTCAATGCAAAATCCTCCGGGGCCACCTCATATAGTCCTAACTGCTCCATCTCATCAAGGTCCTTTACCAAGCACGCCTTGAGTAACTGCATCGGGAAAATATCAAAAGGGAAGACCTCCTCATACTGTCCCGTTACCACAAATGCGCGATGCTCACCGTTGGTATTCGTATTTAAATCATATTTCTTTTTAGGCTGTAGCCAGGAAAAAGTCAAGGCCCTTGTTGTGGATATTTTATTGAATACAGGTCGGGCCCATCCGAACAATTCATAATCATCCCCTTCAGGAATGACCGTAACCGTATTATTATAATACCCCAAGTAACCATCTGGCCTACTTTTTGAGCCGGTCAACACATCACCGTTGATGACCCGGAAACTATCATTGTTGACCCCACTACCATATAAGAAGGTAGATATCTCGGCCCCGATTTTCGTGATATAGTATTTTGGTGTCTTGACCGATGAACCAGACAAAGCCACGATACGCTCTGAATTGAATTTTCCGGTCAAAAGCAACTCCCCGATCACGACCAGGTCCTGGGGCGAAACCGTCCATACCACCTCACCCTTATTAATAGGGTCTATCTTATTTATCTGGGTACCCACCAATCCCGCAGGGTGTGGCCCAGAAACCTTATGCAATTCTATTCCGTCCATACCGGAAAGAGGGGAATCTGAATCCGCACCTACGGAAACATGCACCTTGCCCGGTGTTAATTTACCCAAAGCCATAATTGCGGCCTGTAGCTCTTCCTCCCTGCCCTGCAATACATAATCACTATTAGCTGCCAAAGGAGCTGTAGTATAGCCAGAGATGAAAATCGATTTTGGGTTCGCATCCGGATTTGCTATAATATCGTATGGTCTTTGCTTTATAAAAGGCCAACAACCTGTTTTCAACAAATGGGCCTTGATCTCCAATGGGGTCGCCTTGTCCACATCAAAAGCCCCATGCCCTACAATTGCCTGTTCCTTATCGGCAAGTATCCTGAGTGATAGGATCTTTCGTCTTGCCCCACGTATTATCTCGACCAATTCACCACTTACTGGTGACACGAACAACATTTCCGGGTTGCTTTTATTGAAAAACAGCGCTTCACCTGCCTTGACCTCCACACCTTCCCTGACAAGCATTTTGGGGGTGATCCCATGGAAATCCCCAAGGTTTATGGCATAGACGTTACTCAACACCGCTTTAGCCGTAGTTTCTTCGGCAGCCCCTATCAAATTGATGTTCAAGCCTTTTCGTATTCTGATGTCTTTCGGCATAAATCGCAGACCTTTAGGTTAACAAAATTTCGTGCAAAAGTAGCATTTAATAGGCAGCAATCATAATTATCTCCTATAAATTTAGGCAATTCATCGATGTAAATTTGTCAGGAATGGTTTTTGTTTACCTTTACTTTAAAATTAACATAAATGCGATTTTCCACCAAACAAGTACTACTACTGCTGTCCACCCCTTTTTTATTCGGGCAGGCCCAAGAGGAGGTCAGCCCCCCGGAACACATCAAATCGATAGTTTTCAAAGGGGACAAGGACGATCAATTTCCCATTGTCCAAATTGGGGAACCCATTTTATTGGAGTTCGATGACCTTACGGCCAGTGAGCAGGATTATTATTACAAAATCGTTCATTGTGATTATGACTGGAAACCGTCCCGCCTATTAAAATCACAATACCTGAGTGGCATTGACAACCAACGCATATTGGATTACGAAAATAGCTACACGACCCTACAACCATACTCAAACTACAGACTGACCATTCCCAATAAGAATGTACGGCTGAAAGTCAGTGGCAACTACATCCTAGAGATCTACAATGGGAGCAACGAACTGCAATTTTCAAGAAAATTCGTCGTCTATAAAGATCTGGTCAAGGTAGGAGGGGTCGTTAAACGTTCCAGGAATTTCGAGTTCATCAACGAAAAACAAGTCGTACAATTCAATATCAATGCAGGAACCTTTAGATGGGTGAACCCCAAAAAGGAGGTAAAGGTAGCCATCCTCCAAAACTATCATTGGCCTACTGCCTTGTACAATATAGCCCCACAGTTCATTATAGGCAATGAACTTGTTTATAAATATGACCAGGAAACCAGTTTTTACGGCGGTAATGAGTATTTGAATTTTGACACTAAGGATCTCAGGGCTCCAAGCTCCGCCATCTCACATATAGAGGTTGCCGATCTATATAACCATTTTTTGTTCACCGATCGCTATAGGGCGGACAGGCCCTATACTTACTATCCCGACATCAATGGCGATTTTATGGTACGCACACTACAGGGCAGTGATGCCTCAAGGGAAGCCGAGTACACCATGGTCCACTTTAGCCTCCCCTATTCGGAGAGTATTGGCCTTGACAATATCTTTGTCTATGGAAAATTCAACAATTACGCCTTAACCCCACAAAACAAGATGACCTACAATAAGGATAATGGCATGATGGAGGCGGTCTTAAAAATGAAACAAGGGTTTTACAATTACAAATATGTTATTGGGCGGGAGAACGAGGTCATAGAACTGAATACCGTATCGGGCAATTTCCATTTTACCGAAAACACCTATTTAATATTGGTCTATTACCGAAACTTCGGTGATGTATACGATAGTATCATAGGGGTAGGCTCAACCAACTCCCAAAACATCAGCAATTAAAGTATATTTATCACCTCGAGTGACAAAAAAGCAAAAAAACAAGAGAACAAACCGTAAGAATTACGGACACCAATGAAAACAGGATTGTTTTTGGTGCCACCAAGGGTACAAGTACTTTTTTACCCGTCATTCCCCCAAGATTCCATAAGGCTCCTTTTTGATGTTTTTTTCTTTCCCCTGCCCCTTGCCAACTTTATCCAGTGGGTGTACATCAGAAAAAAACATACTTATACCGATTATCCTTCCCTTAGCTTTCACAATCAACATTTGCTATTTATCTTGCCCATTAATTAACAGACTCTATATTTACTTCATGGACAGGTGGTTGGATCTTTATCACCGTTTTCACATCCAATAAGTATTGGGTCATTAATCAAATCCTATGGACAAGGAATTTTCAGAACAATCATTAAACCTCTTTTTTGAAAACGTTTGTTTTATTTTAGCGGACATTTCAACAACACTGCTGTCCACTGGAACCCTAATTACACACTAGCATGGGGATGGTAACACAAGTCACAAAGGGAATAAAGATATCGGCGAACACTAGCTTCGAGGGCACATTCTTCAAAAATTACAAGATACACTACGCATTTGGCTATACCATTACCATAGAAAACCAAAGCAAGGATTCGGTTCAATTGACTTCGCGCCATTGGCGAATCCACGATTCTTTGGATGAGATCGAAATACTGGATGGCGAAGGGGTCATCGGCAAGAAACCGATCATAAAACCTGGGGAATCGCACACATATAACTCCGGATGCCTGTTAACCTCTACCATAGGGGCCATGAAAGGACACTACAACATGGTGGATATTGACTCTTCGGAAGAGTTCAGGGTCTACATACCCACCTTTAAATTCAATGCTCCTTTTGTGTTGAATTAATTCGTTTTGCCAAATATTTAATTTTTTATACATCCCCAATTCGATATCTTTGGCTTGTTTTTCAACTTAAAAGATACTAGACTATGGACAAAGGTTTTTTTCAGGTACCAACGGCAATCAATGAGCCCATTAAAAGTTATTCTCCCGGCAGCCCGGAAAGAAAGGAAGTCTTGGACCAATACAAGGCTTACTTTAATGGTAATGAGGATATTCCTTTCTACATTGGCGACCAAGAGATAAGAACAGGCAATACCAAACCGATTTCACCTCCACATGACCACAAGCACATTGTTGGACAATATCATTTGGCAGAAAAGAAACATGTGGAGCAGGCCATTGGGAACGCACTGGAGTCCAGAAAGGCATGGGCAAACCTAACATGGGAGCAAAGATCCGCTATTTTCATGAAAGCCGCGGAATTGATTGCCGGGCCATATAGGGCCAAAATCAATGCAGCCACCATGATCGCCCAATCTAAAAACATACATCAGGCAGAGATAGATGCCGCCTGTGAGTTCATAGATTTCCTCAGGTTCAATGTAGAATATATGTCACAAATCTATGAAGAACAACCTGATTCCGCAGAAGGTATATGGAACCGTATCGAATACCGTCCTTTGGAAGGGTTTGTTTATGCCATCACCCCATTCAATTTCACTGCTATTGCAGGCAACCTACCTGCTAGCGCGGCAATGATGGGCAATGTTGTTGTCTGGAAACCCAGTGATAGCCAAATATTCTCCGCAAAAGTGATCGTTGACGTATTCAAGGAAGCGGGGCTTCCTAATGGTGTTATCAATGTAGTTTATGGTGACCCTGTCATGATTTCCAAAACCGTAATGGACAGTCCGGATTTCTCTGGATTACACTTTACCGGTTCTACACATGTTTTCAAAGAACTCTGGAAACAGATAGGGAACAACATACACACTTATAAGACCTACCCACGAATCGTAGGCGAGACCGGGGGCAAGGATTTCATCCTGGCCCACCCAACCGCAAAACCAAAACAGGTAGCTACGGCGATAACCAGGGGCGCATTCGAATTCCAAGGTCAAAAATGTAGTGCCGCTTCTAGGGCATACCTGCCAAAATCAACCTCAAAGGAAATTTTGGAATTTGTCAAAAAAGATGTCCGATCATTCAACAAACCAGGTTCCCCTGAGGATATGACCAATTTTATCACCGCGGTCATACATGAAGGCTCTTTCGACAAATTGGCAAAGTATATTGACCAGGCCAAAAAAGATAAGGATGCTGAAATCGTTGTTGGTGGCAATTACGACAAATCAACAGGCTATTTTGTCGAGCCCACTGTAATATTGACCACCAACCCCCATTATGCCACTATGGAAACCGAATTGTTCGGGCCGGTTATCACCATATATGTTTATGATGACAAGGATTGGTCAGCGACACTCGACCTAATCGACTCCACCTCTGAATATGCACTGACAGGAGCTGTCCTATCCACGGACCGTTACGCTATTGATGAGGCCACAAAAGCATTGCAAAATTGCGCCGGTAATTTCTACATCAACGACAAACCCACGGGTGCAGTCGTTGGCCAACAACCTTTTGGCGGCGCCAGGGCTTCAGGAACCAATGACAAGGCAGGGTCGGCCCAGAACCTACTTCGATGGGTGTCCCCCCGATTGATCAAAGAGACGTTTGTAACCCCTGAAGATTACAGATATCCATTTTTAGGTTAAGCATATATAATCCTATACTTGATATAGCCCCTTTCCCTACCATGTATTGGGGAAGGGGCTTTTTTTACGATCATTCCAGATACAATACTTTTTTTTGGGGGGAACATCCTCTAACCATACATTAAAATCTTTTTTTCAGAAACGCATCCCCCACCCGATAAGCCACAAATACGCTTTTCATCAAGGAAGGCACCACACCCTCCTACAAAAAACAACCCCAAATACATCATAAAGTATTGAAATTCAAAACAATACCACACAGCATCCCTCTTATGAAAGCTTAATTCCCAATTTAGTAACACCAAAAAAACAGTAGCATAACCCATACTGAAAAATACCCTGATCACCCTGTCACAAACACTTTAATCTTATTTTATTGGCAATTAGAGTACTTTTTATGTAAATCCAACGTTAATTTAATGTAAATTCATTGCGTTTAGAAATAAAAAAACCACAATATGAACAAAGGAAGCAGCAATCCGGACACACCTACGGCAAATACGTCCTCTTACTTGGAAAGGGTACAAAAATATATAAAGGAATATGCGGAAAACTGTAGGTATTCTTTTAATTCGATGTTTCAGATCTAAAGGGATCAACCTTTGAATCCCATAGGCAGATATACTATTTTTTTTGTTTCAAAAAAGTCTTCTTCAAAATAATCGGACAAACCAAAAATTTGGGCGTTCCTATAGGCTTTAAGTTCCTCGGTAAGATCCCCTCCCTTTAGGTAAAGGATTCCGTTACGCCTTTCGTGCATTGTTTCTTTTTTGATACTCCCCTTTACCCAACGTACAAAGGTCGGCATAACGGCCACTGCCCTACTTACGATAAAATCGAATTGCCGATCCAGTTCCTCAACCCTGCTATTGACAGGCGTTACATTATTCAGCCGCAATCCCTCGACAACCTCCTCGACAACCTTGATTTTCTTACCTATTGAATCCACCAAGGTGAACCTTGATTCCGGAAAAAGGATGGCCAAAGGTATCCCTGGAAATCCCCCACCAGTACCTACATCCAAAATATCGCTGCCAGGCTTGAACATTTGGACTTTGGCAATTCCCAAGGAATGCAGCACATGACGCAAATACAGTTCTTCAATATCTTTTCGGGAAACCACATTGATCTTCAGGTTCCAGTCCTTGTACAGGCCCTCTAACTTTTTAAACCGGCATTGTTGGTCATCGGATAAATTAGGGAAATATTTAAATACTATATCAGCTTTCATTCTTATATTTGTGTCATGCAAAAATAGCGTATTTAAGTATTCCCGATCAACGGAAAGGATATTATTAATCTGATTCAATATTACACAAAGATTACAACAATATGGATGCAAAAACCGTTCGATTCCCAAGAAAGGATCCTGCCCAATTTTTCAAAACCCTGAACAAAAGGGTGAACCAATATTTTAAGGAAACCCATAAGGGAAAAACAGGTGATTGGCGCTTACACTTAAAAACCTTCATCATGTTCACCCTGTTTCTTGCCCCTTATTTTTTAATATTGACCTTAGGCCTGCCCAATTGGGCCAATCTACTATTGACGATTGTCATGGGCATAGGAATGGCCGGTGTCGGCATGAACGTGATGCATGATGGCAACCATGGCTCCTATTCATCCAAAAAATGGGTCAATAAGATAATGGGGGGCAGTATCTATATCCTTGCCGGGAATGTCTATAACTGGCAGGTTCAGCACAACGTACTGCATCACACCTATACGAACATCCATGAGCATGATGAAGATCTGGAAGCGGGCCGTATATTACGGTTCTCCAAACATGCGGAATGGCACAAATACCATAGGTTCCAACATCTTTATTCGATTTTCCTTTATGGGCTCTTAACATTCAATTGGGCCATCACCACTGATTTTCAGCAGATGTACCGTTACACGAAACGTAAACTCTCATTCGGGAAACTCCCCAACCCTATAGTGAATTGGGGCACTTTACTTATTTCCAAAGTCATCTATGTAACCATCTGGATTGTGCTTCCCATGCTTATTTTAGACATTGTCTGGTGGAAAATATTACTTGGTTTCTTTACCATGCACTACGTAGCCGGGGTTATCCTGAGCGTTGTTTTCCAATTGGCGCATGTTGTCGACGAAGCTGAAATGCCCTTGCCCGACGAGAGTGGCACAATGAAGAATACTTGGGCCATACACCAATTGCACACCACTGTGAATTTCGGCATCAATAACCGCCTCGTGAATTGGTTCACGGGGGGGCTCAACCACCAGATCGAACACCATATCTTCCCTAACATCAGTCATATTCATTACACAGATATTGCAAAAATCGTTAAACAAACAGCAAAAGAGTTTAATTTACCCTATAACGAATATGAAACTACTAGAAAAGCCATAATTTCGCATTTCAAACATTTAAAGGAATTGGGCAAGAAGCCCCAATTTCAGATACAATAAATCCCAATACCAAATGAACGACCATTTATCCGATCGAATCAACAATATGGCCACTTCGGCTACACTGGCCATGGCCGCAAAAGCCAGGGAGCTAAGAGGACAAGGCAAAGACATCATTGGATTGAGCTTGGGGGAGCCCGATTTCAATATTCCAGATTTTATAAAGGATGCCGCCAAAAAAGCAATTGACGAAAATTATAACAGTTATTCCCCCGTAGATGGATATGTCGATTTAAAACAAGCAATATCGAACAAATTCAAAAGAGATAACGGCCTAGACTACAGGTTGGACCAAATCGTAGTCTCCACAGGGGCCAAGCAATCCTTGGCGAATATAGCCATGGTTATGCTGGACAAAGGGGATGAGGTTATTTTACCAGCACCATATTGGGTCAGTTATAGCGATATCGTTAAACTTGCCGAAGGTGTTCCCGTCGAGGTTCCTACCAGTATCGACACTGATTTTAAGATGACCCCCGAACAACTTGAGGCCGCCATTACCCCAAAGACCAAAATGATGTGGTTCAGCTCACCTTGTAACCCTAGTGGATCGGTCTATAATGGGGAGGAATTGAAAGGTTTGGCCGAGGTTTTGAAAAAACATCCAAATATTTTCGTGGTATCCGATGAGATTTACGAGCACATCAACTTTAGGGGAGGCCATACGAGTATCGCGGGTATTGGCGGCATGTTCGACCGCACCATTACCGTAAACGGGGTATCGAAGGCATTCGCCATGACAGGGTGGAGAATAGGGTATATTGGCGCCCCTGAATGGATTGCCAAGGCCTGTACCAAATATCAAGGGCAAAATACAAGTGGAGCCAATGCTATCGCCCAAAGAGCAACGATTACGGCCTTGGAAGCCCCTGTAAGCAAAATACAGTTCATGATTGATGAATTCCACAAACGAAGGGATTTGATTCTTGGGCTTTTAAGGGAGATCGAAGGTTTTAAACTTAACGTCCCAGAAGGGGCATTTTATGTATTCCCTGATATTTCGAGCTTCTTTGGCAAAACCCTGAACGGAACAAAAATAAACGATGCATCTGATTTTGCCTTGTACCTTTTGGAAAATGCGAATGTAGCTACCGTAACCGGAGCGGCCTTTGGCAATCCCAATTGCATAAGAATATCCTATGCCGCTTCCGAACCGGAACTGAAAGAAGCTGTTTCGAGGATAAAAGCAGTATTGTGAAAAATATATTGCAACTAAAAAAAACCGCAATTGCGGTTTTTTTTATACATCTTTCCAAAAGTAAGGTGTCAATATAATCAACACGGTGAAGAGTTCCAATCTTCCCAAGAGCATTAGAAAACCACACCACCATTTACCCAACATTGGCAAACCACTAAAATTGCCCAAAGGATTAAGGGAGCCCAAAGCCGGACCTACATTACCCAGAGAGGAAGCTGCACCCCCTACCGAGGATTCAAAATCCAGTCCCAAGAAACCTAACCCCAAAGAGCCAATGATGAACATTAACATATACAGCACAAAAAAGGCTATTACATTGTAAACTATATGCTCTCTTACGGTTTTGTTATTATAGCGCACAGGTATCACCGCATTGGTATGCAGGGTTCTCTTAAGTTCCAGTAGTCCATTCTTAATAATAAGAAGATGGCGCATGACCTTGATCCCCCCTGATGTTGAGCCTGCGGAACCCCCAAGAAAGAACAACCCGAAAAACAACACCTTGACAAAAGGGGTCCAATTAGTGAAATCCGCAGTGACGAACCCCGTTGTCGTCACCACCGAAACGATTTGAAAAAGTGAATGCCTAAAAGAGCTCTCAACTTGGCCATATGGCATAGGGTGGTATTCCGATACAGGAACGTTAGCCTTATAGTAAACTACCAATGCCACAACAATGGAGAATACCAAAATAAAACCAAAATAGAATCTAAACTCTTCATCCATCAATACCCGTCTTACTTTTCCTTTGAACGCAAAATAACTAAGCACAAAATTGCTACCAGCCAAAAACATAAAAAGGATGACGATATACTGTATCAAGGGTTGGTCGTTCCAATAGGCCAAACTTGCATTTTTAGTCGAGAACCCACCTGTTGAAAGCGTTGCCAAGGAATGGTTCAAAGCATCGAAAAACGACATACCTGCCAACTTCAACAATATGGTTTCGGCAACTGTATACCCAACATAGATGTACCAGAGCCTCTTTGCGGTATCGGTGATTCTTGGATGTAACTTGTCCGCACTTGGCCCAGGTGCCTCCGCTGTGAATAATTGCATCCCACCAATACCCAAAAGAGGAAGTATGGCTATAGTCAGGACAATGATACCCATTCCGCCAATCCAATGGGTAAGGCTCCTCCATACCATGATTCCTTCAGGCAAAACCTCAATATCATCCAAGATCGTGGCTCCCGTGGTAGTATATCCTGAGATCGTTTCGAAAAATGCATTGGTGACATCGGGTATAGCTCCTGAAAACAAGTAGGGCAACATTCCGGAAATAGACATGACGATCCAGCCAAAGGTTACAATGATATACCCTTCCTTGCGTTTGACCTCCTTTTTATGGTTTCTGGTAAAATACATTGCGGAAGCCCCAACGAACATCGACACAATCGAGGCCAAGGCTATACCCAAGGTCACACCATCGCCATAAACACCACTCATCACGGTAGCAAGGACCATGAACAGACCATTGAAGAGGAGCAACACCCCCATTAAATGGAATATGATTTTTGTATTCAAAGACATATTAAAGGAATAAACGTTCGATTTTAGGAATAGCTTCCGGCAAGCAACAGACCACTACCCTATCACCTTCCTGTATTTTAAATCCCCCAAGGGCAATTATCCCTTTACCATCCCGAACAACCCCACCAATGGTCGCCGACCTTGGAAAGTCCATATTCCGAATGACCTTACCGGTAACCTTTGAGTTTGGTTTTACCCTGAATTCCAATATCTCGGAATTGATATTATTGAGACGCATCAGTGCAACCACCTCCCCTTTTCTAATATGTCTGAAAATACTGTTTACCGCCAATAGCTTTTTATTGATGAGCGTATCTATCCCGATGGAGTGTGAAAGCTGAAAATAGTCCATGTTCTCAACTAAGGCAATGGTTTTTTTGATATGTTTCGATTTTGCCACCAAACAGGACATGATGTTGGTTTCCGAATTACCGGTTACGGCAACAAAGGCATCCATTGAATCGAGACTTTCTTCCTCCAACAATTCAACATTGCTGCCATCCCCGTTGATGACCAAGGCATTAGGAAGGTCATCGGCCAGATCAAAAGCCTTTTCCCTGTTCTTCTCAATAAGCCTAACGTTGAATTTCTTGGCACAAAGGTCACGTGCGGTCTTAAAGCCAACCCTACTTCCGCCCATGATCATGACGTTCCGGATATCTTCCTTCTTCTTGTTGGTCAGTTTATACAATTCCTCCACCCCTTCCATAGTGGTGATGAAATAGACCTGGTCACCCTCCATGAAAACGGTATTCCCTCGTGGTATAACCGTGGATTGTGCACCCAGTCGCTGTAGTGCTATGGGCATAAAATGGAGTTCAGGGAATATCCGGGCAGCTTCTTTTACCATTTTACCCACAAAAGAGGCTTTCTTCTGCAATGAGACCCCCACCATTATCAACTTACCCCCTTCAAACTCAAAAGTATCATTGAATCCCGATTTGTTCAATAAAAGTTGTATTTCCTCCGCAGCCAGTTGTTCTGGGGAAATCAACTCATCTATTCCCAATTCGGAAAAACGTATGATATCCTTATTATTTATAAACTCGGTATTCGAGATCCTGGCAATAGTACGTTTACACCCCAATTGCTTGGCCAACATACAAAAGGTAATATTGGTCGTCTCGGACGAAGTGACCCCGATGACCAACTCGGATTGATGGACCCCAGCCTCCCTCAATAACGAAATCGAAGTAGCATCGCCGCGCAACACCTTTATATCCAGATGGTTGTCGGCATACATCAAACTCTCTTTCTCCGTATCTATCAACGTTATTTCCTGAGACTCATAAGAAAGTAATTTAGCTAAGTGAAAACCCACTTCGCCAGCACCAGCAATAATAATTTTCATTGATTAAACATATTTACATCACAACGGGGACTATTATGTCCTAATTGTACCACAAAAAGAAATAAAACATTCAATGGACTATCCATTAAATACATGCAAAAAATGTATGGCAAAATTACATTTTTTTTAGGTTCATCCCCATTTTACAAGATGAATAGTTTAGCTATCGGCTAAGTTGTATCTTTGCCAAAATTCATTATATGACCAAAAAAGTAACCCCATATCAGGATTCGGATCTGGGGAAAAAAGAACAGGTAACCCAGATGTTCGACAAAATATCAGGGAACTATGATGGCTTAAACCGGGTTATATCCTTTGGTATCGACATTAAATGGAGAAAACGGGTAGTCAACATCCTAAAAAAAAAGAAACCTGAAATCTTATTGGATATAGCCACAGGAACCGGGGACTTGGCCATCAACCTTGCCCAGACAGGTGCCAAAAAAATCATTGGCCTGGATATTTCCCCTGGAATGTTGGAAGTCGGCAAGAAAAAAATCATAGACAAGAACTTGGCGGAGACCATAGAAATGATCGAAGGGGATAGCGAAAACCTACCCTTTGAAGACAACACCTTCGATGCTGTGACCGTTGCCTTTGGGGTACGCAATTTCGAGACGCTGGAAAAAGGCCTTGCCGAAATTTATCGAGTAATGAAGCCCAAGGCCACCTTTGTTGTTCTGGAAACCTCAGTGCCCACGAAAACCCCTTATAGACAAGGCTATTCCTTTTACACCAGACACATACTGCCTAAAATCGGGAAACTATTTTCAAAAGATGGCTCGGCCTATGCCTATTTAAGCAAATCGGCATCTGTTTTCCCACATAGTGAAGAGTTCAACAATATTTTACGTAAAATCGGGTTTATAGGTGTAGTGAACAAACCCCAGACCTTTGGGGTTGCATCTATTTATGTCGCCACAAAATAAATTATGAAAAAAATTGTAGTGATCTTGATCGTATTGACCTGTTTTAGTCAATCCATAACGGCCCAGTTTAACGAAAAACCCATCATCAACCTAGAGAATGAGGATGAACCTTTATTGAATTGGGGCTATTTTCTCGGTTTTAACCAATATGACTTTAAATTCGATTACAGGAAGGATTCCAAACATATATTGGTAGATAAATCCTTTGGTTTCAATGTCGGCCTTATTGGGGAGATGCGTATCAACGAGTTCTTGGATGTTCGCTTTGAGCCCGGCCTGCTATACAACTCCAGGATCTTGGGGTTTCCTGGTTTTACCGATGAAAAAGACGCTATAAGGGAGGTCAAGTCAACCTACATCAACTTTCCTTTGCTCTTGAAGGTAAGTACCAAGAGACTGGGCAACTGGAAACCTTTTTTAATAGGTGGCGCCTCGGCCTCAATGAATTTAGGAAGCAACGAGGACAGCTTGGACGACAATTCCGCTGGCACATTCAGAATGAAGAAAATGGTCTACAATTATGAATTGGGCTTCGGAATCGATTTTTATCTAGAGTATTTCAAGTTCACACCTTCCATAAGGGGTGTTTTTGGTATAAGTGACGAACTTGTTCCCGACAATGACCCCGATAGTCCATGGACAGGGAATTTGGCCGGCATGCGAACACGCGGCCTCTTTGTCAATTTTACGTTCGAGTAACGGCATCGTACAACACAGTTTGAGTTTGATTACTGCTTGCAAATGGGCTAAACCACCCATTGCCAATACAGTTCAGGTTTCAATTTTCCGTTCTTTTGATTTCACTCAAAAAAATAGCCGTAGCCGTAGCTACATTAAGGCTTTCCGTACTATTTCCGCCAAATTGGGGAATACCTATCCTATAATCCACCAAGGCCCCAACAGCACTCGATACCCCATTGGCCTCGTTTCCCATAACCAAAATCCCTTCTTGGGGCATTGTCGTGGCATGAACACTATCCCCATCCATAAATGTACCATAAACCGATAATGATGATTCCTTAATGAATTGGACCAAATCCGTATAGACAATATTCACCCTGGTTATTGAGCCCATGGTAGCCTGCAACACTTTAGGGTTAAAACAGTCGACCGTATTGTTAGAACATACCAAATGTTCTACCCCAAACCAATCACAAAGCCTTATTATCGTACCCAGGTTACCAGGATCACGAACATCATCCAAGGCCAAGACCCAACCTTGTTGTACCACGGTTTTCCCTACGGGAAATTTAAACACCCCCAAAACCTTATTGGGATTCCTGAGGTTGCTCATTCTTTTCAATTCATCCCCAGAGACCAGCTCGATATTAACCTGTTCCGAATTGACAAGCACATCGCTTACGGCATATACGATATGCGCCTCAAAGTCGGAATCCAGCAACTCTTGGACCGTTTTAACCCCTTCTGCCACGAACATACCATATTGGTTTCGATATTTTTTTTGCAATAGGCTTTTTATAAACTTTATTTGGCTTTTACCAACCATTGAAATAATGTATTTTTGGTTCCTATGAGGATTGCATTCCATATCAATAATCCGGGCACTAAAATAAGATTATTATTTTTTGCCATAGCACTTACCTCTTGTAATACGCTGAAACGGGTCGGCGAAAACGAACTCCTCCTTTCGAAAAACACCATTTATGCCGATGGGGAAAAAGTAAACGACGAAGACATCCTTAGCTTGGTCATACACCCCCCAAACAGCTCATTACTGGGCTACCCCTTACGATTAAACCTATACAATCTCGCAAAACAAAATCCAGATTCCTCTTTCCAAAACTGGCTACACAAAAAGGAGAAAAGAAAGGAGCGATTGGTGAAATTGCTCTCAAGAAAACAGGTGGACAGACTAGGGGAATCGTTCTTGGTCAAGGGAATGAGTGAATGGCTTAAGAAAATTGGTGAGCCCCCAACCATCATAGACACTTCCGATACTAGAAGAACACTGGAAAGACTTAAGGCCTATTATAGTAGCAAAGGGTATTTCAACAATAATTCAACTTACACTATCGACACCCTTAAACGTTACAAAAGAGGGGCAGTCGACTATAAGATCACATTGGGCAAACCCTACATGATCGATACCATATCGGACAAAATATCCTCAAAAATCGTGGATTCGATCTACCATTTGAACAAAAAGCGGTCCTTTATAAAGAAAGGGGACCAATTCGATTTGGTGAACTTTGAGAACGAGCGTCAACGGTTAACCGATATTTTCCGTAATTCAGGAATACGTAATTTTCAGGAAAGCTCAATAAACTATGCAATCTCAAGGGACTCGACCAAATCCGGGAATGACCGAGGCATGGGTATCGACCTCAATATCGATAACCTAAGAACAAGGAACAACAATGACATAACCACATCGGAATATAAAATCGAGAAATTCAAAAAAATCAATATCCATACCGACTTCATGATTGACGGGGAAGAGGATAGGAACAAGGTCATGGAATATGGCGGGTATACCATTCACTATAAAGACAAACTACGGTTCAAACCCAAAACCTTGGGTGATGCCGTTTTTTTCGAAAAAGACAGTATATACAGGGAAATCAACAGGTCTAGGACATATCGGCAGATTATGAACCTGAATGTTTTCAAATACCCTTCCATCGCCTTTGAGACCGACAGCCTAAAAACAGGGCTTACCGCCAATATCTATTTAACGGAACGACCCAAATACTCACTTGGAATGGACCTGGATGCCTCCCACTCGAACATCCAGCAAGTGGGATTGGCCTTTAGTCCATCCTTACAGGCTCGAAATCTATTTAAAGGGGCCGAGAACCTTAGTTTAAATGGCAGACTGAACATAGGGTCATCAAACGACCAGAGTATAACGGCTACCGACAACCGCTTTTTCAATCTACTCGAATTTGGTGCCGACATCAACTTGACCATTCCTAGGATCTGGCTACCTTTTATCAACACCGATAAGGTAATACCCAGTTATAGTCTGCCCCGGACGAGACTATCCTTAGGTACTAGTTTTCAAAAAAACATTGGCCTGGACAAACAGACCTTCAACACCGTTTTGGGGTACAATTGGACACCAAATGATAAAAAACGACATAATCTGGAACTACTTAATGTTCAATTTGTGAACAATGTGAACTCAAGGAGATTTTTCAATGTTTACAAAAACACCTATGAACTTTTGGACAAAATAGCGGACTCCTATGATGATCCAGGTGAATACCCTGATCTGGCCGGATATTTCCAACCCGGCAATACTAGTGGCGACCCGGAATTGACAATACCCTATGGTACGACCGAGTTCACCAAGGCCATTATAAATGGCACGGTACCCTCTACAAGTAACGACCTTAAGGATGTACGTGGTATTGACGAAAGAAGGGTTCGACTTACCGGGAACAACCTCATTTTCTCCACTAATTACACATTTAGCGAAAACACCAAAAACGGGATTACCGATAATAGTTTCCATCGGTTCCGATGGAAATTGGAAAGTGCGGGAAACCTACTTTCCGCACTTTCGTACATCATACCCTTTTATGAGAGGAATGATGATCTTTTGGTCTTTGACGTACCCTATTCCCAATACATCAAAACCGAATTCGACTATATCAAATACTGGGATCTAAGACAATCCAATGTTTTGGTATTTCGAAGTTTTTTCGGAATAGCCATACCTTATGGCAATTCGGACAACATTCCTTTTGTACGTAGTTATTTTTCCGGAGGCTCAAACGACAATAGGGCATGGAGCCCCTATTCCCTTGGGCCGGGAAGAACGGATGAGGTGAATGATTTCAACGAGGCGAATTTAAAATTAGCCCTCAACCTTGAATATCGGTTTCCTGTAGTGGGCGATATAAAAGGAGCCCTTTTTGCGGATGCAGGCAATATATGGAACGTATTTGACAGCGAGGTCGACCCGGACAAAACCTTTAACGGCATCGATTCCCTTGCGGATATAGCCTTAGGCACAGGTTTCGGCATCCGGTATGATTTCACTTATTTTTTGATCAGGGTCGATTTGGGTTTCAAAACCTATAACCCTGCCGAAAAAATTTCGGAAAGATGGTTCAGGGACTATAATTTTTCAAACTCAGTACTACAAATAGGCATAAACTATCCCTTTTAAACTTAATTATTCCTTACTTTTGCGGTTCACCTTATTTTATTTAATAAATCTAAAGTCGAATAATTATGGGCCACAACATTAAACCTGGCGTAGCCACTGGGGATCAAGTTCAGGAAATTTTCAAATATGCAAAAGATAAAGGATTTGCTCTTCCGGGAGTAAACGTTATTGGTTCCGACACTATCAACAGTGTGCTTGAAACTGCCGCAACTTTAAACTCTCCCGTAATCATCCAATTTTCAAACGGTGGCGCACAGTTCAATGCTGGTAAAGGGCTATCCAATGAAAACCAACAAGCTGCCATTCTTGGTGCCGTTGCCGGGGCAAGGCACGTACACCAATTGGCAGAAGCCTACGGGGCAACTGTCATTCTTCATACAGACCACTGTGCGAAAAAATTATTGCCTTGGATCGACGGTATGCTGGATGCCAGTGAAAAACATTTTGCCGAAACAGGCAAGCCATTGTTCAGCTCCCATATGATAGACCTTTCCGAAGAGCCTATTGAGGAAAATATCGAAATCTGCAAAGGTTATCTTGAGAGAATGGACAAGATGGGAATGACCTTGGAAATAGAACTGGGTATTACAGGTGGGGAAGAAGACGGTGTTGACAATTCCGATGTTGACGATTCCAAATTATACACCCAGCCAGAAGAAGTAGCCTACGCTTACGAAGAGCTTTCCAAAGTAAGCCCTAGATTCACCATTGCAGCTGCTTTTGGAAACGTACACGGTGTATACAAGCCAGGCAATGTGAAATTGACACCTAAGATCCTTAAGAACTCACAGGAATTCATCACAAAAAAATACAATGTTGAAAACAACCATATAGACTTTGTGTTCCATGGGGGATCTGGATCTACATTGGAGGAAATAAGGGAAGCCATTGGTTATGGTGTTGTAAAAATGAATATCGATACCGATTTACAATATGCCTTCTTGACTGGTATTAGGGACTATATTCAGGACAATAAGGATTTTCTACAGTCACAGATCGGCAATCCCAATGGATCGGATGAACCCAATAAAAAATATTACGACCCAAGAGTTTGGTTACGCAAAGGGGAGAACACCTTTGTCGAGCGTTTGAAAAAAGCGTTTGAAGACCTTAACAATGTGAATACTTTATAAAAGTAATTTAACCCAATATAGAAGATATGTCGTTGTGGTTCAAAAGGAAGGAGAAAGGAATACAAACAGCTACCGAGGAAAAAAAAGACACCCCAAAGGGCCTGTGGTACAAGTCCCCTACAGGCAAGATAGTCGAATCCGAGGAATTGGCTGAGAATTTCTATGTAAGCCCTGAGGATGATTATCATGTCCGGATTGGCAGCAAGGAATATTTCGAGATTCTTTTCGACGACAATAAGTTTATCGAATTGGATGCCAGACTACATTCTAAAGACCCCCTTAAATTCACCGATACCAGAAAGTACAGGGACCGCTTAAAGACGGCACAAAAGAAAACCGGACTTAAGGATGCCGTACGGACAGGTTTTGGAAAATCCTTGGGAAAGGATATCGTCATCTCCTGTATGGATTTTAATTTTATCGGGGGGTCCATGGGTAGTGTTGTGGGTGAGAAAATATCCAGGGGGATCGATTATGCCATTAAAAAGAAAGTGCCTTTTCTCATGATCTCTAAATCCGGGGGAGCCCGAATGATGGAAGCCGCATTATCATTAATGCAAATGGCCAAGACTTCTGCAAAAATAGCGCAGTTGGCCGAGGCCAACCTACCCTATATCTCATTATGCACAGACCCCACAACAGGAGGCACCACGGCATCCTATGCGATGTTGGGTGATATAAATATTTCCGAACCCGGTGCATTGATTGGGTTTGCAGGGCCACGTATCGTAAAAGAGGCAACGGGCAAAGACCTGCCCAAGAACTTCCAAACCGCGGAATTTGTTCAGGAGCATGGTTTTTTGGACTTCATAACACATAGAAGGGATTTAAAGAAGAACATAAACCTTTATATTGATTTGATCCAGAACAATCCTATCCGTAAATAAAAAACCCTTTACTTATTAAAACCGAAATTATTATTATCTTTGCGCCCTGATCGAAAACCGATCACATACATAAAAATCATTTAAAATAATATTGGAATGTATCTAACAAAAGAGATTAAGGCCGGGATATTCAAAAAACACGGCGGCAAAGAAGAGAACACAGGTTCTACGGAAGGCCAGATCGCTTTGTTCACGCATCGCATCAATCATTTGACCGGCCACCTTAAAAAAAACCACAAAGATTACAACACCGAACGTTCATTGGTAAGACTGGTGGGTAAGAGAAGAAGCCTATTGGATTACTTGAAAAAGAAAGATATTGTAAAATATCGTGAGCTTATCAAGGAACTAGGTATTAGAAAATAGAACTTAAGGAAAGGGGGGAGTTACGCTTCCCCCTCTTTATATACCCTTGGCCCAAGGTTCAAAAAAGGGCTGATTCAAAAAGCTGCACTCAGTTTTTCATTGGTCAACACACAACAACACAACAACACAACAACATCCGACCAGTAAGAATGGCGGATAGACCATTGTTTAACAAACCTGGAAAAAATCAGGTCTTAAATCGTATTTATGATTCCAAAAGTATTTAAAGAGGTCATTGACCTTGGTGACGGTAGGGAAATTTCCATCGAAACCGGAAAATTGGCAAAACAGGCCCATGGTTCTGTTGTTGTCCAGTCAGGAAAATGTATGTTATTATGTACAGTCGTTTCCAATTACAAACAATCTGACGTTGATTTTCTGCCATTAACGGTAGATTATCGCGAAAAATTCGCTGCTGCCGGCCGTTACCCGGGAGGGTTCTTCAAGAGGGAGGCAAGGCCTAGTGATGGCGAAGTATTGACCATGAGATTGGTGGATCGTGTATTGCGGCCACTTTTCCCCAAGGATTACCATTCTGAAACCCAGGTGATGATTCAATTAATGTCACATGACGAAGAGGTTATGCCAGATGCCATGGCCGGTTTGGCCGCATCCGCAGCTATCCAATTATCCGATTTCCCATTTGAATGTGCCATCTCTGAAGCCAGGGTAGGCCGTATCAACGGGGAGTTCATCATCAATCCCACAAGGGCGCAATTAGCAGAAAGTGATATTGATATGATGATCGGCGCATCTGCGGATTCCGTAATGATGGTCGAAGGTGAAATGGGGGAGATCTCAGAAGAGGAAATGGTCGAGGCCATAAAATTCGCCCATGAAGCTATTAAGGTACAGTGTGCCGCACAGATAAAATTGGCAGAAGCATTCGGCAAAAAAGAGGTTCGTGAATATGAAGGGGAAAGGGAAGATGAGGAATTAGCCAAAAAAGTTCACGATATGGCTTATGATAAGGTTTACGCAGTTGCGAAGGCTGGTTCATCCAAACACGAAAGAAGCGCATCTTTCACTGAAATAAAAGAAGATATCAAAGCTACCTTTTCCGAAGAGGAAGTAGCCGATTTTGGGGATTTGATCTCCAAATATTACAACAAGGCGGAAAAAGCCGCCATACGCGACCTTACCCTTAAGGAAGGCCTACGTTTGGACGGAAGGAAAACCGACGAGATCAGACCTATTTGGTGTGAGGTTGATTATCTACCCTCTACCCATGGTTCGGCAATTTTCACCCGTGGTGAAACACAGGCATTGGCAACAGTGACCCTGGGTACCTCTAGAGAGGCCAACCAAATAGATATGCCTTCCTATGAAGGGGAAGAGGCATTCTACCTCCACTACAATTTCCCTCCTTTCTCAACAGGTGAGGCAAGACCTATCAGAGGTACTTCACGTAGAGAGGTCGGTCATGGCAATTTGGCCCAACGTGCATTAAAAGGTATGATTCCCGAGGACTGCCCTTATACAGTACGTGTTGTTTCCGAGGTGTTGGAATCCAACGGTTCTTCTTCAATGGCAACAGTCTGTTCAGGAACAATGGCCTTGATGGATGCAGGTGTACAAATGAAAAAACCTGTTTCCGGTATTGCGATGGGGTTGATCTCCGATGGCGAAACAGGGGAATATGCGGTACTTTCCGATATTTTGGGCGATGAAGACCATTTGGGTGATATGGATTTTAAAGTTACGGGTACCGCAGATGGTATTACAGCTTGCCAAATGGACATCAAGGTAAAAGGTTTGTCTTATGAGATCCTTGTAAAAGCCTTGAAACAAGCACAAGCAGGACGTTTACATATCTTATCAAAACTTACCGACACCATCGCCGCACCGAATTCGGATGTGAAGGCACATGCCCCAAAAATGGTTACCAAAACCATTCCCAATGAATTTATCGGAGCATTGATCGGACCAGGAGGTAAGGTTATCCAAGAATTGCAAAAAACCACCAATACCACTATTGTAATCAATGAAGACCCAGTGACCGAAGAAGGTATTGTTGAGATATTGGGCACAGGCCAGGAAGGTATCGAAGCTGTATTGGCCAAAATAGATTCCTTATTGTTCAAACCACAGGTAGGAAGCGTTTATGAAGTCAAGGTCATCAAGATGTTGGACTTTGGTGCCGTGGTAGAATATGCCGAAGCACCAGGAAATGAAGTATTGCTACATGTATCCGAATTGGCCTGGGAACGTACCGAAAATGTTAGTGATGTTGTTAACATGGGGGATGTATTCGATATAAAATACTTAGGGATCGACCCAAGAACCCGTAAAGATAAGGTTTCACGAAAGGCCCTTTTACCAAAACCGGAAGGCTATGTAGAAAGACCCCCTAGAAACGACAGAGATCGTGGACGCGGAAGGGATGACCGACGCGGAAGGGACAACCGTGACCGTAAACCAAGAAGGGATTGATCGAAACATAGTTATTAGATTGAATATCCAAGCCCTGATAGATGATGTCAGGGCTTTTCTTATGGGCAATCCAAAAATAATCCCCCCCGTTTGTAACATTTGACCCTTTATTGCGTATAAACATATGCAATCTATGCAACTTGAACTTAAATATAGTAGATGAGACAGCTTAAGATTACAAAACAGGTTACCAATAGGGAAACCGCATCTTTGGACAAGTACTTGCAGGAAATCGGCAAAGTGGATCTGATTACCGCAGATGAAGAAGTAGAATTGGCACAACGAATCAAGGCAGGCGACCAGATCGCTCTTGAAAAACTCACAAAGGCCAATCTTCGATTCGTGGTATCAGTCGCCAAGCAGTACCAAAACCAAGGGCTTACCTTACCTGATTTGATCAACGAAGGAAACTTGGGATTGATCAAGGCAGCACAACGATTCGACGAAACCCGTGGATTTAAATTTATCTCATACGCCGTATGGTGGATTCGTCAATCCATATTACAAGCATTGGCAGAACAATCACGTATTGTACGTTTGCCTTTGAACAAGATCGGGTCGATCAACAAAATAAACAAAACCTTTGCCTTTCTAGAGCAAGCGCATGAAAGAATGCCTTCTGCCGAGGAAATCGCCAAGGAATTGGACATGACCGTCGAGGATGTAAAACAGTCCTTGAAGAACTCAGGACGCCACGTATCTATGGATGCCCCCTTGATCGCCGGTGAGGATTCCAACCTATACGATGTACTTCGAAGTGGTGAATCGCCCAACCCAGACAGGGAATTGCTGCATGAATCCTTAAGAACAGAGATTGAGCGCGCGTTGGAAACCTTGACACCTAGGGAAGCGGATGTTATCCGTCTATACTTTGGATTGGCAGGACAACATTCGATGACCCTCGAGGAAATCGGTGAGACTTTTGACCTTACAAGGGAAAGGGTCCGTCAGATCAAGGAAAAAGCGATTCGACGTCTAAAGCACACTTCAAGAAGTAAAATCCTGAAAACCTATCTAGGATAGGTTATTGCAATATCCACAATGTTAAACCTAAACCCTTCTTGAATTGAAGGTTTGGCATATATATTGTTATTTACACGTGACAACAGTTTATCATGACTGTTCGTTTTTTGATTGATGAATAAACTCCGGCTGATTACCGGAGTTTTTCAATCAACCAAAGAACCTTGAAAAACCCCGGAACATCGACAAACAAAGGCGTTAACCCGTTTTTACAATGTCTTTTCCCGATAAGACAAAAAAAAACGTACTGCAAAACGTACCGGTTTTGGGCCTAAAAAAACAATATACAATATCATTCTATACGGCGGGAACAGACCCGGCCAATCCCACCAAGTCCACGCTGGAACAAAAGGCGGTGGCCATTAAAAAGGACTGGTACATTAGGTGGTCGTACCGAAATCCGAAAACGGGAAAACTAGAACAATATAAAAGCGGGGGTAAATCGTTTTAAGACCTAAAGTACCACTTTACGGGATAGTCAATACTATTCTTTACAAATTGAAAACAATTATTCAAATGGGAATACCTTCCTGTTGAAGGCCCTTTTAGCAGGGACAGATGTGAGGACAATGGATAGCTTTCGTTATTTATCGAACAGATTCTATACGACAACAACCCGTTGGAAAGGCTTTGATCTCCTGGGCAATTATATCGGGATTTATGACTTTCGCGACAATGAAAGCGAGATTCAACAAAGCCAACTGCAAATCGGCAGGCCTCCCTATCGATGGTCTTTACAACCATATCGCATGGTTACGTACCATCATGGAAGACAGGGCCATTGAAAGATTGGTTCTTCTGTACCAAGAAATTGGATAAAGATACCGTCTTGGACAAGACCAAAGTCCAATCTCTAAATCCGCTATTTTTCAATTAAACAGTAAACAAGTACATTTGCAATAACAACAGAAGATATGGCCGACCAACAACCCAACAACCCCCTGCACGGGATAAAACTAGTGGACATTATGGAATATCTTACCCAAAATTATACTTGGGAGGAATTGGCCAACCAGATAAACATCAATTGCTTCAAGAACAATCCATCCATCAATTCATCATTGCGGTTTTTAAGGAAAACACCTTGGGCCCGTGAAAAAGTGGAACAATTTTATTTACATTCAATCCGACAATAAATGCCCTTGAACATCGTCCTTATTGAACCGGAAATCCCCAACAATACTGGCAATATCGGCCGTCTTGCCCTGGCCTCCGGTTCAAACCTACATCTGGTAAAACCTTTTGGTTTTGAGATAGACGATAAGCGGTTGAAACGTGCCGGCCTGGATTATTGGCCCCATATCCCCTTGTTCATTTATGAAAACATAACGGATTTCTACACAGAACATAAGGACAAGAACCTGGTCTATTTCTCAAGCCATGGAAAAAAGGACCATTGGTCAATTGCCTTTGAAAATGACATGTTCCTTGTATTTGGCAAGGAATCCGTCGGATTACCAAAGACCATAATCCAAGACAATCCTGACAAACTCTACAAAATACCGCTCTACAGTCCACATATCCGAAGTCTGAACTTGGCCAATGCAGTAAGTATAGCCGTATACGAAGGCTTGAAACACCTCTAAGGTTCCATTTATGAAAATCACACCCCAATAATATCCCACCTATATTCCTGATAGCTGTCTTAAGATCAACAACCCCGACCCAAGGGCATGAAGGTGTGCTTCCGAAAAAATCATTATTTTGAGGTAAGCCCTGGGGAATCAAACCCTTTTTGGCTATCGCCCTGCGATTAAATTCCCAAAACCAGTTTCGGGAGAAAACCAAGACATTAAAAACGACAGCAAATCATTACTTTTGTATAAAAATCCGGAAATAGTATTATGAACGACATTAAAATAGCCCCCTCTCTCCTAGCTGCTGATTTTGGGAACTTGCAACGGGATGTGGAAATGGTGAACAATAGCGAAGCCGATTGGCACCATATTGATATTATGGACGGTGTTTTTGTTCCGAACATATCATATGGAATGCCTGTCTTGAAAGCTATTCAAAAGCATGCCAAAAAACCATTGGATGTTCATTTGATGATCGTTGACCCTGACAGGTATATAAAAACCTTCGCTGATTTGGGGGCAAGTGTCCTAACCGTACATTACGAAGCCTGCAATCACCTTCACCGTACCTTACAAGCTATAAAGGATGAAGGCATGATGGCCGGGGTTGCCATAAACCCGCACACGAACACAAGCTTATTGAAAGACACGATCAAAGACATTGACCTAGTTTGTGTCATGAGTGTAAACCCAGGTTTCGGGGGACAATCATTCATTGGGAACACTTATGAAAAAACCCAATCGCTGAAGGCCATGATCGAAGACAAAAAGACCAGAACCCTAATTGAAATCGATGGAGGGGTCACCTCTGAAAACGCCAAGGCCTTGGTCAATGCGGGAGCTGATGTTCTGGTTGCCGGTAGCTTTGTCTTCAAAAGTGACAATCCCACACAAACGATACATGTATTAAAGAAAATCATAGACTAATGGATTATTTTGATTTGGTAATAATAGGTGGGGGACCTATTGGTATTGCTTGTGGACTTGAAGCCAAGAAAAACGGACTTAGCTATGTCATTATAGAAAAGGGGCCTATTGCCAACTCACTTTTCAACTACCCCGTTAATATGCAATTCTTTTCTTCTTCCGATTTATTGGAAATCGACAACATTCCCTTTATAAGCAACGAAGCCAAACCCAAAAGAAACGAAGCCTTAGAGTACTACCGAAGAATCGTCACCAATAATGACCTGGAAATAAACCTTTTTGAAACAGTTGAAGATGTTAAAAAAGTAGACTCCAAGTTCAAGGTTACGACAAACAAGAAAACCTATAGCGCATCATACACCATTATTGCCACAGGGTTTTACGACATTCCCAACCTACTTGATATCCCTGGAGAGGAATTGGGCAAGGTGTCCCATTATTACAAAGACCCCTATTTCTACGCCAATCAAAAATTAGCTGTTATAGGCGCAAGTAATTCCGCAATAGATGCCGCTTTGGAATGCTATCGAAAAGGTGCGGAAGTAACCTTGGTCATTCGTGGGTCCGAAGTGGGCCAACGTGTCAAATATTGGGTACGTCCCGACATTATCAATAGAATCGAGGAAGGCAGTATCAAAGCTTATTTCAACTCGAATATAAAAGAAATCCATCCTGACAGGATATTGGTGGATACACCAAGCGGTACTATCGAATTAGGGAATGATTTTGTATTGATCCTTACGGGTTACCAGCCCAATTTTGATTTTCTCAAAAAAATGGGCGTACAACTTTCAGATGATGGGAAAAAACTGCCCCAATACAACCACGAGACCATGGAGACCAATATTGAAGGCCTTTATCTTGCAGGGGTCATTTGTGGCGGCATGGAAACCCATAAATGGTTTATTGAAAACTCCCGAATACATGCGCCCATGATCATTGATTCCATTCTTTCAAAAAATACAATAAGGAACTCTTAGCCGTATCCCATTCCATTATTGGGCCAGTCAGCAAATATATCTCACTTCTTCCCTTTTATCAAGGTCTTACTTAGCTTTTCCAAGGACACCCCCTTGGTCTCCGGCATAACAAAAGCAACGAAAAGCAATTGCAACAGCATCATAAAAGCAAAGAAAGCAAATACGGTCCCTGCACCAATAGTGGCAAACAATACAGGTATCAAAGAGGGTATTACCGCAGCCAAAACCCAATGTACAGAACTACCGAACGACTGTCCGGAACCCCTTAAATGGTTCGGGAATATCTCAGATATGAATACCCAGATCACAGTACCTTGACCAATAGCATGTGCGGCAATGAATATGAATAGGAATATGGGCATGGCAATACCTGTCCAATTAAAGAAAAAAGCACAAGCCACCAAGGATAGTGACAATATATACCCTATAGAACCCACATACATTAATTGCTTTCTCCCAACCCTATCTATCAGGTATACACCCAAAAGCGTAAAAAGCATATTGGTCACCCCAATGCCAACACTACTAAGAAGTGCTGAACTTTCAGCAAGACCAGCCTCAGTCAATATCCTAGGTGCATAGTATAAAAATGCATTTATACCTGATAGTTGGTTGAAGAACGCTATGCAAAATGCCAGTATCAGAGGAAATCGGTATTTTTTGATAAAAACATTCTCATGGGGTATGGTGTTTTCCATTTCCTCTTTGATCTCCATCATCAATTTTTCCGGATCCTGATCTGGATTGATCAACCTGAGAACGGTCTTAGCTTCGCTATTCCTGAATTTGGTAAGCAGCCATCTCGGACTTTTAGGTATGGTAAATGTAAATACGGTATACAAAGCAGCGGGAATTGCCTCAACACCCACCATCCAACGCCAAGCATTTTCACCTACACCATTTAACAAATAGTTGGAAAAGAAAGCGATCAATATACCAAATACAATGTTGAATTGGTATAGACCTACTAATTTACCCCTATCCTTGGCTGGGGCAATTTCAGAGATATAAGCTGGTGCGGCAATGGTAGATGCACCTACGCCCAAGCCTCCGATGAATCTAAAAACCGCAAAGGTAATCGGGTCATTGGCAAGAGCCGAACCCAAGGCCGATATCGTATAAAAGACACCTATCCAAACCAAGGTTTTTTTCCGTCCGAGCCTATTCGTTGGAATACCCCCTAACAATGCACCGATTACGGTCCCCCATAAGGCCATTCCAATCACCACCATTCCATGAAACACATCCGATGAACCCCATAAAAGTTGAAGTTTTTTGTCGGCCCCGGAAATCACTACGGTATCGAAACCAAAAAGAAACCCTGCAAGCGCAGCAGTAATGGACCAAATCAATATTTTTTTCATTCCCTTGGATTTTAATGTTTTACCAAAATATTCATAAACCAACTAAGTGAACTGGTTTAAACTTTTTCTGCTTGATGAAAAATTGCCATTTTCTGCCCTGTTTTTGTCTTTTTTTACTTCCGTAGCCCTGCCATACAACTTAAAAAAGCCTTCAACAGAACAAAAAACCAGTGGTTTTCGCTTAAACCCAAAAAGTTTAAACGGGTTCAGTTACTATCAACCACATCACAACCTCCTAAAGATTTTTAAAATACCTCCCTTGCTCCCTGCCTGACTTGTTAGCCATAACATGATTGGTCCAACACGTGTCCCTAAAAAGGTTCCGGCTTGAAAATGGGGAATACCCAAAACCAAAAAAGCAAGCTTTTTTGGTTTGCTTGCTTTTTTGTTTGATCCGTGACCCCGGAGGGATTCAAACCCCCAACCCTCAGAGCCGAAATCTGATGCGCTATTCAGTTGCGCCACGAGGCCATTTCCATTAAATACACTCTGTTAAGGGAGTGCTAAGATAGTTTATTTTTTACAATAGTAGAAATGGTTTTTCCATCTGCCTGTCCGGCCAATTCCTTTGACACCATCCCCATTACCTTACCCATGTCCTTCATGCCCTCTGCCCCAATGGCATCAATGGTTTGGACTACTACCTTCTCTATTTCCCCCTCGGTCAATTGCTCAGGCAAGAATTGTTCTATAACAGCCGCTTGCTCCAATTCCGGGGCAGCAAGGTCATCCCTTCCCTGCTCGGTATAGATAGCTGCGCTATCCTTTCTTTGTTTCACCAACTTCTGGACCAACTTGGTCTCATCCGCTTCAGATAATCCACCACCTGCCCCACTGGTCTGCGCCAAGAGCAAAGCTGATTTTATCGCCCGTAACGACTCTAAAGCCACAGTATCCTTTGCTTTCATTGCAGCTTTCATCTTTTCCATTACCTGTTCCCGTAAACCCATAACGTGTACATTTTAAGATTACAAAGATAAAGAATAAACCCGAAAACTAGAGAGGTTTTCGGGTTTAAAGTAAGTTGGCCGACTAGTGCTTAATCGACATTGTCATGCAAAAATGAATTATTGGAACGCAATTGGATCTCATCATTGCTATCCTCGCCCAGAGTTGTTCTTGAAACTTTATTCTGGACTGGTTTTTCATTCAGGCTAACACCTTGACGCTTATAGGCAGGTTCCTTTTCGATCTCGTCTATATTGTTCAGGTTATTTTGGAATTTATAGTTGAAATCCTTTAATTTCCTCCTGCGTTCATCAGCACGTTGTTTTAACAGTTCCTCTATTGGGATATCCATAGGATCTGTTTCCTCGGTCTGTCCCGGGTCGATTTTTATGGTTCTCCTTTCAAAGACCAGTTCATCCTCGATAATCTTTGGCTCAAACTCTTCTGCCTTTGATTTGGCCCCCGTCAATTGATTTTCCAACTCCATATAATCATCTAGGCTATATCGTGTCTCACCTTCCTTATTATACTCTAAAACAGGGATTACCTCTATATGGCCATTAACGTCGATATTCTTTACTTCATCATCCAGATCAAAGGTAACGACATTTGCATTTTCCCCTTCCTCCTCTACCTCGTTCAAGGGCATATCAAAACTAATGGCAAACTGATCCTCCTCCTTTTTGGCCGAGACGATTTTAGGCTCCATTACTTCGATATCATTGATATTGTCCTTAGCCTCAAAAATGACAAAATCATCCTCTGATACATTTTCCGCAACGACTTCCTCGTAGAAGACATTGAAATTCCGGATATAATTCGTAGTCGGAATCAAGTCCAGACCATCCACTTCCCCCAAATCCAGTTTAGTCTTGGGTTGGACTACTTCCTCCTCTTGTTCTTCGACCAATTGATGGACGATATTCTGGGGGGGGGTTAGGTTTTGTACTGCCTTTTGACCACCTTCCAACGTATGGATGATTTTTTTTGATTCCGTATTTACGATATCATCCTGTTGGTCACTGTTAAAACCTGTCGCTATTACGGTTACCGCAATGGCTTCCCCTAAAGAGTCATCTTCACCAACACCCATAATGATATTGGCTCCATGGCCAGCTTCGCCTTGTATGTGGTCATTGATCTCCCCGATTTCATCTATTGTAATTTCCTCTGCCCCGGAAACGATCAACAATAGGACATTCTTCGCTCCTGAAATCTTATTGTCATTTAACAGAGGTGAATCCAAAGCTTTCATTATGGCTTCATTGGCCCTTGAGGAGCCTGAGGCCATGGCAGAACCCATAATAGCGGTACCACTATTGGAGAGTACGGTTTTGGCATCACGTAAATCGATATTCTGTGTATAATGGTGGGTAATGACCTCGGCAATACCCCTTGCGGCAGTTGCCAAAACTTCATCTGCTTTTGAGAAACCAGCCTTAAAGCCTAGATTACCGTATATTTCCCTTAGTTTATTGTTGTTGATGACGATGAGCGAGTCAACATTGGCACGTAATTTCTCAATACCCTTCTGGGCCTGATCGCACCTCATTTTACCTTCGAAAAGAAAAGGCATGGTAACGATACCTACAGTAAGAACATCCATTTCCTTTGCCTGTTTGGCAATAACAGGGGCAGCACCAGTACCTGTCCCCCCACCCATACCTGCGGTAATGAATATCATTTTCGTGGTATTATCCAACATGGATTTAATGTCCTCCATACTTTCCATGGCCGCCTGCTCACCGACTTCGGGGTTCGCCCCTGCCCCTAAACCTTCGGTAAGTGACACACCTAGTTGTATCTTATTGGGAACCGGACTATTGTCCAGAGCTTGGGAATCCGTGTTGCAGATAACGAAATCAACTCCGTTTATTCCGGCCTCAAACATATGGTTAATGGCATTACTACCCCCACCACCTACACCAATAACCTTAATCACATTACTTTGGTTCTTAGGTAGATCAAAAGCGATACTATCCATTTCAGTGTTCTTGCTCATACTTTTTATATTACTGGTTTTCTATACGTATTTATAATCCTTATTCGGCATTGTCCAAGAAATCTTTCAGCTTTTCGGACCATTTATCAAATACCGATTTTCGTTCCCTTGTTCCTGTATCGGCAATGGTACTTTCCTTTTCCCGATCGGCCAATACCATTTCTTCCTCTTCTTCGACCTTTTTGCCCCCCATCGTCTTAATATCATCCTTCAAGGCATTCATTAGCAAACCAACAGCGGTTGCATATAAGGGGCTAGTTACCTCTTCATCGGTATCCCCGGCCAAGTGTTCATTAGGATAACCTATCCTTGTATCCATCCCGGTTATATATTCCACCAATTGCTTAAGGTGTTTTAATTGACTGCCCCCCCCAGTGAGAACGATACCTGCTATCAATTTTTTCTTTTGCTCTTCGTGTCCATAATTCTTTATCTCCACATAAACCTGTTCGATAATCTCCACAACCCTGGCATGAATAATCTTTGAAAGGTTCTTGAGTGTAATTTCCTTGGGCTCCCGTCCTCTTAACCCAGGAATGGAAACAATCTCATTGTCCTTATTCTCCCCTGGCCAGGCCGATCCAAATTTAATTTTCAATAACTCGGCCTGCTTTTCGATAATTGAACAGCCTTCTTTGATATCTTCCGTTATTACCCCGCCACCAAAAGGGATAACTGCCGTATGCCTAATAATGCCATCTTTGAAAATTGCCAAATCCGTAGTACCTCCCCCTATATCGATCAAGGCCACACCGGCCTCTTTTTCTTCCTGACTTAAGACCGCATCCGATGAGGCCAATGGCTCCAAGGTAATCTTGCCCAAGTCCAAACCTGCGCTTTTAATACATCTTCCTACGTTCTTTATTGAGGAAACCTGCCCCACGACCACATGGAAATTAGCTTCCAGACGTCCTCCGTACATGCCGATAGGTTCTTTGACCTCGGCCTGGCCGTCGACTTTATATTCCTGTGGCAGCACATGTATTATTTCCTCTCCGGGAAGCATCACCAATTTATACACCTGATTACAAAGTCTATCCAGATCATCCTCATTGATTACCTCCTCGGAATCCTCCCTTGTTATATAATCGCTATGCTGTAAACTTCGTATATGTTGTCCTGCAATACCGACCACTACGGAACCTATTTTCAGTCCTGAATTAATCTCGGCCTGCTCAACGGCCTGTTGAATGGATTTTATAGTTTGTGTGATATTGTTGACCACACCCCGGTGCACACCCAAACTCTTTGACCTACCGATACCCAGTATTTCGATTTTCCCATATTCGTTTTCCTTACCGATTATGGCGACAATTTTGGTGGTCCCGATATCTAAACCTACTGAATATTTACCCTCTTCCATTTTTGCTTATATTTTGGTGCACACTACTTGATCGTTAAACTCGAGACTTACAATATTGTATTGCCCCAAGGTCCCATCCTTGCCCGCCTTTGTATAAAAGGCCTTGAAGTTGTTGAATTTTTCTTCCAGATTATCCACATTACCCATGTTTACCACGAACTGCTCCATCCTAAACTTCAATTGGTACTTCTCCCCACTCACTATATGGATGCCTATTACATTTTTTCTCAAAAAGTCATCCTTGTTTATAAATCGCAATATTTCGTAAACATCCTTAAGGCTTTCACCTGTTACCTTTCCCGTAATAATCGGGACTCTCGCAGAATGACTCGTGGATAATGGCATACGTTTTCCGTCATCATCCAGATAAAACTTCGAACCCCCCTCAATTCTTCCGATTGGCCTGCGCTGTATGATTCTAGACGTAAGCTCCCCGTTTACAGTAAGATACACTTGGGCCCTCTTTACCATTTCATTGGACTCAATGACCTTTTCAATCGTATTCAAATCTAATTTTTCTTTAGGCTCGTTTACAAAGGGACCAAATTTTTGTATTAACAATTTATCAACCATGGCCTGAGTGATATAAAGGTTATCGCTCCCCAAGAACTCTATGTCAAAACCATTTACTTTTTTCTGTCCATTTCTGTAATTTGAAAATGAGTAAAGCCCTGTGGTCACAACCAAAAGAGTTATCAACTTTATATAATTCCAATTAACCCGCATATTCAAGTTCTTCTTTGATTTTAGACACTTCCAATCCAATGTCACCAGCCCCCATGGTCACCAACACTTCAGGGCCCTGTGATTTTATTTCATCTATGATGCTTGATTTTTCCACTAGTTTCTTTGCAGGGTTCTCTATCATATCGAGCAACCAGGAAGAAGTGACCCCTTCTATCGGCTCTTCCCTTGCAGGGTAGATATCCAATAACAGGATACTATTGAATTTCGACAGACTCTTGGCGAAATCGTCTGCAAAATCCTTTGTCCTTGTGTATAGGTGTGGCTGAAAAACAGCCAAAACCTTTTTGTTGGGATGCATCTCTGTAATCGCATGAAAAACCGCATCTATCTCTGTAGGATGGTGGGCATAATCATCGATGAACACAAAACCATCCCCTTTTATCTTATAAGAGAACCTACGTTGCACCCCCTTGAATGTCTGTAATGCATTGGCCAAATGCCCTGGCGAAGAACCTGTCTCCATTGCCATGGCAAAGGCTACCAAACCGTTAAGCAGGTTGTGTCTTCCCGGTTTGTTGAACTTAACTTTGGGCAATGTTGTTTCCGGAGTAACCAAATCAAAAATATAAGACCCCTCTTGAACCCTTATGTTCCGAATACAATAATCCGAATCGTCCTCAATGCCATAGGTTATACCTTGTAATGGCAAACCGTTTCGTACAAAAAGCTTGCCCCCGGGCTTCAATTTGTCGGCAAATTCCCCAAAAGACCTTGTTAGTTCGGCGTTGGTGCCATAAATATCCAAATGATCGGCATCCATAGAGGTAATACATGCAACATTGGGTCGCAACTGCAAAAACGAACGATCGTATTCATCAGCCTCCACTACGGAATACCTTGTACCCTTAAATAGGAAGTTACTGTTAAAGTCTTCCGAGATACCACCCAAAAAGGCTGTAAACGGAGTTCCCGCCTCATTGAGCAAATGTGCCAAAATACTTGATGTGGTCGTCTTGCCATGTGTACCTGCTATTGCAAAACAGAAGGTATCCTTGGTAATGATACCCAGAACCTCAGAACGTTTTTTCACGGTAAACCCATGCCTTAAAAAATACTGGTATTCCGAATGGCCATCCGATACAGCAGGCGTATACACCACTAGGGTATTACTGGGATCCATATAGCTGGGGGCGATAGCGGCAACATCATCGTTATAATGAATATCGATTCCCATTTCGAAAAGCCCATCGGTCAAAGGGGTCCTGGTCCTGTCATACCCCGCCACATGTTTATCAATGAACATGAAATAACGTGCCAGGGCCGACATACCAATGCCCCCGATACCAATAAAATAAACGTTATGTATCTCTTTTATATTCATTCAGTCCAATACCAATTTCTCAATTTCGTCAACAATGGAAGCCGTTGCGTTTGGCATGGCCAACTTCTTTATACAAACCCCCAATTGTTTTTGTTTTTCCTTTGACCAGAACATTTCGCCAAAAACCTGCTCGAAATTCTCGTCCAAATCCTTTTCCTTGACCATGATAGCCGCATTTTCCCGCACCAAGGCCATGGCATTCTTTGTTTGATGGTCCTCGGCCACATTGGGCGAAGGGATAAAAACCACGGGCTTGCCAACAATGCACAGTTCGGATACCGAACTTGCACCAGCCCTTGATATAATAAAATCACTTGCTGTATAGGCATGGTCCATCCTATTCAAGAAATCAACTACCTTGACATTGCCAGAGTTGAATTTTTCATATTCCTCAAAATAGAGTTTACCACATTGCCAGACCAATTGCACACCCAACCTTTTGAAATAATCCAATTCCTGTGCAATTAGTTGATTGATCCTCCTAGCCCCAAGGCTTCCACCCAAAACCAAAAGGGTCGGCTTATTGGCATCCAACCCAAAAAAATCCAATGCCCCACTTTTATCCTTGCCCAGCGCTACCAAGTCCCCACGTACCGGGTTTCCTGTTTTTACGATTTTATCCGATGGGAAAAAAGCTTCCATTCCATCATAGGCAACACAGATCTTGGCGACCTTATCCTTTAACAATCTATTGGTGATTCCCGCATAAGAGTTCTGTTCCTGCAAAACACAAGGGATTCCCCTACCGGAAGCCGCCTTCAACAAGGGGCCACTGGCAAACCCCCCCGTACCAACAACGGCATGGGGCTTGAATCTTGAGACTATTTTACCTGCCTTGAACAAACTACTTATCAATTTTACAGGAAACATTAAATTCTTAAGGGTCAGTTTCCTTTGCAACCCAGCAATCCATAATCCCTCTATGGGGTACCCAGCTTGGGGCACTTTCTCCATCTCCATCCTATCCTTGGCCCCGACAAAAAGGAACTCGGCCTTAGGGTGTCTTTTTTTCAACTCGTTCGCTATGGCGATTGCAGGGTAAATATGTCCGCCGGTCCCCCCACCCGACAATATAAACCTGAGTACCTTATCCGGGTTATCCCCATTTGCCATAACATGTTCTTTTGAACCCATACAACCTGCGCTATAATTGTCCGCTTAATATTTCCAAGGGATTCGTATCATCCACATCAATATTATTTTTTTCCTGGACCCCACACTTTCTACTTACACTCAACACTATTCCTATTGCCAGACAAGTCATCCAACTCGATGTACCCCCACTACTGATCAATGGCAGGGTCTGTCCGGTGACCGGAAACAGCTCTACCGCCACGGCCATATTTATCATGGCCTGGAAAATAATGGGCAAACCTGCCCCCAACACCAGTAATTTACCAAATACCGAATGATTACCGTTTGCCACCACTACAATTCGAAACAACAACAACAAATAGAAAAACATAAGCAATAAACCACCTAGCAGACCATACTCCTCTACGATTATCGCATAAATAAAATCCGAGGAACTCTGGGGCAAAAAATTCTTTTGGACACTTTTGCCCGCCCCTTTGCCAATCACACCTCCGGAGGCTACCGCTATCTTGGCCCTTTCAATCTGATAATCGGCCTCAGTATCCTCAGGGTTGGCAAAACTCTCGATCCTACTCATCCATGTGTCCACACGATTGGGGAATAGATCAGGCATTGCCTTAGCCGTCAAAACGAACAAGGTAAGGCCCAATATTCCCATACCTATAATACCTAGCAAGTATTTCATGGGATACCCCCCTAAGAAACACAACAAGAGCACCATGGAGAACATAATCGCAGCTGTAGATAAATTCGCAGGCAAGACAAGCACTATGACCAGAAACACTGGAAGCCAAAGTGGCAGGATACTTTCCTGAAAGGTAATGACCTTGTCCTTGATCTTGGATAGGTACCGCGCCACATAGATCATTAAAACCACTGCTGCCAAGTTGGAGGTCTGAAAGGTGAAGCCCACCAAGGGTATACGAATCCATCTACTGGCATTGGCGCCATCGATTGTAGTACCTTGTGCCAAGGTAAATACCAACAACACCAAGACTATCGGCATGGCAATCAACGATAGGCCCTTAAAAAAATGGACTGGGATCTTATGAACCCCATATATAATACCAAATCCTAAAAACAACAGAAAGGCATGTTTTACCAAATGCCCACCAGTAGTACCATTACCCACAACATATACCAAGTTGCTACTGGCGCTATAGACAGGTAAAAACGAAAACAGGGCCAAAAGTGCCACTACGGCCCAAATGGCTTTATCCCCTTCTATATTTTTAATGAAATTCAACACGTTTATAGATTTTTAATCGCTTCTTTAAACTGGTTTCCCCTATCCTCATAATTTTTGAACAGATCAAAACTCGCACAGGCCGGGGACAACAATACGGTGTCTCCCCGTTCCGCTATTTTATACGCCACCTTCACCGCCTCTTCCATTGCATAAGTCTCTACCAACAAATCGACAACATTGCCAAAGGCATCGATTATCTTCGAATTATCCGTACCCAAACAAATAATAGCCTTCACTTTTTCATGTACCAAAGGCATCAGCTCCTTGTAGTTATTACCCTTATCAACCCCTCCAACAATCCATACCGTTGGCGCGCTCATACTATCCAATGCAAAATATGCGGCATTCACATTCGTGGCCTTTGAATCATTGATATACTGCACATGCTGAATTTTAAGCACCTTTTCCAGTCGGTGTTCCACGCCTTGGAAATTGGCTACACAATCCCGTATGGTCTGCTTTCGGATTCCTACAAGCTTAGCCACCAATGATGCTGCCATGGTATTCTTTAAATTGTGTTTTCCTTCCAGTGCCAGTGTACCCATTCCTATTTTTATTATCTCGTTATTAATATTGACCACTATTTCATTGTCCTTTAAAAATGCCCCCTGATCTAACTCCCTTTGAATTGAAAATGGCACTACCATGGATTTGATCGGGTTTTTTTCCAGCCAAGACACGATCACTTCATCATCGGCATCATAAATCAGAAAATCCTCTTTTGTCTGGTTCATGGCAATCCTGAATTTAGAAGCTACATAATTCTCGAACTTATAATCATAGCGATCTAAATGATCTGGTGTAATGTTCGTTATGATGGCTATATGTGGCTTAAAATCCACAATGCCATCCAACTGAAAACTGCTTATCTCCAAAACATAGGTCCCATATACCTTTTCAGCCACCATCTTGGCAAAACTATCGCCAATATTACCTGCCATACCAACATTCAACCCTCCCCCCCTTAAAATATGGTTGGTGAGCATTGTCGTTGTGGTCTTCCCATTACTACCCGTAATCCCTATGATTTGCGCATCGGTATATTGTGATGCGAATTCAATCTCGGAAACAACAGGTATCCCTTTTTCTTTCAATTCAACAACCAAGGAAACCGTATCAGGTATACCTGGGCTTTTCATAACCACATCGGCATTCAGTATCTTCTCCTTGGAGTGTTTTTTTTCTTCCCAATCAATCCCATAATGTTCAAGAACGTTCTTATACTCTTGCTTCAATCCACCTTTGTCCGAAACAAATACCCCATATCCTTTACTTAACCCCAAAATAGCGGTACCCACTCCACTTTCTCCCCCGCCAAGGATCACCAAGCGTACCATCTAGCGTATTTTTAGGGTAACAACCGTTATAATGGCCAGCATAATCCCCACTATCCAAAAACGGGTAACTATTTTACTTTCATGATATCCCTTTTTCTGATAGTGGTGATGCAGTGGCGCCATCAGGAATATCCGCTTACCTTCACCCGATTTTTTCTTGGTGTATTTAAAATACCCTACCTGCAACATAACAGAAATCGATTCTGCAAAAAATATCCCACAAAGCACAGGTATCAACAATTCCTTACGTATGATTACCGCAATAACCGCTATCACCCCCCCAATCGTCAAACTCCCCGTATCCCCCATGAATACAGTAGCAGGAAACGCATTATACCATAGAAAACCAACCAAGGCCCCTACGAATGCCGTTATAAAAACCAGCAGTTCACCAACACCGGTGATATACATGATATCCAAGTAGTCCGAAAAAATGATATTACCCGATACCCATGTAAAAAGACCTAGGGTGAATACGATTATTGCCGAAGTACCTGCCGCCAAACCATCTATACCATCGGTAAGATTGGCCCCATTTGAAACCGCAGTAACAATAAGTATGATCATAGGAATGAAAATCAACCAGACATAATCCCCAACCCCCTCACCGGCCCATGAAATAAGATTGCCATAATCGAACTCATTATCCTTGATAAATGGAACCGTTGTCCTTGTGGATTTAATATCCGCGCCTTTTACATGCTCTACCTCATATTGCTCGGTAATGATACTCTTATCGTGATCACGCATGGTCACTTGGGGATGGAAATACAATGTGGCACCTACAATCAGGCCCAATACCACTTGGCCCAATATCTTAAATCTTCCTTTGAGGCCTTTTTTGTCTTTTTTAAAAATCTTGATGTAATCGTCTATAAAGCCGATCACCCCCATCCAAATCGTGGTCACGATCAAAAGGATGACATAAATATTGAATATATCGGCGAATAACAACACGGGGATCAAAGTCGCCATAATGATAATCAGACCACCCATCGTAGGTGTACCTGATTTTTGTTTTTGTCCTTCCAATCCCAAATCACGAACTGTTTCACCAATCTGCCTTCTTCTTAAGTACAGAACCACCTTTTTACCATAAACCGTTGCGATAACCAAAGAAAAAAAGATGGCAACAACAGCCCTAAAGGTCACAAAACCAAATAGGCTTGCCCCTGGCAACTGGTATTCCTTTTCTAAGTAGTCAAACAAATAGTACAACATTACCGATACGCTTAATTCAATTATTTACCCAATGCCCTTAATTCTTCCCTTACTATTTTAAAATCATCGAAATCCATCCGTTCACCATTGGTCTCTTGATAGGTTTCATGCCCTTTTCCCGCGATAAGGACAATATCCTTGGGAAGGGCCAATTGACATGCCACCTTAATGGCCTGTTTACGATTTTCTATCGACAATATCTTCCTTACATTTTGAGGTTCAACACCAGCTTCCATCTCCTCAATGATCACTGTGGGTGATTCTGACCTCGGATTGTCCGAGGTAAAAATGGCCTTGTTGCTCATTTGGGAAGCGATTTTGCCCATTACCGGACGCTTAGACTTGTCTCGGTCGCCACCACACCCCACAACGGTGATGACGTTTTCATTTCCTGTCCTCAATGTGCCGATTGTCTCGAGCACATTCCTTAGGGCGTCCGGCGTATGGGCATAATCAACTATTGCCGTGATTTTTTCCTTTGATATAAAATATTGAAACCTGCCGTCTACATTATCCAATTCACTCAACAAACGAAGTGTTTCCAATTTTTCAAGACCTAACAGGTCCGCCGTGGCATATATGGCCAAGACATTATATGCATTGAAACTGCCAATAAGCTTTGTCCATAATTGATTCCCATCGATTCTCAACAGCTGGCCATCGAATTGACTTTCCAAGATCTGGGCCCTGTAATCCGCATAGGACCTTAAGGCATAGCTGAATTTTCTAGCCTTGGTGTTCTGTACCATTACCGATCCATTTCTATCATCGATATTGGTCAGTGCAAAAGCCTTCTTGGACAAATTGTCGAACAAGGATTTTTTGGTGTCGCGATAATCCGAAAAGGTCTTATGGTAATCCAAATGGTCATGTGTGAGATTCGTGAAAATAGCACCCTCGAACACCAGGCCTTCGGTCCTTTTTTGATGAATCCCATGGGAACTTACCTCCATAAAGCAATACTCAACACCCTCATTGCCCATAAGGGCCAAGTGTTCATTGATGGTCAATGCATCCGGAGTGGTATGCATGGTCACATATTCCCTATCATCAACCATGATTTTTATGGTGGATATCAACCCTACCTTAAAACCGGCTTTCTTGAACAATCGGTACAAAAGACTACTTATGGTCGTTTTACCGTTGGTACCGGTAATACCTATCAATTTTAGGTTCTTTGATGGGTTACCGTAATAATTGGAAGCCATTATGGCCAACGCCTTGTTCCCATTATCAACCTCGACATAGGTCACCCCATCTATCATCTGATCGGGCATGGTCTCACAAACGATACATACCGCCCCCGAATCAATAGCCTTTTCCATATACTTGTGGCCATCTGTCAACGTTCCCTTAATCGCGACAAAAACATCGTCCAAACCTACTTTTCGCGAATCGAAAGTAATGGCATTGACCATGGTATCGGTAGAACCACTGACTGCGGAGATACTAACCCCGAATAATATGTCTTTTAACAAATTCACGAAAGTTCCAGTATTATCTTTTTCACCTTATCAATATCCGTCCCTTGCGAGATGGATTGTTTCTTAACCTTGCCATTACCCTTTACTTCAACCGCCAAACCAAGGTTTTCAAGAATAGAGACGGCATCCATACCACACATTCCCTTTACATTAGGCACTTTATTATATTTTTTTTGGGCTACCGCATAGTACCTTTGGTACGATTGCTCTAACCGCTCATCGTCCTTTATCATTTCCACCTCATCGGTCAAAGGATTGGTGGCATACACCTTCTGCGCCACGGATTTAAAGACAGGGCCAGAAACATCCGCCCCGTAATACCCTACACTTTTATCGGGCTCATGAATGACCACGATACAGGAATATTTAGGGTGTTCCGCAGGGAAATACCCCGCAAAGGTCGAGATATACCTTAGCTTGTCCGGATCCTTGGAAACATAATTCTTCTGCGCAGTACCTGTCTTACCTGCCATTGAGAAATTAGGGGAATACAACCTATGCCCAGTACCATGTTTTTTCTCGACCACATCCCTCAATAACTGTTGCACCTTGGCCACTGTTTCCTTAGAGCATACAGCAGGGTTCACAACCTCTTTATCGAACTTCAGGACAGTCCTATCCCATTCCTTAACCTCTTTGATCAATCGTGGTTTTACCATTTCCCCATCATTGGCAATGGCATTATAGAACGTAAGAACCTGCAAGGGTGTCATCGAAACCTCATAACCATAGGCCATCTGTGCCAATGAAAGACCTGACCAACCTTTATCTCCCGGAGACCGCAATACCGGCTTGCCTTCCCCTTTTATCGGAAGGCCTATCTCAGTCCCGATTCCCATGTCAAGAAGACGGTTTACATACTTTGAGGGCTTTTCTTTATATCCATTATGGATGGTTTTCGCAAATGCCGTATTTGAGGAGACCTCAAAAGCCTTGGCAATTGAAATCTTACCATAACCACCATGTTTGGAATCCTTAACCCTATGGTTATATATTTTCCAATATCCATTTTCAGTATCAACGACCGAACTGGTATCGATGACCTTGTCTTCCAAAGCTGCGACCAAATTCATCAACTTGAATGTAGACCCTGGCTCATGGGACTCACCAATAGCATAATTCAATCGTTCATAGTACTTGCCCTTCCGGGTTCTACCCAAATTGGAAATGGCCTTTACCTCTCCTGTTTTGGTCTCCATAACAATTACCGTCCCATGGTCGGCCTTATAGTGTTCCAACTGTTTTAACAATGCGTGATGGGCAATATCCTGTATATTGATATCTATCGTCGAAACAACATCGTAGCCATCTTTTGGCTCAACGATATTATCCATACCAATAGGTTTCCATTGACCTTTTGCTATTTTTTGTTTTAATCGCTTACCCTCAACACCCCTAAGGTACTGGCCAAAAGCACCCTCAAGCCCCACACGGGTATAATAACCATTCCCATCCTTACGCTCATAACCGACACTCCGTTCAGCGATCTTCCCCAAGGGATGTTCCCTAACCGTTTTTTGCTCAACGATCAAACCTCCCTTATAAGGCCCCTTGCGCAACAAAGGAAAATCCTTTACATCCATATAATCCGAATAATCCAGATTTCTCAGCAATAGCGTATATCTGTTCTTATTGGCTTTGGCTTTGCGCAAAAGTTGTTGGTAATGGGATGGTGATTTTCCCGTAAGTTTCGACAACGCCTTGGAAAGAGGCTTCACATTTGCCTCAAAATCAGCTTTGCTAACCGTCACCGCATCAAAGCGTATGGTATATTTTGAAACTGAAGTAGCCAACAAACTACCATCATCGGAATACAGATTACCCCTGTTCGGGGCAATCGTAAACATTTTCTCGGTTCGTTTATGGGCCAGGCCCCTATACTTATCCCCATGGACGAACTGGATACTTACCAACTTAAAGATCACCGTACATGCGAACAAGAAAAGAAATACCGCTACAATGTATAACCTGTTCAATATTTTCCTTTCGGTAACTGCCATTACTCCTTAACTGATTTTACTTTTATTTTTTTTGGTGGATCCTCCGAAGGGAACAAACCTTTGCTTTCCACAATTTTCGTAATCGTGGACTCCAACTTCAAACGCTGCACATCCGAACGTAGATCCACGAATTCACTCCTGAGCTCCTTTACCTCCTCATTCAAGGCCGCGATCTGATGCACCTTCCTATCGGCACTATGGGAACTTCCGATCATAACCGTAGCCAAGGACGAAATGAAGATTATGAACAACCAATGTTTAGGAGCATCGCCGCTCACTAAAAACCTACCCCTGAGTACATCTAAAATCCCTTTTCTCATTTAAACATTCAAATACGTTCCGCTATTCTCAATTTTGCACTTCGCGCCCTGTTGTTTTTTGCTATCTCCTCTTTCGATGGCACTATAAGCCCCCCCACTTTCCTCAAAGGAACATCCACATTCCCATAAAAATCCTTTTCCGGTTCACCCTCAAAAAGACCTGCCCTTATAAAACGTTTTACCAAACGATCTTCTAGGGAATGGTAACTGATTACACCCAACCTACCTCCTGGAACCAGTAATTCGGGTACCTGTCCCAAAAACTCCCTGATCGCCCCAACCTCTTGATTCACTTCTATACGAATCGCCTGATAGATCTGGGCCAATATCTTATGCTCCTTATGTTTCGGCAAGAACCTTCCCAAAACCCCTTTTAATTGCGCCGAGGTCTTTATGGGTGCCTCTACCCTACTTTCGATAATCGTATTTGCCATGGCATTTGCATTTCGCAAATCACCGTACCGAAACAAAACCCTTCTTAGATCATCATACCCATAACCATTAACCACATCATAAGCCGAAACGAGCCCCTTTTGACTCATCCGCATATCCAAATCAGCATCAAACCGGGTAGAAAACCCTCGATCCGCCTTATCGAACTGATGCGATGAAACCCCAAAATCAGCTAGGATACCATCTACTTTCCGAATGCCATAGAACTTTAAAAACTGTCTTATATACCTGAAATTCTCATTAATCAACACCAACCTTCCATCATCAACCTTATTCACCAACGCCTCCTCATCCTGATCAAACGCATACAACCTACCTTCGGGGCCCAACCTCCCCAGTATTTCCTTTGAATGTCCTCCTCCACCATAGGTTACATCAACATAAACCCCATTGTCCCTGATGGCCAATCCATCAACAGATTCCTTTAGAAGTACAGGGCTATGATACATCGGGAACATTTTCACCTAAACCACCCATTACATCCTCGGCCAAGACCTCAAACTCCTCATCAGTAATCTCAATGGCCCGCTCATAACTATCCTTGTCCCATATTTCTATAATATCAACAGAGGGACTCAAGGCTATCTCCTTGACAATACCCGCAATCGACATTAAATTTTTAGGAATCAACAACCTACCCGCACTATCAATCTCCACCTCTTTCACACCCGCCATAAAGATCCGGATGAAATCATTGTTCTTTTTTACAAAGCGATTCAATTTTTTGACCTTAAGCATCATCTCATCCCATTGGGACATGGGCCAAAGCTCCAAACATGCACCACTAACCGAGCGCTTTAGGACAAAACCATCCTTTAAAACAGGTAAAAGCCTGTTTTTTAAAGCAGAAGGAAGCATTACCCTACCCTTGGTATCTGCCTTACAATAATATGCCTCGTTAAAATTTATCACTCCAAAGTGCTGGTTTTCCTATTTAAAACTCAAATATATAGAATTTATTACCACAATTTACCACAATTTACCACTTTGTTGATAATTAATGTACTTAAGGTCAGATACAATCACTTCTTTCCCCATTATGGGTCGGCCCATACAGGAAAATAAAATCAAGACCCTGTGCATGGATATATGCCAAATACTAGCGAAGCAATGAGTAGGTATTTTAAGGAATTCCCTATCTTTGCCAATCAAGTCCAGAAGAATCCCGAATGGAAGAACAGATTATCATAGAGGGCAAATACAGATACACGGAGAAGGGAGGGGGGTTCCCCATTATTATTTTGCACGGCCTTATGGGGGGCCTAAGCAATTTCAGGGGTGTCTCTGAATATTTCCCCCAAAAAGGGTACAAGGTATTGATTCCTGAACTCCCGATATACACTATGCCATTACTGAAGACCAACGTCAAGAGTTTTGCCAATTATCTAGAAGGGTTTATTGAGTTCAAAGGGTTGAAAGATGTCATTCTTTTAGGGAACTCCCTTGGTGGGCATATTGGCCTACTACATACCAAATTATATCCCGATACGGTAAAGGCCTTGGTCATTACCGGTAGTTCTGGCCTATACGAGAGTGCTATGGGCGATGGCTACCCAAAACGCGGGGATTACGAATTCATAAAGAAAAAAGTACAGGATGTGTTTTATGATCCGGCAGTTGCAACCAAAGGGATTGTTGATGAGGTCTTCGCAACGGTCAATGACAGGCTGAAACTGGTAAAGACATTGGCAATCGCCAAAAGTGCCATTAGACACAATATGTCCAAAGATCTGCCCAAGATGAATACACCGACCTGTATAATCTGGGGAGAGAACGATTCTGTGACCCCACCCAATGTTGCAAAGGAATTCCATGAACTGCTTCCCGATTCTGACTTATTCTGGATCAAGGAATGCGGCCATGCCCCCATGATGGAGCATCCCGACCAATTTAATGATATTCTCGGTGCTTGGTTAGAGAAACGGGATTTCTAAACCCATATCCCATGAAAATCAAGTCGGCCAACTTCATCATGAGCAATTCGGATGTTACCAAATGTCCTAATGAGCCTATACCCGAATATGCCTTTATCGGCCGATCTAATGTTGGCAAGTCATCCTTGATCAATATGTTGACCGAGCGCAAGAGTCTGGCCAAAACTTCCGGAAGGCCGGGAAAAACACAGCTCATCAACCATTTTAAGATCAATGGGAATTGGTTTTTGGTCGATTTACCCGGATATGGTTATGCCCGTGTTTCCAAAAGGGACAAAAAAACCTTTCAAAAATACATTACCGATTATTTCCTAAAGAGAAAACAATTAGTGAGTGCTTTTATTTTGGTCGATATTCGTCATTCACCCCAAAAGATAGACCTGGGATTCATGGAGTATTTGGGCGAGAACATGGTTCCTTTCAGTATTGTATTCACCAAGGCCGACAAATTGAAACCTGCGATTATTGAAAAAAACGTGGACGCATACCTAAAAGAGCTAATGGCAGGGGCCTGGGAAGAAGCCCCAAACCATTTCATAACCTCATCCTCTAAGAATATCGGTCGGGAGGAACTCCTCATGTACATTGACGAGATCAACCAACAGTACTTCAAGGAAAACAAACAGTAGCCTTAATTACAACCGTTCGATCATCCTTTGACACAAACCCAACAACAAAATCCCAAAGGACAGAGGCCCGTTATTTACCTCATTTCGAAAGGTTGCCCAGTGCTTTCCTGAACTGCAAACCAAAAGCCACCCTCCATGTTGATTTTCTTCCTTGTGCTGGTAACCGCACTAATGGGAAGATAGACATATTGGTTGTTCACCCTACCCGCAACGAATTTTGTCTTGCCTGCCATGGCCCCGTGCAACGCATGGTAAGCCAGTCCACTACAAAATACACTGTCCCCAGGATTGGCAGGAGCACTTCTGATTATATAACTTGGGTCGATATATTTAATGGTCACCTCATAATCCAGTCTCTTGAAAAAACCTGATATCTCACTCTTCAACAAGAGACCTATATCATCATATTTCACATTTCCGGAGGCATCGGTGGCTTTTTCCTTATCGTCCTTATTGAATAGGTTCTGGCCTGCACCTTCGGCCACTACGATAACCGCATGTTTCTTGGCATCCAATCTTTTCTTGAGGGTCTCCAGGAATCCATTCTCCCCTTCAAGCTCAAAATGCATCTCAGGTACGAGCACAAAATTGACGACAGGCATTGAGATTGCCGCTGATGCCGCAATAAACCCACTATCACGACCCATAAGCTTTACTATGGCAATACCGTTGTACGCACCGGTTGCCTCATTGTGGGCATCCCTGATTATGGGGTTGGCCACATGATAAGCTGTTTCAAAACCAAAAGTCTTATCGATTATGTTAACATCATTATCAATGGTCTTAGGTATACCTATTATTGAAATCTTCAGCCCACGCTTCGCTATTTCCTCTCCAATGGCATTGGCTCCTTTTAGAGTGCCATCCCCTCCGATCGCGAACAACATATCCACTCCATTGTCACATAACGTATCTACCATGGTACCCACATCCTGACCACCTCTTGAAGACCCCAATATCGTACCTCCGAACTGATGGATATCCTTAACATACTCTGGTGTCAAATCGACAAAGTCATGACCGTAGGAAGGGACCAAACCTTCATAACCATAACGCACCCCCAATATTTCCTTTACCCCATAAAAATAATGCATCCCCATGACCAAGCTCCGAATCACATTATTGATACCTGGACACAATCCCCCACAAGTAACTATAGCTGCCTTTGTCTTCTTGGTATCGAAGTATATCTTCCCCCTAGGCCCGGCTTTTTCCAAGGCAACGGGTTTTTGCCCATCAGCCACACAATTATTGTGGTCATCCAGTGATATGTACCTCAACACCTTATCATTATCAGTAACAAAGTTGAAGATGTCATCCCCTTTCTTTTTACTTAACCCCAAAGGCGAATCATATAACGCTTCCCCTAAAACATCTATATTAAAATTCTCTACGTCTGCCATATTCCGATTGTTTATCGTTGCACTTAAAACAAGCTGCAAAAGTACTACAAATACTTAAAATTTGCACATTGAATCAAGTCTAAATTATATTAAATTTTGCTTTTGGAAAATTGTCGGTTTTCGAAGACCAGCCTAACAACAGCATTGCCCTGTTACTTGTGCAGCTCAAGTTTTTCCGCAAAATAAGCGCAAAAATCCTTCATAGTAGCCGTCATTTTCTCATTCTGGGTAGCTTTCATAAAACTGTCCGACATGGACACCAACGTTTGGTGGAAAAAGACCTTCATCTCATCTACCGGCATATCTTTGGTCCAGAGGTCGATCTTAAGCGATTCCCGGTTCCTGCTATCCCAAACAGAAAGCATCATCGCCTTGGCCTCCTTGTTGTCTATTCCACCGTCCTCTGCGGACCAAGTAAGCGTTTCGGGCACCCGGTTCTCATCTAACTCCACTTTTAAACGTATCTCTGATGTGTGTGTCTTTGCCATTTATTTATTTGGTTTGTAATTGGATTTTTTAAATATTTCCTCTGCAGGAAGGTTCATGAGCTGTTGTAATGACACCTCGTTTCTATCCGTAAAGGAACGTACGATCTGCCAACCTACATAACGCCCCAATCTTCCCGGGGACTCATTATCCAGCTCCAATCCGAATTTGGAAAAGGGAGCAGGGTCCAAGAATCGCAATGCCAATCTATTATCCGTACTGTAGAGCAGTTCATGCTCAACAAAATGCCTCCACATAGGTTCCTCATTGGCTATCGCCCAAGCCAACTCATCCTCGGAATAGTTGATTTTTTGCCCATCGGTTTGAAAAGGCATTATCTTGTCCTTAAGGTACAAAATCTTGCCATAGTATATTACACGGTCCAAAAAGGTACGTCCTTGGGGCCTGGGCACGATTTTCCTGGCGAAGGCATTGGCTATATCACTAACGATATATTTCCGGTCCATACCGGCAGCGATATATCTCTGTATCCCAGCATAATACTTATGGTCAGAACCCAAATAATTATCCAATCCGACCAATAAAAGACTATCGGTCAAAATAATCCGGTTTTCATAATCAACATCATTGGTTACCGTGATTATTTTAGGCATCGTATACTTTGGAAAGTAATATTTTATGTATTTAAAAAGCAATTCAATATCCGCGACCTCTTTTTCAAAGTCACTGAACTCCCCCATGACCTCCCCTCGTAGTTCAACCTGAAGGGAATCCTTCAATTTGGCCACCCATACACTGTCCGGTGCCGGAAAAAGATAAGGGTATGCCTTTCTTAGTTTGGGAATATCGGCCGGGGAAGCTTTTGCGAATTCGTTATCGAATCGTGAAACCTCAACAACCAAGGGGATTTTTTTCACCTTCGCCCCAATCTTACCTTCATTGTTACAACCTATGAGGGCAAACGCCAACAATACCAATAGATAAAATGATTTTCCCATTTATTTAAAGTTTTAATTTCCCTATTAATGCACTAGAATGATCTGCACCTGTTTGAAAGGGGGTATCCTTAAAATTTTAATCTTAACCTATAAGGTTTTATCTTTATGGGGCAAAGTTAATTTTTTTAACCAAATAAAAACTTCCATGAAAACCGAAAAAGTAATCGACCATATTGTTGACTGGCTAAAGGATTACGCGGTCAAGGCCGGAACCAAAGGATTTGTCATCGGCATATCCGGAGGAATAGACTCTGCGGTCACTTCTACCCTTTGTGCCAAGACAGGGCTGGATCTTCTTTGTTTGGAAATGCCTATTTACCAAGCAGAAAACCAAGAGACAAGGGCCTCTAACCATATCGGTTGGCTGATGGAAAATTTTGACAATGTAAAAAACCAGGCTGTTGACCTTACCCCGGTTTTCGATAGCCTTATAGCCGCCCTACCTTCCGTGGACAATGAGGAGGACCGTTTTATGCCACTTGCCAACACAAGGGCCAGATTACGCATGACCACCTTATACTATTTTGCTGCTTTAAACGGTTATTTGGTCGCTGGCACTGGGAACAAGGTCGAAGATTTCGGTGTTGGCTTCTATACCAAATATGGTGATGGCGGGGTTGATCTATCCCCTATTGCCGATCTTATGAAAACCGAAGTATACGATATGGCGAGGTTCTTGGGTATTAACCAAGATATTGTAGATGCACCACCAACCGATGGCCTTTGGGGAGACGACCGCACCGATGAGGACCAAATCGGAGCCTCCTACCCCGAATTGGAATGGGCCATGAAAATGAACGATGAAGGAAAGAATGCCGATGATTTTTCCAATAGGGAGAAACAGGTCTTCAGTATCTTCAAAAGATTGAATTCGGCCAATCAACATAAAATGCAACCCATACCTATTTGCACCATACCCAATGACCTAAAATAACCGATTAACTAAAAATCAAGCACATAAGACGAGTATAATATATATTTTCATCAAATAAATTGAAATTTACACATTAATTTAGAGAAATTACCACTACATTACACGTCAGTATTTAGATACAAACAAAGCGGTAAGATTTCTAGAAAAAAATTGACAAAATGATTAAAGTGCTAATTGCAGATAACCACCCCATAATTAGAATGGGTGTTAAACAAGTATTGGACAATACCAGTGGATTTGAGGTTTTAGATGATGTCTCAACTACTTCAGAGCTTTTCAACAAGCTTGGGACAACCTCCCCCGATGTGGTAATGTTGGAAATGGATATTCCCGAGATCAATGGTATTGCCACTTTAAGAAAAATGAAAAAAGAGTACCCTGATGTAAAGGTGTTAATGTATAGTGGGCAACCCGAGGACGTGTACGCCCTCAGCACCATTAGGGCCGGTGCACATGGCTACCTCTCAAAGACCTCTAACGTGGACTATATCATTTCAGCCCTAAAAAAGGTTAGTGAAGGGGACATGTTCATAACAAATGAACTTGCACAACGACTGGCTTTTGACGAAGGAACACAAAAACCCCGTAGATTCTTTAGGAAATTGTCTACAAGAGAGGTTGAGGTCCTTAAATTGTTAGCAAGCGGAAAGCGTAACAAGGATGTTGCCTTAGGACTTAATCTTAATGAAAAAACAGTAAGTACGTACAAGGCACGGTTAATGAAAAAGTTGAATGTGGACAACATGGTCGATTTATTACAACAGGCCAAAGCTTTGGAGTTGTATTGAACAAGCTTTTACAAAACAAAAAAATCCTGCCCCTAACGGTCGGGATTTTTTTTGTTTTGGCCCTTATTGCCCAAAATCAGGAAAGGACCCTATTCAGTTTTTTGTTCAACAACTTATTCAGTTGCAAATAATTCATGATCTCCTCCAGGGTTTCCTTATTATCCGTTGTATTACCCTCTGTGCTATCCCGCAATGCCTCCATTCTTTTCTTGATCAGATAACAGCGTAGTGTCAAGATCGTCTCACTGACCAATTGGGCCACTCCTATTATTTTATCCTTGGGATAAATATCCTTGCTTTCCCAATTGTGAAGCGTATACTTTTCCTCTTCCATCAAAATAGAGGAAATATCGGTCACCATTTCTTGGTCCAGATCGGCAATAAAAGTATTGATCGTAAAATCCCCAGTCTCGTTCAATGCTTTGATCAACCTGTAATAGATATTCTTAAAACGCAGGTTCGTCAACTCGATTTCATCATCCTGAAGGTCCAAGTATATTTTTTCAAACACTTTGACCTTAATCGATTCCGGTTCCAAGACCAAATCGCCCTCCCCATTCTCCTTCAAGATCAAATCCTCGAATTTCTCTTCCCGATTACCATATAACAATAACAACTCTATGATTTTCCGCTCCAGTTCGTATTGCACATCCACATTTTGGGGTAAAGGCCCATTTTTGACTATATCGAATGCCTTTTGCTCCTGTTTTATTTTCTTTGAAGCATCAACAATATCCTTTTTACCGATCTGGGCCAAGGTATTAAACAAGACAGCCTCTGAAATATTCATGATCTGGGCACACTCCTGAATATAAATCTCTTTTTTTATACGATCGGGAATCCTGGATATGCTATGGACAATATCCCTAACGGTATCTGCCCTTTTTATGGGATCCTTGGCTGCTTCTTTGACCAATAAGGAGGCCTTGAACTGAATAAAATCCTTTGAATTATCCCCTAGGTATTGGGTAATTTCCCCCAATTCATTGTTCTTGGCGAAACTATCGGGGTCTTCCCCTTCAGGAAATGTACAAACCTTTACGTTCATACCCTGCTCCAGTATTAGGTCAATACCTCGCAACGATGCCCGCAACCCTGCCGCATCACCATCGAAAAGCACAGTTATATTCTTGGTCAGCCTATTAATAAGCCGGATCTGATCGGGGGTCAATGCCGTTCCGCTGGAAGCTACGACATTATGTATTCCCCTTTGGTAAAATTGGATCACATCGGTATACCCTTCGACCAGATAACAATTATCCTCCTTTGCTATGGCCTGTTTGGCATAATAGATACCATAAAGCACCTTACTCTTATGATATATGTCACTTTCTGGGGAATTCAGGTATTTGGCAGCCCTTTTATCATTGGTCAAAATCCGACCACCGAAACCCAACACCCTTCCACTCATCGAATGGATCGGGAACATTACCCGCCCTTTAAAACGATCGAACTTCCTTGGGCCATTAGGGTTGTTGACATCCTCTTTTACAATGGTAAGCCCTGTTTTTTCAAGGTATTGGAGCTTATACCCCTTGTCCAAGGCCGCAGTGGTGAAACCGTCCCATTGGTCTAGGCAATACCCCAAACCAAATTTCCTTATAGTCTCATCGGTAAATCCCCTTTCCTTGAAATACGTAAGCCCAATGGCCTTTCCCAACCCTGACTCCCATAACATTTGGGCAAAATGGGTCTGGGCAAATTCGGAAACCAGATACATACTCTCACGCTCATTGGCTTCCTGCCTTTGTTCATCGGTACGCTCGGTCTCCTCAATCACAATATTATATTTCCTTGCCAAGAACTTGATAGCTTCCGGATAGGTAAAATGCTCATGTTCCATAAGAAACGCAACAACATTCCCCCCTTTTCCACTGCTGAAATCTTTCCAAATCTGCTTTACCGGAGACACCATAAAACTAGGTGTTCGTTCATCGGAAAACGGACTTAAGCCCTTAAAATTGGAACCTGATTTCTTCAATTGCACAAAATCACCAATCACCTCCTCCAAACGGGCAGTCTCATATACTTTATCTATGGTCGATTTTGAAATCATCTGTTTTGTGGAATAGCGAATAAAAATAGTCATTTTTAGCTTATCTTAGTTCATCTATTACACGCAGATGATACTATTCTTTGGCACACGTCCCGGAAAGGAGCAAATACAAAAACTGTATAACTTGAAATGTGGTTTTTGCAAACAGGTGAATACACTTACCGCATATACCCAATCCTATTACTTTCACTTGTTTTGGGTCAAGCTTTTTAAAATATCGACAAATGAAGTAATCGAATGCTCCCATTGTAAACGGGTATATTACAGAGAGGAGTTTACCGAAGGGATGAAAGACGCTTTAAAACAGAAAAACATCCGCTAAGACAGGTATGGGAAAAAGAACCCTTGCCGCATAAGCTTCAAGGGTTCTCTCCCAATCAACAACCTCGACCCAAGGGCATTAAGGTATGCTTTGGTAAAAAATTTCATTTCAGGGCCAGCTAGGGGGAATAGATCCTTTTTGGTTCACCCGCGATCAAAGGTCAAAACGAAGGCCAAGGGAGATATTGTGCTGATCCACCAAGGCATCCTTAAAAATAGGGTTAAGGTCATATTTGGCATATAACAGTACCCCCTCTACACCAATGTAGGCACTTAGACCGTATACCAGATCATTGGTATTATACCCTCTTTTAAGTTTATCCTTCACATGATCACCATTTCGGTTATATTTCAATTTTTGACGGGTTCCCAGATTAAAACCACCATAAGCACCCATACCTAAACGAAATTGGTTTTTTAGGGAATATCGCATGGTATTCTCTGTTTTATGTAGTTTGGATGGGCCAAATTCCAAATAGACAGGAAATACCAGATAATCCATACGCAGCTTGGATTTTTTTAGACCATGCCCAAATTCCTGTAATTTTACCTGCCCCTCTTCCGCAACGAAATATTGATTGTCTTTAGGCTTAAGTCCATTGAACTGAAAGGAAAACCCATAATTCAACCGCACAAAATTGGTATTCCCAAAAACCCTGGTACGCCAAGACCATCCCATTTCAAAAAATCGGCTCCCTCCTATTCTATAAGGTGAATCGTTTATTGACCGGCCTTTGATCAATGCATTGTTAAAACCAGTCGCCAGAACAAAATCGGAATACGTTCGCCTATCGTATTTCAATTCCTTTTTTATTTTTTTCCGTATCAATGAAGACCCATCCTTTTTTTTCAGGTCTATCTCAACAAAAGCATTGACGACACTGGAACTATCAACAACTTCCGTATGGAGTACATTACCGTCATTTCGCTCTAAAAGAAGAATCTCATTGTCTACGATCGCCATCCGGTTTTCAATATTCAAGGCTCTCTTTTTGGCGGCCGACTCCTTTAGGGATTTAGCCTCTTCAAAGCTTATTTGTTGTTTTTCATACCGTTTGTTGATCTCTTCTACCTCAATTTTCAATGCCGCTTTTTCCTGTTCACCAATATTCCCTTTTTTGATTTTCAACATTTCTATCTTATGTCGATAATCCTCATTTTCTTGGGCCACAAGTCTTTGGCTCGCAAAAGAAATACACAGCACTACTAAATAGATAACGATAATCCTCATAATAATTTGATTTTTAGACCTTCTCCCCCCACCCTCCATTCATAGAGGGAAGGAGCTAGAAGACCGATGATTGATTGATGAATATCAATTGTTGCGATCGGCGACCGCTGTTCTGACTTTCAGGAACCCTGTTTTCAAGGATTCTAGAATCTGTTCCCTAAAGGTTTGGTCAAGTTCATTTTCGACCTCGTCCAATAATGCCATGGCATCGACCTTCTTGTTTCCATTGGTGATTTTATCCCTTAAGATTTCCTGTTGGGCCTTTCGTAATAAGGAATCCACTTCGGTATCTGTCATTTGATGGCCCCTATCTTCCAGAAGTTCCACTTGCACGGCCAATTCCGTGATTTTAGCATCTATGAGTTGCTCGGTTTTTGTTTTAAAGGTATTGAGGCCATCACCTCTTCCTTCTTCCTTTACCAAAGCAGGGAATTCGGCCCTACCCTTAATCGTTTCTTTGGGCAAGACCACCACGGTATTACCCTCATTTTGAATCACTCCCTTTTTTGCCCCGACCAGTTCAACCTCTTCTTGCGTTGGGTTTGCCAAATCCTCCCCTTCTTTGGGAACATCAATCTTTCCCGAGGGGGTTTTAGCAACCTCGGTCTGTGTATCCCCAAATGCCATCCTTATCTTGAAATAGAGTATTGACACAATCAATACCCCAACAAAAACAGCAGCCGCACTATACCATATAAATCTATTTTTTTTCTTGGGGGCAGCTACGGGCAACTGTCCGGACAATTTATCCCACGCAGCTTCCGAAGGGGTAATCTCCCTTTCCTTCAAATGTCTTTTTATATGTTTTTCAAATTTATCGACTTCCATAACCTATAATATTTTGGTGCTGCAACTGCTCCTGCAACAGCTTTCTTGCCTTGAACAATTGTGATTTTGAGGTGCTTTCCGAAATCTGTAAAAGCTCCGCTATTTCTTGATGCTTGTACCCTTCGACCACATAAAGCACAAAAACCATCTTATACCCTTCCGGCAAGGCATCGATCAGTATTTGAATGTACTCAACATCGATGTCGGCCGAAATGGTATCGGCTTCAATCCCATTCCGCTCAAATAATCCATCATCATACACAACAAACTGTTGTTTCCGTTTGTATGAAATACTTTCCCGGACCATGATCTTACGGATCCACCCCTCGAAACTTCCTTTGAACCCAAAGGATCCCAAGTTTTTAAAGACCTTGAGAAAACCACTGATCATAACGTCTTCGGCAAAATGCAGATCTTTCACATATTGCCTGCAGACCCCTAACATTTTAGGGGCGAATCTCTCATAAATACGCTTCTGTGCTTCCCGGTTGCCAGCAGCCGCTTTTTTTATGAGTTGTTTCTCGTTGTTGTAGATTGAAATGATCTTCAAGGTGTTTTTGGCTTCTATAAGGATAGACGCAATAAAAGGTAAAATAGTTGCCTAAAGAACAAAAAAACAATCCTACTTGTACCTTGGCATTTGCAAAACGGCATCTTATGGTTTATTTTTTTCTGTCAACCACGTAATTGACCATAAGCTCCAAGGAATCCCTATAGTTGGTTTGGGGATAGGTAAGTAGTATATCCAATGCAAGTCTTTTGAATTCGCGCATTTTGTTCTCTGCATAGTCCAACCCACCTTGATCTTTGACAAATTGGATTACCTCTTTTACCCTCTTCTTATCACGGTTGTGGTTTTTTACCGAATTGATCAGCCAATTTTTATCTGTTTTGGAGCAAGTGTTCAACACATAGATCAGTGGCAGGGTCATTTTCTGTTCTTTGATATCTATGCCCGTGGGTTTTCCTATTTGCCGATTCCCATAATCAAAAAGGTCATCCTTGATCTGAAAGGCCATACCGCAATATTCCCCAAATTTCCGAAAGGTTTCCACTTCATCAGAATCCGGGTTCACCGAACAGGCACCCATGCTGCAACAGGCAGCGATCAAGGTTGCGGTCTTTTGGCGAATGATATCGTAATACACATCCTCGGTAATATCCAACTTTCTTGCCTTCTCTATTTGCAAAAGTTCACCTTCGCTCATTTCGCGTACAGCCACCGAAATTATCCTGAGTAAATCAAAATCACCATTATCAATGGAAAGCAACAGTCCCTTAGAGAGTAGAAAATCACCCACCAAGACAGCGATTTTATTTTTCCACAAGGCATTTATGGAAAAAAATCCGCGGCGTTTATTGCTTTCATCCACCACATCATCATGTACAAGTGTAGCGGTATGGATCAATTCTATCACAGAGGCCCCACGATAAGTGCGTTCATTCACTTCCCCATTGTTCAATAGTTTGGCAGTCAGGAATACGAACATGGGACGCATTTGTTTTCCCTTGCGGTTAACAATATAATATGTTATACGGTTAAGCAAGGCAACATTGGAAGACATGGATTCACGGAACTTATTTTCAAAAAGTTCCATTTCCAGAATTACAGGATCTTTTATTTGGGATACTACTTTCAAGTAAATTTGCTTTATGGTTAAATTTAAGGAAAATTAAAAGGATATGGCATACGTTTTTTCAACGGGAACCCTTTTGCCAATAAATAATCGAAAAACCAATATGTTATTGATATTGGGATTCGACCTGATCTTCAACCTACAGGTTCAATACCTATGTTTGTACCCCCTTTAAGCCTTGTTCGCCAATTGGCCACAAGCTGCATCAATATCCTTTCCCCGGGAACGACGTACGGTAACGGTGATTCCCTTACGCTCCAAGGTTGCCACATACATATCAATGGCCTTGTCATTTGCTTGTTGGAATTGCCCGTCATCAATAGGGTTATACTCTATCAAATTTACTTTTGAAGGGGCGAAACGGCAGAATTGAACCAATGCATCCGCATCTTTTTGGCTATCATTTATCCCTTTCCAGACTACATATTCATAAGTGATCCTATTTTTGGTCTTACTATACCAATATTGCAAGGCCTCCCTAAGATCTGCCAGGTTCATTTTTGCATTGAACGGCATTATCGAGGTGCGGATTTCATCTATGGCGGAATGCAAGGAAACGGCAAGATTGAACTTGACCTCCTCATCGGCCATTTTTCTGATCATTTTAGGTACCCCGGAAGTGGAAACGGTAATTCTTTTGGGGGACATTCCCAAACCGTCACGGGAAGTTATCTTATCTATGGCCTTAAGAACGTTGTTGTAATTCATCAAAGGCTCCCCCATTCCCATAAACACTATGTTGCTTAAAGGCCGATCAAAATATAGACGGCTTTCGTTGTCTATGGCAACAACTTGGTCATAGATCTCATCGGGGTTTAAATTCCGCATACGCTTTAATCTGGCCGTGGCGCAGAACTTACAGTTCAAACTACACCCAACTTGGCTAGAGACACAAGCCGTTGTCCTCGATCTCGTGGGAATAAGCACGGATTCTACCACCAAATCATCGTGCAGGCGAACCGCATTTTTTATGGTGCCGTCCGAACTACGCTGCATTTGATCAACCTTAATATGGTTGATCACAAAATTGGAAGTCAGGAAATCACGGGTCTCTTTTGAGATATTGGTCATTACCTCAAAGTCATGTGCCGATTTTTGCCATAACCATTCGTAGACTTGATTGCCACGAAACGCCTTGTCACCATTGTTGACGAAAAACTCGCACAATTGGTCCAAGGTTAATGCCCTAATATCTTTCTTTTTGATTTTCTCTTCCATTCGATTAAGGTCGAAAATAGAAAATCCCACATTCAATATAAATCGTAAAGTGGGATCTCACTATTCGGTATCTTTTAAATTTCCGCTTCTTCGGAAGTAGTATTATCCTGACTATAAGATCAACATGGCATCACCATAAGAATAAAACTTATAGCCTTCCATGATCGCTTCCTTATATGCCTTCTTCATTAAATCGTGACCGGCAAAAGCAGAGACCATCATCAACAGTGTGGATTTCGGCAAATGAAAATTGGTTACCATACAGGTCGCTATACTGAACTCATAAGGTGGGAATATGAACTTGTTCGTCCACCCATCAAAAGTATTCAGCGTATGCTCCGAGGAAACGGCACTTTCCAAACCGCGCATTGCCGTGGTACCTACGGCACACACTTTCCGTTTCTTTGATTTTGCGGAATTCACCACCTCTGTGGTTTTTTCATCGATAATCAGTTCCTCACTGTCCATCTTATGTTTGGAAAGATCTTCGACCTCTACTGGGTTAAAAGTACCCAAACCAACATGCAAAGTGATCTCTGCAAGATCGACACCCTTGATTTCAAGTCGTTTTAAAAGATGTCTGGAAAAATGAAGACCAGCTGTAGGTGCCGCGACAGCACCTTCATGTTTTGCGTAAATGGTCTGATAACGACCCTCATCTTCTGGCTCAACATCTCTTTTTATGTACTTTGGCAATGGGGTCTCACCCAATTCCCTAAGTTTTATCCTAAAATCGGTATAGGACCCATCATATAAAAAACGTAAGGTCCTCCCCCTAGAGGTAGTATTGTCGATTACTTCTGCCACCAAACTCTCATCATCCCCAAAATAAAGTTTGTTGCCAATACGGATCTTACGTGCGGGGTCGACCAGAACATCCCAAAGACGCTGTTCCTCATTCAATTCCCTTAAAAGGAATACTTCAATACGTGCACCTGTTTTTTCTTTATTACCATACAATCTTGCAGGGAATACCTTGGTATTGTTCAATACCATTACGTCCCCTTCATCAAAATAATCGATAAGGTCCTTGAACATCCTATGCTCTATTTTCCCGGTTTCCCGGTGTATGACCATTAGTTTGGATTCATCCCTGTGTTCAGAAGGGTACTCGGCCAACAATTCCTTTGGAAGCTCAAAATTAAAGTGTGATAATTTCATATAATGTATTGTGTTTTTTTCGGAAAGTTCAGCGGCTGCAAATATACGACCTCGAAACAAGGGTTGTCAAGTAAAACGATGATTAAATGACAATTATAGTTCCTGTGGCCGAAACCCTACTTCTTTGAGGTCTTCCCAAAAATCGGGATAGGATTTGGATACCACTTCCGCTTCATTGACCACAAAGGAGGTTTTCATTGACAATGGGGCGAAAGCCATTGCCATTCTATGGTCATTATAGGTATCTATGGCCACCTCTTGTTTTAATTTTAAGTCGATGGAGGGCTGCAACAAGAGTGACCTGTCAGTAACCGATACCTTGGCCCCAAACTTTGACAATTCGGTCTTCATTGCCTCCAACCTATCGGTTTCCTTGATTTTCAAGGTATGTAACCCTTTCAATCCACAACCTACTCCCAACCCTAAACAGGTAACGGCAATCGTCTGGGCTATGTCGGGTGTGTTTGCCAGATCGTAGGTAAAAGATCTGGATTTATGCTCTTTTACCTTTTTCAGGACAATCGCATTTGCCTTGAATGTCGTTTCCACACCAAAGTCCGTGTAGATTTCGGCGAGAACACTGTCGCCTTGCAAACTGTTCTTCTTATACGAACCCAACCGGATTTCGGAACCTGCCCCGCTCAAGGCCACAATGCTGTAAAAATAGGAGGCTGAACTCCAATCCGATTCCACAACCAATTCAATTGGTGCTACACGCTTAACCGCGGATACTTTTATGGTGTTCCCCTCAAATGATGTTTGTACACCAATTTGGTCCAATAGCCCCAAGGTCATTTTTATATAAGGGACAGAAGTTATTTTACCGACCAATTCCATTTCCAAACCATTTTCCAGACTAGGTGCTATCAATAACAGTGAGGAAATATATTGACTACTGATATCGGCCGGAAGACTTACATTGTTCCCCGCCAACTTTTTACCGTGGATTCTAATCGGGGGATATCCTTCATTCTTGACATACCCTATATCCGCCCCAAGACTTTTCAGGGCATCGACCAAGACCTTTATTGGTCTTTCCTTCATTCGTCCGGACCCTGTCAATACAATGTCCTTGCCCTCTTGGGCGGCAAAATAACCGGTCAGGAAACGCATTGCGGTTCCCGCATGGTGTATGTCGATCTCTCCATTATCCATGGCAAGTCCCTTTTGCATGGCCTCGGCATCGTCGGAATTGGAACAGTTACGAATTGATATATCCGGGTATAAGGCCTGTAACAACAAAGACCTGTTCGACTCACTTTTAGAACCTGTGATCTGTATATTGGATATTAATAAATCCCCTGACGGACCGATTAGATGTAGCTTCAATGTGTATATTTTTTATGGAAGACCCAAATATACTATTATCTGAGTTTCTTGTTGTTTTGATGCCTATCGTGGTCCCTTTTCGATTTTATATCCATTTTCTTATCAAAAGCGGCCTCTAAATCTATACCCGTTTGGTTGGCCAAACACAGGACCACAAAAAGCACATCGGCCAATTCCTCCCCAAGATCCTTGTCCTTGTCCGATTCCTTTTCGCTCTGCTCACCATATCGGCGGGCAATGATACGGGCCACCTCACCTACTTCCTCGGTAAGTTGGGCCATATTGGTCAGTTCGTTAAAATAACGGACCCCATGCTCCTTGATCCAATCATCTACCTCCTTTTGTGCCTTTTTTATCCCCATTATTCTTCTTTGGACAAAACTATTTTTTCCAACTGTTTTTCAATAATAGTTTTATAATAATTCTTTATAACCATATAGTCCCCTGCTTGTATAATAGGAACATTTATTTGGTCCTCAATATAAAATTGCATGAAACCACCATCGACCACACCTAACTTATATGTGAAATTAGCTTGTCTTCCCAGTGTTACCAATCTAATGGACTTTGGCATAAAATCAACCTTATAACCTTCTTTATTTCTTTTCCGTTTTTATCGTAAACAAAAACTTCGATATTTTTTATCCTCTTCTCTTTGTCGCAAAGCAATTGGGTCTTTGAATACCTGTCACCCATTTTATTCAAGACAGGTCACCACCTGTTTCACTTCGTAAACCATTGAGTGATCGGACACCACCTCGATTTTCATCGCATCCAAGCGGACAACCGCATTCGCATCTTTGGTCAAAAAGAGGTCAAGGCTCAAGGCTTGGTACATTTCTTCTTGGGCATAGAACGAGGCAAGCACCAGAAAGGAACAAAGAAATAAAGGTAAGCGCATTGGTTTGGTCTAATCGAATTACCACACCCCAAATTTAGGTCTTTTTCTTACATTTTTAAAAAAAACCGACGAATCTTACTACTCCTTGGTTTTTGTGTCGATTACAATGGTTACAGGGCCATCATTCAATAAACCGACTTTCATATCCGCCCCAAAAATACCTGTTCCTATATCCTTTCCAAGATGTTTTTGGAATTCTTGCACGAACTTTTCATATAGGGGAATCGAAACATCGGGCTTGGCCGCTTTCATATAGGAAGGGCGATGTCCTTTTTTAGTCGAGGCCTGTAGGGTAAATTGGCTCACCACAATGGCATCCCCACCCTGTTCGACCAATGACTTGTTCATAACCCCGTTTTCATCATTGAAGATCCGGAGATTCACTATTTTACGGGAAAGCCATTCTATGTCACTTTCATCATCCCCACAGCCAACACCCAATAGGACAAGTAGTCCACAACCTATCTTGGAAATCGTTTCGCCATCTACCGAAACACTTGCATGCGAGACCCTCTGTACAACAGCTTTCATAATTACACCACTACATTTTAGTTTGAGATAATCTTACGGTTTTTCAAAAATATCAATTCTATAAGTATCATCGTCCCCTGTAACCATTTGGACATAACTCTTATATCTGCCCCAGGCCACCCCATTATTATCAAGGGCCTCTTTCACGGCACATTTAGGCTCATCCAAATGAAGGCAATTATTGAATTTGCATCCACTTTTAAGTTTAAAAAACTCAGGGAAATAATCACCTATTTCATCTTTTTCCATATCAAAGACACCAAAACCCCTAATCCCAGGAGTATCGATTATTCTGGCATTAAAACTTAAATCGAACATTTCCGCGAATGTTGTGGTGTGCCGGCCCTGCAAATGTTGTTCCGATATCTCGGTGGTCTTGATTTGCAATGAAGGTTCCAAAGCATTGATCAATGTGGATTTGCCAACACCGGAATTACCAGAGAACATACTGGTCTTGCCCTTCATCAATTCCTTTACCTTGTCGATATTCCTGCCCCTGGTCGCCGATATGCCAATGCACGTATACCCAATTTCCCGATAAAGGGCAGCAAGGTACTTAACCTCTGACAACTCATCCTTATCATAGGAATCGATCTTATTAAAAAGTAGTATCGCGGGAATACCATAAGCCTCTGCGGTGACCAAAAAACGATCAATGAAAACAGTATGGGTCTTTGGGTTTTTAAGGGTTACCAACACGAATACCTGATCAAGGTTGGCCGCGATTATATGGGTCTGCTTCGATAGCTTTACCGATTTTCTTATGATATAGTTTTTCCGGTCTTCAATCTCAGTGATCATCCCAATGGTTTCCTCATCCGCATTCTCCACTTCAAAAACCACATGATCACCCACTGCAACAGGATTCGTACTTTTTATCCCTTTTATACGGAATTTACCTTTTATACGACATTCATAAAAATCGCCGTCTATCGATTTAACGGTATACCAACTACCTGTAGACTTATAAACAATACCTTTCATTGATTAACAGATTCCCTTAACCTACAAAGTAACTGTTTTTATCAACATAAAATACTATAAACCTGATGCAGTTCCATCAACACAAGACCAAAAAACAAAAATGGATTCCGTAAAAAACCAATATTCCAATATTTACCTTTCCAAACGTGTTGTATGCCCAAAAACAATTATCATACGATCATTGACAGGACCAATGCTTCAAATATAAAATTCCATACCCCCATCGTTGTATCGGGTAATTTGAAAAAACCGGGGTTTCCCCAGAAGTCATTTTACCAATTAAGGGGAAATGGCATGAGGCAAGGAAGATCAATCGGTTTTTGGCCTTTGCCTTCCAATAGGTTGTTTTAGATACGAGACTATTTTCAGAAAGTCCGACCTTCCCACGGGTTCTCCCTTTACTTTCATTATCTTCGGGAATTATTAATTATTTAATCTATTCATATTATGAGAAAAATTGTTTTGCTTTTTTGCTTTTTTGCTTTATGGCCTTAATGTCCTTTGGGGCAAACGCCCAGGAATACGCAGTAATTACAAGCGTAGAATCTATAGTGCCAAGTGGCTTGGGACGTTCGAGACTGATCAACTCCCTTGAGGAAAAGGATTACAAGGAATTCACCAGTGTGCAGACTGAGGATGACAAGACCCGGAACAAATCGAAAAGGGGTGAAATCAGGGTAAAGAATTTCGAGGAAACAAAATTATTGAACTTTTTCAATATTGGAGGAATCCGTTTTCAGAATATAGCAGCGAATGATGCGCTGATCACCTCCAAAATCAATTCAATGGTCGCCAATGGATGGGAATTGGCTTTTGTGACCAGTGCTGTTGAGAGTGATAGTGGCAAAGGGGATGGCCAAGGTATTTTCATTACCCGATATATTTTCAAACGATAAAAAAAGCCGGTTTACCAACCGGATTTTTTCAGAGAACTCAATCTTTTATATGAACCCTGCCACCGGCCAGGGTTTTTTTATTGATATCTTTTGGATTGCCATAAACATAGACATCCCCACCTGCCTTTACGTTGATGTTGACTTCTTCCGACGCATATACCTCGGCCTCACCCGCAGCGGTTATTCTCACCTCTGTATTGGATGTCTTAAGCTCACGACCTTCAAAGACACCCCCTGTATTCAGTACAACCCTTTGGTTTTCGGCCAGACCGGACAACTCAACAACACCTCCGGTCACAGCTCTGACCTCCAAATCGACCACATCCAATCCTGCTCTAATCTGGGCACCTTCCTGTGAGCGGATCTCAAGATGATCTTGTTGAACCAATTCATTACAAACTATTTTCGCTCCTTCATTACCGTCAATAACATCCAAATGTTTGTAAAAGACCTCTATAAAGGTATCCTCTCCCGTAAATTTCCTATCCAATTGCATTTTCAACTTCAAAGTGCCATTGGAATTTACAACCTTGATATCATGAACATTCCTGCCCTTGATGGTAATCCTATTTTCATTGGATTTAATGAGGTTCACCTCTATCAGGTCAAAAACCTTGATCTTATTGAAGTCACCCACTTCCTTATCGATCATTCTTTGGGCAGATGCAGCCATAGATGTGATTACCGCCAAAAGGAATAGTATTTTTTTCATCATTACTCTTTTAGATTTATCTAAAGATGATATCCAACTGAAAGTGTTACAGTTTTCAAAAAAAAATCCCGATCTTAAATCGGGATTTTTTTTAACCCTGCATTATCTTCTCTTGATGATTGATCGATTCTTGGTGAATAGCCTTGAACATTCTAAGTACAAACTCCTCACTCAATCCTTTTGACTCCCCTTCTAGGATCATACTGCCTAAGATCGAATTCCATCTATTGCTTTGAAGAACGGCAACGTTCTTTTGTTTTTTGAGATTCCCTATTCCGTCGGAGACCTTCATTCGTTTCCCAAGAATATCGATCAATTGATTATCGATAATATCGATCTGTGCCCTAAGGTTACTCAACTTATTATTGTATTCTGCCTCCTCATTGGTTTCTTTACGTATGCGTAGATCTTTCATGATCTGCACCAAGGTCTTCGGTGTTACTTGCTGTGCAGCATCACTCCATGCATTATCGGGATCGAAATGAGTCTCTATGATGAGTCCGTCAAAATTAAGATCCAACGCAGTTTGGGAAACATCAAAGATCATATCCCTATTGCCTGTAATGTGCGAAGGATCATTGATCAATGGCAAATCAGGAAATCTGGTCTGAAGCTCAATGGCCAATTGCCATTCCGGGATGTTCCTGTATTTGGATTCCCCATAGGTGGAAAAACCTCTATGGATCACACCCAACTTCTCTATGTTCTTGCTATATAACCGTTCAACGGCCCCTAACCATAAAGACAAGTCTGGGTTTACCGGGTTTTTGATCAATACGACTTTGTCGGTACCCTGTAAAGCATCTGCAATTTCCTGTACTATAAATGGGCTAACCGTTGAGCGGGCACCAATCCACAATAGATCAATGTCATGTTCCAAGGCCAATTCCACATGAGCCTTGTTGGCGACCTCGGTAGCGGTCTTCAACCCTGTTTCCTCCTTTACCCTCCGTAGCCATTTAAGGCCCAATGCCCCAACACCCTCAAAATTGCCTGGGCGTGTTCTCGGTTTCCAGATACCGGCCCTATAGTAGTTTACATCGGTATCTTTTAATTCGTGGGCTATTTTCATGACCTGTTCCTCGGTCTCTGCACTACATGGGCCTGCAATTACCAATGGATGGTCTAGTCCCAAATCATCCAACCATGTTCTCATTTCTTTTGAATTCTCCATTTTGTTTTACTCTTATTTGTTCAAAGGTATTCCTTTTAATATTTCTTTTATTTTATTCGTATTGTTCATTTCATCATAAATGCCTTCATAATCATCATTGAGCAACAATTGTTTAAAGGCCTGGAGGTTTTCGATATATTCTTCCAAGCTCTCGACTACGTTCTCCTTATTCTGCTCAAAAATAGGTGTCCACATCGCTGGGGAACTTTTTGCCAATCGCACGGTACTTTCAAACCCACTCCCCGCCATGTCAAAGATATCCCGTTCATTCTTCTCCTTATGGATTACGGTCTTACCCAACATAAAAGAACTTATATGCGATAAATGCGAAACATAGGCAATATGCTTATCATGTGCTTCAGGGTTCATATACCGGATCCGCATTCCAAGTTCCTGAAAAAGCCCCAAGGCTTTTTCCTGCAACTTAAAAGCTGTTTTTTCAATCTCACAGATAATGTTGGTCTTCCCTTGGTATAAATGGTCTATAGCTGCGGAAGGCCCTGAGAATTCAGTACCTGCAATAGGGTGGCAAGCTAAAAAATTCCTTCGTTTTGGATGGTCGTCCAGACTTTTGCACAATGCTGCTTTTGTTGAACCCGCATCAAAAACCACACAGTCATCATTTACTTGATCCAATATACATGGCAACTCGGTCAGCATTGCATTGACCGGGATACCCACTATCACTATATCTGCCAAATGCAAATCGTCATAACCTGCTATAGCATCGATTAATCCAAGGGCCATTGCTTCCTCAAGGTGGGAGATATTGATATCTATACCATAAATCTTGGCTTTGGGGACCAAACGCTTAATATCCTTGGCCATACTACCCCCGATCAAACCTATACCAATTACAAATACATTCATCTTAAAACCTTTCTAATGCTTCTTTTATTTTTTCCTCTTTGACACAAAGTGAAAATCGAATATAGCCCTCACCATTACTGCCAAAGATCGTTCCTGGAGCGATAAAAATATTTTTTTCGTACAGTACGTTATCAATAAAATCCTCAGAACTGGAAGCCCCATGGGGCAATTTTGCCCAAACGAACATCCCGACAGCATTTCTGTCATAGGTACAATCTAACTTATCGGCCAATCGGAACATCAATTCCCTCCTTTTTCGATATACCCCATCCAAGGCCTTATACCAGTCACCTCCACTTTTCAAAGCGGCAATGGCGCCTTTTTGAATACCATAGAACATGCCTGAGTCCATATTACTCTTCACCTTTAGGACCGCATTGATATGTTCCCCATTACCCAACACCATACCTACCCGCCAACCGGCCATATTGAAGGTCTTGCTCAAGGAATTCAATTCCAAGGCTACTCCCTTCGCCCCATCAATGGCCAGAATGCTTGATGGTTCTTTATTGAGCACAAAACTATAAGGATTATCATTCACTAGCAGAATCCCGTTTTTTTTGGCGAACCGGACCAATCGTCCCAGTTGGTCCTTATTGGCGGAAGCTCCAGTTGGCATGTGCGGATAGCCGACCCACATTAATTTCACTTTGGACAAATCTTGCTCCTGTAAGGTCTCCAGATCCGGGAACCAACCATTTTCAGCATTAAGGTCGTACTGTTTAGGAACACCTCCCACCAATTTGGTAACCGAGGTATATGTAGGGTATCCTGGATTAGGTATTAAAACCTCGTCACCATCATTTAAGAAAGCCATACCAATATGCATGATTCCTTCCTTGGAACCCATAAGTGGCAATATCTCCGTGTCCGGGTTTGCCATTACCCCGAACTTAGATGCGTAAAAATCCGCAATCGCCTGACGAAGTGCCGGCAATCCCTGATAACTCTGATACTGATGTGCGCCAGCCTCCGACATTGAATCCTTGATAGCGGTCAACACCTCCTCGGATGGGGCAAGGTCGGGACTACCTATCCCCATATTTATTATAGGTCTGCCACTAGCGGCCAATCCTCGCACCTCCCTGAGTTTTTTAGAGAAATAGTACTCCTCCACTGTTTGTAATCTATCCGCAGTACAAATCATATTCTGGCGTTTTTATATTCCCCCAAAACCCTAAAATCATCTGACATGATTTCCAAAAGGGCTTTGGCCTTTGCAAAATTATCATATTCATCGAAGGTCACATCAACAAAAAAGGCATATTTCCATGGGGTTTCGATAATGGGCAACGATTGTATCTTGGTCAAATTCATATTACAATCACTCATTACATTCAATACTGTTGCGAGGCTTCCTCTTTTATGGTCGGTAACAAAACGGATTGAAGCCTTATCTATCACACTTTTAGGCCACTCCTTATTCGTGGTCTTTACAATGATGAATCGGGTCGAATTGTTCTTTATCGTCTGAATATCCGAAGTAATAATCTCCAGATCATATAAATCGGCCGCAACCTTAGGTGCAATGGCGGCAATACCTTTTAATTGATTATCGTGAATCTGCTTGGCGGTCTCTGCCGTATCAACATCCTCTACCATTTTGATATGGGGATGTTTCTTTAAAAATTCACGGCATTGCAGGAGAGCCATTGGATGGGACCGGACTTCAATAATATCCCCGATCGATTGCCCCCCCAAAGCCATAAGGTTATGGTGGATGTTCAAATAACATTCCCCTATTATATGGAGTTTCTTATCATTAACAAGTGCATAATTGGGGATAATAGACCCTGCAATCGAGTTTTCGATTGCCATTATCCCTTTATCCGCCGTAGCATCAAGCAAGCAGTCTACCAGGCCGTGAAAGGACATGCACTCTACCAGATCAACCTCATCATTAAAATAATCCAGGGCCACCTGATGGTGGTTAGACCCCCTTATTCCCTGTATGGCTATCTTTACACCCATTTTTCAATCTATTATAATACTGAAATATCCAACAAAAAAAGTCCCGTTCTTCACGGGACCCAATGTTATATTAAATTTTTGCAATAACGCTATAACAGTCCCGACTCCTTATTATAAAAGAAGAAAAAATAAAAACCATTAAAGAAATACTGCTTTGTCATTGTCTTGTAATTCATCGACTAAGGTAATTATTAAATTCAAAAAACAATTTCAAAGGCCTTATTTTTTTGATTTTCTCTATAAAAGCCTGTTTAATTGCATTATATTCCCCAGAATAGTCCTTTTTATTGGAAATCAACAAGAAAAACATCTACCAATGTATCCAAAACATCCTGAACACGAGGGTTTGTACAGTTGATCAGAATGGAAAAAACCATTTGTTCCTTTGGGTAAACAAAGAGATTGGAGTACCCCCCCACACCATTTCCTACATGGCCAAAATACGGCCTTCCCCTTTTATCCCCACTAACCTGCCAACCTAGGCCATAGTAGGTAGAATTGCCGTTTATCATTTCGGCTGTTAGAAATTCAGAAAACACAACATCATCCAAAATCCCCTTACTTAAATATGCCTGCCCAAATTTGGCTATATCGGCGGAAGTTGACAAGTAACCACCACTGGCTAGTTTATAATTGTTATTTACGGGTATCGCCTTATGAAAACCGGATTTTCTTCTCGAATAGAATGTAGCCAAATGGCTGCAATCACCCTCTATCATATTAATTCCATCCAATTCATCATCCCCGCCAAAAGTATTGGTCAATCCAAAAGGCACAAGTACCTTTTCGCGAACATAATTCCGAAAGGGCACCCCGCTAGCTTCTTGCATCGCCAATGAAATCAGTACCCAATCAAAACTATTGTAATGATAATCGGTTCCTGGCTCAAAAAGCAGGTTGTCATTCTCGAACACCTGTAGGCTATCCTTTATGGAATAGGGTTCGTTCAATCCGTATTCCTTTCCTCTATATCCCCGAATACCTGCCGTATGACTTGCCAATTGTCGAATGGTAAAATCGTATTCCTTTTTCGGGAAATAAGGGACATAATCATATATCGAAGCATCCAAATCAATAATCCCATCCTTAACCATTTGGGCCAGGGCCGTTGCAGCAATGTTCTTGGAAATACTGCCAATTCTGAAGATGGTCCGTTTTGGGTCTACTTTTATCCTTTTCCCTAAGTCTGCAAAACCATATCCCCTTTGAAACAAAACCTCCCCTTTCTTAAGTACCGTGATGGCGAGTCCTGGAATCTTTTTTTCGATTACAAGGGTGTTGAGCAAGTCCCCAACCTTTGGCAACCCTCTCAAAACCGGATCTTGTTTCCCATCCCTATTCGTGGCGAACAGGTCTTTCAGGTATGTGATAAAAGGTTTCAACACCATACTGTTTTTACGGCTATTTCTTGAAAAAAGTTAGGACACTTTGTCTCTCACATGAATGGACAAGAAATAATTTACTTATAATTCAATCCTTAAAAATAATCTTTCCAGTGTACAGTTCCTCAACATCGATGATTTCCGGTTGGTTATAACTAATCACGTCACCCGTTCCCCTTATCACCCCCGAAATCGATTCTTGGGGGTTTACTTGGATATCGTTGGTTCCACGATGGTTTAAAACCACTGTATCGGCCATTAGGTCTCCTGCCTCGATCCTTGAGTCCCCAGCCGCGATATTGATGTTCAGCTTATCGCTGGTGCCCTTTAACTTAAAATATGCGATGCCATTGGTCGTAATGGACAGACTACCCGTATTCAGATCCAAATCAAATTCCCCATCCGTGGTTTCCGTTTCCGGATTTGTAAAACTCTCTGTAAATAGTCTGAGGCTTTCATAGCCAAGTACACCATCGCTTTTTATGGGCAAGCCCGTACTACTCCTGATCTCGGTTATGTCCGGCGCCGTTACATACACCTTGGTTACACCGTAATCCCTAAAAAGATTACAGCCGTTATCATTGCCCAACAGCAATCGGCCATCTACGACTTCCACTGTGATACTCTTTTGCAAAAACTCCCCTGTTTCAATCTCGACTTTTTGGACATCCCCCTGCTTAAGGATAAGCCCAACCTTTTCAAATACGGTTATTTTCGAAAAACCGGACAAATCAACCTCGGTACGTACAATATCCCCAGCATTCTTAAAACAATCCGGGACGTCCTCTCTATTGCAAGAGAAGACAAAAAACAAAAAAACGGTCATGAGCCCCCTGAATACAACAAAGTAGGGCCTACCATCCTTGAACTTCATTTTTTCTATTTCCAACATAAATCCCTTATAATCCAATCCCTATTCCAAATTCAACGGCCTCTGCCTTTGCCCCATGTGATTTCAAGGTTATGGACCCGAACACCTTGTTGCCAAAATAACGTTTCAAACCTACCCTATTGTACATTCGACCTTCAAAATCAAAAGGATAATATACATAATAGCCCAATTGGGCAATGACCGACATTCTATTGATGAACAGTTCATGGCCCAAGAATACCCCAACTCGCTTATAATCATCATCTGCCGAAACCCCATTTTCAGGAAAGGCAATGGACTGAAAACGGATCAACTCCTTTAAAAAACGGGAAAAATAGATATCGCCCCCTAGTTGGATCGCACTTTTTTTCCCCAATCTCTTATCGGCATAGGCCGAGATAATATAAAATGGATATTGCCCCATACCAACAACATCGCTCTCATTTATACCTGCCCTAAAAACCAGATTGTACTTTATGGGTTCTGTTATTTTTTCCTTTTCCCGCATGGGCAAAAAGGCAATTTCCCCTCCCCCGTCCAAATCATAGACCAAACCTGCATTCAAGGCGAAGGTGTTGGTCGATGTATTGGGTGCCTTAAAGTTCGCATTTGAATAATGGATCAATGCGATACCCGCCTTAAAGCCCAGCCCTTTGAATATATCCTCCTTATGGTAACCCAGCATTAAATACGTGGAACTCAACAAACGGGAGCCATAGGCGTTATTCCTGAAGTTAGCGTACTTATTGTAAGGATTGGTGTTGTACGCAATACCCTGCCCGATCCGGAACTGTATCGATCGCTTGAAAAAATAAAAATTGTAATGGGCATAAAGTCCATAATTCTCACCCAAAGTGCTATTGTTCATGTTCTGATAAATGAACGATCCACCAATATCGGGATAATTAAATTCTTCTTGCCATGCCTCATCCCCATAAGTTTTGCGATTATAACCAAAGATCAACCCTCCTGGGTGATTCGATACCAAATGGGAAATATCCGCATTGTGAAGTAGCACCGAACCGTAAAACTGGTTAAGGTCAATGGTATATTTCTTTGCCTTTCCATTGTTTTGGGAAAAACCAATGGTGAATACGAATAAAAAAACAGGGAACAACCTTAGGTTCATGGAGTGCAAAAGTAAGATATTAGTGCCTAGGCACCGTACGAAGCCAACACATTTGTTCCATAGCATATACCTAGACCATATTATCGTTTTAAAATGGATCAAAAAACATTTTTTGCAATAGCACGGATATTATCCGATTTACCCATAGAATAGTAATGTAAGACCGGAACCCCGGCCTCTTTAAGTTCCTTGGACTGCTGAATGGCCCATTCTACCCCTACTTGGCGAACCTCCTTGTTATTATTACAGGCATCAACGGCATCAATCAGATCCTGAGGTAGGTCAATTTTAAAGACCTGGGGCAATAATTGTAAATGTCTTTTTACCGCAATCGGTTTTATTCCTGGGATAATTGGGACGGTTATCCCCATATTCCTAGCAGCTTCGACAAATTGGAAGAACCTTTGGTTATCGAAGAACATCTGGGTCACTATATAATCAGCACCTGCATCGACCTTCTCCTTTAACCGCTTTAGATCGGATTGCAAGGAGGGTGCCTCCAAATGCTTTTCAGGATACCCCGCCACCCCGATACAGAAATCCGCATGCTCATCCTTCTCGATCACTTCATGAAGGTATTTTCCATGATTTAGATCGTTGATCTGTTCCACTAAACCAACAGCATAAGGATGCCCTCCTTCCGTAGGCTCAAAATATTTTTGCTCCCTTCGGGCATCACCCCTTAATGCCATCACATTTTCTATGCCTAGATAATGGCAATCTATCAGTACATATTCGGTTTCCTCCTTGGTAAATCCCCCACATAGGATATGGGGAACGGTCTCTACCTTATACTTATGCTGTATCGATGCACAAATACCTACGGTACCAGGACGCATACGGGTCAACTTTTTATCGAGAAGTCCATCACGATCAATATAGACATATTCTTCCCGGGAAGTCGTAACGTCTATAAACGGTGGTTTGAACTCCATCAGAGGGTCTATGTTATCATATAATTCCTGTATGTTTCTTCCTTTTACCGGAGGAATCAATTCAAAAGAGAACAAAGTCCCACCTTTGGCATTTTTTATGTGATCTGTTATTTTCATATACGCTGAACTTATTTCAGTATGTAATTTCCCTTTTCCCATTGCCCTACTGGGCCGTGTTTTCCGAAACACCTACGGGATTCGTTATGGCCGTCAGTATACCATGTCAATCGCCACTAATATTGGGGGCCAACCATTTTTCGACTTCCTCGATCGGCATTCCCTTGCGCTCGGCAAAATCCCTTACTTGGTCTTTTTTTATTTTCCCTAATCCGAAATATCGGGCCTTGGGATTTGCAAAATAGTACCCACTTACACTTGCGGCAGGCCACATGGCCAAACTCTCGGTAAGCTCTACCCCTATTTTTTCCTTGACCCCCAAAACCTCCCATAGGGTCAACTTTTCCAAGTGGTCGGGACAGGCCGGGTAGCCCGGTGCCGGACGTATGCCCTTATAGGTTTCGTTTATCAGTTCCTCATTGCTCAATTCCTCATCCTTGTTATAGCCCCAGTACTTCACACGAACCTCCTTATGCAGATACTCTGCAAAGGCCTCTGCCAAACGATCGGATAAGGCCTTGATCAAAATAGCATTGTAATCATCGTGGTCCTCTACATATTTTGCGGCCAATTCGGCAGTACCAAATCCTGTACTTACACAAAAACACCCGATATAATCCTCTATTCCCTTATCCTTGGGCGCAATGAAATCCGATAGGGCGAAATTAGGTGTCCCATCCCGTTTTTTCGATTGTTGCCTTAACGTACGGAAAACAAATTTTTCACCCTCCCCCTCTATTTCGATATCATCCTCATGTATCGTATTGGCCTTAAACAGACCAAAGACAGCTTTTGCTTTCAGTGATTTATTCCGTAACACATCTTTCAACATTCCCTGTGCATCGGAAAACAGTTCCTTGGCCTGCTCACCGACGACCTTATCGGTCAAGATAGCCGGATACCTACCGTGCAGTTCCCAACTTCTAAAAAAAGGGGTCCAGTCTATAAAGGGCAATAGTTCACTAAGGTCCAAATCCTCTATAACCTGAACACCCAAGGTTGCAGGCTTCACGATATTGGTGTCCTCCCAATCAATCTGGAATTTATTCGCCCTTGCGTCTTCCAATGAACTATACTCCTTATTCCTCGCACGGTTCTTGAATTTATCCCGGAACGTTTCATAATTCAACTTTATCGATTTTTTATAAGTGTCGGAAGTTTTTTCCTGCAGTAGATCCCCAACGACCGTCACTGCCCTGGATGCATCGTTTACATGGACCACCGCATTCTGGTACTCTATATCTATTTTCACCGCAGTATGGGCCTTGCTCGTCGTGGCCCCCCCAATAAGCAAAGGCACGTTAAAATTCTGACGCTGCATTTCCTTGGCCAAAAACACCATCTCATCCAATGAAGGGGTAATCAGGCCACTTAAACCGATAATGTCGACATTTTCCTTTTTTGCGGCCTCTATGATCTTTTCCGGAGGAACCATTACCCCTAAATCGATAATCTCATAATTGTTACAGGCCAGAACAACACTCACTATATTTTTTCCAATATCGTGCACATCGCCCTTAACAGTCGCCATAAGGATCTTCCCTGCCGATCCCCCGGAAATCGCATCCGGATTGTTCTTCTTTTCCTCTTCAATATATGGCAAAAGATAGGCCACTGCTTTTTTCATGACCCGGGCCGATTTCACAACCTGTGGCAAGAACATTTTCCCGCTTCCGAAAAGGTCGCCAACTACATTCATACCTGTCATCAAATGGCCTTCGATAACCTCTATGGGCTTGTCGACACTTTTTCTGGCAGTTTCCACATCCTCTACGATATATTGGTCAATACCTTTTACCAAGGCACGGGTAATCCTATTCTGCAATGGTTCCTCGCGCCAAGATAGATCGATCTTGTTTTCTTTGGCTTTCCCTACCACAGATTCCGCAAAATCGAGCAACCGCTCTGTGGCATCGTCCCTTCGGTCAAGAATCACGTCCTCTACATGTTCCAACAAATCTTTTGGAATATCATCATAGACCTCCAACATGGTAGGGTTCACGATTCCCATATTCATTCCTGCCCTTATCGCATGGTACAGGAAAACCGAATGCATAGCCTCCCTAACGGGGTTATTTCCCCGAAAGCTAAAGGAAACATTGCTTATTCCCCCACTGACATTGCTATAAGGCAGATTTTCCCTTACCCATTTGGTAGCCTCGATAAAATCGATCGCATTCCGCCTATGTTCTTCCATTCCCGTTGCCACGGGGAATACATTCAAATCGAAAATAATATCCTCAGGGGCGAAACCCACTTCATTGACCAAAATATCATAAGATCGTTTGGCAATTTCGATCCTTCGGTCATAATTATCGGCCTGTCCCACTTCATCAAAGGCCATGACGATAACGGCGGCGCCATAACGTCTTATCAGTTTCGCATGCTGTACAAATTGTTCCTTTCCTTCTTTAAGGCTTATGGAATTCACAACCGATTTTCCCTGAACGACCTGTAGCCCTGCCTCGATGATCTCCCATTTGGAGCTGTCGATCATAATGGGCACACGTGCAATATCGGGTTCTGCCATTAAAAGGTTCAGGAACTTTACCATGGCCTCCTTGCCCTCGATCAAACCATCGTCCATGTTTATATCGATGACCTGGGCCCCACCTTCAACTTGATGACGGGCAACATCCAATGCCTCCTCGAATTCCCCCTCTTTGATAAGACGAAGGAACTTCCTTGACCCGGCCACATTGGTACGTTCCCCTACATTGATGAAATTACTTTCAGGAGTAACTATCAGGGGTTCAAGACCACTAAGTTTCAGACATCTGTCCCCTTGATGACCGCCGACCCTTGATCGTGTGTTGGCCTCTTCATTCATCATCGGATATTATTTTATGCTAATTGATAAATTCATTTTGCGATTTATTGCCCTCTACCCTCTTTTCCCTAAGGATTTAAAACCTTTCTTATTCAAATATTCAAACAATCCTGATACCCGGATATTCTTGGCCTATCCCCCCTATCTCCCCAGACCTTACATAACCCAACTATATACCCCCGAACTTCCTAGGTCTATAGTCCTTCACCAATGCTTCCATGGCCGAAATATGTTCTGGGGTTGTCCCACAACAACCACCCACAATATTCACCAGACCCTTTTCCATATATTCCCTTATCTGGGAAGCCATTTGTTCTGCAGTTTCAACATACTCCCCAAAGGCATTTGGCAGACCTGCATTTGGGTGTGCGGAAACCGCAAAATCGGTTTTTGATGACAAGACTTCCAAATGGGGCACTAATTGACTCGCCCCCAATGCACAATTAAAGCCTACCGAAAGAAGGGGCATATGCGATATGGAAATTAAAAATGCCTCCGCGGTTTGTCCGGACAAGGTCCTTCCCGAAGCATCGGTAATAGTACCGCTCACCATAACCGGAATATCGACATTCCGTTTTTCTTTCACCTCCTCTATGGCAAAAAGTGCCGCTTTTGCATTTAAGGTGTCAAAAACAGTCTCAACAAGAAACAAATCAACACCCCCGTCTATCAAAGCCTCTATTTGTTGCCTGTAAGCCAATCGCAGATCATTGAAGGAAACGGCCCTGTACCCAGGATCGTTAACATCGGGGGACATACTTGCCGTTTTATTCGTAGGGCCGATACTACCTGCGACAAACCTAGGCTTATCAGGTTCTTCCGCCGTGAATCCATCTGCCACTTTTCTTGCAATTCGGGCAGCCTCATAGTTGAGTTCATATACCAGGTCCTCCATATGGTAATCGGCCATGGCTATGCTCGTACATGAAAAGGTATTTGTCTCGATAATATCGGCACCGGCCTCAAGGTATTTTGCGTGGATAGTGGCAATGGCCTCTGGCTGTGTCAGGGATAAAAGGTCGTTATTACCCTGCAAGGGACTAGGCCAATCCTTGAATCGCTCCCCACGAAAATCAGCCTCGGTGAATTTATAACGCTGTAGCATGGTACCCATGGCACCGTCCAGAACCAAGATCCGATCCTTCAATATTTCCTTTATGTCTCCCATGCGTTCAGTTTGCAAAAATATACTGTATTGTTTTTATCCTTATCTGCGTTGTCCCTTTTGACTGCCCCTACTGGACCCTAGGGCAACAATCCGCGGTGTCGTCATCCTTTTCCGGATTTCCAAGGTCTTGAAACCTTATGGCCGTTGTCCAAAAGGCACAGCGGAAAACCCGACCATCCACATAATAGGAACAGTAGCACACTATTTTTGTCTATCGACCAAGAAAAGGTGTAGGACGGATGTCTTTTATAGGATATCTTTATCGCCTTAGCTGTGATAAATTTAGCCCTTTTTTCCGGTTTATGTACTAGGGAAAGGGTCGCCAAGGTTTCATTGGATCTAGTCCCCCCTGCCTTTCTTGATGGCTTCATCAACACACTAAAGAACTCCTTGCAAATAAACGGTACTGTTTACTCAAAAACAAGGAATAACCTTAGTTTTAGGCCATTGCCTGCCAATCATCCTTTTTGTCGACAGAAGGTTTTTGGCACTTCGTTTATTCTCTCGCCTTTTTATTCAAAATCCTACTTTGGTATATTCCAAAAAGCATTCAAGTTGAGTACCATTTGGTTTATGTCTTCCAGAATGACTTTCCCAAAAGACCGCTGTTGGTTAAAATGACAATCCCCTCTATTATGCCTTATGGCAGGACCTGCTTGAAAAAAATCAATTGATGAAACCCGCACCTACCGTATTGTTCGATTGTGTGTCTATTATAATAAAGGAGCCATTTGTCCTATGATCCTTAAAGGCATCAAAGAAAATGGGCCTGTTCAACTTAAAGGATACTTTGGCAATATCATTGATCTTAAGGGAGTCGACCCCTTCGTCGATACCTGAATAATCCGGATCGATCTTATGATGAATATTATCCACTTTGGCCAAGACCTTATTCACACCATGTTGTATGATATACTTACCGCCCACATTCAGGTTCTTGGAATCCATCCAGGAAATAGTTGCCGTAAATCGCTTATCTATCTTCGGCATATCACCGACCTTCACCAACATATCACCCCGGCTTACATTAATCTCGTCCTCCAGGGTTATGGTTACCGATGAACGCCTAGATGCTGTTTGGTATTTTCTGTCATGGAAATAGATTTCCTTGATCTTGGACCTGGTTTGGGAAGGCAATGCCACAACCTCATCGCCCACACTCAGCTCACCTCCGTACACCTTGCCCGCAAACCCCCTGAAATCATGGAACTCATCGGTTTTTGGCCGAATAACGTATTGCACAGGGAATCTAGGAGTACCTGTATTAAATACATCCTTCCTGTCCAATTGCTCTAAATGATCCAACAGCGTCTGCCCCTTATACCAAGGCAAGTTGTCAGTCTTATGAACCACGTTGTCCCCCTTAAGGGCGCTTATGGGAATAAAGGTTATTTTTTGTTCCTTATAATCCCGCTTATCCATTAAGGCCTTGAAATCGTTTTTTATGGCATTGTAGGTTTCTTCGGAATAATCGACCAGGTCCATTTTATTTATGGCAACAATGACATCTTTGATCCGTAACAGGTTGTTGATGAAAAAATGACGGTTTGTCTGTTCAATAACCCCTTTCCTTGCATCGATCAGAATAATTGCCGCTTGGGACGTTGAAGCCCCCGTAACCATATTCCTGGTATACTCCACATGGCCTGGGGTATCTGCTATGATATAGCTTTTATTGGGTGTTGAAAAATAGATATGGGCCACATCGATAGTTATCCCCTGTTCACGCTCCGCCACAAGTCCGTCCGTGGCCAAGGAGAAATCCAAATAATCATACCCTTTTTGTCTGCTGGTTTTCTCAATGGCCTCCAACTTGTCCGTGGTCAATGATTTGGTATCGTACAGGATTCTTCCTATCAAGGTGCTTTTACCATCATCCACACTACCTGCCGTTGCAATTTTCAATACTTCCATCCTATTTTAACTATTAGCCTTTGACTGTTTACCCTCTGGCTTTATTACTTAATCGTTTTACGCTCATGGCCTATCGCCATAAACCAAATACTTAATTAGGCAATCCTAGAAATATCCTTGTTGCTTTCTTTTTTCCATGGCCGCTTCTGACCGTTTATCATCTATTCGCGCACCTCTTTCGGAGATGGTGGACTCCCGGATTTCCTGAACTACACTTGTAATATCCGAAGCTTCTGAAAAAACCGCTGCCGTACAGCTCATATCCCCTACTGTCCTAAAACGGACCAGTTCTTCCAACACCTCTTCATCTTCTTCTTGATATACATAATCGGAATGTGACCAGATCATCCCATCTCTTAGGAAAACCTTTCTCTTATGGGCAAAATAGATGGATGGGATCTCAATACCCTCTTTTTCGATATAGGACCACACATCCAATTCCGTCCAGTTACTGATAGGGAATACACGTACGTTTTGACCTAGATCGATCTGCCCGTTCAACATATCGAATAATTCGGGCCTTTGGTTTTTTTCATCCCACTGGCCAAAATCGTCCCTCACGGAAAAAATACGTTCCTTGGCCCTAGCCTTTTCCTCATCACGTCTTGCTCCACCGATACAGGCATCGAACTTGAATTCCTCTATAGCGTCCAAAAGCGTGGTGGTCTGAAGGGCGTTTCTACTGGAATATCGTCCAGTCTCTTCCTTGACCCTTCCTTGGTCTATGGAATCCTGTACATTCCTTATAATCAATTCCAAACCGAGTTCTTTCACCAATCTATCCCGGAATTCGATGGTTTCCGGAAAATTATGCCCCGTGTCGATATGCATTAACGGAAACGGGATCTTTGCTGGGTAGAAGGCTTTTTGCGCCAATCGCACCAAGGTTATGGAATCCTTTCCGCCAGAGAACAATAGAACAGGCCTCTCAAACTGCGCCGCCACTTCCCGAATAATGTAAATGGCCTCGTTCTCCAATGGGTTAATGTGCGATGTATCTTTAATCAATGTCATGCTGTTACTCTTTTTTCCATTAAATGTGCAATCCACACTCACGGTTCCCAAGCACCTTGGTGGGGTCAAAATATGTATGTTCATTCGGTAGGTTTCCCTCCTCCAGATACGTATCCAATTGTTCATCTGCCCAGTAATAGAACGGACTAACTTTCAAAACCCCATCCTTGCCAAGACTAAAAATGTCCAAGGTATCCCTAAGGGCTGTCTGGCCTTTCCTCAAATTTGTAAACCAAACATCAGGTTCTATCTCTGCCATGGCCCTTCTAAAGGGTTCCAATTTCACTTGTTCGGTGAACTCGGCATGTCTTGGGTCATTTATATCGGGAATACCCATAACAACATCGCGATGTGCGGCGGTTTGTTTGGGAACATATAATTTTATGTTCAAATTCAAAGTGGTAATCAATTCCTCGGCATGGGCATAGGTTTGGGGGGTATTGTATCCCGTGTCACACCATACTATGGGAATATTCCTAGCCACTTGGGTAACCGCTTTGAGAATAGCAACCTCATAAGGCCTAAAATTCGTGGTGACCACGGGATTCCTCGAATGCGAAATGGCCCACAGGATTATCTCCTCTGGTTGGGCCTCCTTAAATTGGATATTGTATTTTTTGATATTGTCCTCGGTAAAATCCATTGCTCAATTTTTTTAAAATCTGTATTTCACTTTTTACCCCAAGCAACAAGATTCCATGCCCTTTCGTGAAAAAAGTATAAAATCATCTTGGTCACAAAATCAATTGAAGCTATAGAGGCCGCTATGGCAATCTCACCTGTCAAAAGGTAAGATACCAATAACGTATCCAACGTCCCAACCATCCTCCAGCTCAACGCTTTTACTATACTGCGGACCGGACTTTCGGATTTCCTGTCGGTACCAAAATCACTTTTGGTCGTTTTTTTGTTCAAAATCAATTGATCCGTAATCATAAAACCCAATTTATTACCCTACCAATCTGGTAGGGTATGCAAATTTAGGATTATATATGAAAAAACATATCTTATAAATAAATAAATAGCATATATACCCTATTGATTTATAGGTTGCTTATTTCCAAGACCATTGTCCACCAGCAACCACAGTCATCGGGAATTTTTCAAAATATTCGGGAAATGTTGTATTTATTGGATTGACGGGATTTACTTTATCAAATCTGCCAAGGTATTGTTACGATACACGGCCAATGCACTATCCCTAACCTGAAGCATTAATTTATACACGGAACAACTGGCCTCATCTGGACAATCCCTACATTTCTCATAAAAATTGAGACTTACACAGGGGACCATGGCTATGGGGCCTTCTAGAATACGGATTACGTCGGTCATTACGATATCATTGGGACCCTTAATGAGGTAATACCCACCTCCCTTGCCTTTTTTGGAACCTAAAAAACCCGACTTGCGAAGGGTCAAAAGAATACTTTCGAGAAATTTTTGGGAAATATTCTCATGCCTAGCAATCTCGGCTATCTGAACCGGTCTACTTTCTTCCAATGAAGCTAGGAAACTCAAAGCCTTTAAACCGTATTTTGTTTTCTTGGAAAGCATTTAGCGAATATATACAAAATCTTATACCCATTTCACCTATAGCAACAAAACTGATCCAAGACCTGCGCACAACATATTAAAACATTCCCTGAACCTACTGGCCAACCCGGACCGTTATTGATAATGGATGTATGATGATACTTTTATCAGCACCGAACTCTATAAGTTGTTGCGAATGGTTTTTTTATACGATCATCCTTTTTCCGCAATTCGCAAAATATCGCCAAACACCCCTCTAGCGGTAACAGCGGATCCTGCCCCTGCCCCTTGTATGACCAATGGACTCTCACCATAGGATTCCGTATAGATCTCGATAATGGAGTCCGAACCCTTAACTTGGCCCAGAGCGCTTTCCTTCGGCACTGAAATCAATTTAACATCCAAGATTCCCTTTTCCCTTCTTAAATCACCATGCAAATCCCCGACATAACGTAGTACATGATTGGGTTTTTGGTTTTTCTTCAGTTCATTAAAGGTATCGTTGAGTACATCCAAATTGCCCAAAAACCGATCAACTGACCCACTTTGTAGATTTTCAGGTATCAAATTCTGGATCTGTATATCCGAGAACTCATTGCTTAGGCCCAACTCACGGGCAAGGATCAATAGTTTACGCCCTACATCATTACCAGAAAGGTCTTCCCTGGGATCCGGCTCGGTAAAACCCTTGTCCATGGCGTCTTCCAGTATACTCGAAAAAGGGGTGTCCACTTCTGAAAACGTATTGAACATATAACTCAATGAACCCGAAAAAACACCTTTGATACGTGTGATGTTCTCTCCGGAAAGATGCAGCAACTTTATGGTGTCTATCAAAGGTAATCCGGCACCTACATTGGTCTCATATAAGTATTGTTTCTGGTTTTTATCCAATTCCCCGCGCAATAATCGGTAATAATCAAAACCAAGGGTGTTGGCTATCTTATTGGACGACACCAAATCGAATCCGTTTTCGATGAAATCAAAATAATTGGCCACAAAATCCTCACTGGCCGTATTGTCGACCGCGATCAAGTTTTCAAAATGGTTCTTTTTGGCATAATCGAAAATATCCTGTATTTGATAGGCTATACCATACTCCTTAATGGCCGAACGCCAATTTTTAGGTATTCCTTTGGAGTCGAAGAGTACTTTTCTTGAATTTGCCACCGCAAATATATTCAAATCGATTCCTTTTCTTTTCTCTATCGTCCTTGAGGATCTCAAGATTTGGTCCACCAAGGTCCCCCCTACATTGCCATGGCCAAAAACAACCACGTTCACCTTCTTACTTATCCCGAAAACCTGTCCGTGCATAACATTCAATGCTTTATGCAGATCGGACTTCCTAACGACCATACTCACATTCTTACCCGTAACCGTATTATTAAAAAGCAGGGGTACGATCTGGTTTTTTATCAAGGAGTTGTAAGGTTTGTGAAACGTACTCAGATCCTGACCCACAATGGATATGACCGAAACATCGTTCACTACGCTTATCCGATTGATGTCCTTGGATTCAAAGTCATGTGCGAATTCCTGTTGCAGGGCAATCTTGGCCTTTTCTGCCTTATCGGCATTCACTACCAAACCAATACCACGTTCCGAAGAGCCTTGGGAAACAATACTTACACTTATGTCATTATCCCTAAGCGACCTGAATATCCTAGCATCCACACCGACCTTGCCCAACAATCCCCTACCTTCGAGATTGACCATAGCGACATTCTCTATGACCGATAATGATTTTATGCCTTCCTTATTCGACTTCGCACTTATAAGGGTCCCTTCATTATCACTATTGAAGGTGTTCAATATCCGCAAGGGGATATTCTTCTCGATCAATGGAATAATGGTCTTGGCGTGCAATATGGTTGCCCCGAAATTCGCCAACTCATTGGCCTCACTGTAAGAAAGTTCCGAAATTCGCTTGGCATCGGACACATAATCAGGGTTCGCAGTAAAAATACCATCAACATGGGTGTAGTTCTGAAGCTCTTCCGCATCCAAATAATTGGCCATCATTGCCGCAGAGTAGTTGCTTCCATTCCTACCCAATGTGGTTGTCTCCCCTTCTATGGTAGAAGCGATGAACCCGGTTATCACCGGAACGGTATCATGACTCAATTTGGAGAATTCCCTCAATATGTTTTCCTTGGATATAGTCTCTATCACATGCGCACTACCAAAGGTATTATCGGTCTTGATCAATTTTCGGGAATCCATCAATATAGCCTTGATTCCTTTACCAATCAATAGTTTGGTAACCAGTTTGGCCGAAACAACCTCACCATAGGACAGAACCTGGTCCCTGATTTTCGGACTGTAATCCCCTAAGAGCGACACCCCTTCGAGTAATTTGAACAATGCCTCATATTCCTTGGAAAGGTCAACATTATTGAACGTATGGGTCTGATATTTTTCAAAAGCCATGAAATCCCTTGAATAATCCTCCCCATGGGCCGCTTTTTCGAGCATGGCCTCCAATTGGTCTGTCGATTTCCCACGCGCCGAAAGCACAACGGCTATATTTTCACCATTGCCCACCTTGTTGGTGATGATATCCAAAACATGGCCCAAACCCTCTCCATTGCCCAGTGACCTGCCCCCAAACTTCAATATCTTGATTCGATCGGATTTCCCGTCCTTGTTGAAAATCCCATTGAGAAGTTTCTGCATTTGTCCAAACTCGATCAAAAAAGCATCATGCCCATGCAACGACTGTACTTCACCGTAGGTAACATTGCTCTTTGCCTGTGCCAATTGCTTAAAGGTCTCCTTATTCTCCTTGGCCGTAAAGAACAGATCGGAATCAACCCCGATAATATGGATATTGGTATCGCTGTTCTGAAGGTCATCAAAAGCAGTTTCCCCATTACGGGTAATATCGATAGTCTTCAGTAATTGGTTCATCAATTTATAAGCCGACACCTGAAAACGGTTCTTTAGTTTTTCTCCATGGTGCATCAACCAACTTTCCACATTGAAAACCTGCAATTCCTCATTGGTGCTTCTTCTAAACCTTTGTTTGAACGACTCTGGTGTCCTATAGCACAACATGGCATGCATACGGGCGTCATGTACCGGTTGCTTGGAGTTGACCAGGAACTGCTCCTGTATCTGGCAATTTGCAATGAGCCAATCGGTAGATTTCCAATCTGAGGCAACTGGAATCAAATGTGTGGCCAGATTAGGGTCCAGGGCAGCCATTTCCCAAGCAATGCCCCCTCCCAATGAGCCCCCCAACAAAGCAAAGAGCTTTTCTATCTTCAACATCTTCAATCCCATCAAAAAAATACGGGCAATATCACCTGCCACAAAATCCTTGTAGTTTTCTATGATAAAACCATCATACCCATTACCTGGTATGTTGAATGCCATTATGGTATACTTGTCGATGTCAATACATTTCCCCTCCCCAATAAGGGCGGACCACCAGCCCTCGGGGCCCGTGACGTTCGAATTTCCCGTAAGGGCATGATTGACCAATACGATAGGTGCCTCATGAAGTGGTTTCCCGAAAAGTTGATAGGAAAGTGAAATATCCTGGGATACACCACTTATGGTCCTGAAATCTTTTATTTCTAATTGATGCAACATTCTTAAAATTCTGTATTATTCTGAACACTCCCTAGCCAAAATGGATAAAAAATGTATTCAACCCAAGTTAAGACCTGATTATCCAATAGCCGAAAAGGCCTGCTCTAAATCCGCCTTAAGATCTTCCAGATCCTCTAGACCGACAGATAAACGAATCAAATCCTGACCAACACCTGCCGCATCTTGTTGCTCTACCGTCAATTGTTGGTGTGTCGTACTTGCCGGATGGATTATCAAGGATTTCGTATCACCTATATTTGCCAATAAAGAGAATATCCTAGTCGCATCGGTAACTTTCTTAGCTGCCTCAAAGCCGCCCTTTACACCAAATGTGACCAATCCACTTTGTCCTTTTGGCAAATATTCCTGTGCCAGATCGTAGTATTCGCTACTCTTCAAACCTGGGTAATTCACCCATTCTACCTCTTCCCTACTTTCCAACCAAGTGGCCAGGGCCAAGGCATTCGCACTATGCTGTCTTATTCGTACCGATAATGTTTCCAGACCTTGAATAATCTGGAATGCATTAAACGGACTTAGCGCCCCGCCAAAATCACGCAACCCTTCCAAAATCAATTTAAACGTAAATGCTGCCGCACCCAATGCCTCGCTATAGACCAAACCATGGTAACCATCGGAAGGCTCTGTAAATTCGGGGAATTTTCCATTTGCCCAATCAAAGGTACCCGCATCGATAACGGCTCCACCCAATGAAGTCCCCTGGCCACCGATATATTTTGTAAGTGAATGGATGACCAAATTAGCCCCATGCCCAATAGGGTTCAACAAGGCCGGTGAAGCAACTGTATTGTCGACGATAAATGGCACTTGTGCCGTTTTGGCCTGTTTTGAGATTGCCTTTAGATCCAACACATCCAATTTTGGGTTACCCAACGACTCCACAAAAAATGCCCTGGTATTTTCTTGTACCGCTTTTCCAAAATTCCCTGGATCGGAAGCATCTACAAACGTAGTGGTTATACCCAATCTTGGCAAAGTAACATTCAATAAGTTAAAAGTCCCCCCATATAAACTACTCGAAGCCACGATATGGTCCCCTGCCTTCAATAGTGTCAGTAAACTTGTAGAGATAGCGGAGGTGCCCGAAGCAAAGACCACGGCCCCTACACCACCTTCCATGGCTGCCAACCTATTTTGTAGGATCTCATTTGTAGGATTGTTCAACCGTGTATAAATGAAACCCAACTCAGCCAACGAAAACAGGTTGGCCGCATGATCCGTATTATCGAATACGTATGATGAGGTTTGATAAATAGGCACTGCCCGTGTTCCGTTTGTTTTCGTTGTGTCGTGACCGGCATGTAATGCGTTTGTGGAAAATTTTTGATTACCCATGATTTTAATTTGTTTTTGTTGTTGATAAAATAAATAAAAACACCGCTCCCCCAATCGCTGTTTACAACTAGGGATAATCAAAAGGTTAAAAAGAAAGAGACAATTACAAAAATGCAATTCGTTTCGTTATCTATTCTCGCCTATATCAAAGGATGCCGGGAAACCCAGCTTCAAGATAGAATTTAGCACCTTCTCCGCTCTGGGGGCAAAGGGTTGCCAAGGCTTCACAGGGTCCATTCCCTCCACCTTTCTTGATAACAATTCAATATGTGTTTGAACTTTTGAATGGCTAATATAAGACCATACGTTTGTTTTTTCCTAATTTTTTTTAGATAAATCAAATTTTAAAAGCAGCCTTTACAGCGTCCACCACATCCAATTTTTCCCAAGTGAACAATTCCACTTCCTTCTCGATCCTACCATTGTAGGGGGATTCGAAAACCTTCGTAATCACTTTGGGTTCCTTTCCCATATGGCCGTAGGCAGCGGTTTCCAAATAAATAGGATTGCGCAATTTCAATCGTTCCTCAATGGCAAAGGGCCGCATATCGAACAATTGTGAAATTATTTTGGCGATTTCACCATCTGAGTACGGAATCTTCGCAGTACCATAGGTATTCACGAAAATCGAAGTAGGCTCCACCACTCCAATAGCATAACTGACCTGAACCAAAATCTCATCAGAAACCCCTGCAGCCACTAAATTTTTCGCAATATGCCGGGCAGCATAAGCTGCGCTCCGGTCCACCTTACTGGGGTCCTTACCGCTAAAGGCACCACCACCATGGGCACCTTTGCCTCCATAGGTGTCCACAATGATCTTTCTACCTGTAAGCCCTGTGTCGCCATGTGGGCCACCAATCACGAACTTTCCAGTAGGGTTGATGTGGTATTTTATCTGGTCATCGAACAACCTTTGATCACTTTGGGGCAATTCCCTGATTACCCTTGGCATCAAAATCGAAATAATATCTTCCTTGATTTTTGCCAGCATTTTATCATCATCGGCATCAAATGCATCATGTTGTGTGGACACAACGATCGTATCGATCCGCTGTGGCACATTATCATCCGAATATTCAATCGTTACCTGGGATTTGGCATCCGGCCTTAAATAGGAGATCTCGGTACCTTCCCTTCTTATGGCCGCAAGGGTCTGTAAGATCCTATGTGAAATATCCAATGCCAAAGGCATATAGTTTTCCGTTTCCTTGGTTGCATAACCGAACATCATTCCTTGGTCCCCTGCTCCCTGTTTTTCCTTTTCCCCGCGGTCAACACCTTGATTGATATCCTGGGACTGTTCGTGTATCAAGGAAATGACCCCACATGAATCACCACTGAATTGGTATTCCCCTTTGGTATAACCAATTTTATTAACAACGTCCCTTGCGATATTCTGGACATCCAGATAGGTGCCGCTTTTTACCTCCCCGGCCAGGATTACCTGGCCCGTGGTGACCAAAGTCTCACAAGCTACTTTGCTTTCCGGGTCAAAAGCCAAAAAACTATCCAATAATGCATCACTGATCTGATCGGCTACTTTGTCCGGGTGTCCTTCGCTAACAGATTCCGAAGTAAATAAATATGCCATTTTTACAAAAAATAAAATAGGAGGAAACAAAAAAGATCGCGAAAAGGGAAAATGAAACCAGCTGTTACCGTTTTAGCATTTTTTCCGGTACTGAACTTGGCTCGATATCCAGTACCCTTGGGAACTAGATGCCAAAGTGAATCCAGGGCCAGGAAGTTGCAATCAGTCAAATCTTCCCTCTTAAGGTTGAGGACAAAAGTATAAAAAATGTTTTTCTTATAATAAGATAATCCGATTGTAATTTCCCGAACAATGTTAAAATGACCTTAATGTATTCCGCCTTAGCCCCTCTTCGCCCTAAATGTCGTACTTGGCCGGGAACAGAACATACCTCGGCCGCACAAAATAAGATTGTGTAGAGAAATAAAGTTCATTTGTGCCGTCCCTGTTGAACGTAGTGGTATTCAACAGGTTGGTTCCCTTGACACCGAACTCCCACCGACCATCCTTTTGTTGATATGTTAGATTCGATTCCAAGAAGCTATACTTATTGCCAATCGTATTCCCTTTATCGGTATAGTTGTAATAATCATAGTCAAGCGTTAAGACAAGGGTTTCCAAAAATGCCATATCAAACCTTTTTTGTATAGGAGGCATTGTCAAAAATATTCAAATCGGTTATTATACGACCAAGACTATATTAAACGTATTAGGTTTAATGTGTAATTAAAAAAACAAGATGCCACTTGTCTGTTTTTTTTCCCAATATTGATGTAAAGGTTTTTACTTCCTATAGTTATCTTGTATATTGTACCCTCTATAAACTCAAAGAAAAGACACTAACCACAAATCATAAGACCTTATGCATATTGCCGTTGCAGGAAATATTGGCGCAGGAAAGACCACACTGACAAAACTTTTGGCAAAACATTTCAAGTGGGAACCCCATTTTGAAGATGTTGTCGACAATCCTTATCTGGATGATTTTTATAACCAGATGGAGCGATGGAGCTTTAACCTTCAAATTTATTTCCTAAACCATCGATACCGCCAAGTCCTTAGTTTCAGAAAAAGCGGAAAGGACATTATTCAGGATAGGACCATTTATGAGGATGCCTATATCTTCGCCCCCAACCTACATGCGATGGGCTTGATGACCAATAGGGACTTCAAGAACTATTCGAGTCTTTTCGAATTAATGGAGAGCCTAGTGCAACCCCCAGACCTTCTTATCTATTTAAGGAGTACCATCCCCAATTTGGTAAAGCAGATACACAAACGCGGGCGTGACTATGAAAATACTATATCAATCGATTACCTAAGTCGATTGAACGAGCGCTACGAGGCTTGGATATATGGTTATGACAAAGGCAAACTCTTGATCATTGATGTGGATAAGCTCAATTTTGTGGATAACGCCGAGGACCTTGGGGAAATATTGAACAGGATAGACGCTGAGATCAATGGTTTATTCTAAGAACCTCTAGATATGACCAATTGCCTACTTGCAAGTACATCGACGATATTCGGAGGAAATTATCTAGACTATTTGTTCGATGAGTTAGGGGAATTATACCAAGATACCGAAGAGGTCATATTCATCCCTTTTGCCAGGCCGGGTGGCATTTCACATGATGCCTATAGCAAAATAGCCACTACGGCATTTCAACATATAGGCAAAAAAATAATAGGCCTACATACATTTGATGAACCTGGGGCCGCCCTAAAAACAGCAAAGGGCATCTTTACGGGAGGTGGAAATTCCTTTGTGCTCGTCGACAGTCTTTATCGTCATCAATTAATGGCCCCTCTTAGGCAAGTTGTTTTGGATGGAACCCCTTATTTGGGTACTAGTGCCGGCAGCAATATTGCCGGGCCCTCGATCAAGACCACCAATGACATGCCCATAGTCTACCCTTCAAGTTACGATACCTTGGGTATCACCCCTATCAACATCAACCCACACTACCTCGATCCCGATCCGAACTCAACCCATAAAGGGGAAACACGGGAGACACGAATCAAGGAATTCCATGAATTCAACACCACAGCTGTGATAGGACTTCGAGAGGGAAGTTGGATCAGGGTACAAGACAAAAAAACAACACTCCAAGGAGGGCGACTTAGTGCCCGCATATTCGAAAAAGGAAAAGATGCCTACGAAATACCCGCAGGTGCCTCATTGGATTTTCTGAAAAACGGATAACCCTCCATTGTTTTGCCCCCTTATTCCCCAATCGGACCACTCCTCTAGAATACCAGCCTTCCCCAAAGAACCGTTTCACTCGTTGGGAACCCCCTTTCACTCATTGTCGATTTCGGGCAAACAAATTAGATTGTAGATTCATTCAAACATTCAACAAGCCCAAAACCAACTATATCAATTCCGGATACCGGTATAGTGCATGGAAGACTTGTGAGTATATGATTGTATAACCCTGCCTTTCCCAAGAATGGCGAAAAATATTGAATGATGAAACCAAAAAAACACCCTGAAAAGGATTTAAACAAGAATAGTGGATTTTATTTTATGATCGGATTGGTTCTGGTCATGGCATTTACCTATATGGCTTTTGAGTGGAAAACCTATAATCAGCCAAATTATTACAGTGAAACCATTAACATGCCCGATGATCCAACCGAAGAATTACCGCCCGTTATAACCCTTCATATACCACCACCCCCTCCTACACCGGTTATACCCGATATAATAGAGGTCGTGAAAAACGAAGATCCAATTATTGAGACAGATGTTGCATCTTTGGAAAGCGATCCTGACAAGGAGATATTGGAAGCCAAGGACATTGATTTTATCGATGAGCCTGTAGACTTGCCCCCCATACCCTTTTCGGTCATAGAGGAGGTTCCTGTTTTTCCGGGATGTGAAAAGGCAACCGATAAACGAGCCTGTTTTCAAGATCAGATGAACAAACATATAAGAAAGAACTTCAGGTATCCTGAAATCCCTTTGGAAATGGGCATACAGGGCAAGGTCTATATACAGTTCATGATCGAGACCGATGGAAGCATAGGGCATATTCAAAAACGAGGGCCAGACAAACATTTGGAGGCCGAGGCCACACGTATAATCAAACTACTCCCCAAGATGCAGCCGGGAAAGCAACGTGGTACCCCGGTCAAGGTTCCTTTTAGCATCCCTATTTCTTTTAAACTTAAATAATCAAGGCAACATAGGTTCATAGGAAAAGCCCTGACCAGATGGTCAGGGCTTTTCCTATATGGGTCTGTGAAAATCCATCCTTATTCGATAACCTTCCCTGTATCTACACTGGAAGCACCACCCTTATGAGTTGTAGTTTTGGCGGCCATATCTTTTCCTGATTCCGACAAAACCGTTCCATCAACTGTCTTTTCATTGTTATCGGTTATCGTGATAGTCACTATTGCACCTTCATTTTTTGCCATCCCGATCCCAATTTCCTTTTGGGTTTCCCGGACTATCAATTCGGCACTTGCCTTTTGCCCATTATAGGCCGTTAAAGTATCTGTTGACAATGCAATACTCGGTGCGATCACCAAGGCAACGACCGACATTAATTTTAATAATATATTCAATGAAGGGCCTGATGTGTCCTTAAACGGATCACCAACGGTATCACCTACCACTGCTGCCTTATGGGCATCTGTACCCTTTCTTCCATCCGATTCTATCATTTTTTTGGCATTATCCCAGGCACCACCGGCATTTGATTGGAAAATCGCCATTAGCACACCACAGGTTGTTACCCCTGCAAGTAGTCCTCCCAACATTTCCGCCCCTCCAATAAAACCAACAGTAACTGGAACGACGATTGCCAATAAACCTGGCAATACCATTTCCTTAATCGATGCTTGCGTAGAGATAGCCACACATTTATCATATTCGGCCAATCCATCCGCTTCATCAAAAATCGCCCTTTGTTCAGGAGTTGCCTTTGTCATATCGGAATCGACAGCCCTCATTACTGCCAATGCGGCTTTCAATTGCGGGATATCCCTAAATTGACGCCTAACCTCCTCGATCATGGCCATAGCGGCGCGTCCAACGGCATTCATCGATAAGGCCGAAAACACAAATGGCAGCATACCCCCTACCAGAAGTCCGGCCATTATGGTTGGTTTGGAAACATCTATAGAATCAACTTTCGCGACTTTCATAAAAGCAGCAAACAAAGCCAAGGCAGTCAATGCCGCTGAGGCTATTGCAAAACCTTTTCCAATGGCCGCGGTTGTATTACCCACGGCATCCAACTTATCTGTACGCTCCCGAACCTCACTTGGCAATTCTGCCATTTCAGCAATACCCCCGGCATTATCAGAAATCGGCCCGTAAGCATCAACTGCCAATTGGATTCCTGTATTTGCCAACATTCCTACAGCGGCAATGGCTATACCATATAGGCCGGCAAAATGATGTGATACCAAAATAGCGGCAGCGATCAATAATATAGGAACCATGGTTGACATCATACCAACCCCTAATCCGGCAATAATATTAGTTGCCGCCCCAGTCTCTGATTGACGAACAATGGAAGATACTGGCTTTGTTCCTGTCCCTGTATAATATTCCGTGATTTTACCAACACCCAACCCGGCGACCAAACCTGCCAAGGTTGCCCAAAAAATCCCCATAGCACCATGGGGAAGACCATCAACCGATTCGGGAATCATTGTCGTGATTATAAAATAAGATGCGACAACCATTAAGCCTGCAGAACCGAATTCACCGATATTAAGTGCGGTCTGTGGGTTTCCACCATCCTTGACCTTTACAAAAAACGTTCCGATGATAGACATTATTATACCGACCGCAGCTAAGACCAAAGGCAGATAAACAGCACCCAAACCAGCAAAATCCGGAGTGATGATAAAAGCCCCCAACACCATAGTACCAATTATAGAGCCCACATAGGACTCGAACAAATCAGCTCCCATACCTGCAACGTCCCCAACATTATCACCGACATTATCGGCAATAGTAGCGGGGTTCAATGGGTGGTCTTCAGGGATTCCTGCCTCAACCTTACCCACCAGGTCGGCACCAACATCGGCTGCTTTGGTATAGATACCACCGCCAACTCTGGCAAACAAGGCTATTGATGATGCCCCCAATGAAAATCCTGACAGCACATTCAATACCAATGTCAGGTTATCGGCACCTGGCCAAATATCCTGATAAATCGCAAAAAGCCCACTAAGTCCCAACACCCCAAGTCCGACAACGCCAAGTCCCATTACGGCACCACCGGCAAAAGCAACCTCAAGGGCCTTGCCCAATGAATTCCTAGCTGCCTGTGTCGTTCTTACATTTGCTTTTGTGGCCACTTTCATTCCGACAAATCCAGCCAAGGCAGAACAGATAGCCCCGACGATAAAGGAAACGGCAACCATACCGTGGGACCCATCCTCGTTACTTCCTTTAAGGTAGAGAAGAATCGCTACTGCGATTACGAAAATTGCCAATATTTTATACTCTGCTTTTAGAAACGACATTGCCCCATCGGCAATATTCTTGGCGATTCTTGCCATTTTTGCATCACCAACCTCTTGTTTGGTGACCCACATATTCTTAATCAACACAAATATCAGGGCCAGAACACCAAAGGCTGGTAAGAATTTTACGATTAAATCCATTTTTAGTTGTTTAAATTTTTTTTAACATTTGCTAAAGTAGTAAAATCAAATAGATAAAAAAAGTGGTTTTCGATATTGAAAAACCACTTTTTTTATCCTTATATCAAGATTTACGGACGTACCCCCATAACGGATGTTCAAAACAAGTAAGTAACTGAAAAACAGTGATTTAAAAGTTTTTTTTGAGATGAATTCCAAAACTGGGATATATCTAATTGACGATCAGTGGTATAAACACTAGATCTATCCATTACAGGGATAGGTGCCAAGATTCAAATAGTGAACGTACGTTTTTTCTTATGGTCACTGTTCTCATAACGTTCCACGCACTCATTGTATATTCGAATTGCTTCTTTGGAATCGCCCCATCCACCTACATCAACTTTTTTCTCCTCTAAATCCTTATATACTTGAAAGAAGTGTTCTATTTCTTTCAGTCTATGCGGATTTACATCCATAATATCATTTCTCTTACTCCATATTGGATCCGAAATAGGCACACAGATGATTTTCTCATCCGGCCCTTTTTCATCGGTCATATGAAAAACCCCGATAGGTTTTACCTCTACCACCACCATTGGGAATGTAGGTTCCGTACATAAGACCAAAACATCCAGGGGATCCTTATCCAAGGCCAAAGTCTCGGGAATAAATCCGTAATCTCCAGGGTACATCATCGATGAGAACAATGTACGGTCAAACCGGATTTTATGTAAGGTAAAATCGTATTCGTACTTATTCCTACTTCCTTTGGGAATCTCAACAAGCACATCAAAGGTGACACTTGACTTTTTACTCATAATTATTTTTTTTCTGCCACAAAGGTATTGGAAAAGATTGGATTGGCTTTTCTACATTGCCGAAAATACCTTAAAATCAAAAATGGAATCCGAATTCCCCAGTTACGCTAAAACGTCTTGCATCCGGGTTATCCAAGTAATTGCCCCGAAAATTAAAATCTACCCTGAAGAATTTCAGGATATTACCCACTCCCAGAGAGTATTCCCAATATATTTTATCATTAGGGGCTTGTAACGGTATATTCGTTGGGGCACTTAAGGCCATATTCCCTGGGGACAATTCCCCCCAAACCCCTCTTAGGCCGATAAACTCCCTCAAATTCCATTTTCGGACCAAAGGAATCCTTGAAAACAGACGGCCATTGAAATTATGCTCTAGATTCACCGAGGCATAGGTGTCCGTGACAAATTCGTAAAAATCGAGATTGGGGAAGGTATTATATATAACGAATAAAGTCTGGTTACCGGGTACCACGTTCAAAAGACTCAAAGGCACCTCTCCAAAAGTCTTACCTACCTCCACCGTGCTCATAAGTCGGCCAACCCCCCCTAACTGCCATGGCTGACTATATGAAAACTGCAATTTGCTATAATTGAAATCACTTTCAAGAAACCCTTCAAAACCTCTGGTATAATTCAACAGCAAGGTACTATAGGTATCATTGATATCCCTTCGTTCAACCCCGTGGCCAATGGTTCTTTTACCTGGGGTGTAAATAACCATGGCATTCACATCAAATTGTCTCACTTTGGACGATACACCCGAAAGTGATTCTGGATCTACATAATCCAGGTTAAACACATCTGGCAAAGCCGAACTCAAGGTTCTTAATGAGCTCCCGACCCGTACCCTGAAATTCGTTATTGGTTCTATCTCCAGATTAAAGGTACTTAGGTTAATATTGGTCAGCCTATCATTAGACCCTACCGTAAGGATTGAGGAAGATGCCACACTCCTGCCAAGCACGTCATTGGTAGACGTAAGGCTAAGACCCAATTGCTCTACATCGCGCCGATTACCCCCCGATATGATCAAACGGCTTTTTTTATCGAGTAGCCATTTGGCAGAAAACCCATGTTTTACCTTTTTATCCATAAGACCATAGGCCATATACCCTTCCAACCGCCATGGATCGTTCTGGCCAAAATATGTTCTTGCCCCGCCCCGAAGTCGAACACCCTCTGCATCGTTATAACCGAACATACTATAGACATTACCGATGTCGACATTCCATTTGTCAATTTCGACATAACCAGAAGCCAAAATGCTGACGATATTATAAAACGACTTAAACTTGGGGACGGTCTTTAATGTATCCAACAATTGGTAGACCCCCTTTTCATCTTTGTTCAATGCCTCAAGCCGGTTGTTACGCCAAAAAACACTATCCCTATTTAAGACCAAGGGATTATACTCATTACCCTTCGTCTTATAGAACTCCCTAGGCTTTGCCCTATCGAATTCATAATCATCGTAAACAGTGGTACGCTTACCGTATACCCCTTTGGACCCCTCCTTTTTCCTTAAACTGAAATCGGTCAACATATAGTCCCTTTTCAATAGGAAAACGGAATCGTTGACAACCTGAAAGTCCTGTTCAATATAAATTTCATTTATCCAATTGATATTCGCACTCTTAGCCGCCTCAAGGTTTATATTCTTGATGGCATAAGTGGAATCATTCACCCAAAAATCACCCTTAAAGGTCAGTTCATTCCCACGCCGGGGATAATATACGATGTTGTAACACCATCTATTATCTATAAAAGCGCTGTCCCGTAGAATGTAATTATAAGTATCTATACCCGTTTTTGAAAGTGGGCTGGTAAAACTCTTATCGAAGAATTTGAGGTAGTTGTCATAAACGTCATAGTCTTGGTAAAGATCTTCAACAAATGCTATTATGGCTTGATTGTTCTCAAAACCCGAATTCTTATTCCCAAGCATATCCTCTTTCTCAACGTTAATGGCATTGTCACCATATACTTTTGAAAACGTCTCATTTAGGAAAATAGGGAGATACGTTTTTCCCGTTATTCGCGAGGTATCCAGATCTTGAAAGACAAACTCCATCCCCTTGAAGATCTTTTTCTTCATTAAAGCACTATCAATCGTATTCAAATCAAACTCGACCTTTTCATATTTATCATATTGGTATTGTTCGAATTGACGTAGGCCATTTATCCTCTTTTTAGCCCAGATTCTTCTTAGGATATCAATTGCCGGATTATTCTTTTTCGATTGCTTGCCCCCAAAAACAAACACTTCGTTCAGCTGTTCGCTAGATTCCGACAACTCAATGCTCATATTGTAATTTACCTTGGAGGGCAACACCACTTCCTTGGCCTCGAAACCCATAAAGGAAACGACCAAGGTATTGTATGTAATATCGGATTCTATATAAAAATTACCATTATCGTCGGTAATCGTACCTTCTGTGGAGTTTTTTAAAATGACATTGGCAAAGGGGATAGGCTCGCCCATTTCATCGACCACTTTGCCTCCGGCCTTTGTCTGGGCCATGGCCACCAAAGTAAATAACATAAAAAAAGGCAGAAGACATTTATTCATTTACAATGGTATTCAAAAACAACTTTACAATACATAAAGCAAGATCGGGAAAACCCCGCCAACAATTGGTCAGGGGAAGCTGAACTTGCTTATGGTTTTATACCTTTTTATATAGCACTTTTTTAACCGCATTGATAACATCCTCATGATTTGGCAACCATTCATCCAATAGGACAGGTGAATATGGCGCTGGGGTGTCAGCTGTATTTATTTTTTGGATAGGGGCATCCAAATAATCGAATGCATTATTCTGTACATGGAAAGCAATTTCAGTAGCAACGTTACCAAAAGGCCAAGCCTCCTCTAGAACGACCAAACGATTCGTTTTTTTCACTGAATTCAGAATCGCGTCATAATCCAACGGCTTAACCGTACGCAAATCGATAACCTCGCAATCGATACCTTCTTTCGCCAGTTCATCGGCAGCTTTGTACGCTTCCTTGATAATCTTACCAAAGGAAACTATGGTCACATCAGAACCTTCCCTCTTAATATCGGCAACCCCTAAAGGAATCGTATATTCCCTTTCAGGCACTTCACCCTTATCCCCATACATCTGCTCGGACTCCATAAAAATAACAGGGTCGTTATCACGTATTGAGGATTTAAGCAACCCCTTTGCGTCTGCGGGATTGGATGGTACCACCACTTTTAAACCAGGGCAATTGGCATACCAACTTTCAAATGCCTGGGAATGTGTCGCGGCCAACTGACCTGCAGAAGCTGTAGGTCCTCGGAAAACAATAGGGCAACTGAACTGCCCTCCTGACATTTGCCTGATTTTGGCGGCATTGTTTATTATCTGATCGATACCGACCAACGAAAAGTTAAAGGTCATGAATTCGATAATAGGCCTATTCCCTGTCAATGTAGAACCTACACCAACACCTGCAAAGCCCAATTCGGAAATCGGCGTATCGATTACACGCTCAGGGCCAAATTCGTCCAACATCCCTTTTGAAGCTTTATAAGCGCCATTGTATTCCGCTACTTCCTCCCCCATTAGATAAATGGATTCATCTCTTCTCATTTCCTCTGACATGGCCTCCGCTATGGCTTGCCTAAACTGTAATGTCTTCATTTGAACTTGTATTAATGGTTATCCATCATGGACAAAAACGAAAGCAAAAATAGGAAATTATACGTTCATTTCCGGATTCATGTAATTAAAAAAACAACAATTTTTTACTATGCATGCATAGTATTTTTAAAAAAGATTACCTAACTTAGCTCAATTGTTTTATATACCTGAAAATATTACGTTTATGAAGATATTAGTTTGTATAAGTAACGTACCCGATACTACATCGAAGATTAATTTCACTGATGGTGATACCAAATTTGACACTAACGGCGTACAATTTGTGATAAATCCGAATGATGAGTTCGGACTCACCCGTGCCATGTGGCTGAAAGAAAAACAAGGCGCAACCGTACACGTAGCATCTGTAGGCGGTTCAAATACGGAACCCACAATACGAAAGGCTTTGGCCATTGGCGCCGATGAGGCCATTCGTGTGGACGCAGAACCTAAAGATGGTTTTTTTGTTGCCCAACAATTGGCGGAAGTAGCAAAAAATGGTGCTTATGACCTGATTATTGCCGGAAGGGAATCCATTGACTATAATGGTGGAATGGTCCCTGGCATGCTAGCGACCCTTTTGGACATCAATTTCGTGAATACCTGCATAAGTATAGAGGTTGACGGGAACAATGTCAAGGCAATGCGGGAAATCGATGGTGGAAAAGAAAAGATAGAGACCACCTTACCATTGGTTATCGGAGGGCAGAAAGGCCTGGTAGAGGAAAGCGACTTGCGCATACCGAACATGAGAGGCATAATGATGGCCAGGAAAAAGACATTGAATGTCGTCTCCCCCATTGATGCCACTGTTGCTACTACCGATATAAAATTCGAACGACCAGCCCCTAAAGGATCTGTGAAATTGGTTGATGCCGATAACGTAGGGGAATTGGTAGATCTTTTGCATAACGAGGCCAAAGTAATCTAAACCTTGCCACCGATTGTTTTGAAAAAGTTTCAACACTCTTAATCCAACAATATGTTCCTGCCCTATATCAGGACAATAAACCAAAGAAAACCATATGTCAGTCTTAGTATATACAGAATCAGAAAACGGCAAATTCAAGAAAAATGCTTTTGAAGTTGCCTCCTATGCCAGCGCAGTGGCCCAACAATTGGGTACCACGGCAACGGCCGTTTCCATCAATGCCGATGAGAATGAAAGCCTTGCCAATTACGGCATTACCAAAGTATTGAATGTCTCAAATGACAAATTAGACACCTTCAATGCCAAGGCATACGGCAATACCATAGCGGAAGCCGCCAAAAAAGAAGAATCCAAGGTAATTGTGGTCAGCTCAAGTTCCGACACGAAATTCCTTGCCCCTATATTGGCCACCAAATTAGAGGCCGGTATGGTTTCCAATGTGGTAGCGACACCAGAGAGCACAAGTCCTTTCATAGTAAAGCGCACTGTTTATAGCAATAAAGGTTTCGCCCATACACAGATCAATACCGAGATCAAATTGGTAGCGGTCTCAAACAATTCATTTGGTTTGGTCGAGAACACTACCTCAGCCACGGTTGAGGAATTTTCCCCAAACCTAAACGACTCTGACTTCTCAACAAAATCCACAGATATCGACAAGGTCGTTGGCAAAGCAACCATAGCAGATGCCGATATCGTTGTTTCTGGTGGCCGAGGTCTTAAAGGCCCTGAGAACTGGGGCCTAATAGAGGAATTGGCCGACACTCTTGGTGCTGCCATGGCCTGCTCCAAACCTGTATCGGATATGGGATGGAGACCGCATAGCGAACACGTAGGGCAAACAGGCAAACCCGTAGCAAGCAATCTTTACATTGCCATAGGTATTTCGGGAGCCATTCAGCATTTGGCCGGTGTAAGTGCCTCAAAAACAAAAGTAGTCATCAATACCGACCCAGAAGCCCCGTTTTTTAAAGCGGCCGATTACGGAATTGTAGGCGATGCTTTTGAAGTAGTACCTAAGCTCATCGAAAAATTAAAGGAATTTAAAGCCCAAAACGCTTAATTTTTGTTAATTTGCGCCTCTAAGTCTAAGGGGCTGTTCAATTAATCGGCCATGCCTTTTCATTTGAACAGCCCTTTTTGATTTATTACAGCGCCTATGAGTTTAGTACGATTGAAAATCAAAGGGATTTCCTATAGCCAAACCCAAAATGGTGCCTATGCCCTTATATTGAACGAAGTGGACGGTGACCGCAAACTTCCCATTGTCATTGGTGCATTTGAGGCACAATCGATTGCCATTGCACTTGAAAAGGAAATTAAACCACCGAGACCATTGACACATGATCTTTTCAAGGGTTTTGCAGATCGTTTCGATATTGTGATAAAGCAGGTCATCATCCATAAATTGGTAGACGGGGTATTCTACTCAAGCATTATTTGCGAAAGGGGTCAGGTCGAGGAAATAATCGATGCGAGGACCAGCGATGCAATCGCCTTGGCCCTCCGTTTCAATGCCCCAATATTTACTTACAGGACTATTCTTGACAAAGCTGGCATATTCTTGAAATTCACCTCCGATGAAAATGAAAAAGATGGAAATGACGATAGTATCATGGTCGATGAAATATTACAGGAAGGGGAAACCGTAGAGATTGACCAAGGGACAAACGACACCTTCACCGAATTGACGATCGACGAACTGAACAAAGAACTCGAAAAAGCCGTAGCCAACGAAAACTATGAAAAAGCGGCAAAATTAAGGGATGAGATTTCCAAGCGCAACTAAACCAAAAATGCATTCTGTCTATGAAGATTAATTATTGGATGCCCATTTTAGCTTTCTTGTTTTCCTTATCCTCCATTGCCCAAGCCCCTATCGCACAGGATACTGCGATTGCGGCTACAGAGTCTGCCATGCTTACGGCCCCGCACACACACCATACCGATTTAATCCCCAATGCTGGATTTTCGATCCAAAGTTTGGGAAGGGGTATCCTAGGTATGTTCACCCTTATCCTGATCTCATTTTTATTCAGTGCCAATAGAAAAGCCATAAATTGGAGAACCGTAGGTATTGGGCTAAGCATTCAATTATTATTGGCCATTGGTGTACTACAAGTGGATTTTATTCGTAGGATTTTTGAGTTTTTGGGAATGATCTTCAATGAATTATTGAATTTCACTTTGGCAGGAAGCGAATTCGTGTTAGGAAACCTCCTCAACCTGGACAACCCGAACATCGGTTATATATTTGCCTTTCAAATACTCCCGACAATCATCTTTTTTTCAGCATTGACCTCGGTTTTGTTCTATTTGGGGATCATACAAAAAATAGTCAAAGGCCTAGCTTGGTTATTGACAAAATCCTTGGGCATTTCAGGTCCGGAAAGTCTTTCGGTGGCAGGCAACATATTCTTGGGACAGACCGAATCCCCACTCATGATCAAGGCCTATCTGGAAAAAATGAACAAGTCGGAAATCTTGCTGGTCATGATTGGTGGTATGGCTACGGTAGCAGGTGGTGTTTTGGCTGCCTACATAGGATTTTTGGGGGGGAATGACCAACAATTACGTCTGGAGTTCGCAAGACACCTGATTGCCGCATCAGTCATGGCGGCCCCTGGTGCCATTGTGATTTCAAAGATACTTTACCCACAAACCGAACCCGTCAATACCGATGTTTCCGTTTCCTCGGAAAAAATAGGGGCCAATATCCTTGATGCCATTGCCAATGGCACTACAGAAGGACTTAAATTGGCCGCCAACGTAGGTGCCATGCTTTTGGTCTTCGTAGCCTTTATCGCCATGATAAATGGTATTTTGGGATGGGTAGGCGACATTACCCCGCTCAACGATTGGCTTGCCGCCAATACCTTTTACGAGCGATTCTCATTGGGGTCTGTCCTAGGAACGATATTCGCCCCATTAATGTGGCTTACGGGCGTACAGACCGAGGATATAATGCCTATGGGGCAATTGTTGGGCATTAAATTGGCAGCCAGTGAATTTGTTGGGTATATCCAATTGGCCGAACTTAAGGACACTGCCAATGCAACACATCTAACCTATAACAAATCGGTGATCATGGCAACCTATATGCTGTGTGGATTCGCCAATTTCGCTTCGATAGGCATACAGATCGGAGGTATCGGGTCATTGGCCCCAGGACAACGAAAAACCCTTTCCGAATTTGGTATGCGCGCTGTACTTGGCGGATCTATAGCATCCTTGCTCTCTGCCACTATTGCCGGAATGATTTTGGGATAAGGTTCCTATCGTTGATAAAATCTCATAAGAATAATCAAGGAGTCCGAAAAATCGATTGCCATTTCATTATTTTTATCCCATAAAATTGGAATGGCAACTTTTGAAAGCCCACAATCGGGATAGTACTTTATATGAAACAATACCACGATTTATTAAAACAGGTTTTGGAAAACGGTAGCCAAAAAGGAGACCGAACAGGAACAGGCACCCTTAGTGTCTTTGGACATCAGATGCGTTTTGACCTCAGTGAGGGGTTCCCAATGGTAACTACCAAGAAATTGCACCTAAAGTCAATTATACATGAACTCCTATGGTTTCTCAAAGGAGATACCAATATTGCCTACCTACAGGAAAATGGTGTACGTATATGGAATGAATGGGCCGATGATAATGGAGACCTAGGCCCTGTATATGGCCACCAATGGCGTAATTGGAACAGTGAGGAGATCGACCAGATCAAAGAGGTGGTCCAAAGTTTGAAACACAATCCGAACAGCAGAAGGATGTTGGTATCGGCCTGGAACCCCAGTGTACTCCCAGATACCTCAAAATCCTTTGCGGAGAATGTTGCCAACGGAAAGGCAGCACTACCCCCATGCCATGCCTTCTTTCAATTTTACGTGGCTGACGGCAAGTTGTCGTGCCAGTTGTACCAACGCAGTGCGGATATTTTCTTAGGTGTGCCCTTTAATATCGCCTCCTACGCATTACTTACTTTGATGACGGCACAAATCTGTGGGTATCAACCTGGGGAATTCATCCACACCTTCGGGGATGCCCATATTTATAATAACCATATGGAACAGGTAGAGCTTCAACTGAGTCGTGAACCAAGACCCCTACCTAAAATGATCATCAATCCTAAGGTCAAGGACATCCTTGATTTTAAATTTGAGGATTTCACCCTAACCGACTATGATCCACACCCCCATATAAAAGGAGCCGTAGCCATATAAGTCAATATCCCACAGGGGCGAACATACCATACCACATTGTTGTCAACTGGTTTTTACAGGGGTTTTGTCCAGACAAGCTACTTGGCTCAAACAACCATAGTTAACTTCTATAATCGATAGCGGCACTTGAACCCAATCCCGTATATAACGATAAAGGCCCGGGACCATGGTCCCGGGCCTTTATCGGTTCTCGATTTATTTTCTTAAATATCCAGAACTGCATTTTCAGCCCCAGCATACTCATTCCATTGGTAACGATCCGCTTCCGTTTCGTTCACGAAGTCCCCATCCACCAAATACCTAAACTCATAGGCATTTCCTTTGGGGAGATCAAACGTTCCTTTAAAAGTTCCGTTCTTTAATTTTTTCAGGGCACTTCCTTTTGGGTCCCAATTATTGAAATCACCAACAACGGCCACTTCTTTGGCTTCCTTGGCAGGCACTGTAAAGGATACTTTACATATCGGCTTGCTTTTTAAATATTTTTTCGCAATTCCCATAACACAAACAATTTAAATTCGGTGCAAATTAAAGTATTAGATTGCCCATTCCCAATGATTGATGGCATTATTTATGATTCCGCCAACACGAGACCCTCTTTCAAATTTTAATTGTCCCCGTAAAAAACCATTCCCGATTACCATATAAACAAAACCTATCCCCATTTTTTGACAATAACCCCAATAACACCCTATATCCCATGCTATATCATGAAAAACGAAAATTGAACCCTATGGGGCAAATACTTTATCTTTGCAATCAAATACAACCATTCGTTATGTTCAAAAAAGACAAAAAACAAGCGGAATTAAACTTGGAGCAACATGAACTGCTTGAATCTGCCCAAACACGTATAAGGCAGAAAAAACGGTTATACGAACATTTTGTCATTTTCTTGATTGGCAGTGTCTTCCTTGTTATTATCAATAAGGTCCTGAAATTCAGGGCTGAGTACGATTGGTTTATATGGGCCATTACCTTTTGGGTCTTTTTATTCACAATACATGCTTTCAATGTTTTTGTTACACAGAAGTTCATGGGGAAGGATTGGGAAAGGCGACAGCGTGAAAAATTGGTCATAAAACAGAAAGAGAAAATAGCCGGACTACAGAAAGAAATCGAAACGGATTTCCCGATTTCCAAAATCAACAAAAAGGAATGACACAAAGAACAAGGTTAGGCATCCAATCACCTCAACAAGACAGTGTATACGCCATCAATATATTGATCGGCCTACTTTTTGTACCTTACATACCGAATTTACACTAAAAATATTATTGTGCAAAACATTACCATGATAGCTGCCGTAGGCGAAAACAACGCATTGGGGAAGGACAATGACCTTCTTTGGCACCTTCCGGACGACTTTAAACGTTTTAAAAAGTTGACAACAGGGCATTTCATTATCATGGGAAGAAAGACTTTTGAAAGTTTCCCCAAACCACTTCCAGACAGGACCCATATTATAATCACAAGGGACAAAAACTATAAAGTTGCCCACGAAGACTGCATTGTCGTACATTCCTTGGAAGACGCTATAAAACTGACACATGGCGATGGGCAGCCTTTTATTATTGGAGGTGGGGAGATCTATGTGCAAGGGGAGAAATTCGCCCAGGTATTGGAGATCACAAAGGTACATTCCGATTTTCATGCCGATACCTTCTTTCCTGAAATCGATGGGACCATTTGGCAATTGACAAGTTCCGTACATCATCCCAAGGATGAAAAACACAAATATGATTTCACATATTTAACGTTTCACAGGAAATAGTATTTTAGAAATCCCTATACCCTATTTCCAAGGAAACACCACCATCTTCAAAAAAACCCTTTAGCACTTCAACATCCGCATTTGTAATAAAGTGATGCGCTGTTTTATCCATGGAGTTCGACAGCAATCCATTCCTCATCAATACTGCCTTGGTCTGTCGTGCCACTGCTTCACCCGAGTCGATGATTTTTATATGGGCAGGCAATATTTTCTTCAGTAAAGGAATTAAATAGGGATAATGGGTACAGCCCAACACCAAACAATCGATTCCGGCCGAGACCATTGGGTCAAGATATTCCTCCAACAAGGCTCTTGTTTCGGGCGAACTTGCCTTCCCACTTTCGATCAATGGCACCAAACCCGTTCCAACTTGTTCAAAAATGCGTATTCCTTCGGCATGGTTCCCTGCCGTACTATGAAAAAGAAGACTGGACAAGGTCCCCTTTGTAGCCAACACCCCTATTTTTCTTGATTTTGATTGCAAAGCTGCCGGTTTTATCGCTGGTTCTATTCCTATAAAGGGTACCTGGTAATGGCTGCGCAAATAATCTATGCCATTGGTAGTTGCCGTATTGCAGGCCACCACGATCAGCTTACAGCCCTCACCCAATAAAATCTCCGTATTTTTTATAGATAGTTGGACTATTTCCTCTTTCGTACGGTCCCCATAGGGGGCATTCTTGCTGTCGGCCAGATAAATGGTACTCTCGTGGGGGAGCAACGCATTTATTTCCTTCCATATGGATGTACCACCCACGCCAGAATCAAAAATACCAATGGGGTGATCGGCCATATTATTATCTATTTATTCGATAACCTTGGTTATGGGTACGCCTATATTCCCACTAGGAAAAGCAATTCCCAATAATGCTGATATGGTCGGGGCTATATCTGAAATTTCAGTATGTTCCGTGGTACTCCCTTTTTGAATGCCACGACCATAAAAAAGCAATGGCACATGGGTGTCATAAACCTGTGGGGAACCGTGGGTGGAACCAGTAACGGAATAATTTGCAACCCCAGGCCTCAGAACAATGAGGATATCCCCTGAGCGTTTTAAGTTGTAACCATTCTGCAAAATATAAGGAATACCCTGTGTATAATCATTTTCCCACATTTGTTGGCCCGTATAGACCCTGTCGATATTTTCATATGTCATTAATTCCCTTGCGATTTCCTCCTCAACATCCCCCAATTTCAAATCAAGGTTCCTGACAATATCATGGTCGAGGAATATTTGACTGTTTGAACTATTCTCCACTATGTCAGTAGTACCATATTTATATTTCAGGAATTCATTGAATTTTATTTCCTGTTCCTCCCCTTTTACATAACCCGCAGGCACACGGTGATCCTTCAAATACGCTGGTACATGTATCGCCGCATGGTCCGCGGTCAAGAAAAGGGTATAGTTGTCTTTACCTACTTTTTTGTCCAAGGCCTTGAACAATCTGGCCAAATCCCTATCCAACCTTATGTAGGTATCCTGGATCTCCTTCGAATTCACACCGAATTTATGGCCCACATAATCCGTACTTGAAAAACTCACCGCCAAAAAATCAGTTATTTTATCGGCCCCCAGATTCTCACCATCCAATGCGGCAATAGCAAAATCCGTGGTAATACTGTTACCATATGGTGTTGCCTTGATCATGTCGAAACCTCCATTGGAGTCCCATAGATTTGGCAGGTCATGAGGAAAAACCGGTGCAACCTCCCCCTCGAACAACCCTTCGTATCCGTTATTGTCCGAACCACTCTCCAAATAGGTGTTTATATCCTTTAAGGTTACCCATGGTCTTTTATAACCCTCGGCAACATTGGAGGCATTGAAATCAATGACCCACTTCGGCAATGCATCCATATAAAATGAACTTGTTATCCAATTGCCCTCATTTTCTCCATAAAACCAAAAAGCCCCATTGGCAATATGCCCCCCAGGCAGTACAGAAGCCCTGTCCTTCAGGGCTATGGCAATTGTCTTCCCCCTCATTTGCGTGTGCAAGCGTAATTGATCGGCCACAGTAGTCACCATCATTCTATGGGGCGACATCTTACCTGCATCGGAAGCCGTTCCCACAGAATTGTAGGCTTCATCAGCTGCACAATACACCGATACACCCAATTCCCTGTCATACCAATTATTGGCTATAATACCATGTGAGGCAGGTGTCGTACCCGTGTATACCGATGCATGTCCCGGACCAGTGTAAGTGGGCGCATAATTAAAATGATTGTTCTTACAGTTGAAACCCCCATTGACCAACCTTTTAAAGCCATCATCCCCATAATGGTCCCAAAAACGGGTCAGGTAATCATAACGCATTTGATCTACGACTATACCCACGACCAACCTGGGCATAACCCGTAAATGGTCCGAATTCCCAACCTTATCCTCTTTTCCGGACTTTCTTTGACCTACGGAATCGAACGTATTAAAAATTAGTGAGATTAGCACTAAAGTAAGGGTAAATCTATTCTTGCTCATCATTTTATGAAATATTGATACTGCAAAAATATATAAATAAACCCTTAAAAGATTAAATGAATGCCAAAAGACATCCATAATTCCTATTTTTACAATTACTAAGTTTATCCCATTCTATGAATTACCTAGCATCAATCGGTAGTTATGCAATAATGATCAAGGAGGTTTTCAAAAAACCTACGAAATGGCGTATAATGAAGTCTTTGATCCTCAAGGAAATAGACGAACTCATCTATGGTTCATTGGGCATTTTGATATTCCTCTCCTTTTTTATTGGCGGTGTTGTCGCCATACAAACAGCATTGAACATTACCAGTGAGCTCATTCCCAAAAAATTAGTGGGTTTTGCTACCCGGCAATCCATTATTCTGGAATTCGCCCCAACTTTCTGCTCGATTATCATGGCTGGCAAGGTAGGTTCCTATATTACCAGTAGTATCGGTACCATGAGGGTCACCGAACAAATCGATGCCTTGGAGGTCATGGGTATAAATGCCTTGAACTATCTGGTATTCCCAAAGATAATCGCCTTATTGCTCTACCCTTTCACCATTGCCATAGCCATGTATGTCGGTGTTTTCGGTGGATGGACCGCAGGTGTTTTCGGGGGTTTCAGTACAAGTGCCGATTTTATCGAAGGGGTACAGTTGGATTTTATCCCTTTTCATGTCACCTATGCTTTTATTAAAACCTTGATATTCGCATTTGTTTTGGCAACCATTCCTTCTTATCATGGTTTTTATATGAAAGGCGGGGCACTTGAGGTTGGAAAGGCCTCCACAACTTCCTTTGTATGGACAAGTGTGGTCATCATTATCTTAAATTATATTCTAACACAACTTTTATTGGGCCAATGATCGAAGTAAAGGACATATATAAATCTTTTGATGGGACCACCCAAATATTAAGGGGTATCAGCACTGTCTTTGACAAAGGCAAGACCAACTTGATCATTGGACAAAGCGGCTCGGGAAAGACCGTATTCCTTAAATGCCTTTTGGGGCTCTTTAGCCCGGACAAGGGATCCATTAGCCATGATGGTAGAATTTACTCAAAACTGTCGCCTCGCGAACAACGAGACCTTAGACAGGACATGGGAATGGTATTCCAAGGAAGTGCACTTTTCGACTCGATGACCGTAGAGGGCAATGTGATGTTTCCGTTGGAGATGTTCACGAACCAATCCCAATCGGAAATGCAAGATCGTGCCGATTTTGTACTAAAAAGGGTAAACCTTGGCAATGCCCACAAAAAATATCCCTCTGAAATATCGGGCGGAATGCAAAAACGGGTAGCCATTGCCAGGGCCATTGTCATGAACCCCAAATATCTTTTCTGCGACGAGCCCAATTCTGGATTAGACCCAAGAACGGCCATAGTAATCGACAACCTCATTCACGAAATCACCTTGGAATACGATATCACCACGGTCATAAACACCCATGACATGAACTCCGTCATGGAAATCGGCGAAAAAATAATCTTCCTGAAAAATGGAATCAAGGAGTGGGAAGGCACCAAGGAAGACTTCTTCAAAACGGATAATGAGGCAGTGATCAATTTTGCGTATTCCTCCGAACTGTTCAAAAAAGTACGGCAAATGTATATCGAAGAGCGTAATTAATCCTGAACGATCTCTTTGATCTGGATCCTATTGTCCTTTAACCTTAATTTCAGCCAGGCATGTAATTTTTTAGTATCCTCAACGGCCTGGGCCCTCTTGGCATCCCTTTTCCATTTCACTTCAAAGATAGGTATGGTATCCATCTTATTGAAATCGGTCTGGATGGTAGGTGAAAAACCAAGCGATTCCAAATTCGTATAATTCGTTTTCGCCTCGGCACTCACATCGGCAAAAGGGATGGACAGTCGAACCAATTTCCCCAGTTCCTCTTCCAGCAACCTAATACGGGTATCTTTATCCTCCAGCTCGATTTTCTGGGTCTCATACAATTGATCCACGTATTTGAGCTGGTCCAATTGCTCATTTTTTGCACCTTGTATTATATGCAGTTCTGTATCTTTCAACCTGTCAAAACTATCTTCGTCCTCTTTTTGCTTGTTCCAAGTGGCAATGACATTATCGGGTATGGTCTCGTTCCCCATGAACACCAATTCAATATACGGGTTTTCACCCCTATTGAATTCAATATCCGTAAAGTCGTCCATAAACCGTCCCGAACCCTTAAATTGGTATGGTGCCACTTTTTCCTCGACGAAACGTTGTGCCTGTTTTCTGAACAAGGATTCCTGAAGGGCATCCCAGAAGGCAATCCCTGCCGGTACCATTACCAAGAGCGCGAAAAGGGAAGCTACCCTGCCGATAAGCCTTCGCCTTTTGGAATTGACATAACGCACCATCGGGAAACGCAATAGTTTCAGTACCAAAAAGGTTGCCAAAGCGATAAAAATGGTATTGATACTGAATAAGTACATTGCTCCCCTGGCATATTCATAATTACCAATAGCCAAACCAAAACCTACTGTGCACAGAGGTGGCATTAATGCCGTCGCAATAGCCACACCGAAGATGACAGAGGCTATGGTTCCTTTCTTCGCCCTGGCAATAACAAGGGCAAGCCCCCCAAAAAAGGCAATCAGGACATCACGGATATCAGGGGCCGTCCGTGCCAAAAGCTCCGAAGATTCATCACGCAATGGGAATATGGCAAAAAACAAATAGGCCGTCAACACGCTCAATACGACCATAACGGCAAAATTCTTTAAAGACCTACGCAAGGTATCCACGTCATTTACCGCCAATGAAAGACCAATACCCAATATGGGACCCATTAAGGGGGATATCAACATGGCACCAATAACAACAGCTGTTGAATTGGCATTAAGTCCTATCGAAGCGATAAAGATGGAACAGATCAAAATCCATGAGGTATGCCCCTTAAAAGGGATATCGGCAATAATAGCTTCCTTGGTAGCCTCCTGATCGGTATTGCCGCGAATATCCAAAAGTTCAGAAAGGAACTTTCTCGTACTCCCGAACAAACCTTGAATATCCTTTTTTACCTCCTCCCCACTATCGGTCTGATTAGGGGGGGTATTTTTGTCCTCATTTAAATTTTCAACCATAATCAAGCATACTTGTCACCAAACTTTTCCTTGACCTTTGTCAATACCTGTTTTATATCCTGTTCTTTGGACCTTGGATAGATCAATAGCACTTCCTCCTTGTCGACAATAATGTAATCCTCGAGTCCATCGACGACTACAATCTTGTCCTTTGGGGAACGGATCATATTGCCATGGGCATCCTGACCCAGCAATTTACTATTGACCACGGCATTTTCATCAACATCCTTATCCAACTTATCGTATAAGGAACCCCAAGTCCCTAGATCGTTCCAATCAAAAGTGGCAGGCCGAACATAGATTGACTTGGACTGTTCCAATATAGCATAATCTATAGATATATTTTCGGCCTTTGGGTAATTCTCTTTTATAAATTCCTTTTCACTTGGTGTGTTATAATCGGCTATCCCGGATCTGAACAATCCATATTGTTTCGGCTGATGGTTTTGAAAGGCCTTCACTATACTACTGACGCTCCACATGAATATACCCGCATTCCATAGGAAGTTCCCCTGTGCCAAAAACCCCTTGGCAGTCTCATAGTCCGGTTTTTCCCTAAATTGATGGACCTTTTTAAGGTTGGAAGTATCTTTTCCCTCAAATTCAATATACCCAAAGCCGGTATTGGGAAATGTGGGTACGATTCCCAAAGCACAAAGGACTTCCTCTTTTTCGCACTTATCAAAACACTCAATAACATCATTCGCAAAAGCATCCTCATCTTCGATCCAATGATCACTGGGTGCCACGACCATAACACCATTCGGGTTCATTTTTTGAATCTTCATAGCAGCATATAAAATACAGGGTGCCGTATTGCGCATTGCCGGTTCCAGAACAACCTGTTCCTGTTTTACCATGGGTAGTTGCTCCAAGACCAGACCGTTATACCGCTCATTGGTCAGGATCAGGATATTCCCTGTTGGTATAAATCTATTTAGACGTTGAAAAGTCTTCTGTATAAGGGTCTGCCCAGTACCCAGCATATCGTGGAACTGTTTGGGGTCCTCAGTGGTACTTATCGGCCAAAAACGGGAACCTACCCCTCCTGCCATTAAAACCGCATAATAATTCTTGTTCATGTTCCAATCTTTTATTTTATTAATTCTACTTCGGCATTAGGCTGGAACAGATAAACCTTCCCCGATGCCACCTCGATACATTCGTAGCGTTTAACCCTCTTATTCCCTTTTTTGAAAATTTTATCGTTATATGTACGAAAAACACCACCCAAAGGCAATTCGAAAATATAGGTTTTATCAGAATGTTGTGGGTCATATTGTTTTAAGGCCAATGACAAAATAGCGTCAGTATCACTACTTGCCTTGGGGTTCTTAAAATGTCTTGCCAAAATAGGTAGAAGTTTTGAGGGAAAGACCTCGGGCCTAATAAAGGGCAACATGAGATATTGAAAAGTTTTTTTCCACTCCGATCCGTGGGGCTTGATATTCCTTCCGTATTGCTCAAAAGCGGTCAAATGGGCTATTTCATGTATCAATGTAATCAAGAAACGATATTTGTTCAAAGTTGAATTGATCGTAATCTGATGCAGTCCATTTGGTAATCGACGATAATCCCCATGACGTGTGACCCTTGTATTTACGATCTTGAGATTTACCCCAGAGGCCTTTATCAATTCCAAACATGGTGCTACCGCCCTTTCCGGCAAATATTTTAGAAGAATACCATCCATTGTCACAAAAATAAGGTTTTTAGGGATTTATTGATATTGCCCAAAGACATTTGCCAAAACATAACACAAAATATAGTACTTTGGCCTGTTCGAATATTCCTATTGATATGTCCAAACCCATTTATCGTGTTTATGTCATAGAATTGTCAAAAAGGGTCTTCACTGAAAATGCAAGGTTCAGGGCAGCCAATCCCCAGTTCAATGGAGTGCTGCAATGCCTTTATGTGGGCATGAGCAGCAAGACCCCGAAAGAACGTTTTGAACAACACAAAACGGGGTTTAGAAATAAAAAAGGCCATAAACTCTCTTCCAATATCGTTGAAAAATACGGCATGTACCTACGGCCTAGCCTCTATAATCACTTAGCTCCCCTAAACTCCAGGGACGAGGTCCTTAAACTGGAGGAGGCCCTAGCCTTGGAACTACGTAGGAAACATTATGCGGTATGGTATAATTAACTGGGAAAGTGTTCGTTTTGTTTGCCTGTCCGAACCTAAGGCGTACTATTACTTACCTGTAGCAATTTGCCATTGAACATTTTATGTCCGTTCAAGGCAAAGTCCTTAATATATTTACCCATTTCCGATGCTGTGACCGGGGCCTCATACCCTGGAAAGGCCTCTTCCAACATTTCTGTCTGTACGGCCCCTAAGGCCAATACATTGAAAGACGGACCTGTTTCCTTGAACTCCTCGGCCCATAGTTCGGTCAACGTAATCACGGCTCCTTTACTTGAACTGTATGCCGACAATCCTGGGAACTTCATGCTGCCTTGCACCCCTCCCATCGAACTTATGGTAACCACATGTCCGTTTTTTGACATCTTGGGCACAACCAACTTGGTAAGGTTGGCAACCCCAAAGACATTTACCCGGTACACGGACTCAAATTCCGAGGCACTGGTTTCCAAAAAAGGTTTATTAAGCAAGCTGCCCGCATTGTTGACCAAGACATCGACCGTTTTCCAATGGGATTCCAAATATGCCCCAACCTTTTTCAAATCCTCTTCCTCTGTAATATCAAAAGGAAATGAGTCGATATTCTTATGCTTCAACCGGGAAACTATCTCCCCGTTCCGGGATAAGGCCAATACATTATGCCCCTCATTGGCAAAAAGCTGTACCATTTCAAAACCTATACCCCTACTAGTGCCGGTAACGATTATGTTTGCCATCAGTTGTATTTTATTTCCTGTTCAGTTGCATTGGCTATACCTTCCACAACAGGAATGAATGTGTTTATCAAAATAGCCATATGGTCAAAATCCATTTCGGAAACCTCATCACCTACTTTATGATAATGGTCGAAATTGGTGAAGTCAAAAGTCGAGAACGTTTGGGAAGGAACATTGAACTCCTTATGAAAAGGGAAATTATCCGATCGCATGAATAGATTGAACTCCTTGGCAGAAGGCAGGAACCCAACTGCATTACCATGGGCATACCTATTACAGACCTCGGCCATATTGGATTCCTGATAGCCTGTTACATAGGCCAAATAACCCTTTCCTTTCATTGGCACTCCCACCATTTCAAAATTCAACATCGTATAAAGGTTGAAATCCTTTTCTTTTAACCGCTTGGCCAAATGGCCGGAGCCCAACAATCCTTTTTCCTCTGCGGTAAAAAAGGCAAAGACCAGACTTCTTTTATTTGTCCCAGCTTTCCCAAAATAACGCAGCATTTCCAATACCGTAGTGGTTCCCGAGGCATTGTCATTGGCCCCATTTGCTATAGCATCGCCATTAACAGGGGTTGATGTGCCGATATGATCGTAATGGGCACCGACCAACACAAATTCATCTTTCAAGTCCGGGTCAGTGCCTTCCAAGACCCCGACAATATTATAAGTGGGTTCGCCAAAACTGTCAAGGGTATCCCGAAAGGTACTAAACAAGGGCTGTATACCATTCTTTGTTAAAACACCTTCGATATATTGTGCGGCTTTTTCAATACCGGGACTGCCCGGTTCCCTTCCGTTCAGTTCATCAGATGCCAAAAAGCCCATGATCTTACCCACTTTTTTCTTGTTTGAGAATTCTAGACCAGGGAAAGTGGCTTGGGAATCCACAGCCTCCCCCCCATTAGCGGACACCCCATCATTTGCAATGCTCCCTTTTACACCGGATGGCCCATTGGGCCCCTCTGGGTATCCATTCGATTTTGATTGTGTGGCACCACAACCAACAAGTAGCAATAAAAAGACAAACAAAATATTTTTTTTCATGGAACACGGATTATGCCTTAAAGATAAAAAAACATCCGCCGATGGCGGATGCTAAAATCTTATAAAATTTTGAAATGTTCGATTATGCGAGCATCGTCACAGGATTCTCAAGGAAAGCCTTTAGTGTCTGCAGGAATTGCGCCCCTGTGGCACCATCAACAGTCCTATGGTCACATGCCAACGAAAGTATCATTGTATTCCCAACCACAATCTGTCCATTTTTAACAACAGGTTTTTCAACAATCGCCCCAACGGACAAAATCGCTGAATTGGGTTGATTGATAATGGAGGTGAATTCCAAAATACCGAACATTCCCAAATTGGAGACCGTAAAGGTGCTTCCTTCCATTTCGGCCTGTGTCAATTTCCTGTTTCTGGCCCTTCCCGCAAGATCCTTGACAGATGCACCAATCTGTGTTAAGTTCATTTGATCGGCGAACTTGAGTACCGGCACTACCAAACCATCCTCAACGGCAACGGCAACACCAACATGGATATGGTGGTTATACTTTGTAGTATCCCCTTCCCAAGATGTATTCACTTGGGGGTGTTTCTTAAGTGCCATGGCACAAGCCTTTACCACCATATCATTGAACGACACCTTGGTATCTGGCAAATTATTGATCTGCGCACGGGAAGCCTTTGCATTATCCATATCGACCTCAATGGTCAAGTAGTAATGTGGCGCCGTGAATTTGGACTCGGACAACCTTTTCGCAATGGCCTTGCGCATTTTGGAATTCCTGACCTCCTCTGTCCCCTCCTCCCCTACGGGCAAGGCTACTGGGGCAATTGCCGAAGACACTGGGGGTTTTTCCTGCGGAGTTGCAATAGGTTCCGCAGGTACAAAACCCTCTATATCCTTCTTTACGATCCTACCATGTTCACCAGTACCTTTAACGTCTTTTAGATCAATACCTTTTTCCTTGGCGATCTTCTTGGCCAATGGAGAAGCAAAGATCCGTTTCCCATCTTTGGCAGTACCAGCTTCTTGACTTGGTTCAACCACTTTTTCCTCTTTTGGTTCTTTCTTCACTTCTTCTTTTGCAACTTCATTGCCTTTACCTGTAGATGGTCTTACATTCAATGCAGCATCAACATCGGTGCCTTCTGGCCCAATTACCGCAAGAACAGTATCCACAGGAGACGAATCACCTTCTTGGACACCTATGTACAAAAGGGTTCCTGCATAAAACGACTCAAATTCCATAGTTGCCTTATCGGTCTCTATTTCCGCTAGGATATCCCCTTCCCCAACTTTATCACCAACTTGTTTAAGCCATTTTGCCACGGTACCTTCCTCCATGGTATCGCTCAAACGAGGCATTTTCACAATTTCAACACCTTTGGGAAGATCCACTGAACCAGGTTCATTGGAACCACTAGTAACGGCTGCCTCTGTGGTATTATCCACAACGGGATCTTCTTTCGTATCATTAGAGGTATCGGTAGCCGCCCCTGCATTGATCAAGCTCGAAATATCCTCGCCTTCCCTACCTATGATGGCCAAAAGAGAATCTACCGGAGCCCCTTCACCTTCAGCAACACCTACGTACAATAGAGTACCTTCGTAAAAGGACTCGAATTCCATGGTTGCCTTATCAGTTTCAATTTCTGCTAGGATATCTCCTTCCCCAACTTTATCACCAACTTGTTTAAGCCATTTTGCCACGGTACCTTCTTCCATGGTATCGCTCAAACGAGGCATATTAATCACTTCTGCCATTTAAATATTATTTATGTTGTACAAATGGGTAATCCTCTTGGTCATAGACCACGTCATATAATTGATTCAATGGAGGGTAATCGGATTCATCTGCAAATTTCTCACATTCAGAGACCCGTTTTTTAACATCCTCATCAATTATTTTTATCTCTTCCTCTGTTGCGTATTTTTTAGTTAAGATCACTTCCTTAACCTGTGAAATAGGGTCGATCTTCTTATACTCCTCCACCTCTTCCTTGGTTCTGTATTTCTGGGCATCTGACATGGAATGGCCCCTATAGCGATAGGTCTTCATTTCCAGGAAAGTAGGCCCACCACCACTACGGGCACGCTCAATCGCCTTGCTCATTTCCTTGGCAACAGTAACCGGGTCCATACCATCAACTGGCCCACAGGGCATTTCATAACCCAATCCCAGTTTCCATATATCGGTGGAATGCGAGGTTCTCGCTACCGAGGTCCCCATGGCATAACCATTATTCTCACAGACAAAAACCACAGGTAATTGCCAGAGCATGGCCAAATTGAAGCTTTCGTGCAACGAGCCTTGGCGTACCGCACCATCACCCATATAACACAAGGTCACTGAATCCCTTTTGAAATATTTATCGGCAAATGCCAGACCGGCACCCAAGGGAATCTGACCCCCAACAATACCGTGCCCCCCATAGAAACGATGTTCCTTGGAGAATATGTGCATAGAACCCCCCATACCTTTGGAAGTGCCCGTGACCTTGCCATAAAGCTCAGCCATAACCTTTTTGGGGTCGACCCCCATACCTATGGGTTGAACGTGGTTCCTATAAGCGGTCAACATTCTATCCTTCGTTAAATCCATAGCGTGCAGTGCACCTGCCAGAACAGCTTCTTGACCATTGTATAAATGAAGGAACCCCCTAACTTTTTGTTGTATATATACCGCTGCCAACTTGTCCTCGAACTTCCTCCAGAACAACATATCCTCGTACCACTTCAGATAGGTCTCTTTGGTGATTTTTTCCATCAATCTTGATTTAATTAAAAGTTATTACTTCATGAAGCCATTGGAACCAAGACTTTATGACCCCGAAAAATAGCAAAACAAAAATACACATATTAATCAATCAGTAAAAAAATAAAATTAAAAGCTTGTCATAAAAATTTCTGGCTACCTGCCAGAATAACAAGATCGGCAAAAATAACATTTTGAACCAGACAGGAGCTATTAACTTTTTTACGGGGTCACAGATAGGCATTGCTAAAACCCAAGGGAAGAATATCCGACAGGGAACTACATTTAATGACCTCCCCTTTCTCTCCCGTCATAAGTATGGAAATAGGTTCTTTTTGCCTGAGCTCGTACTCTGAAATAGCCTGGCGACAATTACCACATGGTGCCGCGGGCGAACCCACCACATGGTTTTGCGACATTGAGGCGATAGCAATCGATTTTATCGCAACTCCCGGATATTTGGCCCCAGCCTGGAACACCGCCACCCGTTCCGCACATAAACCTGATGGATAAGAGGCATTTTCCTGATTATTGCCAATGACCACAACACCATTCCGCAACAATGCCGCGGCCCCGACATTGAATTTGGAATATGGTGCATAGGCATCCTTTCTTGCTTCAATGGCCAACTGTAACAGTTCCCTGTCCCCTGAATCCAATTCATCCATAGTATCAAAGACCTGTAGTTCAAAGGAAATCGTTCTTTTTTTCATCTTATCAAAACATTTCGTAGATGCCTAAATTAACAAAACCTGCTCAAAGGCAGGTTTTGTTCCATGATATATTTTTTATTTAGTCGTTATAAAACTCCTCCCCCAAATTAAAGGTCAGGGAAAAACGCAATGTGTTCTCCAACGGATTCTTGACCTGGGAAGTAGAGAACAAATAGGAAAGATCGATCTGGGCTGCCTTGTATTTAAAACCAGGGCCTATCGCGAAGAATTTCCTTGAGCCTTTTTCCTCGCTCTCGTTAAAGTATCCGGCACGAACCATAAAAGCACCTTGATAGGCGTATTCCATCCCCAAAGCCCATGTGAACTCCTTCAGTTCCTCGCCAAAGCCATCCGGGGCATCACCAAAGGACTTGAAGACCCCACTTAAAAAACCAATTTGTTGGTACTCGTCGTTATCGGTTCCGTCCACTACACCATCATCATTGAAATCCTTGGGTGTCGGCACCAATAATTTGTTGAATTCGGAGGTTATACCAATAGTATTATCCTGATCTAAAATAAAATCGAACCCAACACCGAACTTTAAATTAGTTGGCAGAAAGTTTTCCTGTCCCCTTTCATCATAGGACATCTTCCCCCCAAGATTGGAAATATTGAAACCGGCCCTCCATCTACCATCGAAATTGTCATAGGCAATTTCCCTTGAACGATAAAAACCGGCAATATCAACAGAAAATGTGCTAGCCGCTTTCGAATCCACGTTCCCATTCTGTGGCAATTTCAAATTAGACCTTATGAACCTACCCCCAACACCCATTGAAAAAGTTGGGCTTAACTTTAATGAGTACGACCCATCCAAAGCCAGTTCATTGGGTTTGGCCAAAGTTCCCGGATCATTCGCAAACTGCCTGAGTTCGATTTCCCCCAGTGTAAAATAACGTACGCTAAGGGCAAAAGTACTTTGCCCGTCTATTTTATTAAAGAAACTCGCATTCAATAGCGATATATCGGTAATCAGGCTTTCCAGATAAGGCGTATAACTCACCCCTATACCCATTTTTCTTTCGGCAAAAGCAAACTTTGCTGGATTCCATTGCTGTGAAAAGGCATCTGTGGAAGTTGCCACGCCTATATCCCCCATACCCGCAGCCCTAGCATCGGCCGCAATGGCCAAGAAAGGTACGGCGGTAGTTATGACCCTATCCTCTTGGGCCGATACCTGGGCAACAAAGGCCAACAATATCAATAATGGGATTTTCTTCATCAGCATTGGTCTTATTTTCATTATAGAATAAATAGAAATGTTTAGTAGTTTCCCCAAAAAACCAGGACTATTGTATTGGTAAACGAAGTTTTTGAAAATATCTTATACCTTTCATCGAAAATATACAAATTATCGATGGTGGTTCCGGCTTGGCCGCCACCCTTTCACATGGTGGCCCGATCCTTTTGGCCTATGCACCCATACCGATATACCTAGCGCATAAAAGAAATATTCAAATCCATACTATAATAACAATTACACCGTTATCTTTTTTATACGCACACTTTCGCACCATTTAAAATGACAAATACGGAAATAATTTTTGAGTGATAAAATATTATGCCCAAAACATCGTTTAATATGCCGAAAGTGACACCAAATTAAATTTAAGAATTCAAAACTACATAGAAAGGTAGTTTAAATATTTGAACTCAAGTCCTAATTATGAAAAAACAGTTTATCAAAATTGTACTTTCTTGTGCAGTAATAGCGGGAGGTTGCACTGTTACAAGCTGTAGCAGGAAATCCTCGTCTTCCAAAAATGTATCGAGAGCTACAGGTTGGAAAATAAATGCCAAGGAAGGTGGTTTCCAATACAACACAGACTTTAAAGAGCAAGAAACCGCTCCCGGTCTTGTTTTTGTGGAAGGTGGCACATTCACCAAAGGCAAGGTACAAGATGATGTTATGCACGATTGGAACAACACACCTACTTCGCAGCACGTACAATCCTTTTACATGGATGAAACTGAGGTCACCAACGTAATGTACCTGGAATATCTGGATTACCTGAAGAGTGTATACCCTCCGGAAAACCCTAAATATGCAAATATTTACAAAGGTGCCCTACCCGACACATTGGTTTGGAGAAACCGATTGGGGTTCAATGAGACCATGACCAACAATTACCTAAGGCATCCTGCCTATGCAGAATACCCCGTAGTTGGTGTAAACTGGATACAGGCCACACAGTTTGCCGAATGGAGGACAGACCGTGTAAACGAGGTGATGTTGGAAAGGGAAGGTTATTTGGCCAAAAATGCCAAATACCAAGCAGCTACTGGTGAGGTTGCGGGTACGTTCAGCACAGAAGCCTACCTTAACAGACCTGAATCCGTCTATAATGGGCAAATAGATTCCCTACAAGGAAAAAAGAAAAAAGACAGCATAAACACATTTGCAAAAAGGAGTAGTGGCATAATTATGCCCGAATATCGGTTACCTACGGAAACCGAATGGGAATATGCCGCACAGGCACAGGTTGGCTCAAGGGAATACAACAACTATAGAGGCAGGAAAAAATACCCTTGGGACGGTGAGTACACAAGAAATGGCCAACGTGTTGGCCGAGGCGACCAACTAGCGAACTTTAAACAGGGAAAAGGCGACTATGGCGGAATCGCAGGTTGGTCAGATGATGGTGCCGATATCACAGCACAGGTAATGTCCTACAAGCCAAACGACCTAGGGCTTTACGACATGGCCGGCAATGTTGCCGAATGGGTGGCGGATGTTTACCGGCCAATAGTGGACGACGAGATCAGTGACTTTAACTACTACAGGGGAAATATTTATTTGAAAACCGCAATCGGTGAGGATGGCAAAGTGAATATATTGAGTGATTCCGTGGTATACGACACCCTTCCTACAGGTAAAATCGTAGCGGTAAACCTACCTGGCGAAATAAAAATGGTTCCTGTAGGCGAGGAAGAAACCTATTTAAGAACCAATTTCTCCTCTAGTGACAATAGAGGTTACAGGGACGGGGACCCAAGTTCTTCAAGATTCTTCGACAGATTCGGTAATGAGGAGGGTGAAAATACCAAGGAAATGTACAATTCCCCCAAACACAAGGTAAAAAGGGATTCGTTAGGAAACTTGATCCGTCAATATGACCACTCCAACAACAGGACTACATTGATCAATAATGAAGTAAGGGTGTACAAAGGAGGTTCCTGGAGGGACAGGGCTTATTGGTTAGATCCCGCACAACGCAGATACCTGCCACAGTACATGGCTACGGATTATATCGGTTTCCGATGTGCGATGTCCAGGGTAGGCTCAAAATCAAAATCAAAGAACAAAACAGTAAGAAGCAAAAAAGTCAAATAACTTTACTGGAAAGTTATATAGAAAGCCCTGATATTCCATCAGGGCTTTTTTTATCTTTGACTTATGAACATAACCGCACTTCACCAGATTTTCCTACAGTTCCCCACTGTTTGTACCGATACTCGAAAAATCACGGACAATTGTATATTCTTCGCCCTAAAAGGTGACAACTTCAATGGCAACGACTATGTAGGATCCGCCTTACGGAAAGGAGCCGCCTATGCCGTATCCGATGACAAAGAATATACTAATCTCGACAAGGTGCTCATTGTTGATGATGTTCTGGGAACACTCCAGGAACTGGCCAAATACCACAGAAACCACTGTTCTGCCAGAATCATTGCCCTAACAGGCAGCAATGGCAAGACGACCACCAAGGAGCTTATCCTTTCGGTCCTTTCACAGAAATACAAGACCGTGGCAACCGTTGGAAACCTCAACAACCACATAGGCGTACCCCTTACCCTCTTGTCGATCAAGGAGGATACCGAAATCGCCATCGTCGAAATGGGCGCCAACCACTTAAAGGAAATCGAATTCCTTTGCACCATTGCCCTACCTGATTTTGGATACATCACAAATTTCGGAAAGGCCCATTTGGAAGGCTTTGGAGGTGTAGATGGTGTAATAGAGGGCAAAAGTGAGCTTTATTCCTTTATAACAAACCATAATGGAATAGCTTTCCTAAATGCGGATGATCCTGTCCAATTGGGGAAATTGGGAACCTATATTCAAAAATATGGCTTTTCAAAAACCAAAAAGGAATACTATACAATCGAATTCCTAAAGGCCGACCCCTATGTTTCCTTACGGGTCGAGGACACAACCATTCAATCCCAGCTTATAGGAAGCTACAACTTTGAAAATTGTTGTGCGGCCATTATCATGGGCAAATATTTCAATATCCCCCTAGATGCCATCAAAATTGCCATCGAGGGCTATATGCCACAGAACAACAGATCCCAGATTATCAACAAAAACGGTAGGCAGATCATCCTTGATGCCTATAATGCAAACCCTTCGAGCATGAAGGTTGCCTTGGAAAACTTCAACAACCTGGAAGGTGGGCCAAAAATGGCCTTTTTGGGCGATATGTTCGAATTGGGTGAATCCTCCCCGATCGAACACCAGAACATCACCGATATATTAGTGCAACTCGATATTGAAAAAGTTTTCTTACTAGGGGAGAATTTCAACAAGACAGAATGTCCCTTTACAAAATTCAAGGACTTTGATGAATTTAAATCGAATTTCAAGGATTTAGATCTGGTCGAAAACGGAAAAACCCTTATCAAGGGTTCAAGGGGCATGGCCTTGGAACGTATACTCGACCTACTCTAGTTGAACTTGGCCGGCAAAAGGAAAGAAGTGGGATATACTGGATTCGAACCAGTGACCTCTGCCCTGTCAAGGCAGCGCTCTAAACCAACTGAGCTAATATCCCGATAAAATTTGAAAGTGCTAAGGTATGACTAATTTTTTATTCCCAAAACTTACCCGCCGAGAATGATCGGCAAATCGCTAAAATATTTTTGAGTTTTGGGCGCGTTGGGGGAAAACCAATATCCCCCATCAATATAATTTACTCTTGGGCATGGTTTTGTTTTGGTCGCACACCCCTATCCTATAAGCAAACGCCCCGGCTTTTCGGAGCTTACCACATTTATTCGTTTTCCGCCTTTATACTATCCATTTCCTTCCTGAACCTTAGGATCATAAAGCTATCGAATTGTTGCTCAATACTGTCACGCATGAACCTCCAGTTCGAGGATGTCATTCTCAGGTTAAAATCCCTGATTTTATTGAACCGTGCCATATTGAACCGATTGGCACGCCAAGCCGCCTCTGTACTTTCCTTATGTTTCAGGTCCTGAAGATATATCCCTATACCAAAACTTAGTACAACAACAACCAACACGGTTATCCAAAATTTCGAATTTGTCTTCATAACATCCTTGGTGATTTAGGGCATTGAATGGCAATGTATAAATACAGAAATCCATTACAATCTATAATAAAGTTAAAGCATTGCCGCATAACGACAAAATACATCTACGATTGATTTACAAATATGACACCAACGGCAACATGGTATCCATGCCAACAAGGGCATAAAAGGTGCGACACCAACGGAAAAGGGCATTGCGTACAACCTGCCCGGATAAAAACAAACGATGGGGGGGAACAACGGTACGGTTTCGTATATTTACGATGCTACCGGGGCAAGACCCCGGAAGAACGTTCTTGAAAATGGTGTTGGCACTTTTACCGATTATGCCGGTAATTACATATATGAGAACGGCACATTGCAGTTCTTCAACCATCCGGAAGGATACGTTGAACCGGACGGTTCAGGGGGATACGACTATGTATACCAATATAGAGATGTTTGGGGCAATGTGAGGCTAAGCTACGCCGATATTAATAGCGACGGTTCCGTTGACCAAGCGGAGATACTCCAAGAGAGGAACTACTATCCATTTGGGCTGCAGCACAAGGGTTACAATGGAAATATCCAAGGAGTAGAGAATAACCATTTCACCTATCAGGGACAGGAACTTACAGAGGACCTGGGTCTTAACGTACATGAATGGAGATACAGGATGAGCGACCCTGCGATTGGTAGGTTCTGGCAAGTTGACCCATTGGCGGAGGACTTCATGTATAACTCAACCTATGCTTTTCAAGAGAACAAGCTGGGCATTGGTGTAGAATTGGAAGGCTTAGAAGTTAGCAGGCATGAATGGTTAGATGAAAATGGTCAGAACAATATAAGGTATGACGCCCAAATAAAGTTTTCAATAATTCCAGCGCATCAATTGACCAAGTAATAGACTATGCGAACAACATAGCGGGTCAAATTGAAAATGATTTTAGTGGAGTTGATAGCGATGGTAATATTGTAAGTACCTCTGTCACTCTTGAATTTGTTGCGGAAGTAGATACCGAAAATGATTTCTTTATTGAATTTACTGATAAAATTCAAGGGTCCAAGGCTGGTGCGGAAGGCAGAGCAGATGAAATTGGAGATACCGAAGTAAACAGAATGCAAATCTTAATTCCCGGTAAAGCGGGGTCTAGTGTAGGTGAGCCAGTTACTGAAGATAGATTGCCTTACAATGGTGCCCATGAGTATGGACATACAGCAGGTCTAAACCACCAAGAGCCTGGTTCAAACATAACTATAAATGGGATTACCCTAGGGCGAACCAATCTAATGAGAAGTTCTACCCAAGAAGGTAGGCAGAGAGGCGGAGTTAACGGAGAACAATTGTCCGTATTACAGAATACTGTTAATACACCGTTTATGGTGAATTTTAGACAACAAATGAGGCAGTCACAACAGAAATTTGAAAAAAACATGAACAGAATATTAAACCCTAAATTATGACTATTTTAAAAGCAGGTCTGAAAAAGAGTCTTTTGGTTTTAGGTGTAGCAATCACATTCGTTTGCTGCAAGGAAAAAAAGGAAACTGCTAAAGAATCTATAGCAAAAGATTCTATTGAATCGGTGGTTTATGAGTTAGAAATCGAAAAGTTGAATTGCACGGAGAACAAAAAGGATGTAGCCGCTTTGTTTTTTGAAGGAGGTTTCAGTGATGATTCCGTTCAGGTATTTGTTAATAATAAAAAGGTATTTGCCGATAAGATTACAACCGATAGGTCGCTTGGAGCTGCTATGGAGGTTGAATTGGGTAAGTTATCAATGATTACCGACTTAACCATTAGAATCAATAATTCTCAAAAAATGGATATTCTCAACAAGACGTGCAGCTTCACTTTTGTAAATTTTATTGATGACAGAGTCACGGTAAAATATGATAGTATATTCGTGCCGTACAATTAAAGGGGTAATTTTAAGGATATAAGAAAACCGCCCAAGTGGCGGTTTTCTTATATCCTAAAGCGAAGCAACATTTTTATCAAAGAAATCCTTGAACTTCTTTTTGGTAAACATGGTATCAATGATTTTAAGAATCCCCATCTCCGACTAGTCTGTGACTAGTGGCGGGTATGGGTGGGTTTATAGGTGTTTTTTTTGTAATTTACCCACTCTGTGAAGTTTTGGTTTTTATGGCATTATGGTACAAGTACGGCAATCGGACACCATCCCTATCAAGGCCTTTATAAAGGCAATCCCCAAAGCCCATGGGATATGGGAATAACGCAATAAAAAAAGGCTATCTAAAATTTAGATAGCCTTTGTGGGCCCTACTGGATTCGAACCAGTGACCCCCTGCTTGTAAGGCAGGTGCTCTGAACCAACTGAGCTAAGAGCCCTAACGGGGTGCAAATATAGAATAGTTTTCGTTCCCCCAAAAGAAAAAATCAAAAAAATCAAACAACTTCCGCTACGGTAAAAGTACTCCCGCCAATAAATATAAGGTCCTTCTTTCCTGCCTTCTTTTTAGCGGCATTAAAAGCCTTGTCCACAGAGTCATAAGCCCCGCCCATCAATCCTTGTCCGTTTGCCTTCTCGACCAAGGTAGCGACATCCAGGCCACGCATTATATTTGGACAACAAAAATAATACTGGCCGTTTTTGGGGAAAAGAGGCAATATATGATCTAAATCCTTCCCCTGTACAAAGCCAAGAACCATATGCAAGGTTTTGAACTCTTGCTGTGCCAACTGCTCGACCACATAGGCAAGCCCTTCCTTATTATGTGCCGTATCACAAACAACCAATGGTTTTTTACCCAAAACCTGCCATCGACCCAATAATCCGGTATTCCCTACCACACGCATCAATCCCCGTTCGATATGTTTCTTTTTGACCTTAAGCCCCTTGAGTTCACCCAAGACGGCAAGTACCCCTTTTACGTTCCTGGATTGGTAATTCCCCAACAGGGATGTCTTGAACGTTTTATGTACAGCATGGTCCGCAAAAACAATCTTCGCATGTTTCGATGCTGCAATGTTCGTAAATACCTCTGCGATCTCCTCTTGATATTCACTAACAACAACCGGGGTGTCCATTTTAATGATACCCGCTTTCTCCATTGCGATTTCCGAAAGGGTATCCCCAAGCATGTCCAAATGGTCCATCCCTATATTGGTTATCAATGCCACCTCGGGGTCAAGGATATTGGTAGAATCCAACCGTCCTCCCAGGCCTACCTCAACCACAGCTATATCAACTTGCTTATGGGCAAAGTAATCAAAAGCCATCCCTACGGTCATTTCAAAGAACGATAATTGGTTCTCCTCCAAAAAGACCTTATTCCTTTCAATAAACCGTACTACTTCCTTTTTTCGAATGGTCTTCCCATCGATCTTGATACGCTCCCTAAAATCCTTTAAATGTGGGGAGGTATAGAGCCCTACCCTATACCCTGCCTCTTGGAGTATCGAGGCCAGCATATGGCTACTGGAACCTTTTCCGTTGGTACCAGCCACATGTATGCTTTTGAATTTTGTTTCGGGATGTCCTAGAAAAGTCGAAAAAGCGAGGATATTATCCATCTTGCCATTATATGCGACTTTTCCTTTTTGCTGATAGGCGGGAAGTTGGGAAAACATCCATGCCAAGGTTTCTTTATAGGCCACTTATCCACCCAATTTAAAATTGACCACCACAAAACCAATTTGTTGGCTGGGTGCATTGGAATCCAGGTTCCACTTGTGCTTAAAGGCCGTTTTTTTCGCTGGTTCCAACAAACAAGGTGCGTTATTGGTCGTACCCTTGACCCCTGGTGTAGCGCTGATCACCTTTCCTGTGCGATCTACCACTATTTTTACGACGACCCTTCCTTCTTGGTTGCATTCTTGCCTTACCTTGCCCTTACTGACCAAGGAGCGGCCGTTTAGGCCATACCCGCCTGTTCCGCCACTTCCAGAACCCGGGCTACCGTAATAACTTGTCGCATAGGGGTCTCCATTCGGCTTCCCCTTGTCACCGGGTCGATTACCATCCCCTTCACTACCCGAGGCCGTACCGTCGGATTTATTGAGCCCGCCCATGAGCTTGTCCAACTCGGCTTTTTTCGCTTCCTGTTCTTTTCTTTTCCTTTCTTCGGCCTCCCTTTTTTCACGTGCGATCTTATCCGCTTCCGCCTTGGCTTTCTTGGCTGCCGCATCTGCCTTTCGTTTGGCCTCTTGCTGTTGTCTGATCTTGATGCTTTCCTCGCTTTCCCGGGTAAGCAACTTTTCTGTCGGCTGTTCCTGCCCTGCTTTTTCTTCCTCTACCTCTTCAGGCACTGCCTCCTGCACTTGTTCTTCCTGTACATTTGGGGGCTTGGGGATATCCAAGGGTTCCGATCTGATCTTCTCTTTGGGCTGGTTGTTGCCCATACCTATGTCCATAGTTCCGAAATGCACCGAAATACCGTTCTCGATGGGCGGATCCATATAAGTCAGACCTACATAAAAAAGCAATAGCAGTAGTATACCCAACAAGGTTGTCGTGAGTATGAATGATTTTCTCTTGTGTCTCGTATCTAAAAACGACATTAATCAGGTCGCACGGCCAGAATAACCTTATAATCGTTCCTATTGGCAATATCCATAACGTTTACCGCCTCTTTTATGGCAACGCTCTCCTCTGCCCTTAGGATTATTGTTGGTTTATCCTGCCCTTTCAGTGCCTTTTTTAATTCAATTTCGATGTATTCCCCGTTTATTCTCTGGTTGTTCACAAAATATTCCAAGTTCTTGTTTATACTGACCGAGACATTCTGTGTATTTGTGGATTTCCCTTTCGCCTTCGGCAATAGCAGGTCCAATGCATTGGGTGAATTTGCCGTTAACATAAAGAATACCAACAACAAGAAAACAATATCTGTCATAGACGACATACTGAAATCCGGGCTTACCTTATTCCTTCCTTTTAGTTTCATCTTCGTCTACTACAGTGGTTCGTTCAACAAATCGAGGAACTCAACAGCATTCGCCTCCATTTTATGGACCACCTTATCTGTTCTATTGACCAAGTGGTTATACCCGATATAAGCAATGATCCCGACAATAAGACCTGCAACGGTAGTAGTCATCGCTGTATAAATACCTGATGCCAAAGAGCCCATTTCCGCTTGTCCCCCACTGGTGGCCATTTCATGGAATGCCAAAATCATACCAATAACGGTCCCCAAGAAACCAATCATCGGGGCTGCACCGGCCACAGTGGCCAAAACACTTACGTTCCTTTCCAGTTTGTACACTTCCAACGTACCGGCATTCTCAATGGCCGTATTAATATCATCCAAGGGTTTTCCTATTCTGGAGACCCCTTTCTCGGTCAAACGTGCCACAGGCGAATCGGTCTGGGCGCACAATAATTTTGCCGCCTCCAATTTCCCGTTGGTCACATGATCCCGAATCTGGTTCATAAAGTCCTTATCTATTTTTGAAGCCGCCTTAATAGCGAAAATGCGTTCAAAATAGATATAAAGGGCCACGAACAGCAACACAAATAAGATTGCGATTATGATGATACTGCCCATACCGCCACTAAGGATCAAATCTATGATCGAAAGTGTCTTTTCTTCGGGTAGGGCTTCCCCAACAACTGTTGGGTCCTGTGCAAGATCTTGTAATATTGACATATAGTTTCTATTCTTTAAGTTGCCTTAATAACGGTGTTTGATCGATAAAATTATGCGTTTAACACAAAATCCCTCAGTAAAATAAAGGTTCCTGCCCCGGCCAAAAAACCAATCAAGGCGAGCCATGCGATCTTTTTAAGATACCAAAAGAAATCTATTTTCTCCATTCCCATGGCCACAACACCCGCAGCGGAACCAATAATCAACATACTCCCCCCTGTTCCTGCCGAATAGGCGATAAAATGCCATAAAGGATCATCCAACCCTTCCGAGAACATACCCATACTTGCAGCTACCAACGGAACATTGTCTATTATAGCGGAACCTACCCCAAAGAGCATTACCACAATATCGGTATTTGGTACGGCCGCATTTAAACTAGCTGCCGCATGAAAGAGTATCCCCAGTGATTCCAGTGCCGCAACAGCCAATAGAATCCCCAAAAAGAACAAGATACTGGGCAATTCTATTTTCGACAATGAATAATGGACAGGGCTGTGATTGCCGACATGGCCATTATCATTCCCATCTACATTTGAGATATTGAACTTTGATTTACTGTATATTTCCGCAAATACGGCCACAACCGCCAAAGAAAGCATCATTCCCACATAAGGGGGCAAATGGGTTACACTCTTGAATATAGGGACAAATACAATCGCGGACAATCCCAAATACAACATGACAGGCCCAAATTTGGATTTCGGGGCCTCATCCGCACTCATGTCCCTTTCAATCTCTCCTTTAAAAGCTGCATTCCTACTAGCCAAAAGTACCGGCACGACCATACAGACGATAGACGGGATCAATACATGCTCTATCAATTGCAAGGCACTTACCTTATGTGCTATCCACAACATAGTCGTGGTTACATCGCCTATAGGTGACCAAGCCCCTCCTGCATTGGCCGCAATAACAATCAGACCCGAAAACCACAAACGGGTGTTCCTGTCAACGATTACCTTCTGTAAAATGGTGATCAATACGATTGTTGCCGTAAGGTTATCAATGATTGCGGAAAGAATAAAGGCCAATATGGAAAACAACCAAAGTAACCTCCTTTTACTCTTGGTTTTTATAAAGCCCTTTATTGCCGCAAAACCATCAAAATAATCTATAATCTCAACAATGGTCATGGCCCCAAGCAGGAAAAACAATATTTCCGCTGTCTTTCCTAAATGGTGCAATAATATCTCATCCATATGGGTGGCCTCCAACTCCCTTAGTTCCGCATTGACTTCAAAAACCGGCATATGGGCCAAGGCAATAACGGCCCAAAGCAAGGCCATCATGGCCAAGGCTGGGATCAGTTTGTCGATTTTCAGATTGTGTTCGAGGGTAATAGCAAGATAACCTGCTAAAAAAATGGCGATAACAATGGTTTCCATATAATATGTAATTTATTCAACTGATTACTTTGATCCTGTTTTGGTTGGTCTTGCCTAAAGGTATTTAAAATTGCTTTTCCGGCAACATCCTAAGCACCTTTTAAATATCGATCTGTCATCCACACTCCCTATTCTCTCCGAAAATAGGCAAAAACCCCCACCATTCCTTAATTTCAAATAAAATCGGGAATTGAACCTACCTTTTCATTGTCATATTTCATATTTGTCCCAAGGGGATTTCCCTTTCCTTTCAAGGTTATGTGACCTTAATTTCATTTCCACATCCCTCATCCAACCAAAACGCCCCCCAAACAAAGGGCGGCATAATCCCATGATCCTTTTTCAAATCAGTTCGAAGATTTCTGTCGACAAATATAAAATACATAAATTAAAAAATGGCTTTTCCTTCTTTTAAACTTAAATTCCATATTTCCAGAACATCTTCCCAATACGTGCGGAATTATACAACATAACTGTATATTTGTTAACAATAACCTAAACCCAACATAATGGATTTCACTCTAACTGAAGAGCACCTAATGATCAAGGAGGCTGCTCGGGAATTTGCCCAAAATGAATTATTGCCCGGTGTTATCGAACGTGATGAAACCCAGAAATTCCCGACTGAACAAGTGAATAGAATGGGCGAACTCGGCTTCATGGGCATGATGGTCGACCCTAAATATAAAGGAAGTGGCCTAGACACCCTTTCCTATGTCTTGGTCATGGAGGAATTATCAAAAATAGACGCTTCATCATCCGTAATAGTATCTGTCAATAATTCATTGGTGTGCTACGGTCTTGAAACCTATGGCACCGAAGAGCAAAAACAGGATTACTTGACCCGGTTGGCCAACGGGGAAGTCATAGGGGCGTTTTGCCTTTCCGAACCAGAAGCCGGGAGCGATGCCACTTCACAGAAAACAACTGCCTTGGACAAAGGGGACCACTATATCCTTAATGGTACCAAAAACTGGATCACAAACGGCAGTTCCGCCTCGGTATATATAGTAATCGCACAAACGGACAAGGAAAAGGCACATAAGGGTATCAATGCCTTGATCGTGGAAAAGGGAATGCCCGGTTTTGAGATCGGCCCAAAAGAGAACAAGCTTGGTATTAGGGGAAGTGACACACATTCCTTGATATTCAACGATGTCAGGGTTCCTAAGAAAAATAGGATCGGTGATGACGGGTTTGGATTCAAATACGCCATGAAGACCTTGGCGGGAGGTAGGATCGGTATCGCGGCACAAGCTCTGGGAATAGCAGCGGGAGCCTACGAATTGGCAAAGAAATACGCTAAGGAACGTAAGGCCTTTGGCACCGAGATCGTCAACCACCAAGCCATTGCATTTAAATTGGCCGACATGCACACCCAGATTGAGGCAGCAAGACTTTTGGTCTACAAAGCGGCCAAGGATAAGGATATGGGGCTAAATTATGATCTTTCGGGCGCTATGGCAAAATTATATGCCTCACAGGTAGCCATGGAAACCACCATAGAGGCTGTCCAGATACATGGCGGAAACGGTTATGTAAAGGACTATCATGTTGAGCGATTAATGCGGGATGCCAAAATAACACAAATCTACGAGGGCACTTCCGAAATACAGAAAATCGTTATTTCACGAAGTATTACAAGGGACTAGTCCATTCTAAATCCTATTGTGGTTCCAAGACTTTGGTAAACATATAAAAAACCACCCTTTTAACCGGGTGGTTTTACTTTCTGAGACACCATGATCTGAAAATATCCTTTTTTTGAGCAGGCTTTGCCCCTATAGGCATTTGTGAAATTCTCAATAAACACTTTAAAAAAATTCGATTTTGAAGTTTTTTTATCTATTATTTAAAAACGTTGGTTTTTTTTGTGATAAAAAAGCATAATGATGAGGATAATTCATGGAATATGATATTTTTGTCAAAATACCATAATCTATGAAATTGACTGAACAAGGGTTGTACCTACCAGAATTTGAACATGATAATTGTGGCGCGGGCTTCATTTGTAGTCTTAAAGGGGAAAAATCCAATGACATTATCCACAAGGCATTGGAGATCTTGGACAAACTGGAACATCGTGGTGCGGTAAGTGCCGATGGAAAGACCGGTGATGGGGCCGGTATCCTTATAGATATCCCACATGATTTCTTCATCGATGTATGTGATCTTGAATTACCTGCTGCCGGGGAATATGCGGTCGGTAACATTTTCCTGCCACAAAAGGAAAACCAAAGAAATTTCTGTATAGAGGAATTCGAAAAGAACATTGAGGCACAGGGACTAGGACTTCTTGGTTGGCGAAATGTTCCTGTAAACAGGTCTATTCCTGGCCGTATCGCCATGGAAACGGAGCCTTTTGTAAAACAGGTCTTTATTGCCAAAGAAAATACCGAACAGGATTCCCTTCAGTTCAACTTGAAATTGTTCGTTGCCAGAAAGATTACCGAGCATGCGATATTGAATTCGAAATTATCTGAAAGCAAATTCTTCTACGTCCCTAGTTTATCAACTAAGATAATCATCTTCAAAGGGCTTTTAATGCCTAAGGACATTAGCCTTTATTATACCGATCTAATGGATCCCAGGGTGGTCACAAGACTTTCTTTGGTGCACCAACGTTTCTCGACCAACACCTTTCCCACTTGGGACCTAGCGCAACCCTTTAGGTACATGTGCCATAATGGGGAGATAAATACTTTGAGAGGCAATGTGTCCCGTATGAGATCAAGGGAGGAATTGCTAGAAAGCGAATGGTTCGGGGAGAACATCAAAAAAATACTGCCGGTCATACTCCCAGGGAAATCGGATTCCGCCACTATGGATATGGTTGTGGAATTACTTCTAATGACAGGTCGTTCACTCCCTGAGGCAATGATGATGATGGTACCAGAGGCCTGGGAAAAGAATACCGGAATGTCCGAGGCAAAACGTGCTTTCTACGAATACAATTCCTGCAGTATGGAACCTTGGGACGGGCCAGCCTCAATACCTTTTACCGACGGCAACTATATTGGTGCACTTCTAGATAGAAATGGTTTGCGCCCCTCGCGATACACCGTAACCAAAAATGGCAATGTCATCATGTCCTCGGAAACCGGGGTCGTTGACATAGAGCCCGAAGATGTTGAATTTCACGGTAGACTCGAACCTGGCAAAATGTTCTTGGTGAACATGGAGGAAGGAAGGATCGTCAATGATGGGGAAATAAAGGAAGGGATAGCACAAAGGCATCCCTACAAAAAATGGTTGGATGAAAACCTTGTCCATCTTAAGGACATACCCTATAATGATTGTCCCCTATTCTTGGGGGAAGCCCCCTTGGAAAAACGAAAAGCCGTTTTCGGATATACCTTGGAGGACATCTACACCCTTATTCTTCCTATGGGGAAAACAGCCAAAGAACCTATAGGGTCGATGGGGTCGGATACCCCGATAGCCGTCCTTTCCGAACGTCCACAGCATATCTATAATTACTTTAAACAACTATTTGCACAAGTTACGAACCCACCCTTGGACGGTATACGTGAGGAGTTGATAACCGATATCAGCCTTACTTTGGGGAATGACCATAATCTTTTTACAATCACTGACAAACATTGCAGGAAACTAAAGATCCAAAACCCCGTTATCTCCAAAGAGGATCTGGATAAAATAAAAAATTACGATGCCAGTCCCGACTATAAGGTCGTTTCCATTCCTATGTTGTACGAGATCGCAAAAGGCCTAAACGGATTGGAAGACGCCCTTGAATCGGTATTAAAACAATCCTCCAATGCAATCAATGATGGTGCGAACATAATTATACTATCGGATAGGAACACCAATGAGGAGATGGCCCCCATACCCGCCCTATTGGCCTGCTCCTATGTGAACAGTGGGCTTCAGGGAAATGGCAACCGCTCCAAGCTAAGCATAATCATTGAATCGGCCGAACCCCGTGAGGTCCATCATTTTGCACTTTTATTTGGATTTGGCGCCAGTGCGATAAACCCGTATTTGGTGAATGAAATTATCGCAGAGCAGATAAAGGAAAATGATATTACGGAAATTTCATTTGAAGAAGCCATAAAGAATTATAATAAGGCTATTGGCAAAGGTATACTCAAGGTCATGAACAAAATCGGTATTTCCACCTTGAATTCATATCGTGGCTCCCAGTTGTTCGAATGTATCGGGATCAACACCAAGGTCGTCGATAAATATTTCCCGAATACCCCTACCCGAATCCAGGGAATCGGACTCTATGAGATAGAAAAGGAAATCGCAAAAAGACACCACAAGGCCTATAACAAAAATGGTATAAACGCAAACCTCGATTTGGAAATCGGTGGGGAATACAGATGGAGGAGGAATGGGGAAAAACATATGTTCAACCCCCTATCGGTCGCTAAGCTCCAAAAAGCTGTCCGAGGCAATGAACCGGACACGTATAAGGAGTTCGCCGCAATGGTGAATGAACAATCCAAAAACCTAATGACCATTCGTGGATTATTTGAATTTTCCAATTTCGACCCTATTCCCTTGGATGAGGTTGAGCCTTGGACCGATATTGTAAAGCGATTCAAGACAGGGGCCATGTCCTATGGATCCATCAGTAAGGAAGCACATGAAAACCTGGCCATTGCCATGAACCGTATTGGCGGCAAGAGCAATTCTGGTGAAGGTGGCGAGGACCCCAAGCGTTTTTATAAGAACGAAACCGGTGAATGGAGAAACAGTGCCATTAAGCAAGTTGCATCCGGTAGGTTTGGGGTCACTTCGAATTACCTGACGAATGCCCAAGAAATTCAAATAAAAATGGCACAGGGGGCCAAACCTGGTGAAGGAGGGCAGTTACCAGGCCCTAAAGTGGGTCCGGCCATTGCGAAAACCAGGAATTCAACCCCATATGTAGGATTGATATCCCCTCCACCACATCATGATATTTATTCCATCGAGGATCTTTCCCAATTGATATTCGACCTTAAATCTGCCAATAGAAAAGCCCGTATCAATGTTAAATTGGTATCTGAAGTGGGAGTAGGCACCATTGCCGCCGGGGTTTCCAAAGCCAAGGCAGACGTTGTACTTATTTCCGGTTTTGATGGTGGAACAGGGGCATCACCCCTAACATCATTGAAACACGCTGGACTCCCTTGGGAATTAGGCATCGCGGAGGCCCAACAAACACTTGTCATGAACGACCTTAGGAATAGGATCGTTCTAGAATGTGATGGACAGTTGAAAACAGGGCGCGATGTAGCCATTGCATGCCTTTTGGGTGCTGAGGAATTCGGTTTTGCAACCGCCCCATTGGTTGCCTCTGGTTGTATCGTAATGCGCGTATGCCATCTAAATACCTGTCCGGTCGGTATTGCCACCCAGAGCCCTGAATTGCGTAAAAAATTCAAGGGCAAACCCGAACATGTTGTGAACTACATGTATTTCGTAGCCCAAGAACTTCGTGAGATCATGGCGCAACTAGGGTTTAGGACAATCAATGAGATGGTCGGCCAGGTCCAAAAACTGGATCGTAAAAAAGCAATTGACCATTATAAGGCCAACGGAATAGATTTATCACCTATCCTTCACAAGATAGATGTCCCTAAGGGCACTAAATTCCACAATACCGAGAAGCAACAGCACGATGTTCACAAATCCATCGAATTCAAGATCCTGGAAAAAGCCCGACCCGCTTTGTTCAGAAAGGAAAAAATATCATTGGACTTCCCTATAAAAAATACGGATAGGGCCGTTGGGGCAATAATAAGTAATGAAATATCAAAGGTCTATGGAGCGGAAGGGCTGCCGACAAATACCATAAAATTGAATTTTACAGGTTCTGCCGGACAAAGTTTCGGAGCCTTCGCAACATCTGGCCTTACCATGATCGTAAATGGTAATACCAATGATTATCTAGGCAAGGGACTTTCCGGTGCCAAATTGATCATAAAGGTACCTGAAAAATCAACCATAGTACCCGAAGACAATGTCATTACGGGCAACGTTACCCTTTATGGTGCAACCGCAGGGGAAGCCTATGTAAATGGAAAGGCTGGCGAACGTTTTTGTGTTCGAAACTCTGGGGCAAAAACCGTGGTGGAAGGCATTGGTGACCATGGTTGTGAGTATATGACCGGAGGGGTATCCGTCATTCTTGGGGAAGTAGGCCGGAATTTCGGCGCTGGAATGAGTGGTGGCATTGCCTATATTTATGACAAGAACGGAACATTCGAAAAAAATTGCAACAAAGAGGCACTTAACCTATTAGCTGTTGATGAAGCCCAAGATATTGAACAACTAAAGGAACTTATCGAAAACCATAACAACCATACAATGAGTCCTTTGGCACAACGTATTCTTGAGAATTGGGAAGAATCCCTCCCAAGTTTCGTCAAGGTTTTCCCCGAGGAGTACAAACAGGCATTAATCCGCTTAGAAAAAGAAAGATTACAAACAACTTAAATCGAAACATGGGAAAGATTACAGGATTTTTGGAATTCGATAGAAAAATAGAGGAATACGCCCCAGTAGGGACACGTATAAAAAACTATAAGGAATTTACCATTCCATTGAAAGAATCGGTACTTAAAAACCAAGGGGCCCGATGTATGGATTGTGGTATCCCTTTTTGCCATAGTGGCTGTCCATTGGGCAATTTTATACCTGATTTCAACGATGCCGTATACCGTGGCAAATGGGAAAAAGCCACAAGAATATTACATGCCACCAATAACTATCCGGAATTTACAGGTAGGTTATGTCCTGCCCCTTGTGAAGAAGCATGTGTGCTAGGAATCAATGAAGACCCGGTTACAATCGAGAACATTGAGAAGAACATTGTTGAAACCGCATTCAAAAATGGTTGGATAAAACCCCAACCCCCTAAGGAGCGGACAGGGAAAAAAATAGCCATCATTGGTTCTGGACCTTCTGGATTGGCGGCTGCACAACAACTGAATCGTGCCGGACACCTAGTCACCGTCTACGAAAGGGATGAAAAGCCGGGCGGACTTCTACGCTATGGCATTCCAGATTTCAAAATGGAGAAAAGCGTTATCGATAGAAGGTTGGAAATACTAAAGGCAGAAGGTATTGATTTCCAATGTGGGGTCCATATCGGGGTCGATATAAAAGCAGATCGGTTAAAGGATGGATTTGATGCATTGGTCTTATGTGGTGGAGCCACTGTCAGGCGAAATCTCCCCATAAAAGGTGCAGACCTTAAAGGCGTGGTCCAAGCTATGGATTTCCTAGAACAGAATAACCGAAGGGTCGATGGTATAAAGGATTTGGGGGAAGAAATTTTAGCCACCGACAAAAATGTAATCGTCATTGGAGGAGGTGATACCGGTTCCGATTGTATCGGTACTTCTATTAGACAAAATGCAAGCTCAGTAACCAATTTTGAAATTATGTCCAAAGGCACACCTGAACGCCCTGAAGGACAACCATGGCCATTTTGGCCCATGCGCCTACGCCCAAGTTCTTCCCACGAAGAAGGTGCTGAACGCTATTTCAGTATTTCGACCAAAGAATTTATCGGGGATAAGGACGGAAAACTCACTGGACTGGTCACTACCGAGGTCGAATGGATAAAAAGACCAGGAAAACGTCCCATATTAAAAGAAATAGAAGGCACTGATAAAGAGTGGAAATGCGAACTGGCCCTTTTGGCCCTTGGCTTTACAGGATCTGAAATGACCATTGCAGGGCAATTAGGCCTAGATGCAGACCCAAGAACCAATATCAAGGCCTCTGACAAGGATTATATGAGCAATATACCAGGGGTATTCGTTGCAGGAGATCAACGCAGGGGACAATCTTTGATTGTCTGGGCCATTTCCGAAGGTAGACAAGCTGCCTACCATGTAGACACTTACTTAATGGGCAAATCCGAACTACCCCTAAAAGGGCCAGGGGATTTACCAAGGGTATAGACAATCCAATATTATTGACATTACAAAAAGGCTGCCTTTAAATTAAAGGCAGCCTTTTTGCATCCCTATTTCCCGTATTTATCCCTTCAGCCATATTCACTTGATTGACCGCAAGGATGAATACATCCATATTGATTTAGAAAATAAAAATAGTGTCATACCTCTTTTTTTATTGATTAAACTTATCAATCCCAATTGAGGTTATCCCATAAAAAAAGGCCCTCCACGCTGTGGAGGGCCTTCAAGAAAGGCGGCGACCTACTCTCCCACCTGGTGTGGCAGTACCATCGGCGCGGACGGG
>PDPR01000005.1 GCA_002749285.1 Maribacter sp.
CCCGTCCGCGCCGATGGTACTGCCACACCAGGTGGGAGAGTAGGTCGCCGCCTTTCTTGAAGGCCCTCCACAGCGTGGAGGGCCTTTTTTTATGGGATATTTTCAAGGATCCAATATCCTGGTCCCGAACATAAACATCAGGGTTCTTAGAGCCTTCACACCAAACTTTTTATATCTATTTATCAGGGGGGATGGATCCACGAAGTGTTCATGGGTTGTACTTATACATAAATATCTCCTAAAGTAACAGCATATTTTAAATCGATAAACACCGTTGTTTTGTAATTTTGCCTACTCAATGATCGTCTTGTTTTATGGGAAAGGAATTGACATACGATGCCGAAGAAAGATGGAATGCCGTTTCACATGCATTAGGGGTTGTTTTTGGTATTTTTGGATTGTACTTTCTGTTACGGCATAACTCCCATAGGACGGAATATGCAGGGGTGAGTATAATAATTTATGGCATATCGTTTATAATGCTGTTTTTAGCTTCGACACTTTACCATTCCGTTACGAATCCTGTATTAAAACGTAAACTGAGGGTATTTGACCATATAAGTATTTATTTCTTGATAGCGGGTACTTATACCCCCTTGGCTTTGATATCATTGGAAGATGGTAAGGGATGGTTGATATTTTATATTGTATGGGGTATTGCTGGCGTAGGGACCTTATTGAAGATTTTTTTTACGGGTAGGTTTGAGGTACTTTCCTTGATTTTATATTTAGCTATGGGGTGGTTGATAGTAATGGATTTTTCCAATGTTTTGGCCAATATGTCAGGGCTTGGTGCAAGATTGTTTTTTTCAGGGGGGGCATTCTATACGATCGGCACTATCTTTTACGCTTGGAAACGAATACCCTATAATCATTTTATTTGGCATTTGTTCGTGCTGGGAGGGGCCATAAGCCATTGGCTTTTTATATACTATGATGTGGTTTGACCGTGTGTTGTTTTTAAATGAATCGATTTTCAAATGTTCCCTAAGAGCTGAAAAGAATATTTTAAGTAGAAGTATATTTTCCCAAGGCCATCGGATTGTTAAGGATAATGCAGGGTGTGGAATCATTTTTTGGGGCCATAGACAACAATTTATCCCAAAACCCGATATGTCGCTCAATATCAGTATGGTCAACATCCATTTATAGCGGAATGGTTTTCCAAAAGAAATCCAGGAATCTTGTCGTAATCTTTTAGATTCTTTCTTCTTGCTGGATACCTAAAGGGAATAGGCTATTATTATCCCGAGTATGATAACCACTAATTTCCTCAAGTTGAATTTATGGCCTTCCGAGCTTTCAAAAAGGATAATGGTAGAAATGTGTAAAAATACCCCTATGACCAATGCTGTTATGGGAGCATAGTATTTTGTGGCAAAATCAAAATGGACTGCCATATAATTACCGAATGGGGTCATTAAGGAGAACAAGACCATAAACAATACGGCATGGATTATTTTGATCTTGGAGTTCAACAAGAAAATACCCAAAACCATGGCTATCGGTATTTTATGGATTAGAATACCATAGATAAGGTGGTCATGTGTTTTAATCGGAAATCCTTCCAGTAAGGAATGTATGGAAAGACTTACGAACAATAACCAAGGGAAATTTGCTTTTTCAACATCAAGATGCATATGGCCATGTTCGGCACCTTTCGAAAAAAATTCCAGGAAAACCTGTAATAACATCCCCAACATTATATAGACCCCTATTGTCTTGGAGTCCGATATAGCATAGACCGAGGGAAAAAGCTCAAAAATGGTCAGGGATAATAAAAAGGCCCCGCTAAAGGCCAATAAGAGTTTGAGATCCCCGTTATTTGTAGGTCTCATGAAATATACAAAGGCAAAACTCAACAACACTCCGAGAATGAGTAATACGTAAGTCATTAAAACTGGTTTAGTTGTGAATACTGGTTAATGCCACATGCCATGGATGGCGCAAAATTACTGTATTTTTGTGGCAATCTTTATAAAGCATATGAACAATAATTTTAGAATGGTGGCCAAAACCTTATTTGGTTTTGAGGAACTTTTGGCAAAGGAATTACGGAACCTTGGCGCCAGTAATGTAAAAGAGGGTGTTCGAAGTGTCTCATTTGAAGGGGATACAGGTTTTATGTACAAGGCCAACCTTTGTTTACGTACGGCCATAAAGATCATAAAACCTATACATTCGTTTAGTGTCCGTAATGAGAATGAGTTGTACAGAAAGGTCTATCGAATGGATTGGTCCGAATTTCTTTCGGCCGATTCAACTTTAGCCATAGATACCACATTGTTTTCAGATGTATTTACCCATTCCCTATACGTTTCACAGAAAATAAAGGATGCTATTGTGGATAAGTTCAGGGATACTGATGGGCAAAGGCCCAATGTGGATGTCAAGTTTCCGGACATTCGGATCAATGTACATATCCATAAGGAGCATTGTAATATATCCTTGGATAGTTCAGGGCGCTCCTTGCACCATAGAGGGTATAGGACGGCCACGAATATAGCGCCGATCAACGAAGTATTGGCTTCGGGGCTGTTATTGTTGAGTGGATGGGACGGACAATCCGATTTTTTAGACCCCATGTGTGGTAGTGGTACATTTTTGACCGAGGCAGCAATGATTGCCTGCAATATTCCCGCAAATATCAATAGAAAGGAATTTGCCTTTGAAAAATGGAATGATTTTGATGGGGATCTTTTCCAAAAGATCATTGACAGTAGCTTGAACAAAACCCGTGAGTTTTATCACAGGATAGTGGGTTATGACAAGGCTCCCTCCGCAGTACGAAAATCCATCGATAATATAGCCAATGCCAACCTTTCGGAATATATTGCGGTAGAACGCAAGAGCTTTTTCGACTCAACAAAGTTTACCGATGCCCATTTGCACATGGTTTTCAACCCTCCCTATGGGGAGCGTTTGGATCTTGATATGGAGGAATTCTATTCAACCATTGGTGATACGTTGAAACAGGAATACCCGGGAACAGAGGCTTGGTTTATTACCTCGAACCTGGAAGCCCTGAAATTTGTGGGTTTACGGCCATCAAGAAAAATAAAAGTGTTCAATAGCCACCTAGAATCGCGTTTGGTCAAATACGTTATGTATGAGGGTAGTAAAAAGGCCAAACACCAAAATAAGGACAACGATTAGTTATGGGGCCAAGAACACGTGCTATGGTTTACAATTTTTTAGGCTTTGCGGTACTTTTTTTGGTACTACGCTTTGCTTTTGGATATTTTTTTGATGTAAGCCGGTTTTACTTGGCCTTGGCAGCGGCAGTTTCCGCCAGTTTTTTGGCCCCGAAATTTGGTGTCGTAAAAGAGGAAGGACGTACAAGGATTATGATGGAATGGATTTTCATCAAAGGCTTTCGTGAAGTTTAGGAAAATCCCCCATGTCTTTCAAAAGACTCAATCCATACGGGAACCATCGGGCCGGTCGGGTTCGACTTGTTTTTCAATGGCTGCCTTTTTTTGTTTCTTGGCCTTTTTGTAAAGCGGTATCATATAGGTCAAGGAGTAATTGTATCCTATCCCAAATTTACTATTATCGGTAACCTTATTGAATCCTGGTATGAAAAGATTGGGGAAATACTTCGATTCCTTGTTGCTTATCAAAAAACCAATACGAAGACTGCCGCCTAAATAGAAGTTGGAAAACAATTGAACCTTTAGGCCAGAGATGAATTCGAGCCATGAAGCGTTTAAACCGTCAAATTTTCGGGGCTCGGAAGAACCATTGGAAAAGTCACTGGGGCTCCAATACCTATTGCGGTCATAATAATCAAAGTTGTTCAGGGTTTGACTGAAGGAACTTAGGGCATATCTTCCACCTATATAGATGGAGTTGTTCATGCCGTACCAATTATCATAGGTGTTATAATCAATCCCGAATTTAATATAATTGCCAGATGTGGTAAAATTGTAAAGGTCTTCTTGTCTTGTTCTTTCCTCACTGCCCAGCTCCCCGGCAATATATAATTTTTGATTTAATCGATAATCCGCAACAATCTCGAGCCCTTTGTAGTCATCACTGGTCTGGGTGAGGATAATACGACTGAGGTCTACCCCGACCCTAAGACCATATGTCTGCTTGTGCACAACGGTATCTTTGGGTTGCAGGTCAATGGTTTCTTCTTGAGCCCACCCGGAAAAGAGGAACATCAGAAGGCTAAGGCTAGTGAAATATCTTGACATGGGCTGTATCTGAATTTTCTATGGAAGGGTTGACGGTTTCAATACCCTTTATCCAGTTATCGGTATCAGTGGTTAAACTGGGGTTTAAATTTTCATAATTGGGAATAAACCCACAGGCACGGGAAATGAATGCTTCCTTTGTTTCATAGGAAAAGGTGAGCACATCATAATTCACGGGACTATCATCGGTCGTTTGTTGCGAGAGGACAAAGGAGGTGTTTTTAAAATCGGACCGTAGGGGTACAGCGATTGAATCTGAAGCGGCATTGGGGATAATTCCCAAGGTGTCAGGGGAAACAAGACCCCTTACCACCAAATTGGGGACATTCTTCAGTTTGGTGGAATCGGTCGCATCATAAAAACGTATTACCAATAGTCGCATACCGTCGTCGACGCATATATCATCTTTTTCACACCCAAGGAACGGAATGATACCGATTAAAATGAAAAAAGTAATTTTTATCTTATTCATAAAGCTATAACTTTTCCAAAAGTACGACATTTTCTACATGATGTGTTTGCGGAAACATATCTACGGGTTGGACCTTGGTTATTTTGTATTGATGTTTCATCATTTCCAAATCCCGGGCTTGGGTGGCACTATTGCAGCTTACATAGACTATTTTTTTTGGGGCAATGCTTAAGATCTGCTGTACAACATCCTTGTGCATGCCATTCCTAGGGGGGTCTGTGATTATGATATCGGGCGTACCATGGGTTTCGATAAAGTCGGTATTGAATACGTTCTTCATATCACCGACAAAGAAATCGACATTGTCGATGTTATTGCTGGCTGCATTGGCCTTTGCATCGATAATCGCCTCAGGAACAGATTCTATCCCTATGACTTTTCTTGCCTTTTTTGAAATGAATTGGGCTATGGTACCTGTTCCTGTATAAAGGTCATACACCAATTCATTTCCAGAGAGTCCTGCGAAATCACGTGCGATCTTATATAATTCGTATGCTTGCTCCGAATTGGTTTGGTAAAATGATTTGGCATTGATCTTAAATTGTAGACCTTCCATTTCCTCTATGATAAGGTCCTTACCTGAAAAGTAGATGATTTCTTGGTCATAAATGGTATCATTCTGTTTTTTGTTGATTACATATAGTAAAGAGGTAATCTGTGGGAATACGCTTGTCAGGTGATTCAATAGAAGTTCCCTTTTAACCTTGTCCTCCTCGAAAAACTGGATCAACACCATGATTTCCCCAATCGAGGTGGTACGTATCATCAGGGTACGTAACATACCGTGTTGGTTTCGGGGATTGAAAAAAGTAATATTGTTTTTTTGGGCAAAATCCTTTATCTCCAATCGAATGGCGTTTGATGGGTCTGCTTGAAGGTAACATTTCTTTATATCAAGAATCTTGTCCCACATTCCCGGAATATGGAAACCTAGGGCATTCCTGTCCTCGATCTCAACGTTGGATCGGATTTCGTCCAAGGTCAGCCAACGACTATCGGAAAAGGAAAATTCCATTTTATTACGATAAAAGTACTGTTCTTTGGAACCTATAATGGGGCTTATGTTCGGTAATTCCAAATGCCCGATACGGCGAAGGTTGTTCTCTACTTCCCGTTGTTTGTAGTACAATTGGTGCTCATAACCCATATGTTGCCATTTACAGCCACCACAAACCCCAAAATGGCCACACTTGGGTTCAACACGTTTGTCGGAGTAAGTGTGGAAGTTGATTGCCGAACCTTCAAAATAAGCCTTTCTCTTTTTTGTTGTCTGTACATCAACCACATCACCGGGTACGGTATTGTTCATAAAGATGACCCTCCCATCGGGTGCTTTGCCCACCGTTTTACCCTTGCCCCCGGCATCTATCACTTCTACATTTTCGAAGATCTGTCTTCTATTCTTTTTTCGCATGCCGCAAAAATACTAATAGGTTTGCATTTATTACGGCTATCTTCGGAAGGATTAGCATAAAAATCCATTAAAAAAGTGAACCTTTTTAGAACTTGACCGTCCTTACCATAGAACAAGCAATCAATGGGCCCTAATAGAATTTTTGATGCTTTATTGGTGTTGAAATATCAATCCGGGGATAAGAAGGCCTTGGGAATGCTGGTCAAAAGGCATTACAATAAATTCTGTAGCCATGCCAATTGGTACCTGGGGGATTTGGATGCAAATGGATAAAAATGATATTCTACGTGAAATGAAAAAGTTGGAGCTTCAAGTAGCGACGCTTTTCAGTAAACTTGAAAACTAAGTAAAGAACACTATGAACGTATTGTTTTTGCAATGCCATAACATTTCGTACTTTAGCGACTCTACAAAAGGATGATTTCTCTCCCAAAGAAGGAATGGCTAAAGTTTTATTTAAATAATCGATTACATGTCAGTTTTGGAAAAAATAAGCTCTAAAGGGGCTATTGCTTTGGAAAAAAAGTATGGGGCGCAAAATTACCATCCATTACCTGTTGTTTTGAGCAAGGGGAAAGGGGTATATGTCTGGGACGTTGAAGGGAATAAGTATTATGACTTCCTATCGGCCTATTCCGCGGTAAACCAAGGGCATTGTCATCCTAAAATCATTAAGGCATTACAGACGCAAGCGGAAAAATTGACCTTGACCTCAAGGGCTTTTTATAATGATATACTCGGTAGATACGAGAAATATATTGCGGAGTATTTTGGTTTTGACAAGGTCCTGCCCATGAATACCGGGGCCGAAGCGGTTGAGACCGCTATTAAATTGGCCCGTAAATGGGGTTATGAGAAAAAAGGCATACATGCCAATCAGGCAAAGATCATTGTTTGTCAGAATAATTTCCATGGGAGGACGATCACCATTATTTCAGCATCGAACGATCCAATGGCTACAGAGAATTTCGGTCCTTTTACACCCGGAATCATCTCAATCCGATATAACGATATCAATGCACTGAAGGAAGCATTGGAAGATGTGAACGTGGCTGCGTTTTTGGTAGAGCCCATCCAGGGTGAGGCGGGTGTTTTTGTTCCTGACGATACGTATATCAGTGAGGCGTTCGAATTGTGTAGATCCAAAAATGTGTTGTTCATTGCGGATGAAGTGCAGACAGGAATTGCTAGGACGGGTAGATTGCTTGCAACTTATGGGGACTGTCCTTGTTCTGGTGAATGTAGTTGTGCTCCCGAAGTCAAACCCGATATCCTGATTTTAGGGAAGGCCATTTCCGGTGGTGTTTTCCCTGTTTCCGCTGTTTTGGCAGATGCTGATATTATGGAAGTGATACGGCCTGGAAACCATGGGTCCACTTTTGGTGGTAATCCTTTGGCCTGTGCCGTGGCCATTGCCGCTTTGGAAGTCGTAAAGGAAGAAAAACTTGCCGAAAATGCTTATAAATTAGGTGTCCTTTTCAGAAAAGAGATGCAAAAGTTGATCGATAAGACCGATTTGGTTCGAATGGTACGTGGTAAAGGTCTTCTGAATGCCATAGTAATCAACGATACCGAGGATAGTTCCACAGCGTGGGATATATGTATGGCCCTCAAAGAGAATGGACTTTTGGCCAAACCTACCCATGGCAACATTATAAGGTTTGCCCCACCATTGGTGATGACCAGGGCACAGTTGCTGGATTGTGTCTCGATAATCTCGAAAACAATAAAGGAGTTCGAAAAATAAAAAAAAACCTGAACAATCTGTTCAGGTTTTTTTTCAACTATCTGGTACCCAGTCGACACTACTGGATACATGGCCAGTGGCTATTGCCATTGTTCACTCATCTCCTGGACTTTCTCCATATATCCATCCCATCCGCCCATTTGGGAGATTTGGAAAAAGGTATATGCAAGATATAAAACCCCTATGGCCAAGGCCACGATGGCAAGTATCTTCGCGGTTTTAAGTTGACTGTAATTTGAGTAGTCTTCTGGATTCGCCTTATACTTTTTTTCATCCTTAAGGGCCAGTACAAGGGCGATCCCACCAAATAAGATACTTGGTATTCCTGCAAAGCAACAGCAGAGGTAGCCTATGATTGAAAGTACAATGATGATTGTTACATTGGGTAGTTTTTGTTGTTCCATAATTTAAATGTATTTGTTGGTTGTTATAAAAATTTTAAGATATAATTGCCAAGAATCAATATGACGCTGGATATCATCAAGGTAATAATGATCTTGTTGGAATGTTTAATCGTAAAAAAACTATCGGCCAGCAAAAAGGCCAATAGGGGAATAATGGTAAATATGGCGGGGTACATGGCAAAGGCATCTGCAAATTCACCTTTGAACAACAAGGAAATAGCGCGTTGGCCCCCGCAGCCTGGGCATTCTATGCCGAATAATTTCTTGTTGAGGCAGGGAATCATGTAATCATCCAAAGAAATCATGGGATAAGGCAACTTCATTTTCACTTTAAATTTATTTTAGGGCAAAATAACCATTATTTTTGGGGTATAAAACAAATTTATGCAGCTTTTTAATGTAGGTGATAGGGTAGAGGTTCTTGACGAAATGTTAAGAGGGATGGTGGTGGCTGTTTCCGAAAAGATGGTCACTATTGAAACTGAAGATGGATTTGAGGTGGAATTCGCTAAAAACGAATTGGTTAAGAGGCCTGATACCGATGGCATAAGGGTTACCAACTATGAGGTGGCCAAAGTCAAGTCCGAAAAGGAAATAGCAAAAAAACAAAGAACCACGATACCAAAACCCAAAGAACGAAATGCCCCGAAAATGGAGGTTGACCTACATATCAACCAATTGGTAAAGTCAACAAAGGGTATGGGCAACCATGAGATGTTGAACCTACAAATGGAAACAGTAAAGCGACAATTGGAATTTGCGATACGGAAACGCATACAGAAAGTGGTTTTCATTCATGGGGTGGGGGAAGGTGTCTTAAAGGAAGAGCTCAATTTTCTTTTCGGGAGGTATGACAATATACGATATTACGATGCCGATTACCAGAAATACGGCCTTGGGGCAACCGAAGTGTACATATACTTGAATACTTGAATATTCGAGCCCAATTGTTGTACGATTAATTTGCGGTAGTGGTGATTTCCCCGAATTCATTGATCTGCAGATCGGTGATTCGTTGGTCGGTTGAAGTGATAAAGGTAATTCCACTTAATTCCAAAGTGTGCCTGTAGGTATCCGTTGTACCCTCTGCCAAGGTGGTGGTAATCAGTATTTCGCCATTTTCCGCTTTGATCTCTTCGATTACCGTGGGTGTGGCCGTAGGTATGTTATCACAAAAATAATCATTGGTGACCTTATCTGAGAACACCCTATAGGTCAATTGTGATTTATCGGGAATGGTGCTGCTATAGGTTTCCGAAGCCTCGTTTTTAAGTACTCCGGGTTCCAATTCAAGAATCAAGGCCTCATCCTTGTTTATTTTGAAAAAAACAGTGCTTGATGTGGTTACGGGCGATTCACAAGTGCTGATGCCAACACTGTCGAAATCGATGGTCTCTATCTGTAGGTCGCCATCATCACAGGACAGGAATAGGGTCAGGATACTTAAAATAAATAGGTGTTTCATGTTCCAAATTTAAAGGAAATAAACAATAAGTTTATCTTCTTTGGGATAGATTTTACATTTTATTCGGTTATTTTTGACCCGTTTTTAGATTCGTGCCCACTTATGAAAAATGTTTATTTAGATAATGCCGCCACAACCCAGGTCAGGGAGGAAGTCATCGAAAAAATGCAAAAAGCATTGAAGGATTATTATGGCAACCCTTCATCTACTTATAGTTATGGACGTACGTCTAAAACTGCGGTTGAAAGTGCGCGCAAAACCATAGCCAAGGAATTGAAGGCACATCCTTCGGAGATAATTTTCACCTCGGGAGGGACCGAGGCCGATAATATGATTCTTAAAAGTGCCGTAAGGGATTTGGGTGTAGAAAAGATCATTACCTCAAGAATAGAACACCATGCCGTTCTGCATACTGCACAGGATCTGGCCAAGGAATATAATACAGCCTTGGAATTCGTTGATTTGGATGGGGATGGTGTGCCACAACTTCCACATTTGGAACAGTTGCTACAGGAGGATGGTACCAAGAAACTGGTGAGCCTAATGTATGTGAACAATGAGATCGGTAATATATTGCCTATTGATAGGGTTGCCGAAATGTGCAGGGTCAATTCCGCCTTGTTCCATTCCGATACGGTGCAGGCCATAGGTCATTATGGGTTGGATGTTACCAAGACACCCATAGATTTCATGGCAGCTTCCGCCCATAAGTTTCATGGGCCAAAAGGAGTGGGTTTTGCCTTTGTGCGTAGAAACCATGCCCTTAAGCCTTTGATCTCTGGAGGGGGACAGGAAAGGGGACTTAGGGCGGGTACCGAATCCGTACATAATATAGTGGGCCTTGAGGAAGCTTTTAAACTGGCCTATGAAAATTTGGAAAAGGAGCAGGCTTATATTGAGGAACTTAAGAGATATTTCATCGACAGTTTAACGGAAAGTATTCCTGATGTTGTTTTTAATGGACTTTCCGGTTCAATGGGAAAAAGTACTTATACACTTGTGAATATAGGCTTGCCAATAAGTGATGACAAGACTAAAATGTTCTTGTTCAATTTGGATATGGAAGGTGTTGCATGTTCCAAGGGTAGTGCTTGCCAGTCAGGAAGTGATACGGGATCGCATGTGTTGAATCAATTGTCCAGGGGGGAAGGACCTAGAACGTCGTTGAGGTTTTCATTCTCAACATACAATACCACTCAGGAATTGGATTATGCTATCGGGGTGTTAAAGCAGCTTGTCGGGGCCTAACCCTTGTTCCTTCCTTTTTTCTTTTCACGGTCATATGGGAATTTCCGAGTGGCCAACCTCATCATCCTATCAATAAGGTCAAAGGTGTTCCTGCCTGTCTTTTTATTTATTTTCTTTTCATATTTCCAAAGCAGTTTGCCAGTATTCCCATCACTTATTTTAATGCCTATTCGGCCATAGTTGGAATCCCCCAGGAAATAATCCATAAAACTGAATTCTGTGGGCACTCCGTTTGAAAGAAGGATGTTAAGGTCCATATTCCCGCTTATAATACCATCTACCCCCAAGATCTTGCTTAATTGGTTTACCGTATAGACATCAATGTTCCCATAGGTGATGTTGTGCTGGGCCAAAATGGCATTGGTGTTTTTGGTGTTCTGGAATTCTACCGAAAACTTCTTTTTCTTTTTCCGTTTCGAAAAATAGGTTTCCAGGGCATTTTGAACGGCGTATCCCTCTTTTTCCTTCAGTTGCTCCAATTCATTTTTGGGCAGATTGTGTTTCAGGTCCAAATTGGTAAGAAAGGGGATAATGGCCAGGATTTTATGGTTTTGGCTCAAATGGGCAAAATTTTTATGTTCATAGATGTTTTTTTGGGCACTTACCATAAAACTGGCCAAAAGGAGCATTGACACGAATAACTTTTTCATCACATATATTTTTATTGTGGACTTGAAATAACAATCACAACCAAGTTTTGGGTTGTAGGCTCAACACCCGACTTGCCATGTAATTGGAAACGGAAAATCCATTTTTGCTTTCAACACCCTAATGATGTGGCCTGGCCATGGAAAGGGTTGAAAACCCCAAAACCAGCATCTGGTTTCCCGAAATGACCTAAACTGTGGCTCATTGGATATTTTTCCGCATCTACAAAAATATGGGAAATTCCCAAATAGGCATGCTTATGGTTCCTTAATCTATTCTGAAAAATATAAGAGGGGCCATTTCAGGGTCATTTTCTATAGAAGGTGGCCTCATATGTATTGGTGTTGCCCACATTATCCTTCACGTGGACTTTGAGGATACATTGTTTTTTGTCCAATATCCGGTCATCAAAATTATAGGTAATGGTATTCTTCTTCGGTTCATATTCCATTAAGATCCACTCCCCGTTTAAGGTAGCGGAATAGGTGTCAATACCACTTAAGTCATCAGAGATCATTAGGCTTAGATAGTGATAGTTGGTCAGCCACTGTTTGTTCTTGAAGTTCTTTGTACGTATTTTAGGGGGTATGGTGTCTTTGGCCAATGTGTAAGTGCCTAAATTACGGGTTCTTGTAGTGAATGTATTGGCCCGTTTATAGGTGGGTACATAACTGGGTTTCAGATTTTTGTCCAATCGGGCGATAAAAAGTTGTTTGCGCTCTGCCTCGGAATACCTTGAGACATCAAAGGTCAATGTGAAGTTCCTATGGGCCGGTACTTGGTTGTTGTGCACGGTAACCGTATCGCCCCCCCTATGCAGGTCTATATAGAAGTCCTCATAGAATGTATTGGCAGGGAAATATACTTTTGCTATTCCCAGATCGAAATTATTGGGTCGTTTGGCAATTATATAGTCATCGGTCCTTGGTATTTCTTTTTTGATCTTAAGGGGTTGGTTTCTCCCTTCAATGGGAATAACCAATTTTGTCAGATTTCCTTCCAGGTCATTGATGAGTAGTTCAACCCTGTACGAAAGCCCTTCCTTGACGGTGATTTTTCCGTCGTTCACCAATTTGTTGTAGATGCTCAAATGGTTTCCAGGTGATTTGAAACACTTCTGTATACGTTGTCTGTATTTTCCAAAATGCCCATAATCGATAAAGGTGTTGATGTAGCGTGTTTCCGTGAAGGAGAACGATTCAAAATCATAATCGCTATAAACTTGTCCGTTGACCACTTGGCGAACCGAATATACCCCGTTCTTGTTCGTTGCCATATCCTGACGGTCAAAACCAACAAAGCCAAAACCTATCGTACCTAACGCGGTCACCTTATCGGCAAGAAAAGAGCCATCCTTTTGTTGGGTGAAATTGATCTTTGATTTCACGGCACTCTGGTTCAATTGGGCATTTTCAGATAAGGGATAGCCATAGAGCCCTATGATGGTGGGGTTGGTGGCATCCCTCACCTCAAGTCCGTATAAAAGTGGATTCGTTGGTTTTTCAGAAATACTGCTCCTGATCTCGAAGTGCAAATGTGGTCCCGATGAGCCTCCCGTATTACCACTATAAGCTATGATTTCACCTTTCTCTAGTTTTATTTCCCCGTACTCGGGAAAAACCTCTACTTCATAGGATTTTTTACCGTATTGTATTTTTTTGATGTATTCCTCGATCTTGGGAGAGAATTTTTGCAAATGGCCATAGACCGAAGTGTACCCATTGGGATGCGCTATGTATAATACTTTGCCATAACCCCACAATGAGACCTTTATCCGGGTAACGGATCCATTTCCTATGGCATACACGGGGAGACCTTCTCTTTGCTGTGTCTTTATGTCGATTCCGGAATGGAAATGATTGGATCGTAATTCGCCAAAAGTGCCAGCCAAGACCAAGGGGATGTCCAAGGGGGATCTAAATGCTTCCTTTGGATAAGGGTTTTCCTGGGCCGAGACGGCCATAGGGAAAATCAATAGGAAAATAAAAAATGTTCTGCCCATATTATTTATGAATAACTATAATGTCAACCTAGATGCCATTCCTTTGTTTTAAGAATATACCAGAGGTAAACACAAATAAGCGATAAAATTAAACAGATGGATATAATTAACCGCCTTGAACAGTAAAAATCTGCATCTGATCATGAATGTTTTTATTCATTAGGGGACTTAATACCAGTATTTGACGTGGATGTATGAAGAATATTTTCAAAAACTATTGCCCAGTCCTTATATCTATATTAACTTTGTACAATGCGTATTGATTATTGTACATGAGTGAATTGGTTAAAATTGTTGGTTCCCTGGAAAACAAGGTCGGTAAGTTGTTACATCATTTGGAGATGTTGCAACAGATGAACAAAAAGTTGGAAGAGGAACTGGTTTCAACAAGAAGCCAAAAAAAAATGACCGAAAAATCCGTATCCGAATGGGAGCAGAAATATAATTCACTTAAACTTGCAAATTCGATGCTTGGTAGTAACACGGATAAAACAGAGGCTAAGCTTAAAATAAACACATTGATTAGGGAGTTGGACCATTGTATAGTCCAACTTTCCGAATAAGTTTTAAATTAGGATGTCAGAAAGGCTCAAAATCAAACTTTCCATTGCAGATAGGGTTTATCCCTTGACCATTGATCCCAGCCAAGAGGAAGGGTTGAGGAAAGCGGCGAAGAATATTGAGCAATTGGCAAAAAAATTTGAACAGAACTATGCCGTTAGGGACAAACAGGATGTGCTTGCCATGTGCGCACTTCAGTTCGCCTCTAAAATCGAACAACGCGGTATAGATCAATCAGAAGGGAACCAAGAGGCCACAGAACGATTAAAGGCATTAAACGAATTGGTGAACTCTAAGCTTGCTATAGAATAAGTTCTTTTAAATAACATTAAGTTACTGCCCACATTGGTATTATCTTTTGACAAACTCAACACTAATTTGTTTAAAAAGGGTGAGTTTAGATTGTAAAAGCAGGCCTTACCTGTATGAGGATCCTTGATCAGTCTGTTAGCCCTAAACCTGTTTTCTGGAGTTTGTACAAAACTTCCCCAATGTGGGTTTTTTTATATTGAAATTTGAAATCATTATGGATAGTACCACACTTATATTAGTCGGATTAGCGGGCCTTGTAGTTGGATTCGTTGTTGCGAAGATCATGGAAAAAGGAAAAGCTTCAAAAATTGTGGCCAATGCAAAAAAGGAAGCAGGAACAATCCTTAAAGAGGCAAATATCGAAGGGGAGAATGTAAAGAAGGATAAGATTCTCCAAGCAAAGGAGAAGTTCTTGGAACTAAAGGCCGAGCACGAGAAAGTAATCATCAATAAGGACAAGAAGATCGCCGAGGCGGAAAAACGCACAAGGGATAAGGAATCCCAGGTGAGTAATGAGCTGGCGAAGAACAAAAAACTCAACGATCAACTTGGTCGTAAGATCAAGGATGTTTCACATAAGGAAGAGTTCTTTGAAAAGAAACAAGCTGAATTGGAAAAACTGCATAACAACCAAGTAAAACAATTGGAGGTTATATCCGGACTATCGGCCGAGGAGGCCAAAAGCCAGTTGATGGAGTCCTTGAAAGAAACAGCCAAGACCGATGCCATGGTTTATTTGCAGACCACCATGGAAGAAGCTAAGTTAACGGCTGAACAAGAGGCCAGGAAAATAGTCATTAATACCATTCAAAGAATCGGAACCGAGGAAGCAGTGGAGAATTGTGTGTCTGTCTTCAACTTGGAATCGGATGATGTCAAAGGACGTATCATTGGTCGTGAAGGAAGGAATATACGTGCCATAGAGGCTGCTACCGGGGTAGAGATCATTGTTGATGATACACCAGAGGCCATTATACTTTCCTGTTTTGATTCCGTTCGGAGGGAAATAGCAAGGTTGTCGCTACACAAGTTGGTGACAGATGGAAGGATCCACCCGGCACGTATTGAGGAAATCGTGCGTAAGACCGAAAAACAGATAGGGCAGGAGATCGTGGAAATAGGAAAACGAACCGTTATCGATTTGGGCATTCATGGATTGCATCCGGAATTGATCAAGGCGGTAGGTAGGATGAAATACCGCTCCTCCTATGGCCAGAACCTACTGCAACACTCTAGGGAAGTCGCGAAACTTTGTGGGGTTATGGCAGCTGAATTGGGCCTGAACCCTAAATTGGCCAAACGGGCCGGACTTCTACATGATATCGGAAAAGTTCCGAATACCGAGGCCGAGGTAGAAACACCACATGCTATATTGGGTATGCAATGGGCCGAAAAATATGGTGAAAAACCAGACGTATGCAATGCAATTGGAGCCCACCACGATGAAATTGAAATGAAGACATTGATCTCGCCGATCATCCAGGTATGCGATGCGATCAGTGGCGCAAGACCAGGCGCAAGACGGCAGGTATTGGATTCCTATATACAACGTCTTAAAGACTTGGAGGAAATTGCCTTTGGATTCAATGGGGTCCAAAAGGCCTATGCGATACAAGCAGGTAGGGAACTTCGGGTAATTGTTGAAAGCGAAAAGGTGAGCGACGATAAGGCCGCCCAATTATCGTTTGAGATATCCCAAAAAATACAGACTGATATGACCTACCCTGGCCAAGTTAAGGTAACGGTGATTCGGGAAACCCGATCTGTAAATGTGGCAAAATAACATGTTCGATCAATATAGGATTTAAGAGGGGCTATCAGCCCCTTCTTTTTTGGTATGTGGTGTGGGAAAGAAGGCCATTCGTTCCCTGATTGGATTTGACCTATAGGGAATTAATGGGTCATAAGGAAAGGAACGATGTTCCCATTCCTTCGGAATATGTTTTTATAGGGGTTTCTATTGATGTCATAAAGGTGTGGATGTTTGTTTGTCGGGGAAAGGTTCCCAAAGATAGGTCTTGCCGTTCGACTGTACATGGGGAATGGTCTTGCTTCCTGTGTTTTCGGCAGATTTGGTTATTTTGTCATCAGTATAATAGGCGAAAGTGCGTTGCCGCTATTCTTTCTTCCTGCGGAAAGTCCCCCCATTGCTGGAAAGGAACATCCAATGGTTGGAATCACTCATAATACTCATGAGGAATGGTCCCATGGTATTGCTGTTCTATATTTTGTAATCCAAATAAAAGCTTGACTTGGCTATCATTGATAAACCCTTATATAGTCAACTTCCATAGTTGCTTCTGTAAAAGACGGGTCTATGGCACCTCCAAAGTTGCCACCCATGGCGACATTCATGATCAGGAACTGATCGGTGTCAAAAGGCCATGTGTCCCCATTTTTTGTTTCAGGGTTATAGGTGTAGAAAATCGTATCATCAACCAAGAATGAAATCTCATCTTCTGACCAGTTTACCGAATATATATGAAACTCGGAAGAGGCATCACTTATACTGATTTTGCCAGTATTGCCAGTAACTCCTGAACTTGAGGTGTTATGTATGGAGCCATGTACGATGCCCTCGTTATTACCTACGTGTTCCATGATGTCTATCTCACCACAGGCCGGCCAACTTACGGTTTCAATATTGGATCCCAGCATCCAAATTGCAGGCCATGTTCCGCCACCTGTCGGCAATTTTGCACGCACATCGACCCTGCCATGTGTAAACTGGAACAAACCTTGGGTCTTTATCCTTGCGGAAGTGTACCCGGATCCCCCGTAACTTTCCTTTTTGGCCGTAATCTTTAAAGTGCCATCTGAAATGGTTACATTATCGGTTCTGTTGGTATAATATTGGGATTCATTATTCCCCCATCCATTGGAATCTGTTCCAATGTCATATGTCCAATTGGAGCTATTTGGGGCTCCATCAGTATCAAACTCATCAGACCAAACCAAATTGGAATAGATTACATCAATAGATGCTTCCTCGGAGGTCAAAATACCGAACCAGCCTAAGCCATCGGAACCAATGGTCTTTATTGTCATTTCTGTTGCAGTGCGTTCAAGAATGGCATAATCGTGATCGCCACCCACATAAAAACCAAGGAAACCGTTACCATCGAAACCCAAGGTTTCCTGGCCATTGGGAGCGGTCAATGACCAAGTATCTGAAAACCCACCAACAGGATAATTTTCATACTCGCTATCTGAATTCGCCTCCCATGTAATTCCGTAATCAGCATCCAATGCAGGGGCTTTACCATAGATGGTTCCATTGGAAGAATACGTGAACGTACCATCGGATCTAAACGTTATTCTATCGTCATAAGCCCCAAGTCCAGATTTATCATAGGCCGAAGCTGACCACCAGTCAGGAGAGTTCCCGTCCGCAGGGCCTACTCCAAAATGGTTCGCTGATTCGGCTTTCACCCTCCAAGTCCTTTCTCCGTTGCCATATAACATTTCCAATAGATCATCAGGAGCGGTATAAAGTACCAAAACTTCCACTTCGATGGTCTTCGTGGTGCTAACATCCGCTTTGCCATAGGCTTGTACAGTCACATTATAGGTGTTGATACCTGTAGTGGAAAAGTTAATGGTAAATTCTCCCGTTGGGGCCATTTCTTCCTTACCATTATAAATATATTTATAGGTAAGGGCATCGGATGCCGATGCCGTAAAGTTTACCGCTCCGCTACCATCCCCATAAGGGTTTTCAGCATCCTGCCCTACAATAGTAGCGTTGATTTCCAAATTTGATGGAATTATAATGGCTTCGAATCCATGCTCTTTTTCTTTACACGATGCCAAGAGGGTCATGAGGGCCAAGAAGGAGGTCTTATAAAAGGTTTTAATATTTTTCATTTATTAGGTTCTAATAAGGTTATACTGACAAAACGTTCCTAAACCGATTTTTGCCCATGATACTGATGTGTGCCGACAAATTTTAGTGGTAATTCCTAAATGATGTAAAAAAGGAAAATAACCAGAAACACCTTCAAGTTCATAGGGTAGCGAATAGTCGTCTCCCAAGTAAGGAGATGTAAAAACGATTCATAAAGATACCGAAATTTATATAATTACCTGTTGTGCATTTAGGTCAAATTTGTTTTAATCGCAGGGCGATGGCCAAAAAGGGTTTGGTTCCCCGAGGCCTGTCTCGAAATGATAAAAGTTTTTTCGGAAGCATACCCCGTACCCTTGGGTCGAGGTTATTGATAGGTCTTTTAAGGACAAAGGAATTTAAGTGCCGAGCCATTGAAAAAGCGGTCATTTCAGATAATGGTCCGGTTGCCGAGCCCTAAGGAGGGTTCCGCATGGTCCTTTGCCCATAGGAACTGCCCATGCAATTCGTTTCAACCCGCTTTCTTGTCCTTCCTCTTGCCTTTGGGAATGGCACTTGGTCATGTTGGCCCCTTCGCACGGGACTGGGGCCGATATTTGTACGAGTGGACAGGTCTAGCCGGTAACCAGCACCTATGTGGCCTCTACCACCTATTGATGTACGATTGTTCGGATTATGTTTTACGT
>PDPR01000006.1 GCA_002749285.1 Maribacter sp.
GTGACCTCGACAGGATTCAAACCTGTAACCTTCTGAGCCGTAATCAGATGCGCTATTCAGTTGCGCCACGAGGCCTTTTATGGGGGAGCAAATATATTTCTTTTTTACCTTTAGAACAAAATATGCTTAATCTATTTCCATGATTTTGTCGGTATTCCCGCTTTCGGGATTCGACAGCGCTTCTGCTGGAAGACCCTAGCCTATTGGTGTTAGTAGGTGATTTTAAGTCGGATAAGGTCATCAACGGTTTTTAAGGATGCCGTACATGGTCATGCCGCCCTTTTTCTTGTTGGTCAATTCCTTTTTTTTATGTGTGTGTTTTCCCCAAATATCGAATGGGCACCCATATACCTATCAGTCCGTCTATATAAACAAAAATCTTGGTTTATATTTGTCAAAAAGCATGATAATGCAAAATATTCTATTTGTTGTTCTTGGGTTGGTCCTTTTGATTGCAGGGGGTGATTGGCTTTTGAGATCCGCAGTAGCCTTATCGTTACGATTGAATATCCCTAAAATCGTTATAGGAATGACTATTGTGTCCTTTGCGACATCGGCACCTGAGCTTATTGTAAGTATAAAGGCGGCTATGGATGGTTTCCCTGATCTGGCCTTGGGCAATGTAGTGGGGTCTAACATTGCTAATCTAGGCTTGGTGCTTGCCATAATACTGTTGTTGGGGGGTATAGAGGTGCGGAAGAGTTTTTATACCACTGATTGGCCTATGATGATGTTGGCTTCGGTACTCTTTTTTGTGTTTATTTTCTTTGATGGTGAATTGGTGTGGTATGAAGGTGTCGTTTTGGTTGTAGGTCTTTTTATCTTCTTGGTCTACCTTTTGAAATACCAAAAGACGGCAGTGGTGGAAGAGGAACATGATGATGGCCCTCCCTTGCCCCTTTATAAAGCTGTGTTGTTCCTGGGGATAGGTGGAGTGGCTCTATGGGGTGGCTCTGAGTTGTTGGTGAATGGTGCTGTGGGACTAGCCAATAATAATGGGGTTAGTCAACGGGTTATCGGGGTGACCGTAGTTTCGATAGGTACGAGTATACCGGAATTGGCAGCTTCGATAATAGCGATTATAAAAAAGGAAAAGGCGATTTCCTTGGGGAACCTGATTGGGTCGAATATTTTTAATATTATGGCCGTATTGGGCATAACTTCCCTTATTACACCTATTGGGGTTATGGATCAAGGTTTGTTGGGTAATGATATTTTTTGGATGCTGGGGGTTTCCTTTTTGGTGCTCCCTTTGGTTTTCTTTCCGAAAAGGCTACGGCTGGGGTGGCACGATGGTGTTATATTCTTGTTGGTTTATGTGCTGTTCATATATTTTACTATAAACTAAAAAAAAAGCCCTGACTTAATTGTCAAGGCCTTCCGTATAAAGCGGTTAATGAGAAGGTATTCTGGCTATACCTTTACGGATTTAACGGTTTCAACGATTTTTCCGGCAATTTTATATGGGTCACCGTTAGAAGCTGGCCGTCTGTCCTCAAGCCAACCTTTCCATCCTTTTTCTACGGTGATGATTGGAATTCTTATTGAAGCCCCTCTGTCGGATATCCCGTAGCTAAAGTCCGATACGTGTGCGGTCTCATGAAGACCTGTAAGGCGCTCTTCGTTAAAGGCACCGTACACATCCATATGCTCCCCGGTTACCGGCCTAAATGCCTCACATACTTTTTCATAAACCTCTCTAGAGCCACATGTTCTTAATAGGGTGTTTGAGAAATTGGCATGCATGCCAGAACCATTCCAATCACCTTTTACCGGTTTTGGGTGGTACTCAATGTAAAAATTATATTTTTCGGACAAACGATCTAAGAGGTAACGGGCTACCCAGATTTCGTCACCTGCCTTTTTCGCACCTTTGGCAAAAACTTGGAACTCCCATTGCCCTGGGGCAACTTCTTGGTTTATGCCTTCGAAGTTCAGACCAGCTTTGAGGCATAGGTCGGCATGTTCCTCGACAAAATCCCTGCCCCAAGTGTACCTGCCTCCTACTGAGCAGTAGTATTTTCCTTGTGGCCCAGGGAACCCGCCTCGTGGGAAACCAAGAGGTAGATCGGTCTTAGTGTCCATTAAGAAGTATTCTTGTTCGAAGCCAAACCAGAAATCATTGTCGTCGTCGTCTATTTTCGAGCGGGCATTCGAGATATGCGGAGTTCCGTCCGCATTCAATACCTCGGACATGATCAAGTATCCATTTTCCCTTGCTGGATCCGGATAAATGGCAACAGGTTTCAATAAACAATCCGAGGCACCACCTTCTGCTTGCTCCGTAGAGGAGCCATCAAAGGACCAAATGTCACAATCTTCTAGCTTACCGCTAAAATTATCTTCGATTTTAGTCTTACTTCTCATGTTCTGGGTGGGCTCATGACCATCCAACCAGATGTATTCTAATTTTGATTTGTTCATAATAATAGGATATAATTTTATAATCGAACAAAAATAGAATATTCGGACTATATATCTAAATATTTGGGGGTACAATTGCCAATATGTACACAATAATTTTGTTTGCCCCTATTTTTTTTAGGGTATATTGTGTAAAATTTATTTTTATCTTACTTTAATTATTAAATCGGTAATTGTTACTTTTGTCCAAATTACTTAAGATATGTCCATATTAAGGTTTGAGGCAATTGTTGAAAGTCAAAAACGGGCCCCTTTGCATATTAAGGAGGAGGGGAGGCGTTCCGAACTTTTTGCGACCAATGTTTTTAATGGGGAAAAAATGCTGCAATACCTGACCAAGGAGGCCTTGGAAAGTGTAAAGGGGGCTATTGTTTCCGGTTCTAAAATCGAACGCAAGATAGCTAATCAAGTGGCGGAGGCCATGAAAGGGTGGGCTATTGGCAAAGGCGCCACACATTATACCCATTGGTTTCAGCCTTTAACGGGGTCTACTGCTGAAAAACACGATGCTTTCTTCGATCTCCTGCCTGAGGGCAATGCCCTGGAGAAATTCGGTGGGGACCAATTGGTACAACAAGAACCGGATGCTTCGAGCTTTCCACATGGGGGGATCAGGAATACATTTGAAGCTAGGGGCTATACGGCCTGGGACCCTACTTCCCCTGCTTTTATCTACGGTACAACCCTTTGTGTCCCCACTATTTTCGTGGCCTATACCGGGGAGGCGCTGGATAATAAGGCACCATTGCTCCGGGCATTACTTGCTGTTGATGATGCCGCCACCGCTGTGGCCAAGTACTTTGATAAGAATGTCTCGAAAGTGAATGCCACTTTAGGTTGGGAACAAGAATATTTTCTGATTGATAAATCCTTGGCGATGTCACGACCCGATATCGTAATGACGGGACGTACACTAGTGGGGCAGACAGCGGCAAAAGGACAACAATTGGGCGACCATTATTTTGGTGTTATCCCAAGTCGTGTATTAAGCTTTATGAGCCATCTTGAAGTGGAGTGTACGAAATTGGGTGTTCCTGTGAAGACAAGACATAATGAAGTGGCCCCAAACCAATTTGAATTGGCCCCTATTTTTGAGGAAGCCAATTTGGCGGTTGACCATAACCTGTTGTTAATGGATGTGATGGACAAGGTGGCGGAAAAACACAATATGAAAGTGCTTTTCCACGAAAAGCCCTTTGCAGGGGTCAATGGTTCGGGAAAGCATAATAATTGGTCCTTGGTGACAGATACAGGGGTGAATTTATTAAGTCCAGGGTCCACACCTATGAAGAATTTACAGTTCTTGACCTTTTTCGTGAATACCATAAAGGCGGTGGACTCTTATGAAGAGCTTTTGTTTTCTTCCATTGTATCGGCCAGTAATGATTATAGGTTGGGGGCGAATGAGGCCCCGCCTACCATACTTTCTATTTTCATAGGGGAACAATTGAGCAATGTGCTCGATGAACTGGAAGGGGTTTCCAAAGGTAAATTGTCGCCCGAGGAAAAAACCGAACTTAAATTGAACGTCGTCGGGAAAATCCCGGAAATAATGCTCGATAATACCGACCGTAACAGAACATCCCCATTCGCCTTTACGGGAAATAAGTTTGAAATGCGTGGAGTCGGTTCAAAGACCAATTGTGCCAAGCCAATGATGGTCTTGAATACGATATTGGCCAAACAATTAAGGGATTTCAAGATTGAAGTCGATAATCTGATCGATAAAAAGAACCTGAAAAAAGATGAGGCTATTTTCAATGTTCTGAGGGAGTATATAAAAACATCCAAAAGAATTCGTTTTGATGGCGATGGTTATAGTCGGGATTGGGAAAAGGAAGCGAAAAAAAGAAAATTAAGTAACAATAAATCCACACCCGATGCGATTCAGGTACTGACATCCAAGAAAAGTCTGGAGCTTTTTGAGGCTATGAACGTAATGAGCGGGGTTGAGGTGAGGGCAAGACAGGAGGTTGAGCTCGATTCTTATATTATGCATCTTCAAATAGAGGGCAGGGTGTTGAATGAGTTGGTATATAGTTATGTGATACCTGCCGCGATTGAATACCAGAATATCTTGATAGCCAATGTCGCCGGGTTAAAGGGAATCTATGGTGCTGCCCATAAAAAAATGTCCGAAAGCCAGTTAATGATTATAGGGGAAGTGGCGGAACATTTGTCGGCCTTGCAATCAAAGACCGATGCAATGGTGAATGAAAGGAAGAAAGCGAATGTAATAACCGATAGCAATAGTAAAGCTTATGCCTATTGTAATAAAGTGAGGCCGTATTTTGATGAAATACGATACCATTGTGATAAATTGGAGCGTTTGGTCGGTGACAAGTATTGGCCATTGACTAAATATAGGGAGTTGCTCTTCGTGAAATAACCATGGTTTGGCGATCACTTGATAAGTTTGGGAATTAAGAGTGAAAAGCTTGCGATTCACAGGCTTTTCTTTAACGGATCCATTATTTTTGCCATAAATTAAATCTTATGGGGTCATCGAATAGTGAAAGATATGAACAGAGAGGGGTTTCGGCTTCAAAAGAAGATGTGCACAATGCAATCAGGAATATTGATAAAGGTCTTTTCCCGAAAGCTTTCTGTAAGATTGTTCCGGATTACCTGACCAATGATAAGGATTATTGTTTGGTCATGCATGCTGATGGGGCAGGCACAAAGTCTTCTTTGGCTTATATGTACTGGAAGGAAACAGGGGATGTTTCTGTATGGAAGGGGATAGCCCAAGATGCATTGATCATGAATATTGATGACCTTATCTGTGTCGGTGCTACAGATAATATTCTGCTGTCATCAACAATAGGTCGCAACAAGAATTTGATTCCCAGTGAGGTTATTTCGGCTATTATCAATGGAACCGAGGAATTGATTGCCGATATGGCCAAGTACGGCATAGTGATCCATTCCACAGGCGGGGAGACCGCCGATGTAGGTGATTTGGTCCGTACCATCATTGTGGATTCTACCGTGACCGCACGATTAAAACGCAAGGATGTTATTGATAATGCCAATATAAAGGCAGGGGATGTTATTGTTGGTCTGGAATCTTTTGGCCAAGCGGTATACGAGAAAGAGTATAATGGGGGTATGGGCAGTAATGGGCTTACCTCTGCCAGACATGATGTTTTCGCCAAATATTTGGCGAAAAAATACCCGGAAAGTTATGACGCTGCCGTTCCTGGTGATTTGGTGTATTCCGGTCATAAAGGCTTAACCGATGCAGTCCACGGTACTCCTTTGGATGCTGGTAAATTGGTATTGTCGCCAACCCGTACCTATGCGCCGATCATAAAGAAAATATTGTCGAGATACAATGCTGCTGATATTCATGGAATGGTACATTGCAGTGGTGGTGCCCAGACAAAGATCCTCCATTTTGTAGACGGACTTCATATTGTCAAGGATAACCTGTTCCCCATACCACCCTTGTTCAAATTGATTCAGGAACAATCGGGTACCGATTGGCGCGAAATGTATCAGGTTTTCAATTGTGGGCATCGTTTGGAAATTTATACCAACGAAATCGTGGCGGGGGATCTGATGAACATCTCAAAAGAGTTTGGTGTCGGGGCAAGGGTTGTAGGCAGGGTAGAGGATAATATCTCAAAAAAGCTTACCATAGAAAGTGAATTTGGCACTTTTGTCTATGGGTGATTAAAATTGAAAGATGTCTTATCATATGGAGGGGTGGGTTTTGGACAAGGCCATAGGTAATTCGGCTATTTTTGGATTTTCCTTATACGATTGGCCCAAATACAACGTTGATAGTACCAAACCAATACCATGGAAAGAAAGGAATTTATCAGGAGTTTGGGAGCTGGTGCAGCCTTTGTTCTAACATTCCCCTGTTTGCAAGGATGTTCTAAAGGTGATGGAAACGATGATAAGATAGGGATGCCAACAGGTATTGACTTCACTATTGATTTAAATTCGGAGGAAGGCAGGAAATTGTCTGGAAACGGGAGTTTTATTTTAAAGAATCTAGTCGTTGTAGTTAAGACCTTGGAAGGTGATTTTGTTGCCGCTACCCAAATTTGTAGTCATAAATCGTACGAAGAGGTTCGTTTCTTACCGAATGATGGTGGTGTTTTTTCCTGTGATGTACATGGTTCTCGTTTCGCATTGGATGGCTCACCCTTAAACCAAGTGGATGGTAATGCCGCTAAACCCTTGAAGATCTATGATACCGAACTTAATGGGGATATACTTCGTGTTTATGAATAGTTGTTCAACCCTAAAGTTTTTAGCTTGAAAAGACTTGTTTTTGTTGTATTTATGGCCAGTTCGGTTTTTGTATCTGCCCAAGAGTGGCAAGCTACCTTTTCAGAAGCCGTGTCCACTTCGGTAAAAGTGCAAAAACCTATTATTCTCGTTTTTTCGGGATCGGATTGGTGTGCTTCCTGTATGAAGTTGGAGCGAAGTATCTGGGAGTCGAAAGAGTTCATTGCGTATTCCAAGGAAAATTACGTACTTTATAGAGCTGATTTTCCCCAAAAAAAAAAAGAAATCAATTGACAAGTGGTATAGCTGATCGGAATCGTAAATTGGCCGAGGCCTATAATCCAAATGGTTATTTTCCATTGGTTGTGGTCTTGAGTCCTGAACAAGAGGTTCTGGGAACAACCGGGTATAAGCAAATAACCCCGGAAGCCTATATCTCGCTCCTAAACTCATTTGTAAAATGAGAAAGCTCCTCCCCTTGCTTTTTATTCTCTTTTTTGTTCTGGGTTTTGGCCAAGAACGTAAATACGTGACTGTTCATAGGGCCGAAAAATTAATGGGTAGCCGTTTTGATATTACCGTGGTGGCCGTAAATGAGGAAATCGGTTATATCAACATCGATGAAGCTATTGCGGAGATCAGGCGTATTGAAAAGATGATTTCTTCATGGGATCCAGATTCCGAGACGACTTTGATCAATAAAAATGCGGGAATCAAACCCGTTAAGGTAAGTATAGAGCTTTATAAGCTCATAGAGCGGGCAAAGCAGATATCGGAGATCACAGATGGTGCTTTTGATATTTCATATTCCTCAATGGATGATGTTTGGAAATTTGATGGGAGTATGACCCATATGCCTTTTGAAAAGGATGTTAGGAATTCAATTTCCAAAGTCGGATATAAAAATATAATCATGGATCCAGGGGAGCATACGGTCTTCTTAAAACAAAAAGGCATGAAAATTTCCTTTGGGGCCATAGGTAAGGGGTATGCAGCGGACAAGACCAAAGAGCTGTTGGTCTCAAAACAAGTTGTCGCCGGTATTATAAACGCATCGGGAGACCTAACCACTTGGGGTACGAAAGCCAGTGGGGAAAAATGGTTGATCGGTATCTCCAACCCCTTAAGCAAGGACAGGGTCTTTTCCTGGTTGCCCATTGTTGAGTCCTCGGTGGCCACTTCGGGCAATTATGAGAAATTCGTGATGTTCGATGGTGAAAAATACACCCATATTATTGACCCTAGGACCGGACATCCTTCGAAAGGTATAAGTAGCGTTTCAATTTTTGCCAAAAGTGCCGAGCTCTGTGATGCCCTGGCAACTGCAGTTTTCATTATGGGTAAGGATGCCGGGCTGTCATTGATCGATCAACTTGGTGGTACTGAGGTGATTTTGGTTGATAGCGAAAATAAAATATATAAAAGCAGTGGTATCCTGTTCGATAATAATAATCCTTAACTTCATTTTATGGTAAAGGTCATTCTTCTATTGGTGTTCGCTGGCCTAACTACTTCTTGTGTCGTAGTAAGGGAATATGATAGGGCATATTTAAATGATGGGGAGATGGTGTTGGGCGCAAAAGGTTCCGAACGTTTTGAGACTTATTTCCAGATATACCGTGAGGCTGCTTCTGGTGCAAACGGGGGTAGGTCAGGGGGAGGCTGTGGTTGTAATTAATGGGTTCCCCTTTTTCAAAAGATCATATTTGGGGTAGGGTCCCGATAGGGTATTTTTAGGCATTGAAAAAGAATTTTTCAATCTTTCCAGATACGATACAGCAGAATTTGGAATGACCTGTTTTTGCTTTGATCGGGCTGTAATGTCCGATTTAAAAAGGGTTCGGTCGATTGTCCCATATTTAAAATCCATATAAATCCGTTTCTTTGGAAAAAATCAGTTTAGTATTTCTCTTTCTAATGGTCAATTGGGGTCTTGCCCAGGATGGCGGGTCCAATAACTATCAAAAACGTGTTCTGGAAACCGCTGAAATAGATTTGCTTTTCAGTTATTATGATCAGGATGGAGGGAATGCTGCAGTGACAGGAGGGGAGGGGACCGAGGAATTGACAGATGCAACGGCCAGTATTGTGGTTAAGATACCGTTGAACCCTGATGATGTTCTTACGTTTGATGTGGGTATTTCGGCCTACTCCTCTGCTTCCTCGAGCAATATAGGCCCTTTTGATCAAGGCAGTAGGCCCGCAAGTCCGTTCAGTGCTTCTTCCGGTGCCTCCCAAAATGATATGTTGGTATATTTCAACCCCACCTATGAACATAGTTCGGAAGATCGCAATTCAGTATACTCGGCACAAACGTACATTTCGTCTGAATATGATTATTCCTCATTGGGTTTTGGTGGGGGGTATATGCGTTTTTTCAATAAAAGGAATACCCGGTTCACAGCAAGTTTCCAAATATTTTTAGACTCATGGGATCCAGAATATCCAGTAGAGTTGAGGGATGGTTTTTTTGATTCAAGAATTTCGGGAAGTGGAATCTACAATCCTGGTTTTATGCCATTTGATGATGAAACAAGGAATTCATATTCCCTTTCACTGGGCATTTACCAAATTTTGGGCAAACGGCTGCAAGTTTCTATCTTCTTGGATCTTGTATCACAAAAAGGATTGTTGTCCACTCCCCACCAAAGGGTCTATTTTGGGGACTTCAACGACTTTTTCATTGAGGATTTCCAGTTGGCTGATGATGTAGAGCGATTGCCCGATAGCCGCTTTAAAATTCCGATAGGGGCCCGTTTGAATTATTATTTGAACGATTTGGTCATATTGCGCAGTTATTATAGATATTATTCGGATGATTGGGGTGTCTCTGCCCATACGGCTAGTTTGGAGGTTCCGGTAAAACTAAGTGACAAGTTTACCCTGTATCCCAATTATCGCTATTATGGCCAGACCGCTGCGCATTATTTTTATGGAAAGGAAAAAGCGAATTCCACCCTTGATTTCTACACGTCGGACTATGATCTCTCAGCCTTTGGTTCGCATCAATACGGAATGGGTATCCGCTATAAGGATATCTTTGCGGGAAATAAGGTCCTTACTTTCGGTTTAAAGACTATTGATCTTCGGTTTGGCAAATATGACCGGAGTGATGGACTATCCTCCAACATTTTAAGTTTAGGGGCTACTTTTATCGGGGATTAGGCTATATCCGCCTTAACTTGGTATTTTCGCATCTTACGGGAAATTGTTGATAAACTATTGCTCCCTACAGAAGCGGGTGATACTGCATATGTATAAATTTATCGTAAATTCGCAACGAACACAGGAAAGTATATGATCGATAAATTAAACATAGTAAAACAGCGTTTTGATGAGGTTTCCGACCTTATTATCCAACCCGATGTGATTACAGACCAAAAGAGGTATGTACAGCTGACAAAGGAATATAAGGACCTTAAGGACCTTATGGCCAAACGTGATGAATATGTGGGGTTGTCCAATAATATTGCAGAGGCGGAAGAGATCATTGAGGATGGTAGTGATCCGGAAATGGTGGAAATGGCCAAAATGCAAATAGAGGAGGCCAAAGGGGCATTGCCCGCTTTAGAGGAGGAGATCAAGCTTATGTTGATCCCGAAGGACCCAGAGGATGCCAAGGATGTTGTTGTTGAGATACGTGCAGGGACCGGGGGTGATGAGGCCAGTATCTTTGCGGGTGATCTTTTTAGAATGTACACAAAATACTGTGAGGGTAGAGGTTGGAAAACGAATGTCATAGACCTTAGTGAAGGTACTAGCGGTGGTTACAAGGAAATACAGTTCGAGGTTAATGGGGAGGATGTTTACGGAACATTGAAGTTCGAGGCCGGGGTGCATCGGGTCCAACGGGTTCCCCAAACGGAGACCCAAGGGCGGGTGCATACGAGTGCGGCCACGGTAATGGTCTTGCCAGAGGCAGAGGATTTTGATGTTCAGATAGATCCAAAAGATGTGAGAATCGACTTTTTCTGTTCATCAGGGCCTGGTGGGCAATCGGTCAACACTACATATTCTGCGGTGCGGCTCACACACGTCCCTACGGGTTTGGTAGCTCAATGCCAAGACCAAAAATCCCAACATAAAAACAAGGAAAAGGCATTCAAGGTATTGCGGTCCAGATTGTATGATATGGAGTTGGCCAAAAAACAGGAAGAAGATGCCGCCAAAAGGAATTCGCAGGTAAGTAGTGGGGATCGTTCCGCAAAAATCAGGACCTATAACTATTCACAGGGCAGGGTCACCGATCATAGGATAGGACTTACCTTGTACGATCTTCAGAATATCATCGATGGGGATATCCAAAAGATCATAGATGAATTAAGTCTCGTGGACAATACGGAAAAACTAAAAGCAGCATCTGACATTTTTTAATTTTCTTTGAATGGATCTCGAAAAACTCATTGGACAAATTCATTTGAAACGATCCTTTCTTTGTGTCGGATTGGATACTGATCTGGAAAAAGTACCTCCCCACCTATTACAGGAGGAAGATCCGATATTCGCTTTTAATAAGGCGATAATCGATGCTACCCATCAATTGTGCGTGGCATATAAGCCGAATATGGCATTTTATGAAGCCTATGGTCTCAAAGGATGGAAAGCCCTTGGGAAAACCATAGATTACCTGAACATGTACTACCCTGATATTTTTACGATAGCAGATGCCAAAAGAGGTGATATTGGAAATACGGCAACACGGTATGCCAAGGCTTTTTTTGAGGAATTCGGTTTTGACTCCATTACTATTGCACCCTATATGGGCAGGGATTCGATAGAGCCATTTTTGGCCTTTGAGGATAAGCATACCATTTTGTTGGCATTGACCTCCAATGAAGGGGCCTATGATTTCCAGACCCAGGAAGTTGAAGGGATGGCCTTGTGCGAGAAAGTGCTGCGAACTTCCCTTACCTATGAAAATGCACACAATCTAATGTATGTGGTCGGAGCGACCAAGGCTGGTTTTCTTGGGGATATCCGTAAAATCGTTCCAGATAGTTTTTTGTTGGTGCCGGGTGTTGGCGCACAAGGGGGAAGTTTAAAGGAGGTGTGCCATTATGGGATGAACCAGCATGTTGGTCTTTTGGTAAATTCCTCAAGAGGAATCATCTATGCGTCAAAAAACAAGGACTTTGCATCGCAGGCAGCCCTAAAGGCCAAAAATCTACAGCAACAAATGGAAGAGGAGCTAAAATCACTTGATATAATTTAACTGAGCTCATCCAGCTTTTTTTTCGTTTTTTCAGCTTTCGACTCAAAAAACTCGCGTAATCTCGTGTTGCCGTATTTGATGTTGGCAGCTCTTTCCATAAAGCATTGATACTGGTACTCCAATAAGGTTATGGCTTGGTTTTCTGCTAAAATGGATGTTACCGATCCGACTTTACAATACTGATTTTCCATGGTTTCTCAAATGTTACACCAGATATACGTTGAATTTGCCATTTTAGATGTCAAGGGGTCTTATTGTTTATTTATATTCATGTTAATGGTATGTTTGTTGGTAATTGTTCAATGATGCTCATGGGTAGGCAAGGTATTGGTTGTAAAAAAAACTTTAAATCGATTGCTGTATTGAAAGTTTTAATATATTGCACGGTTCCTAGGAATAGGACACTTAGAGAGCACTATTGTTAAGTTACTACACATATCCACATAAAGAATCGACCACTTGGGTTACTTTTGTCCATGGGGCAGGGGGAAGCTCTTCCATTTGGTTTAAGCAAGTACGTGAATTCAGGAGACATTTTAATGTACTGTTGTTGGATTTAAGAGGGCATGGGAACTCTAAATCAAGCATAAAGGATGCCCCTAATGATAAATATACTTTTGATTCCATTACTGATGATATCCTGGAGGTCATAGACTATCTTAAAATTGCCAAATCACATTTTATTGGCATCTCCTTGGGAATGATTCTTATTAGGAACCTTGCCGATAAATACCCCCAAAGGGTCGATAGTATGGTCATGGGTGGGGCTATAATGAAGCTTGGTATACGTTCGCAGATCCTGATGCGGTTGGGAGTGCTCTTCAAATCGGTTATTCCGTATTTATGGCTTTATAAGTTCTTTGCCTTTATTATCATGCCCAACAAGAACCATAGGGAGTCCAGGTCTATTTTTGTTCGTGAGGCTAAAAAATTATATCGGAAAGAATTTACCCGGTGGTTTAAATTGACTTCGGAAATAAACCCTTTGTTGCGTATTTTCAGGGCTGTTGATACCAAAATACCTACCTTGTATGTTATGGGGGGTGAGGATTATCTATTTCTGCCTGCCGTTAAAAAGATTGTACAGAAACATACGGCCTGTAGTCTTTTGACCATTGAATACTGCGGCCATGTGGTTAATGTTGAGCAGCCACAGATTTTCAATCGGTTGGTTATCTCCTACTTGTCGGATACGGGCAATTGACTGTTCTGTTCTTATGTAATGGGGTTGATGCCTCGAATAGGTTGCCCCCGATATTTCTAATACCTTTCTTCTTAAGGTAACAATCAATCGGTTTGTGCGAATAATGTATATTTTGCCTGTAATATATTGGGAATAGGGTGTTTTTTCAAGTGCCCAAAAACATTTTCCGGTAAGCAGACGGGTTGTTGGACAGGTTAATAGGGATGTTATGTTTGGTTGTGGTAAATAAAAAAAACTGGAGGGAACACCAGTTTTTTTTTGAATAACTAACTCAAATAATTCTGTATAAAAAGAAACCGGTTTGACTGAAGTTCTGCAATATCAGTATGCTGCGTGTCTTTTATAATCCAACGTACTTTAAGACCATTTAGTATAAATATTTATGGATATTCGATATTAATCTTGTAAAGTAAATACTTTGCGCAATAAATCGGTGGTACGTGACGATACCTTGGTCCGGATTTCCTTCTCTTCGATAGCGATCATCGTATAGACCCCGTTCAGTGCTTCGTTGGTAACGTAATCGGTAAGATCGGGGTTCACCTTTCTTGTCAAGGGCAAACTGTTGTATTTTGCGATTAGATTATTCCAGATCTGATCAGCGCCGACTTTTTCAAATGAATTTTTTATGATCGGATTGAACTTGTTGTATAGGGCCGTCTGCGTGGTGTTTGTCAAATAGCGGGTAGCGGCATCATCACTTCCCATCAATATATTCTTGGCGTCATTGAAGGTTATTCCCTTTACGGCATCCATGAATATGGGAGTGGCCTCCCCAACGGCATCTTCTGCTGCCCTGTTCAATACCTTAAGGCCTTCATCCGCCAAATTGCCCAACCCGATATCGCGTAAGGTTTTGTCAACCTTTTGTAATTCCTCGGGCAACATGATCTTTACGAGTTCATTTTTGTAAAAACCATCCGCCTTGGTGAGTCTGGTCACTTGTTTTTCAATTCCCATGTTCAAGGCCTCCCTTAATCCTTGGGCAATTTCAAGATTGCCAATACCGGATCCCCCTTGGGGCAATTGGTTTATGGCTTGTTGCAATTCCCCACAGGCCAAAAAATTAAGTGATAGGAACAGTATCAAGATATTTTTTTTCATCATTGTTTATAGTTATATGTTATTTGGTAACGTATCAAGAAAATATTATGGTCTTGTTGTTATAGACCATTGTCTTGCGCTTCAAATGTAATTTCACTGCCCTTGAAAGTACGATTTTTTCCAGATCCCTACCTTTTGCAAGAAAATCCTGAATGGTATGGGTATGTGAAACAGTTGTTACATCTTGTTCGATGATAGGCCCGGCATCGAGTTCCTCTGTTATATAGTGACTTGTGGCCCCAATAATCTTAACGCCTCTATCGAAAGCGGCATGATAGGGTTTGGCCCCGGCAAATGCAGGTAGGAACGAATGGTGTATGTTGATGATCTTATTGGGGTACCCATCAATCAGTCGGCTACCCACGATCTGCATATACCGTGCCAGGACTATAAAATCCACACTGTGTTCCTTTAAAAGCCTTAGTTGGTGTTCTTCAGCCTCTCTTTTGGATGTTTTTGCGACGGGAATATGATAAAAGGGGATATTGAACTGCTTGGCCACATATGCCAGGTCATTGTGGTTGCTTAATATAAAAGGTATTTCCGCTTTTAACTCACCTGAATGGTGACGGCTCAGCAAGTCGTAAAGACAGTGGTTGTATTTGGAGACAAAGATGGCCATTTTAGGTAGGGCGTTATCCAGATGAAGACTCCACTGCATTTGGTATGGGGTGGACAAGGTGGTTGTGAATTCATTCCTGAAACTTTGCAGATCTAGGGAACCATCCTTAAAGTCGCTTTCAAGACGCATAAAGAAAACGTTTTCCTGCTTGTCAACATGTTGGTCCAGATATATGATATTACCACCTTTGGTATGTATGAAACTTGTTACTGCGCGTATGATCCCCGATTGGTCAGGGCAATGGATAAGTATTGTAGTTTTCAAACCGACGGATTTTTAAAGTCCAAAATTAGGACTAAAAAAGGACCGATCAAATAGGAAAGTGTGATTTTTTTATGGAATGGTATCCGTCCATTTCTTGAATGATGCTTAATAGGCCCCGGGTATTCCTTTTTATGCACGCTGCCCCATTCTGGTACCGTACGATATGGATTGATGGTTTCCGACCCTGATTTTCATGGACGGAATGTTCCTGTGCCTTTGTTTTCAGGGTGGCCGTACTTCATTCCTATGGATGTAGGGAATACAATAGGGAAAAGGGGTGTTTTTGCCACTGTGGCCACTCTTGGCGAGCCTATGTGTTATTGGGCATGGGTTTTTAAGACAAATAAAGTTGTCCGATTCGGAGGGGGGCAAATTGGAAATATAGAGGAATAATTAAAATTTGTGGTTCCTTATTTTTATCTTTGGCAAGTCTTTTTTGGCGAGATTTTTGATGTAACCTCCATATGAAAAAAATATTTTTTTTATTCGTTCTCTGCTCTTCTTTTTTTGTTACGGCCCAGCAATTGACTTTTAAAAAGGGTGTTGTTGTGGATTCGGTCATTGTCAATGATTCCGTCCCGGAAAGTTTCGCCCTTTATCTGCCAACAAAATTCGAGGCCACAAAGCTGTTTCCCGTTCTATTTGTCTACGATGCCGAAGGTAGGGGAAAGGATGTAGTGAGGGAGTTCATGATGGCAGCTGAGGAAAATCAATATGTCTTGGCGGCATCCAACAATGTGCATGATAGTTTGCCCTTAAGCAAGAATGTCCTTATTTCGAAACGACTGTTTCAAACCATATTCAGCTTGTTCACCATTCACAAGGAAAGGGTCTATACAGCTGGTTTTGGTAGTGGGGCCAGGATGGCATCTTTGATGCCCACATTCATAAAAGAGGTAAAAGGGGTTGTTTCCTGTGGGGCAGGTGTTGCGAATACCGAGGTTCTATCGAGTAGGAACCCTTTTTATTTTATAGGTATTGTAGGGGTAGAGGATTTTAATTACCCTGATATGTTAAGAAGTAAGAATCTTTTCAATACACTGAGGTTCAAGAGCCATACCCTGGTATTCGATGGTGGGCACCAATGGCCACCATCGAATCTGTTGTCCCAAGCTATGAAGTTGCTCGATCTGGAGGTAATGGGGAAAGGGGCCATACCTAAGGATACCACTTTTATTATCGATAATTACAATAAAAGTTTGAATTATAGTAACAAATTAATATCTGGAAACAATCCTCTTGAAGCCTATCGAAATCTTGAAGGTATTATTGAGGTATACAAGCCCTTGATTGCTGTGGATTCGCTTAAGAGTAGTTTAAAAGCCTTAAAAAGGAATACGGGGTATAAGAATCAAAAGCGTGGCCAGAATGCCGTTTTTTTTAAAGAGGATCTTATAAAAAGTGATTATAACTACTATTTGGAAGAAGATCTGCTCACCTACAATTATAATAACCTAGGTTGGTGGAAATATCAAATGGAAGTACTTGGAAAATTCCAAAAGAGCAAAAACGTATTAGAGAAACATATGGGGGTAAGATTGGAGGCTTACTTGAATGCATTGATAGAGGATGATATGGATCTGGTAAGGGCAGAACCTACTATAGATGAGGAGGCCTTGAACTTTCTTTGGATGTTAAGGACAATTATAGCGCCTAAGGAGTATTCCAATTATTTAAAGGTGATTTCCTTAAATGCCAAGGTCGAGGATTTTGGAACGGCCCTATTTTATCTTGAGGAATTATTAAAGATCGGCTATGACAATGTTGATGAACTATATGCACTGGAGAATACGGCACTTTTAAGGATTACCCCCGAATTCAACGAGTTGGTCGATAAATACCTGAAAAGTGCCCGGTACGATATTATTGGGGAATAAGGTTGGGGTGTTTTTTTGATATTCTGTCCAATACCGGTTCTTTGGAGGTTGACACTGTTTTTTTCTTGCCTTGCATACATGGCATCAAAGTTTTTGACAACTTCTGTTTCTGTCGGGGTAATGCGTTTATCGTTTTATATGGATAGGACATTGTCTTTGGCCTTGATGCCAAACAATATATTTTCACTAGCCTTTCGAATGGGCCCCAGTATTAACGTGTCTTTTGAATTGGTGTCCAGAGTGTGTTCCACCATCGATATACTTGCATGTTACCTGTAATTAGCACAAAAAAAAATGAAAATGAAAAGAACAATAGCATTAATATTTATGAGTCTGTTTAGTTGTATTTCCAATAAAAAAACAAAAGTTCCATCAAAATTAAGTTACGAACAACAATTAAAGGTATTTAAGGAATTAGGTTATAACTTTAATGAAGGGGTAACTAAAAAAAATATTCTTGAAGATGTATATGAAATGAGTTGGGAAGAAGAAACAGAAAAATATATAGAAGAAAATCCTTTTTCTCTATTATACTATTGTTTTGGAAATAGAGCCCCCGAGATACCTAAATACAATTATTCAGAGAAATGTATATGGTTTGATTTAGATTTTTTTGACCCAAATACGGAATATAAGTGGTTTATGGAAAGGATGGGTGATATTACAAATGGAGAATTAAGATTTACAGATATTGAAATTTCAACTGATTCTGAGAATTACGAATGGATTAAGTTTAAGGTAAATGGAAAATTTAAAAAATGGAAATTAGAGAAAAGTGGTCTTATAGATGATTCTTTTGTTCAAAGGTTTTACTATCTAACTAAAGAACTAAAAACAAAAAGGAAATACACTTATTACGATAACGGAGGACAACAATGGGTTATTGATTATGCCAATAGTAAAGAGCAAAATAAATTTAATAAACCCGTTGTGCATTATGATTTAAAAGGAGAAAGTTGTTCATTTTACTGATAATCAGTAATTTGTTTTAGCTATAAAACATTTATAATGAACAACT
>PDPR01000014.1 GCA_002749285.1 Maribacter sp.
AGGTCCTTGAGTACCGGCATACGATACGCCCCAAAGGAACCCGGGGAACCAACCAAGAGGAACAGCTTGTGAAGTGGAACGGGAATCTTATCAATGTGGAAATGTTGCATAGGCCCTGGAAAATCTGCCCGGCTTTCCGTTGCAAGTCCATATCCCCGTCAACCAACCTTATGGGACGTTTATCTGCCAGACCTACAATAGCTGATCTTATGGCCCCCTACCCTCTTCCTGTAACTGTAGCCCAACCAATCCAGTATGCAATGCCTGTCCAGGATTCCTGAGGGAATATTTCCCAGGACCATATACTTAGATCAATGATAATGGATCCGTTCTAAGATCGCACGGATAAAAAAACTAGTAAAGCCCGTATTTACCACACTTTCCCCAACATGTTAATAAGAGTGTTAAGAAACTCATCATAAAGGTGTGGAAAAACCTTTAAAATTATATGACCTTTACTTCTTCATATAGATCAATTCCTATTAACATGACAATTGAAATAAAACATATAATCAAGAGGGATTTCACCAAAAAAGAATTTCACTTGGACAAAATCACACAGGCTATCCTAAAGACCATGACCGCTACAAGCCATGGCAAGATCCAAGATGCGGAAAAGATAGCCAATAGTGTCAACAATGTATTGTTGGAACGCAAGAGCAAGGATTTGGACTACATTCCAACGGTAGAGGAAGTTCAGGATATCGTCGAGGATAAATTGATGGAAAGTGAGTTCCATGATGTTGCCAAGGCCTATATCCTTTATCGTAACAAAAGGGCACAGCAAAGAAAAAGCGATATTTTCGAGAAGCGCATCAATCTTAAACCTTATGAATACCCCCAGTTGTATGAATACGTTCCCGCAATAAGACATTCTTATTGGATCCATACCGAGTTTAATTTCACCAGTGATATCCAGGATTTCAAATCACGTTTATCGGCAACGGAAAGCAACGCCATTAAAAATGCAATGCTTGCCATCTCCCAAATCGAAGTGGCGGTGAAATCATTCTGGGGCGACCTGTACCATAGAATGCCAAAACCCGAAATAGGGGCTGTCGGAGCTACTTTTGCAGAGAGCGAGGTGCGTCATACAGATGCCTATTCGCATCTTTTGGAGATTTTAGGGCTTAACCATGAATTCAAAATGCTCAAAAAGAAGCCTGTGATCATGAAACGCGTACAATATCTGGAAACTGCACTGCGTAATTCCAAGAATGAGGCCGATAAGGACTATGCCGAGTCCGTACTACTCTTTTCCCTGTTTATCGAGCATGTTTCCCTGTTCTCCCAATTCTTGATAATAATGGCATTCAACAAACATAGGAATATGCTTAAGGGCATCTCGAATGTAGTAGAGGCAACCTCCAAAGAAGAGCAGATACACGGTGATTTTGGCATAGACCTTATCAAGGTCTTGCAAAACGAACACCCCGAATGGTTTACCCCGGAATACCATCAAAATATACAACAACTATGTAAGCTGGCCTTTGAAACGGAGTGCGATCTGTTGGATTGGATTTTCGAGGAAGGTGAATTGGACTTTTTGCCCAAAGCCGTAATCGTCGAATTCATAAAAAACAGATTCAACAATTCATTGGAAAGTATCGGTATAGAAAAAATATTCGATGTGGACCAAGAACTAGTGGCACAAACCGAATGGTTCGACGATGAGATCATAGGAACAAAACATGGGGATTTTTTCGTAAAACGCTCTATCAATTATAGTAAAAGAACACAAAGTATAACCAGTGACGACCTTTTTTAAATTATGCACAAGACAACACCAATAAACGACATCACAGCACAGGACAAGACATCACAGACAAAGACAGATGCCCAACATTTAATCGATGCCCGAAAAGAAGTATTATCCAAAGTCAAGCAGTCAAAAAGCAATGCCTTCGAATGGCTTAACGAGAATAGCCGTAAATTCTTAGAGGCAGGGTACTTAACACCAGGGGTAACCCCAGAACAACGTATAAGGGAAGTCGCGGAAAGGGCGGAAAGTATTTTGAGGATTCCCGGATATGCCGATAAGTTCTACAATTATATGTCTGAGGGATATTTTTCATTGGCATCCCCAATATGGTCTAATTTCGGCAAAAAACGTGGATTGCCCATCAGTTGTTTTGGGTCGCATATAAATGATGATATCGGGGATATTCTTTATACACAGTCCGAGGTAGGCATGATGTCCAAACTTGGAGGTGGAACGTCTGGGTATTTCGGGAAAATAAGACATAGGGGAGCCCCTATAAAGAACAATGGGGAAGCTTCAGGTGCCGTACATGTCATGAAGCTCTTTGAATCCATGGTAGACGTAGTAAGCCAAGGCTCCATACGTCGTGGACGTTTTTCCCCATACCTACCTGTTGAACATCCGGATATTATGGAATTCCTGGAAATAGGAAGTGAAGGGAATGCCATCCAGGAATTGACCCATGGTGTAACGGTGACCAATGATTGGATGCAGGAAATGATAGATGGCGACTCGGAAAAAAGAACTATTTGGGCAAAAGTATTGCAAAGCAGGGGCGAAATGGGTTATCCCTACGTTTTCTTTACCGACAATGCCAATAATGGTGCCGCGGATGTCTACAAAGACAAGGACCACCCTATTTATGCCAGTAACCTGTGTACCGAGATCATGTTACCATCCAACGATGATTGGTCCTTTGTTTGTGTACTGTCCAGTATAAACCTTCTAAACTATGACAAATGGAAGGATACCGATGCGGTTGAGACGATGGTCTATTTTTTGGATGCCGTAATTACGGAATTTATAGAGAAACTGGAAAGCTATAAAAACTCACCCAATAGGGATGACCAACAAACCTTCCTTTTTATGGAACGGGCCTATAATTTCGCAAAGGAAAATAGGGCCTTGGGCTTGGGTGTCCTAGGGTGGCACTCACTGCTGCAATCCAAAATGTTGGCATTCGATAGCCAAGAGGCCTACAACTTGAACAGTGAGATCTTTAAAACCATCAAAGAACGTTCCCATGCCGCATCGGAACAATTGGCAGAACGCTTTGGTGAACCAAAAGTCCTAAAAGGATATGGGAGAAGGAACACGACCTTGAATGCCGTAGCCCCTACAACCTCCTCTGCCTTTATCCTAGGTCAGGTCTCCCAAGGGATTGAACCGATTTGGTCCAATATTTATGTAAAGGACATCGCTAAGATAAAAACCACTATAAAAAATCCTTTTTTAGTACGGTTATTACAGGAAAAAGGAATGGATACACCGGAAGTCTGGACAGATATCCGTAGCAGGGATGGTTCCGTACAGCATTTGGATTTTCTAACCGAGGAAGAAAAATCCGTATTCAAAACCTATTATGAAATTGACCAAATGGATATTATTTATCAGGCGGCCAATAGACAAAACCATATAGACCAAGGGCAATCGGTAAATATCATCATACATCCCGATACGCCTACCAAAGAGGTCAACAAAATACATATTACCGCTTGGAAATTAGGCTTGAAATCATTGTATTACCAACATAGTATGAACGCCGCCCAAAAGTTCAAGCAGAAAAAAGACTGTGCAAGTTGTGAGGGGTAACGAAGATGGGGTGTTAAAGTTTTAATACCGTAAGACAAATATGTGGATATTTGCAACTAGGTAGAATCAAATCAAGAAAGAATGCAGAAAAATTTCTCTGAGTACATTAAGGAATTTGAAGATACTTTAAAAAGGGTTTTCCACCAAAGGTACGATATAGACCAATTCAGTAAAGAAAGGGGGCTACCTGTAGTTGCCTTAAGGGATATCATGTCCAAGTCCCCTTTATCTGTCGCCATTCCTGAAAATTACGGCGGAAGGGGATTGAAAGTAGGTGAATGTCTTAGGGTCTTATCTACGGCATCCTACGAATCCCTGGCCTTGTCATTAACATTCGGAATCAACATTGCCTTGTTTTTGGAACCCGTGGCAAAATATGCTGATGCATGTGTAAAAGGGGACATCTTCAAACGCTTTCTGGAAAAACAGAATATGGGCGGTTTAATGATTACCGAACCTGATTTCGGTAGTGATGCCTTGGGCATGCAAACATATAATAAAAAAGAAGGCGACAATTACACTGTCAAAGGAACAAAACATTGGCAAGGACTAACGGGAATGGCAGATTATTGGCTCATCACCTCCCGTGGAAAAAACAACAATGGTGGTTTAAACAGGGATATTGATTTTTTTATCTGTGATGTTACGCAGCCTAACCAGCAGATAGTGGTAGAAGAGTATTATAATAATCTTGGGCTTTACATGATCCCTTACGGGAAGAACAAAGTAGACGTGCAGATTCCCTCTCGATTTAAATTAGAGCCTGAAACCTCTGGGGTAAAGATGATGTTGGATATTTTGCATAGAAGCAGGATGCAGTTTCCAGGTATAGCCGTAGGTTTTATAAAAAGAATGTTGGACGAATCCATCAAATACTGTAATGAACGAATCGTTGGCGGGAAAAAACTAATCGATTTAGACCAAATCCAATATCAAATCTCAAAAATCCAAAGTGCCTATACCATTGCCTCCGCAATGTGCTTTAGAAGCAGTACCCATAGTGGTGTGGAAAACGACCTTGCAAACGAGGGCATAGAAGCCAATACCATGAAGTCCTTTATAACCGACCTGATGCAGGAAGCCGCGCAAACACTAACACAGCTTTCCGGATCCAAAGGGTTTAAAATGGAAAGTATAGGAGGCAGGGGTATTATGGACAGTAGGGCGTTTCAGATATTCGAAGGTTCAAATGAAATGCTCTATACACAGATCACGGAAATGACCGGCAAGCTTATGAAGCGTAAGAAAGAGTTCAACATTTATAATTTCTTTAAAGATTTCGACCTTACGAATAGGGCGTACTCCTATTTTAAAAAAGATATCGATTTTAGTTTTACCACTGAACTGAAACAAAGGAAAATGATCGATCTGGGAAAAGCTTTCTCAAGGATAATTTCCTTGAATTTTGTATTGGAAATGGAAAAAAGTGGTTTTAGAAAAGACCTGACCTCAAATTGCATGGAATTCTTAAGGCTTGATGTATCCCAGTTGATCAACTCCTTCCATTCAAAGAATACGGCCATGATAATCGAAGGATACCATGAAAATAGTTTGTGGTATGACCTAGGTTAAAACAGCTCCTTCCCTAGTGGGTTAAAAAGAAGGCTGGTTTCCCGTTATTTTCTATTTACACACTTTTTATGGGACAGTGTTCGTGTGAAAATACTTGGGGCAACTCTTTTTAAAGATGTTATAGTGGAAAGGCTTATCAGAAGGCCCAAGGTTTGGGCGAATCTTTTTCAAGGTTCGACAGACTCGACGTGCTGCCCACGGCCTTTATCTATATTGCTTTGATTTTCGATGCAATTAGTGTTAACACGCCCTAGTTGGTATGGTTGGGTTTTGAGAACACATAACATAGATGCCAATGCCATAGCCGGATTGATTCCTTTTAGTGGTCATACCATCACGTATTTTACAGTACGGGAGGAAAAGGGTATTGAAGGCACCAAGGCCATTTTTGGCGATTTGGCTCCATTGTATTATGTTCGTAACGATGCCCCTACCCTTTTATTGATAATTTATTGATAACAGGAGATAGGAACTTGGAAATGTCGGGACGTTACGAAGAGAACACATATCCCATGCGCATGATGAAAATCGTGGGAGATAAAGACACAAAACTATATGGGCTTGATGGCTTTGACCGTAGAGAAATGGCCAAACCTGTATTTGAACCCCTCCTTGGATCCATTGGTAAAAAGATGGAAAACATAAAAGGATGAAGCCCCATAAACGATAAGCAAAAAAAGCCGGACTCCCAAAAAAAATGAAGTCCGGCACACAAACTAACTAGAACAACAAACGATTTTCAATCTTATTCGGTGTCCAACAGTATTTCGCCTCCTTTATTGAAGATCTCATTGGAAACAAAATAGCCACTGTTCTTATTACCGTTTAGCATGATTCCCTTTAATTTTCTTCCTCTTGTTGGATTTTTAATTATCAATGTATTCCCATTCTCAAGATTCCACTTTACTTCCTCAAAAAGAGGAACACTCACCAAATATTCACTATCGGCAGGGGACAATGGGTATAGTCCCATTGCGGCACAAACATACCAGGAAGACATTTCACCTGCATCATCCATACCCGACAAGGCCAAACCGTCCTTACCCATCCCATAGAAACCGCCCAGTATTTTATCAATAACCACTTGGGATTTTTCGGGTTTATCCACAAAATAATAAGAAAAAGGAGCCTCATGGTCGGGTTGGTTTCCATGACAATATTGACCAATGAAACCAGAAACGTTTCTGGCAATATGATCGGGGTTCCAAGGCAATGTAAATAGAGAGTCCAATTTTTGTTCAAAGGCATCCTTGCCTCCATATATCCCTACCAGACCTGGCATATCGTGAGGTACATAAAAAGATACCTGCCATGCATTCGCTTCGCGATACATGTATTCATAATATGGATATTGCGGATTGAAAGGACTTACCCAGTCCCCGTTTGCAAATCTTCCCCGCATGAAATGGGTGGTCGTATCAAAAACATTCTTATAATTTTTTGCCCTTTTCGATAAATCATCAAAATGAATGGAATCATTAAGTTCTTTCGCCAAAAGTGATAGTGCATGATCATCATAGGCATATTCCAAGGTTTTTGAAACCCCTGCCGAGCCAACAGTCCCAACTACTGGATTGTTTATTCGAAACTCTGGTATAAATCCTTTTTCGATATATGGTTTTAAATAAGGTCGTCCCCCATTATGGCCTTTGTTCTCCCTATAGGCATTGTTCAACAATAATTGATAGGCCTTGTTTATATCAAAATTGTCCACCCCCCTAAAATAAGAGCCTGCAATAAAGGATGCACCATGATCACCATGGAAAAAAGTAGGTACATACCCAGTTAGTTCGCCAATATCAATCAAGGATTCTATAACGTCATTGGTCACCTTTGGTCGTAACAAGGCCAACAACACCAATTTATTCCGGTAAGTATCCCATAAGGAAGGAACTGTATAGTACCCAAAATCCCCTTTTCTCGTTTCGCCCTTTATATCGGTGTACTCCCCATTGATATCACTACGTAATGCAGGCCATAAAAAGGAACGATACAAGGATGAATAAAACAATCCCTTCTCCTTATCAGTACCTCCTTTCACTTCAATTCGCGATAAAAGGGTATTCCATATATCCTCGCCTTCCCTATGGATCCTATCAAAAGTTTTATCCCCTATTTCCTTTTCCAAATTCTCAGCCGCATTTTGTATACTCACAAAAGAAACCCCGATTTTCAATACAACAGGCTCCTCCATTTTGGCTTCCAGGGATACTATGGAATATCCTTCTTGATCACCTTTTTTAATGATTTCCAATCCGTTTAAACGTGTATTGAATCTTGCTGAAAAGTAAATAGTTTCCCTACCCATATTTTGGAATCCTTCCAAAGTACCTTCCTTTAGTGAAATGCCCCAATCATGGATTTTGCTATTGGCTTTCCCCAAATCAAAAAGAATCCGTTGTCCACCGCTTTCATTAAAAGTATATTCCTGAATGGCAGCCCTAAGCGTAGAGGTCACCCTTGTTTTTATTCCATAATCCTCCAAGAACACTTCATAATAAGCCGGAGAAGCTTTTTCCTTTTGATGCGAAAATTTTGATTTATAAGGATATTCGGCATCTTCCGGCAATGGTAGAATAGGTAGGTTACACAAATTCCAATGTCCTTTATTGGTCATGGCAAACCCCAGGATCTCGGTATCCTCGTACTCGTACCCGGCTCCAGACCCGAATTCCGTTATAGGACCCACCTGTACCATCGCATTCGGCAGCGAAGACCCCGGATAGGTCAACCCCGACCAAACACGCCAATCCTTAGGTGGCACATACCCTATGAACTGGGGATCGGTAAGTGGAGCGGTGCCTAGGAATGGACTTACATAGGATATGGGTTTGAATACCTTGTCCTTATTCTCGGAAACAGTTCCTCTTTCTTCGTTGCAGGAATTGAACAACAAGAATATTAGCGTAAAAAAAAGATTTCTATATTTGGTTTTCATTTTCTTTGATTTGGTGAAAGTCCTTATTGCCTTTCAGAAGCTATATGCCCTGTATCATCTCACTTGGGAATAAAGACATATCCGACCTTTCCCCCACTCTTCCCATAGGGAAACTATTGGAAATCCCCTTGAACCATACCATCGATATCGCTAAAGAATAGTTGTGGTATTCACAAAGCCGTTCCAAAATCAACAACCTCGACCCAAGGGGTGGCGGGCCATGCTTCTGAAAAAACTTTTATCATTTCGAGGCAAGTCTCGGGGAATCAAACCCTTTTTGGCTATCGCCCCGCGATTAAAGCAAATGGAATTGCACATTCTTACTTAGGTCAATAACCGAGGTTGTAATTGATAGGTTTTCCACAACAATTCGCCAAACAGGGTATTTGCCCACGCAAACCAAGAACGTGTGAAATTCCTGGGATTGTCTATATGGAATGTTTCATGCATAAACCCCGTACCTCCATGTGTGGCCTTTAAGGATCTTATACATTCCATAATCTCATTGGAATCCGTACTGGTCAAGGCCCGAATAATAGTGGCCATGGGCCATATCATTTCCAAACCTACATGGGGGCCACCAATACCCTCGGCCGCTTTTCCCTTAAAAAAGAAAGGGTTGTCCACAGACCATACAAACTCCCTGGTGTTCTGATATATCCAATCATCTGTGCCAACTGCATCTAAATAAGGTAATGACAGTAAACTAGGCACATTGGCATCATCCATTAGCAAATGGTTGCCGAAACCATCCACTTCAAAGGCGTAGATATCACCATATTTCGGGTGGCTTACCACACCATGTTCTTGAATAGCTTGTTCCACCTCATCCGCAAGTGCTTTCAATTCAGCTGCGAAAGTGTCGTTCCCAGTTAACGCTTCAATCATTTCTGCGGCCTGTCCCAAACTTACCACTGCAAAAAAGTTGGATGGAATCAAAAAAGAAAATACCGTGGAATCATCACTTGGGCGAAATGCGGAACAGATCAAACCTACTGGATTAACAGGATAACCATAGCCCTTCAATGCTCTGGTATCCGTACCATTCGAGGTAGTTCTTTGAAAAGAATAAGGTCCTTTCCCGTCTTTCTGTTGCTGGTCCGTAAAGACCTTATGGATTTTCCGTATGGCTTTCTCCCAATCTTTGTCGAACGGTGTATTATCCCCTGTAGCTTTCCAATAGTTATATGCCAATCGAATCGGGTAACACAGCGAATCTATCTCATATTTACGTTCGTGTACACCGGGAAGCATTTTGGTATGGTCCGTTGTCCACTCCCCTTTTTTGGTAGGGTCGTTATAAAAAGCATTGGCATACGGATCTTTGAGGATATATTGTGTTTGTCTGTTGATGACCCCATGTATCAAATCCTTTAAATCGCTGTCTTCATTTACAAAAGCCAGATACGGCCATACTTGTGCCGAACTATCCCTAAGCCACATGGCATCTATATCCCCCGTGATCACATAAGTGTCCGGTTTCCCATTATTTTTGGAAAAAGTCACCGTAGTGTCCAAAGTATTGGGGAAGCAGTTATTGAACAACCATCCCAATTCCTTGTCCTTTACATTTTTTTGAAATTCCAATATGGCACTTTCAATACTTCGACTATTAAAGTGTCGCTTGTTCTTTGCTATCCGTACCTCTGGAAAAGGTTTTAATGTTCCTATATCCGCTGCAACCATTTTAAATGGATCGATCATCGTAAAACCACCTGCCAAGGCAGTGTTCCTTATAAATTTTCTTCTTTGCATGTGTAGGTCTGTCTTTTATTCTAAAATATTTTCTTTTTCTAGTTTTGCAGCAGCTTCGATCAACATCATACCGCTCAATTGGGTAGTGAGATCAACATTGCCCGAAGGTTTTTCCCCCCAATTGGGACCAATTGACATTTCCGGTCTTTTTAATCCGTCGGTATATAAAGTAGCCGCATTGTATTCAAAGAAATCCACGAAGGCTTCTTTATCGCTGGCATTAACATCTTGAAGCAAAATCAACTCCGTAAAATATCTTACCGAAATTCCTTTGAACAAACCTCCATCCCCTTGGCCTTCGTCCTTCATTAGTCCGTTCGATGTTAATTTAGGGCTGGTCATCATCGAAGTCGCCGTTTTTATCGCATCGTCCAAATAGGACTGCTCCCCCGTTTCCTTGTACAATCTAATATTGGCCCCGATCCATGTGCCGGCGTTATAAGTGAAAATCCAGTCCTTGTTCGTTATGACCTCACCATTTTCCTCACTTAGATTGTCCCAGACCAATCCGGTGACGGGATCAACCAGGTTTTCTTTTTCCCAATCGTAAATGGATTTTGCCCAATCCAAATATCCGGGATCTCCATCAATGTCGTACAAACGCATCGCCAGTATAATTGCCGGACCATTTGAGACTGCATTTTTCTGTTTCGGAGTGTCCTTTTTCCAGGTAATCCCACCTCCAAAAACATCACTATGGCTCAAAATGACATCATTCCATAAAAACTCTGCCACCGCTTTGTATTCTGAATCCCCAGTTGCCTCATATGCCCTTACCGCGACATTACCCAACCAGAGCATATCATCATTGAACACATTGGAATACGTACCGCCATTCTTGGTCTTGATTCCGTTCACCAGGTTTTTCATTTTAGATAGGTAGGCTCCATCCCCTGTACGGGTATAAGCATCTACCAACACATTCAATGCATGTGCATTTGGCCAATAATGAAATGTAGCATCACCGGAATTGTTCGCGACAAAAGTTCCCTCAGACCCCAAATAGGTATTGTAAAAGGACGCTTGCACAGAATCCGCAGTGGCCGACCAATCTATTTCAAGAGCCTCCTCTCCCCCTTTAACGGGATCGCGCAACGGTACAGTATCTTCGGAACAGGAAACCAATAATGTGATGCCCAAGAGGACAATTAAGTATATTTTCATAATTCTTTTTGTTTAAGGCAACTCTCCCTCAAAAACAGGGAGAGATGCCCATTTTTTATAATGGTGTCACGCTATGGGTATATTCGGGCACTGATGCATTGAACATGATTTCTATGTCCGCATTTCTCCCATCCACATTTCCATTATATTTAAAGCAATTATTCCAATAGTCATCGGTAACGGGTACCATATACCAATAGGATAAATCGGAATCATCGGAAGGTCTTTGATTATCCCCATTTACACTTCCGTACCACATTACTTCCCCGCCTATCATAAATAGGAATTTGTAACGTTCGTCCCTTCCCCAACTTTCTTGTTTGAACTCAACAAAAACATTGGCCGCTTTCCAAGTACCATTTCCTTGATACTCGAAATCGAACATTAATTCACCGGTTGGGGGAAACCATAATTTAATTCCCTCTACTTCTACCATATTTACAGACCCGTCACTAAAGTCAATCTGTATTCTGTACACTTTTTCTTCGCCACTATAGGTCGTGGCCCCTCCTTCTTCCAAATCGGTTCCGTTAATAGAATACACTAAGGGATTATCGGATTTTCTAGTTATAAAATGATAATCACCTGGTTTAAGGGAAGTAAATATCTCATACTGGGTAGCAGCTATTTTTTTAAGGGGGATAGCATCCTCGATTGCCGTACCACCTTCAGAGGCAGTACCTGAAATGAACAATTCGTCTGGAGAAGGGAACCCTGCTGGTCGCTCTACTTCAATAACCCTCGAAGCACCTGACTTTTGAATATTCAATCCTTTGGAGGATAAGACCGTCCATTTCAATTTACCCGAATTTTTAGATCCTATACCGGCCATCTCTGCAATCCTATTCAAATCGGCAAAAGAAATGTTCAAGGTATTTTGAAGCCCCTTTCCATCTGAAGGCATTACATATACAGGATCTGAAAAGTCACCTGACTCAACATCAAATACCACATCGTACAACACAATACCATTATCCTCTGCCTTGGCATGTTGCCATTCGAACAGTGCGGAACTAGCTGCCCCCAAATTAAAAAATGTATTATCTGCCGGTGAATAGAGTTCACTGACCGGGGATACATTGGTATTGGGCAATGTTTCATCATCATCGCAACTTACAACAAAAACCGAAAGAGCAATTAGCATTAATTTTATATATATTGTTTTCATCTGTTTCTTATTTAGATATTATTTGATTTTTGATTGGACTTACCAACCTGGATTTTGACTTAGATTGGGGTTAATGAGGCGCTCATCCCTTGGAATAGGCCATAAATAATGTTTATTGGGATCGAAAAATCTAAGGTCAGCCCTTATGTAACCACCATCTTGGGATAGAGGACCGAATTTCGCGCCGTGTGCCCAACCGTTGAGAACATCTTCCGCTGTTTTCCACCTTCGAATATCAAAAATCCGTAGACCTTCAAAAGCCAATTCCACCCTGCGTTCATTTCTGACTATCTGTCGCAGTTCATCTTTGTTCAATGAGTTATCAAAATTCAGTGCCGTTGGGTTGGTAAAGCCGGCCCGGCTTCTTATGGCCTTAATGGTGTTGTCCCATGTTGCTTGGTCCATTTGACCCAACTCAACCTTAGCTTCGGCGTACATCAACAAGACATCGGCATACCTGATCAACATTAGGTTAAGCCCCGAAGACAATCCGGTCTGGTGTGTTGGATCAAAATATTTACGCCAGTAATACCCTGTTGGGGTTGCGGAGGATCCTGGTACGTATTCATCTGCGGTACCTGAACCTGGCTCAATTAAAATCGTATGTGAGCCACCACCGACATCTTCCCATTCGTAACCGTGGTACACAATGGTATTGGCCAGTCTAGGGTCCCTGTTCGCATAAGGATCCTCCTCATTATAACCCGAACCTGCATCGGTTATTTTTTTACCGTCCAAGGTTAAGTAACTATCTACCAATTCTTGGGTCGCAGCCATGGCATTGAGTCTGGAACCCGCAGTTAAGGGGGCAAAATCAAAATACTCACCCCAAGTCCTAAATTCGGGCAGGTATTGCAAACTCAAGATGTCCTCATTACTATACTCATTTTGGGGAAGGAACAATCCTTCATAAGAAGGGAACAATCCGTAGGATCCATTGCTGCCATCCATTACTTTTTCGCAAGCAGCAACTACCCCCTCCCAATCATTTTCATAGAACAACACCCTTGCTTTTAGGGCAATCGCGGCACCTCGGGTGATCTTACCCCTTTCTTCATCACTGTACTCCAAATTGGTAGGAAGTATCTTGATAACTTCATCCAATTCCGATAGAACAAATTGCAAGACTTCCTCCCTTGGCGTCCTACTCAAGGTTTGGGCATCCTCTATAGTAAGGTCTTTTGCCACAAGGGGCACATCGCCAAACCAGGTCATCAACTGAAAATGATGGAAAGCCCTGATAAAACGGGCCTCCCCTATCATTCTCTCCACAACATCCGCATCTGCATCTTCAATACGGTCTATGTTTTCCAAAAACAGATTGCAGGTTTTTATGCCGGCATATCTTCGGTTCCATTCATTTTGCAATCTGGCCAAAGAGGCATCGTAGGTACCTGCTGCCAAAGAAGCAGCACCTGCCACATCCCCTCTTCCGTTATAAGCATTATCCGATAATGCTTCATTATAGAAAAAATAATCACTGTATTGCATTTGTGAATAGGCCGTATTCAAAACGGTCTGGGCCTTACCAATACTTGTCCAATAATTCAAACTGGTAAATTGGCTTTCAGGGGCAAGGTCCAACTTTTCACAAGCTGTAACTACCAACAGCAATACAAGGATTGCGTTAATCTTATATGTTATATTGTTTTTCATTTTTGCTGAATTAAAAAGTGATATCCAAACCAAGTCCATAATAAATGAGTGTAGGATAGGCCCTGCCACTATTCCCTCCCGATGACCTCAAGTCTCCATTAAACTCTGAAAGCTCGGGATCGACAAAGTCAATTTTCGAGAACGTCAATAAGTTTTGGCCCGATAAGTACACACGATAACTTTTCATGCCTATTTTTTCCGACACGACCTTAGGCAGTGTATAACCTATCTGCACATTCTTTAATCGAACATAAGCACCATCATAGAGATACATATCCGAACCACGTCTATAGTTGTTTGTTATGGATTGGCTACCCGCATTCGCGAGACGGGGATAATAGGCATCGGTGTTTTGTGGTGTCCAATAATCCAATTGGTGGGTATACATGGTAGCACCATAATTATAGTGAAAAGGCTCAACCAATTCACCACGTACCATCATGGTCCTTTTCCCAACACCTTGAACAAATAAACTTAGGTCCAACCCCTTATATCCAACATTATAGGTGAGCCCAAAAGTATATCGTGGAAAAGGGTTTCCAAATATAAATTTATCCTCATCATTTATTACCCCATCATTATTTGCATCCACGTAACGATTATCCCCGGGCACCACCATCAAGCCTTCTGGAATGGCCGCATTTTCTATTTCTTCGACGCTTTGAAAAATACCGTCTCTTTTAAGGCCTATATAAGAGTTGAATGGTTGCCCTTCCCGCAGCAATACTTGAAGTTCTTCCACCCCGGTCAACCGCTCATTGCCCTGAAAGTCCAATACCTCATTCTTGGAGTCACCAACATTGACAGAGAGCCTGTGGTCAAACAGTTCCCCTTGATGCCTATAGGTCGCTGACAGTTCCCAACCTTTGTTACCGACTTCCCCGGCATTGTAATCGGGCAAACTAGTACCATATACCCCAGGGACCGCAGGCGGCACCAAAATGTCAGAAGTCACTTTGTCGAAATAATCAAAAGACATGGTCAATGCCCCTTTGAAAAAATCCAGATCCGCACCTACGTTAAAGGTCGCCGCCCTTTCCCATTGTATATCGGGATTGGCAAAATTATATCCGGTTCCGCTAACACCTTGGTTATTGTAGCCATACGCATTTTGAAACGTAAAATAGGTGGTTTGATATTGATAATTCCCAACGTTTTGGTTCCCCAAAACACCATAAGAAGCCCTCACCTTCAAATTTCCGACTTTATCTTTATAGTTTTCCATAAAGTCTTCCCCGGTAACATTATATCCTACTGAAAGTGAAGGGAAAAAGCCCCAACGTTTTTCCTTCCTGAATTTGGAGGAACCATCATATCTGAAACTGGCCTCAAGAAAGTATTTATCCGAATAACTGTACGAGCCCCTACCAAATAAGGAATTAAGACTATTCTTGGATGAACTTTGATTGGAATTATAGGAATTGTCACTGATCTCCGTATCGGTGATGGGTGTACCCAAATCCAGATCGGTGTATTTTTTATACAATCCAAAACCCCTATCGGAATGATTCTCGTTCGATGCCCCAAAGAGTACATTCAAATCGTGTACATTGTTGAATGTTCTGTCATACTCCATCATCAATTGAAGGTTAAGGTCCAGACTCTTTCTATGTTCATCATTGGTATTCCTATCGGCCCCGAAAACTCCCTTTGGGAAGAAATCGACTCTTTTTGTTCTGGAGAAAAGATCATTGGACCATAATCTACCTCCAAAAACGCCCCTTAGTTTTAGGTTATCCGTAAATTTCAATTCCGCTGCCAAACTTCCGAAAAGATCATCATTATCATATCTTCTAAAACCTCCCTGTTCCAATATTCCCAAAGAGTTAAACTCATTAAGTACATCGTTGGTCAGATAATTACCTTCCTCATCTTTTTGCCTATAGATCAGTGGTACCCTAAAAGCATCTACCATCAGGGTAGAGGTATTACCTGCATGGTCCACTATTTTTTGTTTGGCATAAGCCAAATTGGAAGACAATTTAAAACGCCCATAATCATTCGTTAGGTTTATCCTGTAATTATACCTTTCCATTCCTTTTGATGGACCCACGAAATTACTGGCTTGATTAAGATACCCCAGTGACACCAAATAGGTATTGTCCTCGCCCCCACCGGAAACAGATAAATTATGGCTTTGCTGTAGTGCATTGCGAACAATCTCATCGGCAAACCATTCTTCATCCCCATTTTCTATGAACGACGCAATCTCATCAGAGGTATATACCGCTGAATTCTCGTTTGAATTATAGGCAGCCTCATTTTTGAGCATTGCATTTTCATACCCATGTACCGGTTTGGTGAAATAATGAGGTAAATTATACCCCACCAAACTACTGTATTGTACTTTCATCGGGCTGCTTTTACTTCCTTTTTTAGTAGTGATCAGCACAACCCCATTACTGGCCCTGGAACCATAAATAGCGGCACTACCGGCATCCTTCAGGACTGAGACACTTTCGATATCGGTTGGATTCAATGCATTGATATCACCACCTACAATCCCGTCTATAACTATAAGTGGACTATTATTGCCCAATGTACTTATACCCCGGATGTTGATGTTCAATCCCGCTCCAGGTTCAGAGTTGGTCTGTTGAATAGTTAAACTAGGCGAGCGTCCCTGTAAGGCTTGGGTCGTATTTACCGATGCCCTACCTTCAAAAGCATCGTCACCAACTTGGTCAACCGCACTTACCAATTTAGACCGTTTTTGGGTACCATAACCTATCACTACAACCTCTTCCAACTCGGAAGCGCTTTCCTGTAGTACTACATTAATCGTGGTTTTACCTTCAACTTTAATTTCCTGGGTCTCAAAACCTAAATAGGAAATCTGTAAAATAGCATTGCCATCAGTTACCTGAATGGAAAAATTGCCGTCAAAATCAGCCGTAACACCATTGAGTGTTCCCTTTTCGATAATGTTGGCGCCTGGTAAAGGCATACCTCCGGTCTCTGTAACCGTTCCGACTATTATTATTTGTTGATACGATCCAATATCCGATTCGTTCGATCCGTCCTTATTTCCGTGTTGCCGTATTCCTTTTTTCAAAAAAATCTTACGGTCATCCACTTCGTACGAGGTATCAACTTCGCCAAAGAGCAATTCCAGGACCTTATCGACCGTAGCTTTCTCAACTTTAATAGACACCCGTCTATCCTGATCAACAGCCTTGGTATTGAATAGGAACCTAAACTCAGTTGTAGCTTCGATATCATCAAGAACCTCACGGACCGTGGTGTTTTCCCTGTCTATCGAAATTTTCGTTTTTTGTGCATATGAGGAATTGGCCTGCATCAAAAAACTTAGGATTAAGAAAAATAGAAGCGATAACTTCATTTTTATGTCATAATTTAAGTACCAAGAGTGTACACCCTCCGACTTTGATGGTTTTTTCATATTTTTGAATGTTTACAAGTGATTACGCGTTAAGTGTGATCATTTTCCTTAAGTCGGGGGATGTTACAGCATCTTCCGATTTTTTTCATGTATCAATTGCCTTGATAATGGAAGAAAATAATCCTAGTTGGTCATTCTATTTCTATCCCATAGGTTTACGTTTTAATTAATGGTTATTTTGTTTTCAACAATTTGATATTCTATACTGTACACTTTATTGAAGTAATTAAAGACCTGTTCAATGGTTTCGTGGTCCATTTCAATGGTGGCATTAAAGGTTTCATCTGCCAAATCCCCATTATTATTGATAATGACCACATTATAATGTCGCTCCAACTTTCGGGTAATGTTTTCAAATGTTTCGTTTCTAAAAACCAGATTGCCCTCCATCCATGAAGTATAAAGGGATGTATTGACTTTTTGCTCCACAATATTCCCATCCATTTTATTATAAGCACCCATATGCCCCGGCTCCAGGAATACTTCATCTTTCCTTTTTGATGCCCCCCGTAGCTTGAACAAGGCTACGGACCCTTCTACCAAAACCACTTCCGTATTCTCATCCTCGGGATAATTGGCCACATTAAACCTGGTACCATATACTTTTACGTCGAGTTCCTGTGTATTGACAATGAATTGTCGTTTTTGGTCATGGCTTACCTCAAAATAAGCTTCTCCCGTTAAAGTCACTTTTCTAGGACCGTCCGGGCCAAACAACATTGGATACGTAATGGAACTTTCCGCATTCAACCGGACTTTGGTGCCATCAGAAAGTACCAACCCAAATTGCTTGCCTTTGGGAATGGTAAGGGTATTATATTTCGTACCCATATTATCCCCTTTGTCTTTATAGATCAATTGCTTTCCTTTTTGAATCCCGATGACCTCACCATTATCATCAATGAGCTCATAACTACCTTTTTCTGTAATTACTTCCAAATCCCCATTAGACAATTGCAACGTGACAACATCTTCCCGAGGCTTGATCACGTCATTGCTCCAAAACCCATTTTTATCGATCAGATATCCGAGGCTCAAAAACACGATAGCAATGGCAGCGTATTTCAATACGGACAAGAACCTTATCTTCATCATTGGTTTCTTTTCATTTCGGATTTCCTTAAGGAGTTCGTCTTTGATTTTATCTAGATCGGAATCGTTCATGGCCAAGTTTATCGCAAAATGGGTTTTGACATATTTTTTGAAGACCCTTTGATTCTGTTCTTTTTTCAACCACTCATTCAAAAAATCCAAATCATGGATGTCGGCAGACTGGGTAAAATATTTTATAATTCGCTTTTCAGCTTCTTTAGAAATCATATGAGATCCTTTGTTTATATTAATACAAGTCAAATTCCCAATACCCTAACTTTTATTTGGTTTTATTTTCAAAATCATATTATTTTAGCTAAGCTCTAAGATAAATATGTGTTTTTTTAAATAATATTTTATGGTTCCTTCAGATCTTAAAGACTTTGTCAGCACATGACAAAAATTGCGTTATATCTATATCGCTTGTTTTCATGGTATTTAGAAGACAATTTGCCATATAATCAGATCCGTATCTGAATACCCAGCCCTTCTACCGTGTTTTTTTTATCCATATCGGTCTTATGTGCTGGTATATACCGGTCTTATGGCACCAAACGAAGGTCATCATGGTTAACAGTACCGGTTTTTCGATACGTTCCAGATCTGTAAGATGTGTTTTTCAATATCAAACCCGCCAGACTTCATGGCCTTGAAACACATCTCTATCTGCCACCGTTGGGCATAATCGTCTCTAGCCTCTTGTGGCCTGTTGAATGAAACAATGATAAGAAAGTCCCCATTTTGGAGTCTGCACCCTGAGAGATGGCAATACTGCCCGTTTATCAACACGATTTTGTTGTAGTGCCTGTATTGGCCAGCGTACCAAAGGTGACCGTCTGCACCTTGCACAACGAGCATACCAAAAGTGGGATGGGCCTTACCCTTGCCAAATCCGATTTTCCTCGGAAATGTGTATTGGGAACTGCTGTTAATTCATTATTTTTAACATAAGCATTGGATTTCCCCATTAGAAAAATAATTGGTGTTATCTTTATAAGATACTGAAAAACAATACTTTATGTTGCTATTTTGACATTTAACCCATTGATTACCAATGATTGTATGTTTTTTACCGAGACCACAGGGAGGTTTTGGTATAGAACTCGCTTAAACCCAAAAAGTTTAAACGAGTTCATAATATCAAGAAGAAAGACAAATTAAATCGCCACTTATATTGTTTGTTATCTAGGCATGGTATTAGAAAGAGTGCAAGGGAGACTGGGACCTCTATACATTTTTTTTGATCGGCGTCATAAGTTATTGTCTTCATCCTCTAGTGTTTCTGTAGAAGAATTTCAAGGGATTGTAGGGAGTGATGATTTGTTTTTTGCTTATTCCGGGAAAGGGAATCGTCATTTAGATAGGATACCCAAAGGAAAAACCGATAAAGTAAAAGTAGATGTACCCTGTAGTGATAGTCATCGAAGTCATGGTGCGTTTACAAAAGCAAGTACCATTGTTCATAAAAACCCAACGCCTTAAAAGGGCAAAGGGCCGTAGACAAAATATATCACGTACAGAATTAAACAATATGGATATGAGGTTGGGGGAATTTATAGGTTCTTTTAATGGAGCGGCAACAAAATATTCAAATCGGTTCTTAGTACTCGAAAAGACCAAGGACCCAACCAGTAAAATGATGACAGTAACAGCCATTGCCTTTGCATCCAATGGCTCTTGGTTTGAATACAAACAGCAACTATTCAATATGCTAATTAGAACTTAGCCATTATCTTTAATCGATATTTATCAATTAAACATGTTTATGGATTTTGATGATAATCAAAAGCTTATCAACAGCCTTATTTCAGGGGAGGAAAAGGCCTATATGTATCTATTGGGGAAATACCACAGACAACTTAATGCCTACGCACTGACCTTGACCCATGAGCAAGCCCTTGCCCAAGATATCGTTCAGAACGTGTTTCTTAAGACCTGGAAATCCAGAAAAAAACTGAATCCACAGTTTTCAATACGCAATTTTTTATACAAATGTGTCTACAATGAGTTCTTGAACCATTATCAAAAAAACAAAGCCGTCGTATTATTGAATGAGAAGTATATAGAATACTCACATGAAGTTGCAGAAGAAATCGATGATACTATGATTGACAAAATGATGGATACCATGAATAGGGAAATTCAAAAATTGCCTCCTAAATGTCAACGTGTTTTTATTTTAAGTAAAAAGGAAGGGCTTACCAACAATGAAATATCCGATTATTTAAACATATCCATAAAAACTGTAGAAGCCCAGATCACCAAGGCATTTAGTATTTTAAAAACCAAACTTGGAGAGAATTTTAATGGTGATACCTGGAAATAATATGGGTGGATTAAAGGGAATCCTTAAAAAAGGACTATCCCATAAAGTGTGTAAACAAAAAAATAGCGGGGGCAGGCCCCAGTCATGGTCGGAAGATTTATTCTTCCGACTTTTTGTTTTCAAGGGTCTTTAAGTTTGTTTTTATCCGGGCAGGTTGTACGCCATGCCCTTCTCCGTTGGTGTGCCCACGCATAAAAAAACCACGGCTCCCGCCGTGGCCTTTTATCTACATTGTCTTGCTTACCCTGCACGCCACTAGTCACAGACTAGCGGTAGCTGGGAGAGACCTTATTGGACGTTATGAACGTAACTTATTTTTTAATGCCCACTAGTGAAATACTGTAATTAATCCTTTTGTTGGATGAAATCTTGTGAAGTTCACCCTCACGCCAGCTTGTATGTCTGCTGCCGTTACAGGACTCGCCCTTGCTCCTAAAACAGCACCAGCTGTAAATTCTGTCCATGTATCTTTAAATGTGCCATTCAAAGTCGGGTTAAAAGATTGCGAGACCTCTAATTCAACCCTGCCTATTACTGCTAAACCCCCATTTAAATATATTTGCCCCCGAAGCAATGTAGTTGCTTTTAAATCTTTAATCGATCCACTAAAATATCCTTTAGATGCAGCAACCGATACCGTGGCCTCCCCTCCTGTTCCAACACTAACTCCACCAGTATTGAAAAAGTTAATATATCCGCAAAGTTTTGCCCCAATGCCGTTTTCGGTGGCAGATGGATGCCCGTAATTTTAAAACATGACATCGTGGCGACACCCTTTTACGGGTTCGTTTTTGTGCCGTCCAACTTCAATAAGGTTAAAACCGCCCTTCCCAAAAGACCATAATCCGAACCCGCCCAAGGAAGGACAGGGGACGGAAGGGGGCAAAGCTCTGCAAAAAGGCTGTTGATAACTTTTCGGGCGCACAAAAAACCATCCCGAAGGATGGCTTTCTTAATTCGCACATTCGTAACCAATGTCATTGAAAGTTAATTATTGCAATCCTTGCCATTTACAGAAAATTCATGACCGTGAACTAAAACGGCACCTTTGGGAATCTTGCATTGCAAGTCTTCAACATCATTCAATTCGTTATTTATAATGGTCACTATCCTTAAATTATCCAATTTTCTAAGGTTAGGGAATACCCTGATTTGATTATTGTCGAGATCAAGCACTTCCAAGTTTTCAAATAAAAGTATCCCATCTTCATCCAAAGAATCAATATTGTTGTCCGACAACAATATCGTCTGTATCTGCTTTAATTCAGAAAGTTCAACAGGGAACTTTCTAAAATTGTTGTTACGAAGATTAATTTTCTTCAGGTTTTTATACTTCAAAACCCTAGGAGGAATTTTTTTTAACCATTTTCCAGACAAATCTAATTCATCAATCGAACCTATATCCTTTGATGCCCCACAAGAAATTAAGCATAGTAACATTGGTATCAGTAAATAGAATCTCATTACTTCTTGGATTTTAACACGTTAATTAAAACTGTAGGCAATATGTTGTCCATAAGAGCTCTATCCTTATATCCTGCGTTTGTCTGCGGAGAGGATATTCATTTATTGGCATCTCTATTGTATCTACTCATATTAAACCCATATCTTGAAAAATAATTTCCTGACTTTGCCGCATTTTTATCCCCTCCAGTCAACACGTTCCATCCAACCTCTTTGTGAATTATTCCAGTAACAGCTTTTGCTTCAAATTCAGTATTCGCTACTCCTGTCAAATCCAAGTAAAAATCAAGAGTTGTTTTTCCTGACTTTGGAAATAATGTTTCCCATTGAACTGCATGGATAAACTCCTCTACAATAATTTGCTTTGCCTTCGTTGTCTTATCTATACCCAATTCAGGAAATTCATCAGCCCAATTTAAAGGTATTCTTATTTCCCCTCCCTTGTTTTCAACTTCTTCATAAACTAAGGTCGTTGTCGATTCACCAGTTTCAAAGTCGTAATCTTCTTCTTCATTAAAATTCCCCTTATTCGGATCAAACTCTGCATCTGGATTCCAATTATCAGTTACCTCATAAACATTTTCGCTATTATGAAGTTTTTCAAAAGCTTTATCAAATGATTTTGAGTTTTTTCGCAATTGATAAATTAAATAGCCTAGAATTTGTTTCTCCTCCGCATCTAACCCTTTACCCCATTCAACTCTCATTCCATCAGGATCTGTAAAAAGAACAGGGTTGTTCATCGTATAATTATAACCTGAAAAATCATAGTATTTCTCAGCCAAAGGGTCGATGTTCATCCAACGCCCGATAGTAGGGTCATAGTTCCTTGCCCCAAAATCATAGGTGTCTATATCAAAACTATTATCAAATTCCTTGCCATTGAACTTCCAACGTTTGGCCGTACTGTTGCCATAAGGACTTACCGCATCGTTGAAGCCCAACATTTTATGACCATAGGGATAGTAGTTGTTCTCCTCGATGATCTCGTTGGAAGGATCTATGTTGCCGTTGTCATCGGCATCGGTATAGCTAAGCCTCACCGAACCCAAGTGGTCAACATAGTTATAAACGTAATCATAACCACCCTGTCCGTCCGGTGTTGCATAACCCTCGGCATGGTTGAAGAACTGTAACTGTGCGTTGCCAACAGCACCTTCGTAAACATGGTTGCCCGCGTACAAGGTTTCCGTTCCACTACTGGCCGTCCTTTTGAGTTTTACGCCCGTGGCATCATAGACATATTTGATGTTATCGCTCCCGAAGTTTACTTGTTCGGGCAGATTCAGATGGTTGTATTCAATCGAGGTAATTCCCTTGTTACGGTCGATTTTCAAGTTTCCGTTTATGTCATATTCGAAGTCGTCATTGGTGTTCGTCCCGTCCTTAAATCCATAATCATCGTTTCCATTGTCGGTTACCTTGACCAACTTGTTGCCGTTGTCGTAATCGTAGTCCAGAATATCCATGTTCGTGAACGTAGAACTATTCTGATAACCATTTCTGGCCAACAACTGGATATTCCCATTTTTATCGTACGTAACATTAGCGAGGCTATACCGTTGGTCAGTTGTGTTGTCGGTAGCGCTTACAAGCCTGTTTAGGCCATCGTAGCCATAAGAATACCACTTTAACGAGCCATCGGTGTTGGCCGTCCTCCACTCGGTCTCGGCAACGTTCTGATTGTACTGTGGTGTCGATCCATGACCCACCGTATTATAGTTCACTTTGAACGCCCACAGGTCTGAACCAAGATTGGCGGGATTGTTCACGGAAGTAAGCCAATTTCTTATGTTGTAGGCGTAATCCACCTGCTGCAGGCCATTGGAGGCCAGTACATCCGTACCATCGGCCTCTCCACCTACCTTCTTCTGCACCAGTTGCCCCAGTTCGTCATAGGTGTTGCGTACGACAAGTTCCTTCGCACCGCCCGTACCGCCGGCACTGGGGTCTATATACAGGTGCACGTTGGTTATCGTGGCATTGGTGACCGTGATACTGGTATCGCTCGCATGGTCGCCGTTTATGGTGCCTGAAAGGGCAGATTACCCGAAGTAACACTGGTTCCCATACCGGCTTCACAGGAATCCCCCATGGTCCCATCGCCAATACATTGGGTCTGGGAAAGAAGCCTGCCCATATGGTCGTAAGTAAAATCGTCCAAGGCCACAATGGTATTGGCGCCACGAATATGGGAAGTCCTTGTTTTTAAAGGTTTGCCAATAAAATCTAGCTGTGTTTCCATGATATCCGTGGTACCAAGATAGTCATTTTCGGAGTAGGAATAAACCGCCCTGCCCTTTTTGTCGTAATACGTCAAGGTCGTTATCCAATCATTCGTCGTGGGGTCGTTATCCAATACCTTTACCTTGCTTACCGTAGACAGGCCCTTTACATTTTGGGTTCGGGTCTTTGGCGGACTGCTACCTTAAATGGTAATGTCCAAAAATGGTCTTGTAGTGTAAAACCTCGTTTTGTCCCTGGTAAATAGGGGACTATCCCTAATTCTATCATATCTTTGCCCAGTACTTGGTACATAGGGTTCCTAATATATTCAGGGACTAGGATTAAGACTGAAATTTTTTATAGAAAGATAATGGATATGAAATATTCTGAATTCACAGATAATGTGGCCTTTGTTGATTTTGACAAATCGTTTTTGAAAATATCCTACAAATGGCTGAATAACGCAAAAATCAAAAAATTGACAATGACCCCCGACTTTACAGAAAAAGATCAGTTGGTATGGTATAATTCACTCAAGGACAATAAAAGCTATAAGATCTGGGGAGTGAAGTATGGAAAAACACCCATAGGTGTATGTGGATTAAAAAAAATAACCGATACAGAGGCCGAATATTGGGGCTATATCGGGGATGATAAATACTGGGGGAAAGGTATTGGCAGATTGATGATGGAACATACATTCTCCTATTCAAGGCAAATAGGTTTAAAAAGGCTATATCTGAATGTCTGGCGTGAAAATGACAGGGCGATACATCTGTATAAAAAACTCCAGTTCAAGGAGGAATCAAGAGGGGATGACACTATAAAGATGACCAAGACCCTGTAATACCGAAAGATAATAAGGGTGGCCACCCTTAAGACCAAGAGGGGACCATAACCCTTTGCCCACTATATCGGACCAAAACACCACCAGTGGATCAAAAAGGTTCAATTATTGATTTTATATTTTCCTCCGATTTACAAAGTTTGGGCATCAATACCTTATCTTCAATATGGGCATGGATATATAGATCGTACTCAAAATCCGCCAAGTTTTCCACCAAAACCCTATAGGTATCCCCGTTAATCTATAATAGTAGGAACAGGGTACATCGCAAAACCACAGGAATCCAATTTTTATATCCGCAGAAAATATTAAGGATATCAACCAAAAAATCGGGGTTCACCTCGGTCAATACCATATTTTCCAGGTCAATGTCAAAACGGTTGAACAGATGTTCGGCTGTTGGGTTGTTCCCGATGGTGAGGTATTGGATGTGACCCCCCATGGCCCCGTAGAGACCTTAGTACGTTGACGTGAAATCGGGAAAATGGGCAGAAAAATGACAAGAGTCACAAAAAACATAAAACACTGATTAGCAATAAAATAGTTTTACGTTAGTCGGAATCGTATTGTCCCATACGGTTTTAATTATTATTGAAAGTATAATTGAACAAACTTGACGGGTTTTGGTTCTTTTTCAGTGATTTGGAAAACAGGTCCTTCAGCTCAAGCAACTCTTCATTGTTCAAGAGAATATTGAAATTGGTTTTCCCGATCGGGATCAGTATCTTACGTTTAAAATAGTTGTTCGCATTTTTCATTTCCCAATACCCACCTTCCAACCGTAGAATATATTTGGCAAAATGCCTATATTCCTTTGGCTTGAAATTAAAACCAAGGTTCTTGTATTCAAAATGGATCAGTTTACACTTGGAACATATAAAGATGCTCCCATTTTCCGTATGTCCAATAATCTTTGTCATGATGGTCAATTTAAAATCCGAGCTAACATTTTATTTTTTATCACTATCCCAACCGAACCCCATTCCTTAAAGAACATGAATTCCAAAGACCTATGGAACGCATGATCGATATTTGAAAAGACACCCATGTTCCTTATATCCATTCCAAGTGTCTCACCGGGTCATCCCAGAGAAAAGACCGGTAAAATAGGGAACCAACCAAACCAGCCAGACAAATAGGCTAAACCTATGAAATGTAGTAAGCTGTTTAGGATCACCATTAATTACTATATAAGTGGCCCATATGGTATGGACCCCCATTAAAAATAATCCCAAAACCCCCATAATCGTATGGAAGTTGAAAATAAGGGTTTCCCCTACCTGTGCCTTCACATAAATCGTCCCCAATGTATCGGCGACCAGTCCAAGCCAGAAAAAAACAAGATGCCATGGCTTTAAGGTCCTTATCAACCGTTCTGCCCACACCCCAATGGAATAGAACAACAAGGCCAAAGTGAAATATATAATAGCGAATTTTACGATTGTTGGCATTATCTTATCTCTTTTTTCTATGAACCCGTTTAAACCTCAAACCCAAAATCTGGCCCAATTTGTCCCAGCCATTCTTTAATTCGATCATCGGTTTTTTCATATTCATTGTCCTCATCGATCGCAAGGCCTACGAATTCACCATCCCTTTCTGCAACCGACTCCTCGAAATCATAATCATCTATTGGCCAATGCCCTACAACATTAGCCCCTTTTTCTATTATCTTATCATAGATTATCCCGATTCCGTCAACAAAATACTCCGCATAGGTAAATTGGTCACCCAATCCGAAAAGGGCTACTGTTTTACCTGAAAAATCAATTTCATCCAGATTTGGCAGAAAATCCTCCCATTCGCTCTGTAGGTCCCCATCATACCAAGTGGATGTGCCCAAAATCAGTAGGTCATACTTTTCCAAGTCAGGAATCGTTGCCTTGCCGATACTATATACATCGACCATATCCTCACCTATAATGTTTGCCATTTTGTGGGCTACTTCCTCTGTGTTCCCTGTGTCAGAACCATAAAAAAGACCTATATTCATAATGTTTATATTTTTTATTCGTCTTCTCTCTTTCGTTTAACAACACCCCAAGTGATGGCGCCGCCAATAAGTAACACCAATATTAGGATAGCCCATATATTTTCCTTGATCATGGCGACTATTTTTTCTTTCCGAAGCACTTCTTTCTCCAGCACCATTCCTTCTTGGTTTTCGACCTCCCCACTGGTCCCTGTCCTTACCTCATCGATAGCGGCCTCATATGCCTTGTTAAGGTTATCGTCCAACAACGAAGTTATCATCTCTTTCAATTTATTGTTGTCGCATACAAAACCACTACAGCCGGCATCGTGGTCCTTGACCAGTTCCGCATGTAAATTGGCAATATCCTTTTTAACGGATTCGGAGGGTTTCCAATACCCCTTTCTCACTGTTTCCAACATTACGGCGGTCATTTCCTGTAAGGCATACGGATTGGTCTTCCTGAAGAATTCCAATGTGCCCAGGTTATTCTTGTCCTTTACATAGATGTCGTAATACCCTTCCCAGATCTCTTTATCGATAGCTGCCGGTTTCATCACGTTCCAACCATAAGTATCCCTAAAACTCTCGGCAAAATTTTCGGCGGCGGTCTCACCCTCCTCCATTTGTGCCTTAATGTATTTAGGATTGAAAAGATTTGTCCTGGTCTCTGTCCAGATAGCTTCTTTCAAGGATTGTACATCGGGATTGTACCGGTTTCGGTAATCATTGAAATACCCGTCAGGGTCTTTGCCTGTCGTTACCCGGATACTCGCCGTTAAACCGCCCATGAACTCATAAACATGGTCCAGGGAGATAGGGCCCGTTTCATTTGAGGAACGGGGGTGTACGACCACATCGGTATTGTTCATCATGGTCTCGAACATGCCCTTTTTATAAAATGCCCAGTTATCCTCACTATAAATGGCCCCCATATTATTGATATAGGTATCCGCGATTTCCTGCTCGGTCTCCCATTTGTCGCCTTGCTCTACCAAGCCCATGATTCCCGTTCCGTAGTTGCCGTTCAACCCTCCGAAAACACGGGAAGTTGAGAATTTCCGTGCTTCCTCGGGGGAAAAACCCTTTTCCTTCAATTCTGATTCGGCCAACAATGTGCCTTCTTTCACATAGTTTTTGTACTCATCATTATCATCGGCCTCCGCAGCCAAATGCACCGCTTTATTGATCAGGTTTATCCTGGAGGCGGCAATATCCCTGAACTGTCCTGAGGTTTGTACCAGCACATCTATCCGGGGTCGCTTTAATACCTGCATGGGAATCAGCTTTACATCATGGACCCTCCCATAATTGTTCCTAACGGGCTCTACGCCCAACATATAGAAAATTTGCCCAATATTCATACCTTGGTTTCTGATAAACTCGCCCCCCCAAAGTGAATAGGCAATTTTCTTGGGATAATCACCGTGTTCTTTTGTTGGAGTTACCTGTTCGTTGATGGAATATAGGTTCTTTCCTGTGGGAACCGATAATGGATTTGACACCGGGTCTCCTCCCGAAGACGGGGCTACATATCCTCCGTTCATGCCATTGGTAAAAGCATCCAGTTCCAATGATGGGGATATGGAAATGCCTTCCTGGTAATTGGCAATGTCCAACAAACTGTTTTTTAACTGCAACAAAGCCGCCAGAATGTTTTTTTCCTTTTGGGTCTGCAGGTTGATAAATTCCTGAAGCAGCCTTTGTTTTTCAACTAAACTCTTAAAACCGGAATTGCTTTCCAGTATTTTTTTAACAACGGATAAATCAGTGCTTTCCGAAGGTGTTTCTACAATGGCTTCTTTATTATCAATGTAAAAATCCTTTTTCCGAAGCTTTTTGTATCGTTTTTTTATCCAATGTGGCACGGTACGATGCGATTTTATCAATAACAGGTTGTTCTTTCAGGCTATTAAAAACCTGTTGTTTTTGCACCGAATCCTGTACAAACCTCAAAAACTTTACAAAGGATTTGTTTTCCAGTGCTTTTACTTTCCACGCTACGGCATTATTGAACTTTGATGCGGTTTTAAATTGGTTGAAACTCTTTTTGTCCAACAGTCCGGAAAGCTCTTTATAACCTGCATCGGTTTGTAAATATTCAGCTGCTTTTGCCGTTTTCCTAGTGGCCAACAAGTGAATTAACAATTGTTCTGCATTTTCAAGTGTTATGGTTTCCGGTTCTAGACTGGATTTAGGCACCATTTTATGCGTCTTGATGTCATAGACCAACTCCTCTTTCTGCCCCTCTGCCCGATGCCCGTCTTTTTGTTTGCCACCTTCCGGTTTCAGACTGGATTTGGGAACCATTTTATGCGTCTTGATGTCATAGACCAACTCCTCTTTCTGCCCTTCTGCCTGATGCCCCTCTCCTTGTTCGCCACCTTCCGGTTTCAGACTGGATTTGGGAACCATTTTATGTGTCTTGATGTCATAGACCAACTCCTCTTTCTGCCCTTCTGCCTGATGCCCCTCTTCTTGTTCGCCACCTTCCGGTTTTAGACTGGATTTGGGCACCATTTTATGCGTCTTAATGTCATAGACCAACTCCTCTTTTTTCTTGGTTTTTGGTGTATTTTTCTTTCTGGCATAGCTACCTCCGTAATATTCCGAGATGGCTGTTTTTTCCAAATCGCCATATTCAGCATAAAGTTTTTCCAATAACTGTTCATTCCCATGCCCAAACATTTGGGAAGGTGTTGCCTTTTTGTTTATGATTTGGGTAATCATAAAACTTGCCTGTGCCGTATAATCGGTCGGGTCAATATCCGATAAACGCTTCACTTCCCTATGGTGATGGTGAAAATGCGGGGATTTGCCATTGCCCCTGTACAATGCCAGCTCCTCCAAACTGGAGGCAATGGGGTCGATCGCCATCATCCTAACCGTTTCGTTACGTTCCCCTTCGGTCTGGTCATGGCCAAAGGTGTGCAGTCCCATTGTTATTTTCTCCCCTTCCACTTCATGTATATAATGGTGGATATCCTCTACGGTTTCATCACTTAAGGCCGCAACCTCCTCTTTGGTCAATTCCAGATCCTTATCCAAACCAAGGGAGTCGATTATTTTTAGAATTTTCTTTTTGTAGGTATCTTTTAGATTCCCCTCCCCAAGTCCTTTGTATTTATGCAACATCCCGGCGATATCCTTTAGGTCCCCGTACAGTTCAGAGTCCGAATAGGGAGGGGTTAGGTGCGATACCATAGTGGCGTAGGTCCTTCTTTTTGCCATCATCGCCTCTCCTATATTATCAACGGAATAGATATATAAATGGGGTACAGGGGCAATTAACGCCTCAGGCCAATCCTTAAGGGACAGCACCAATTGTTTCCATGGTGTGAATTCCACGGAACCATGTGCCCCAAAATGGGCTATGACATCGGCCTTAAAGCCTTTTCTTGCCCATAGATATGAAGCGATATAGGCGTGTGTAGGTGCTTTTTTCACACCGTGCGCCAGTCTAAATTCATTTTCCCCTAATGCAGCGGGCAGTACAGGCACTAAAGCAATATTCCCGAACAGCACTCTAGGGATTGCCAAATAACTTGTGTCTTTTTTTACCGTGGACAAATAGGTTCCCGGAGCCTCACCATAGGTCCTTATGACATTCTTATAACTTTCCGGATCTAGTTCGCTTTTACACCAGGATTCATATTCCTGTACCGGAATCATGGCCGGTTTTGCCTCTACAAGGAACTTATCGAAGGTTCCTTTGGCGTAATCGCCCAACAAGGGCCCTTCGGTATTTATCCTCTTTATGAATGATTCATAATCGGTAAGGGTTCCCACATCATAACCTTCTTTCCTTAAATTTTCGAGTAAGCTGAAAATAGATTGCCCTACTTCCAACCCACCAGCTACCATCGCATTTTTTCCTGCGCCCTTATAATAGTAGATGGCCAGTTTTTTTTCCGAGTTGGGCTTTTCCTTTAAGGATAGCCAGCGTTCCGCATTATCACAGAACCGCTTGATTCTTCCGGGAATGGGCTTAAAGGTATGGTAACCATCCTGGGTAATGTACTGTGCAGCAATGGCATAGGGTTGGGTGGCCCCATCCAATTCGGGAACCACGATATTCTGTCCCATTATACCTCCGGAAATACCCTGTTGGTCATTGAGCCAATCTTGCTCGGTCTGATATACCAATTGTGGTGTTAGGTATGGAATGTTCTTTTCCTTCAACCAATCTACCGAGGCGTCCCCACTGGTCAACCTACCATGGGGGAAGTTGATTACCATTTGGGGGTTGAGTGCTTTAAGGTTCTCCAGTTTTTTGCCAAACCCATCCAAACAGACCACATTGAAATCCCTTTTTTCGAGTTCCAAGACCATTTCATCCATGTAGGTACGGAACTGTGACTGTGGTCCATTGTTGGTACTCATTATCACTATGGTCGGCCTACCGTCCTTATACAATCCCTTTTCTTTATAGTAAGTCCAATAATCGGCCACTTCCTCAAAGTAATCATCGGTACCGATCCTATAAAAGACGTCATTAGGGAATACCTTGGCCGGTGTAACCTCTGAGACGAACAGGTTCTTCTTATCAAAAACCTTGCGTGAGTAATTCAACCATCGTTTGGTATTCTCCACCCCATCATTATCAAAACATGCCTTGATGTATTCCAGATCTTCCCCCGTGATGTTGCTAAAATCATTTTCCTTACTGGTTGCCATCAAAACATGGACCTTGCCACCGTTGTCCATTGCCTTCTTAAGGTTCGCCTTCTGCTCCACGGTCAAGATACTGATGTGTGAAAGGTAGATGACGGGGAAGTCCACCAAGCCTGAAAAGTCATTCGTTTTAGGGTCTATCTGCACAGGTGTTATAAAATGGTTATCGTTCGCCTTTACGATTTCCGCCATTTGCGCATCGCGGAAATTAACCAATCCTATTTTCGTGAATTGCGACCTGTACCCCAAGAAGACCCCTATCAATACAATAATGGGAATCCCAATTTTCAATATGTTCTTATTCATCATGTCGTTATTATTCCGGTATGTATATGATCTCCCCATTTTCAAGTTCATAGGCCGTACCTACCTTCTTGCCTTTTCCTTTGGATGATTTTCCTTTCGTTCCTTTATATTTTTCAATGGTTTTCCCCTTTTTCTTGATAATCTCCATATTGGATTTCCCTGGATTTTTAACCAATGTGAAATCTTCATCGGAAATCATTTCGGCAACATTGAAACGGGTGACTAATGCCACCATCAATGCCACGGCGAACACCATGGCCAGATCAAACAGGTTTGCCATTCCCGACATGGGATCGTCGTCGGTATTATCCTTCAAGAACCTACCCCTACGCATTGTTTTTCTCTTTTAAAAGATTGGCGATATATTCTAGGTTGTTGATATCGGCAACAAGCCAACGTTGTTTTACCAATTGCGTCACATAGCCTATTGCCCCTGCGAACAGCCCCACTACCGTAGTCGAAAACGCAACTTGCATGTTTTGGGCCATAGAGGCGATATCACCTTGTGCAAGACCGACCAAGGCAGGCCCCATAGGAATCAAGGTCCCCATTAATCCGATCATGGGACCCAATTTGGCCAAGGATTTTGAACTGCTCAATTCTTTCTCGGAAGCGATCTCAAAATCCGCCAACACTTTTTCCATAACGATACTTTTGCCCTCGGCATCGATAATCCTTTGTAGATGCCGGTTGAATAGCTTGTTCCCTTTTATGTTGGTGTTATCGATTGTGTGCTTTTCCAATCCCGCAATAAGTTCCTGTTGCTGCTTTTCGTTTTTTATCCTTCCGATGTACATTCCAAAAAAACTTCCCAAAAGTGTCAATGCCCTTACAAAACCAAAAAGCAACAATGCAATTACGGGAATCAACAACCCCGTGGAAATCCAATATAGAATGTTCGTGATACTATTCATATGAGCCGATTGTTTTTACGTTTATAAACGAAATAACCTATTGCCGAAATTGTGACGACCAATGCCATCAAGAACAGAATGGCAAGATAATCAATTGTTATTTGTGTGAACCCCACCTTCTGCCCTCTCGCGATCAGTGGCAGGAACATCGCCATTAAAAGCTGAAACAAGGCGACAAGCGATTTTAGCTCGGCCCTACTTTCCCATTTTTCGATGATCTTTTGGATACCAAAAGCCAACCCCCATAAAACAAGACCGCTACACAAAGAGAACAACAAGGCCAAAAGGGCAAAGGAATACCCACTGACTTCCAAAAAGAGATAGGTCTGCAGAAAAACCAGGGCGATGATCAACTGTACAGGTGGCACCAGTGAGATCCACTTCCATAAAAAAGGAAATTTCAACCCATAATAACTTTTGATCTGGAGTATGGTCAAAAAGATAATTACAATAGCCTCGAAAGTAAGTAGGATGGCAATACCGGATATCAGGTTATCCTGACTCAACAACCAATCCAATGTTTGGTTGTTCTGACCTATTGAAAAGTTGAAAAAACCAATACTTACAAGTCCCGGCAAAAGAACCACCAACCACACCCTGTTCCTTGTCGTTAAGGAAAAATGAACTGCCCCCAATAACAGGATAGTACTTAGATACAGAAGCAACAGTAATCTCAATACTTATTTATTTAGATTAATTTAAAATAATCTATTATATTTGCCTCCAAATCTATTAATAATGATTCTAAATAAAAACATTTTCCTTGTTTATTTTTCAATCATTTTGGGCACAATCTGTTTTGGTCAGGAAAAGGTTTCCATGGACTCTACAAAAACCGAAGAATTAAAAGAAGTTATCGTTACGGCGACACGTACCACGAGACAACTCTCCTCATTGCCCTTACCTGTAAATATAGTAACAAAAAGAGAGATCGAAAATGTCAATTCCTTACGCCTTAACGATATTCTCAACGAACAAACAGGTTTGATCATGGTTCCGGATCATGGGGAAGGCGTTCAAATGCAGGGGCTGGACTCGGATTATACCCTAATACTGGTTGACGGCGCCCCCCTTGTCGGCCGTACTGCCGGTACATTGGACTTAAGCAGGGTAACCATTGGGAACATCAAGCAAATCGAAATCGTAAAAGGGGCCTCTTCGAGTTTATATGGCAGTGAGGCCCTTGCAGGTGTCATCAATATAATTACGAAAAACCCCGAACAAGGTTTTAGTGGGAATATAGGTTTAAGGATGGGCACATTCAATACCACGGATGCAAATGCCAGTGTAAACTACAAAAAAAAGAAATTAGGTATTAACGTATTCGCCAATAGATATAGTAGTGATGGTTATGACCTGGACAAAAGTGATGACCTACAAACCTTTGACCCCTATCATAATTATACATTCAATGCCAAGGTTAGTTATGATTTTTCAGAAAGCACCGGATTATATGTATCGGGAAGGTATTATACTGAAAATCAAAAAAATATCCCTAAAGAGGCTTTAAAGGGCGAAGCTGACATCAACGAATGGAACACCCATGTGAAACTGAACCACAAACACAATGAAAAGTGGGACAGTTATGTTGATTTTTACGCAACACGCTACGAAAGGGATAGTTACCTGAACAATTTGGACAATACCCCATATAGTGAAAGTGACTACAACCAGTTATTGGTACGCCCAGAGATGAGACTCGCCTACAACCCTACAAAGAAACATTCGTTTATAGGAGGTATAGGCTGGACCCACGAGACCTTGACCAGAACATATTTTTCCAATAGCCCCAAATTCGATGCCCCCTATGTCTATGTACAATACGATACCAACCCTACGGATAAGTCAAATCTGATTTTAGGGGCCCGTTTTGACCATCATAGCGAATACGAATCACAACTTAGCCCTAAAGCAGCTTTAAGATATGCACTCAATGATAAAATCGCCATAAAAGGTTCTGTTGGTTATGGTTATAAGGCCCCTGATTTCAGGCAATTATATCTTGATTTCACAAACCCGACCGTAGGTTATACCGTAATAGGGCACAATCTCGTACCGAAAAGGCTTCCTGAACTCCAGAATGAAGGACAGATCATAAATATCCTGATGCCAACCTCGGAATTTGGGGAATCATTAAAACCCGAGAACTCCTTTAGTTTCAATACCGGCCTACAATTAAGGCCAACAACAGCTGTAACGGTCGACATTAACCTATTTAGGAACAACATCAAGGATTTGATCGATACACAGATCATCGCAAGAAAGACCAATGGGCAAAATGTCTTGAGCTATAAGAACATCAGCAATGTATACACCCAGGGATTGGAATTCAACACCTCTTGGAAACCCTCCAATTACCTGAGGGTATCGGGAGGCTACCAACTATTGCTCGCCAAAGACAAGGATGCGGAAAAAGCCTTTGGGAATGGCGAGGTATATGCAAGGAAAGATCCAGGTTCCCCATCATTCCAACTTAAGAAAGACGATTATTTTGGACTGTTCAATCGTTCACGGCATATGGCAAATGCAAAAGTGTTCTATACCCTTCCCAAGGGGAAGCTGAACACCAATATCAGGGCCACCTATAGAAGTAAATACGGGTTACGGGATGCGAACAGCAACGGATATCTGGACAATTACGACAAGTTTGTAGGAGGGTATGCTATTGTTGATTTTGCAATAAACAAGACCTTTTATAAGAATTATCAACTTGGTCTTGGAATTGATAATCTATTTGGCTTTACAGACCCTCAGAACATTAGCAATATATCGGGGCGATTAATTTATGGAAAACTTAACATTCAATTTTAATAAATAAACATTATGAAAACAATCAATTTATTCGCATTAGCAATCCTTTTCATAAGCCTTGCCTCCTGTGACAGTGGGGATGATGACCCCCCAATAATAGAAGGGAATGACACTGTAGAGATAGAGGGTACTTTTAGTAGGGAATTTGAAGTTCAAGGTAATATAGAAAGAGCTACTTACATTATTTCCCAAGATAAGATCAATTATGATTTGTCCGGCGGATTTGCCCAAACCAATTACGATATCAAAAAAGAATATTTTTCAAAAAAAGATAATCGTTGGATAGGGTATGCAGAGAGTAAAGATACTTATTATTGCCTATAAAAAAGGTCTGCCGACCAGTGGGAAAATGGAAAACCTGTACGCACCCCAGGAAGGAGGTCACGGACAAGTTATTTCTGGCCCGTTCACAAAATTCGATTTTTCGACTGGACAAACTACCACAAGTGAAACAGATTGGGACATTGCCTTTAGGGGAACGTCCATTATCGTAAACGGAGGCACTTCCTCAGGTACGGAAGACGAGCCTGAAAGAAATGGTGATGCAGCTGCATATATCGAGACCGGCACCCTAGAGGGTATAACTTCGGTTGACACATCATTGTTCGTCCAAGACTCCGCGGACGGCTTTGCCATTACAACAGGTAGTGGAAATGGATGGTATAATTACACCGGAAGCCCGGACCACCTGATACTACCCATAGCCGGCAAGGTATTGGTTATCAGAACAAGGGACGGGAAATATGCCAAAGTCGAGATATTAAGCTATTATAAAGATGGCGATACGAATAGTGATTCCAAGTACTATACCTTCAATTATGTATATCAACAAAATGATGGGCTTACCACATTCTAGTCGAATCAGTATTGACCCATTTGATAAAAAAACAAAAGAGAGTTATTTAGTTTGAGTTAGTTTTGGGGGCGTAGGTTTTCATAAACATTACGCCCTTTTTTTTAAAACTTGATATTTTTATTAAGTGATATTATGGAATTGATTTACAAGAATGATTATGGGGCATGCTATAAAATAGATAATGCCTTGAACCCTACCTGTAAAATCCAAATGGTCATAGATACCGTGGGCATCTTCTTATCTGAAAGGGAAATGGGCTATCTGTTGGAGATTGTACGCAATTCCAACCAACCATGCAATTGTGAGGAATGCAAGGGTAAACGATGCAATAAGATATGGACTACAAGTCCATGGGTAGACGTCAGCCTAAAGGTGGATGACGACATTCTAGAGCTCATGGAAGACCTGATTCTAGGAACCCAATTCATGATCAACATGGATGCAACATTGGAAAAGAACAGGATAAAATAAGCACGTTTTTCAAGTAAAAGCCCTGGGATCCGAAAAAATTACGGAAACCAAGGCCCAAGAAAAGGAACATACGGCCAACCCCAAATATCCCCAAAGAATCAGTTGAAGAACCGTCCATAACCATAATGGACCGTTACTTTCCACACTATTGGCACCCTTACGACACAAACTTTCGTATAAGGACAACATACATATTGCCGCCATAATGTCCCCACTATGCGCCCCGCCCCAAATCAGGGATACAACCCCAATCACAGGGCGATGGCCAAAAAGGGTTGGATTCCCCAAGGCTTGCCTCAAAAAGGGAAAAAATTTTCGGAAGCATACCTCGTACCCTTGAATCAAGGTCTTTGATCATAAACAAATATAATTTTGTTTATAACATAAACTAGTTTATATTTACATAATACTTTAATACTTAATTTATGAAAACCGACAAATTATCACCAGAACAAAGTCTTGGGCTGATTACCCAAGTGATTACCCAAGCTCGAAATAAATTTGAAGAAAATGGATTTATCTATATGTTCTGGGGAATATTGATTGCCATAGCCTCTATTGGCCAATTCATCCTTCTAAAAAATGAATATTACAACATTCATTGGTATCCCTACTTGTTAATGCCCATTGGATCCATCTATTCCTATTTTTATTTTTCAAAAAGAAAAAGCAGGAACAAACAAAACCAAATAAGTAAAATAGTCACCTACACATGGATTTTCCTATCACTGAATATGATGGCCCTAGGTTTTATACTTGCATCCATACTAAAAGAAAACCTAACCCCCATTATACTTATTCTGTTATCTATCGGAACCATTATTTCCGGAATTACAATGAAAAGCAGACTATTGTTCTTTTCAGGCATTCTTATCAACCTTTCCGCTTTTTTATGCTTTAGGGTTGAATGGACCTACCACCCCTTATTAATGGGGATTGTTTCAATAGTTGCTATTTTAATTCCCGGTGCGCTATTAATGGCCCAACACAAGAAAAGAGAAAATGTTCAAAAACCTTAATCCATTATTGCATTCCCAACTTCGCCTAGCTATCATATCCTATCTAGTGGGCAATGGTAGATCGGATTTTAATGAATTGAAGGAAATCACAAAAGCAACATCAGGCAATATAAGCGTTCAACTTAAAAAACTGGAAAAAGAAAAATACATAAAGATAACCAAAGGGTTCCTGAACAATTACCAACACACATCGATTGAGATCACAAATACAGGAATCGATGCCTTTGAGGAATATGTAAAGGCAATCGAACAATACATAAAATGATTTTTTGACTATTTTGGCACGACTATCAACGACCCTTATTCTTTATTTCCCTGAACAACATTTTCAATTAAGGACAGTGTAGTTTGGGTTTGTATGACAACCGGACCATTAGAAACAACAGCCCTAACAGGAAACAAAGCCTTCTGCCCAACAGGATCTGTATGCAGCAGGGGCTAAGGTCCCAAATCGAAAAACCCTTTTTTTCACTAGCCAGTCCGAATTATTTTTTAACTTTTGGGGTTGAACCCGTTCAAGCTTTTTAGCCTTACCAAAAAAATGACATAACTTGTGCCCATACCCATGTTAAATTGGACAAAAATGAGGATTCCCCCTATAAAAAACATCACTGCCCTTATCATAATGGCATTTACACCAATAGCCTGTAATTCCCCCGCATATATATCCGGCAGATTGGAAGGTATGGAAAAAAAGGGCATGAAGATCTATCTGATACAGCCCGAAAACCTACGGGAGGTAGCTGCCTCATATCTTGGAAAGGCGATAGATTCTGCCATAGTAGATTCCGATGGCAATTTCAAGTTCGCCAACACACCAAAGACCAAAGGGCCCATATTGTTGGAACTGGCCTTGCAACCATCTGGAAAATACCCCAATTATCTACAAACGAATGACCCGACCAAGTCCAACTATATGCCAATTCTATGGCAAGGAGAGCCTTTGAGGGTCACGGCCAAACCGGATGGATTCCAAAAAAGCTTTTCAATTGAACATCCCTCAGAAATAAATAAAGCTTTGCTAACGCTGAGGGATATAAACCAGAAAGCCTACCAAACCTATATTGAGGGAAGACATTGGCAATTGGAAGAGGGCGATCAACTAATGGACAAGGAACACGCTACCTTACAATACCAGACCGAATTAATGGGATTTGCCGATAGCGTGCGATACCTTATACCGGCACTGGTAGCATTAAGGTGGGTAAGTCCGGAAAATGATTATGAACGCGTACCTGAGTTTCTGGTGGGTCAATGCAATAGATGGAAGGAGGAACAGCCGGACCACCCTTGGTCAAAACAGCTTTGCGAACAGGGTGACCCGTCCAATTTACCTGTTTTGATAGGGGATATATTCCCAAATACCAAGTTACCCATGATAACAAAGGACACACTATCCATAAAGGGGCAATTGGGTAGCAAGGTCACTATAATAGACCTGTGGGCATCCTGGTGCGCTCCTTGCCGAATAGAAAACCGTGAGGTTTTGGCACCTATTTGGGATGAATACCACAACAAAGGCTTACAAATCATAGCTTATGGCCTAGAGAGTAGCGGATCCGCATGGAAAGCCGCTACAGATCGGGATGGGGCAAATCGTTGGCTGCAAGCATCGGATCTGCAAGGGGATGATGCACTTTTCCTGAAAAAAATACGTGTCCATACCATTCCTGCCAACTTTATCCTTGATGAAAAGGGTGTGGTTATCGCAAAGAACATTCATGGAAGGACCCTAAGGGACTGGATAAAAAATTATATGGGGAAATAATGGAAGCCCCTACCAGGCCTTACACTAAAAAAACCTTGGCCCGGCAACACCGAACCCTTCCCTTTGAAAGACACGACCCGGGCAATCCCCACCTTACCCCAACAATGAGAATCGTTCTTTCAGCTTGTCCAAAATGCCAACGATTACGGCCTCTGGAACTTCGATGATCTCGGAAATTTCGTGTTCGTTCCGGTTTCCAAAGGCATAAAGGTTCAAGACCCACTTACTTCTAGGTAGAATACTGTTATATAGTGTGCCGAATGCCGTTCTACGTTCCTTTGAGGGCAAAAGCCAATCCTTCATATCCATCTTTTCTATCAACTGCTGTTCTATAATTGTGTCCAACAGTACATTGTTCGGTTTTTTGACGGTCTGTTTATACGAGATATCATCGAGTTCCGTGTTCAATATAAGATCGCCATCTGCCTGCGTGGTGAACTTTTCATCCAGGGCATCCATCTCATCCTTCAGCATCTCCTCCGTGCTTGCACATTCAAGGGCCTCTTGCTCTATTACTTTCTTCTCCTCTATCTTTTTAATAGCTTTTGAAAAAAGTATGGTCTTCAGCCTTTCCTCATCAATATAACCGGAAAACTCCTTAAAGACTTCGATATACACCTCATCTAGAAGTTCATCGGCGCTATAAAACCCCCTATCAACAACACCTTGATTTTCAGCAGCCTTAAGACTCCCCTCCATAAACCGTTTTACATCAGGTTCCAATGTTGCTATTTTACCATAGAACTGTTCAAAGTCATTCTCTTCTTTATGACGGGCCAATTGTTCAACTACCATAATACTTGTTTTTTTGATATTAGCGATCCTTTTTCAACTACTCAAACCTACAATACATCCAAATCTACGGTTATCCAATATCAATTAAAATGACAATTGTCAGTATAAAAACCACGAAAATGACCTATGCCATTTTCATGGCCCCCAAAGGGCTTTAACTTGGGTCTTTGGATTAAGGTAATATTATTTTGAATGATAATTTTTGTTTTGACCCCCAAAAAGAAGAAATCGTAAAGTCAGGTTATTGGGACACGCTCCCTTTCCTTGCCCATAATAAATATCCGTCCGTGTTTTATAGCGTTTGGGGATTGGGGGTTTTCACGTCTCCCTTCCATTCAAGGAATTTGTATCCTGAAATATCGACACAAGGTCTTTATTGGCCAATTCCGCTTTGGCGGACTCATATCCCAGATCGAATATGGCATCCATATCCCTTACTGTAAATGTACCGACCGTCTTCAGTTTTTCAGGGCATATAACCAAATCACAATCCTTGAACTTTGATATGGAGTCATGGGCCGACCTAATCTTATAGGCACGCTCCAGAATACTGAAGGAATGCTTTAGGTCCTTCATATCCTTTTTCTCAAAAGGGTTCACATATACACCTATCATCTTATCACATTGGCCTGCAATCAAATCAACAGGGAAGTTATTCAACGTACCGCCATCGATATAATGGGCATCCCCGATTTTTATAGGTGTAAAAACCCCTGGAAAAGCTGCTGAGGCCAAAATAGGCTTTATCAACTCACCTTTATTAAATACCTCCAAGGTACCCTCGACCAAATTTGTCGCTGTTATATACAATTGTTTCTTAAGGATACTAAAATCATCGATTCCCAAGACATCCTTGAAACTATCATACAGTTTCTCCGTGTCTATGAACCCTGGCTTACGAAGGGCAAAATTATCAATACTGAAAACCTCGGTCAATTTAAAAAAGTCAAGTGTTTCCTGCCATGTGTTGCCATTGGCATACAGGGCCCCCACAATGGCACCAGCACTCGTACCTGCAATATAATCCGGAAAAATACGATGCTCTTCAAGTGCCTTTATAACCCCTATATGGGCTATTCCCCGTAAACCACCACCCGAGAGTGCCAAACCAATATCCATATATGATCATTTAGCCAAGGCATTGAATATACGCTGTATTTACACAATGCCAATAATTGATAGATTCGATTAACCCATAAAATAATCGGGGTTCCCTATTTAGTTGATTCTTCCAAATGTCTTTTCTTCCTGTTTTTAAGGAACCTCCGCAAGAGATAGGATATCAAGGTTTTTTGTGCCACCCCTTTAAATCCGCCCAAGAGCTGACTGGGGTACAAATCGGATTTGAAACGATTCACATTCAATTTAAAACCTTCAAGATCTATCTCTCTTTGAAGTTTTAATATTTTCAATTGTTTATCAATCTCAGCAAAAGAACTATACTGTTTCATCTGTTCCGGTTATAATTGGAAATGTAGTCCGCCATCCCTGGGGACATAAGGTACAAGGATGGCGAATGACATTATCACTCAAAATAATATTTGGAGAATTTACGCAACAACGGGCGATTGAACCTTTGTCGGAATACATGATAGATCATGGCCAGAATGACATAGCCCCCCCCGACTATGGCAAACCCATAGTACATGTTACCCAAGGCACTACCAATACCATAGGCCAAAGCCAATGACAGCAGGAACACGGCCAAAAAGGCGATAGCCCCAACCACTATAATATGGACAAACGAGGTCACTACCTGCATCAACACCTTGAATATTCTCAGTTTAAAATACTTTTCACTATTTTCCAGATAGGACCTAATATCACTATCAGCCCCCTTTAAATCCCTCTTTAGCTCATCAAATGCCATTGTACCTATTTATGGAGTTGTGCATTCTTCGCCTTTATTTCTTCCAACTTGTGTTCCAAGGCGGCAATGATATCATCGGCCTTATAGCTCATGTTGGAAACGGTATCCTCCAACTTTTGTTCGAACTCAACCTTTTTTTTGTTGGCGGTCTTTGCAAGTTCTTCCTTGGCAAGGGAAACACGTTCGGAAATCCCATGTTTGGCTTCCATAGCCTTTTCCTTGATTTTTTTACGGGTCTTGGTACCTTTGTCCGGTGCATAAAGTATTCCGAACCCTACTCCTATTGCCGCCCCTGTCAATAAAGCCAGCAAGACACTTCCACTATTATCGTTTGTCATGATTGAAATATTTAAGGTGAATATTAAATTACGATAACCAAAGTAATACTCTTTTGAACAAATCGGAATGATTAAAATCATTCCGGAAAGAACAATAAAAACACACCCATTTGTTCATCAACTTTTTAGACAATCAGGCGACGAAGGTCGTTGTCTGTTGTTATTCCGTCCATATCAGATTGTAAACCTTTGGTTTTTATGTTCGCAGGAAAGCACAATCCACTATTATCAGAAACAATGGAAAACACCCCGAAACGAAGTAACCGGATCCATTTGGCGGGGTGTTTCCGGTCCTTAAAATGAAATGTCATATCCTATCATGAAGCAATTGATAGCTTTGTTTCGCAATCTCAAGTTCTTCATTGGTAGGTACGACCAAGATCTTGACCTTTGAAGAGGCCTTGTTTATTTCCCTTATACCTTTGGATTTTGTGCCGTTCTTGGTTTCATCCAGTTCCAGTCCAAGATAATCCATATCCTTACAGACCGCCTGTCTTATAAATCCTGAATTCTCACCGATACCAGCTGTAAACACGATGGCATCCAAACCATTTAAAATAGAGGAATATGCCCCAATATATTTCTTGATCCGATAGGCATTCATTTCGAGTGCCAACTTACAATCGGAATTGCCCTTTTCGGCCTCTGCCTCTATATCCCGCAAATCGCTATGGCCCGTAAGCCCCAACATTCCACTTTCATTGGTCAACATCCTATTCACCTGATCTAATCCATAGCCAAGACCATTCACTAGATAGAAGATCAGGGAGTGGTCGATGTCCCCACTTCGAGAACCCATGATCAGTCCATTGCCGGGTGCAAAACCGAGACTGTGGTCTATGCTCTTACCGTTCTTTACAGCGGTAATACTACACCCATTGCCCAAATGGATCGTAATGATATTCGTATTGGATGGTTTTTTTAGATAATCCAGGGCTTTTTCACTTACGTATTTATGGCTAGTCCCATGAAAACCATATAATTTGATTCCGTGCTCTGAATAAAATTTATTCGGTATCGCATACTTTCTGGCCTTCACCGGAATGGTCTGGAAAAAAGCCGTATCAAAGACCGCGATCTGTTTTGCAGTTGCGAATATCTTCTCCGCAATTTCGATTCCCTTAAGGTTATGGGGATTGTGAAGTGGTGCCAAATCCATGAATTCCCTTAGCTTGTCCTTTACCTCTTCCGTAATCAAGGTCGTCGCCGAAAATGCATCCCCACCATGAACCACCCTATGCCCAACGGCATTGATCTCGCCGGCATCCTCCACTACTCCCTTTTCAGGATCCATGATATTGGCAGCGACCATTTCCAGACCTTTTTGGTGATCCTCTATTTCCAAGGTTTCCCTGTATTCATTATCATTGGTCTTATAGGTAAGTACGGCATCCTTAAAACCGATTCGTTCCACAAGTCCGGAACAGATAACCTCTTCTTGGGGCATTTCTATCAATTGGAATTTGATTGAAGAGCTTCCCGAATTCAATATTAAAATCTTCATTCTTGTTTTTTTACCAGTTATGTTTGGGCTTGTATGGCCGTGATAATAACCGTATTGAATATATCATCTACCGTACAACCCCTACTTAAATCGTTCACGGGCTTGTTCAAGCCTTGCAGGACAGGTCCGATGGCCACTGCCCCCGTCTCCCTCTGTACTGCCTTATAGGTATTGTTACCGGTATTCAAGTCCGGGAAAATGAATACGGTAGCCTCACCCGCTACCTGTGAATCGGGCAGTTTTACCTTTCCAACCTTGGCATCGACCGCTGCATCGTATTGTATGGGGCCTTCGATTTTTAAATCAGGACGCCTTTCCTTCACCAATTGGGTCGCTTTACGCACACGATCAACATCCTCACCTACCCCGGAATCACCAGAGGAATATGAAAGCATTGCTATTTTAGGTTCAATACCGAAAAATTTACTGGTTTCCGAAGAGGAGATGGCAATCTCGGCCAATTGCTCCGAGGTCGGATTGGGGTTAATGGCACAATCCCCGTAAACCATGACACGATCTTCCAGGCACATAAAAAACACCGAGGAAACCACAGATACATCCGGTCGTGTCTTGATAAAGAGCAAGGAAGGAAGGATGGTCTGTTTCGTGGTATGTACCGCACCGGACACCATACCATCGGCATGCCCCATATGCACCATCATGGTCGCAAAATAAGAAACATCCCCCATTAGATCATAGGCCATAGCCTGATTCACGTTCTTATGTCGTCTCAATTCATACAGTTCATTGGCATAGTCATCAAAATAAGCTGATTCTGTCGGGTTCTCAATATTGACCTTGTCCAAGTCCAGGTCAATATCCATTTGAAAGACCTTTTCCCTTATGCTTTTGGAATCGCCAAGAAGGGTGATCTTTACGGCATTGGAATCCACTAGCAATTTAGTGGCCATTAAAATCCGTTCATCGAGTCCCTCGGCAAGTACAATGTGTTTTTTATCCGATTTTGCCCTGCTCAACAAATTATATTGGAACATTCGGGGGGTAATACCCTTGGGCTCAAATGTAATCAACCTTTCCATAAGCTCATCCTCGGGCACATGCATGGCAAAATCGTGTATCGATGTTGTTATTTTCTGAACGTTCCCCGCATAAATACGAGGTCGTATGGCCCCTATCTTGTTTGTGATGGAAAAAGTGCCCTCATTGGCCAAAGCTATGGGTACAACGTCCGAAAGTCCCTCTATCAATTTGATTATAGAGTCTTCAGGCAACAGGTTCCCAGTCAGGATTATTCCCGAAATATTCGGGTAATTCACCGATAGGTTCGCTTGCAACGCCCCTAGTATAAGATCCGCACGATCCCCGGGGGTAATGACAAGACCATCTTTTTTGAGATGTGTCAAATAGTTATGGAGTTGCATGGCCCCTACCCCAAAATGACCGGCTTGGTTGTTCAGATATTCTTCCCCGAAAAGCACCTTGGCACCCAACACTTCCACAATTTCCAATAAAGTCGGATTGCCTAGAACCGGGTTTATCGGAATCACCCCAACCAAGACATCCTTGGGCAATTGGGTCTCAAGGGCTTTTTGGACTATTTCAACATTCCCTTGTTGCACCTTATTGGCCACGACCATTAACACTTCGATCCCTTTATCCTTAAAGGAATCATAGGCCATGAAAATGTTATTGACCAATTCCTCCAGGGTCTTCCCTACACCACTCCCCAAGATAATGGTCGGAATCCCTAGGTTTTTGGCCATCAGAACGTTGATGTCCCATTCGATGATAGACCCCTCACTTGAAAAATCGGTACCCTCGACAAGGACAAAATCAAAGCGATCTTCCATGGCCTTGTACTTTTCGATTATCGTATCCAGGACCTCGTCCTCCCTGTTCTGGTTATTCATGTGATTTACCTGGCTCCGTGTTAAAGCGTAGGCCTCCCCATACTGCATGTCAATATTGAAATAGGAAATTACCGTGGCGATATGGTTGTCCATATCCCCATCGGGGTAATCATCGATTATAGGTCTAAAATAACCTACCTTTTCAGCCTTCCCCAACAGCATTTGCATTAAACCAAGGGAAACTATTGATTTACCACTATTTGGCTCTGTAGTGGCGATATAAATGGCTTTACTCATTGGATACAAAAAATTATTCCTGCAAATCTATGGTTTCTTTAGGCACTAATGAAATTTACAAAAAGTATTATGCATAGTTGAAAATATCGATCCAATACCATCCATTTCATTAAAGAAAGACACCGATTTTTATTGTGTAGAAAGAAGATACCCCAAAATATCGAATATCAAGTAGGGTCAAGAACGGTATTACGGAATAAAAACAAATTCGCCCGCCCCCCTGCCTAATTCATTTTAATGACCAATATCATAAAAAAAACCATGGTGTATCGTATCTTTGAAGGATATCGATCCAATAGGATCGACACGTATTTAAACCAATCAACCTTATGCAGATCGAAGATTATATAGACCATACGATTTTAAAACCAACAGCCCGGCCATCAGATATCGAAAAACTGTGCAAAGAAGCCATAGAACATAAATTCAAGGCTGTATGCGTAAATGGCTGCTATACGAAGTTCGCAAAAGAACAACTGAAAGACAGTGGGGTAAACCTTGCCGTGGTCATAGGCTTTCCTTTAGGGGCCATGAGTACCGATGCCAAGGTATTCGAAGCCAGGGAAAGTGTTGCCAACGGAGCCGATGAAATCGACATGGTAATCAATATTGGCTGGTTAAAATCAGGTAGGACAACATTAGTGGGACAAGAAATAGCCAAGATAAAGAACGCCATTGGCCAAAAGGTTCTGAAAGTAATCATAGAAACTTGCTATCTGACCCGGGATGAGAAGAAAAAAGCCTGTGAACTGGCCGTAAATGCCGGTGCCGATTTTGTCAAGACCTCTACTGGCTTTGGCACTGGGGGCGCCACTTATGAGGATGTCAAATTGATGAAGGAAGTGGTTGGTGACAATACCAGGATAAAAGCTTCTGGCGGTATAAAGAATAGGGCTGCCGCCTTAAAATATATTTCCCTAGGGGTTTCCAGAATAGGTACTTCCTCAGGTATCACAATCGCATCCACTAAATAAAAGAAAATGAGTATACATATAGAGGCAAAAAAAGGTGATATTGCGGAGACCGTATTACTTCCTGGCGATCCCCTGCGTGCCAAATGGATCGCGGAAACATTCTTAGAGGATACGTTCTGCTACAATAAGGTCCGTGGTATGCTAGGCTATACGGGATTGTACAAAGGCAAGAGAATATCCATACAAGGTAGTGGAATGGGAATACCTTCAGCAATGATCTATTCCCATGAACTGATCAATGATTACGGTGTCAAGAGTATTATGCGTGTTGGATCGGCAGGTTCGTACCAAAAGGATATCAAGATCCGTGATATTGTTTTGGCAATGGCCGCCTCCACCACCTCAGGTATCAACAATTCGCGATTTTCAAATGCCAATTATTCCCCTACCGCGAATTTCGACCTCCTTATGAAGGCTTATTCATACGGCCAGGAAAAAGGAATCCGAATTAAGGTGGGCAATGTGCTTTCGGCCGACGAATTTTATGAAAAAGAGAAGGACAGCTATAAACTTTGGGCCAAATATGGTATTCTCTGTGTTGATATGGAAACTGCCGGACTCTATACCATTGCCGCCAAGTACAATGTTAAGGCCTTGACCATCCTTACCATATCCGACTCCTTGGTGACAGGTGGGAAATCAACCTCTAGCGAAAGGGAGTCCTCTTTCAGTAAGATGGTTGAAATAGCCCTGAACACGGCATAAACTGCCAATTGCCCCGTGGGCAGTTTATACATTTACCTAACGAAGGACCTGAGTCGTTCGGAATCTATCTATTGGCAACCTCAAGGAAACCCAGGATACCAAGCCCCAATCCGGGAAAACGAAACGCAACACACGTACAACCTTATAGCCAACACACGTATCAGGCCGTACGACAAGTACAACCTTTATTTATGGTACCATTACCGACTATTGTTTAGTGACCTTGTCCTGTATTTTACTTCTTACCCTTTGGCAAAACCTCTTCAGGGAATGGGAAAAGAATGGTTGAATTTTTTTCCGCCGCTATATTCGATAAGGTCTGGTATAACCGCAACTTAATAGCCGACGGCGATTTATCGATCTGGAGTCCTGCCTCCAAAAGCTTACCTGCTGCTTGTTCCTCTGCCTCAGCCAAAATGACCCTTGCCCTTCTGGATCGCTCCGCTTCAGCCTGATTGGCCATCATTCTTCGCATATTTTCAGGCAATTGGATATCCTTGATCTTTACATCAATAATCTCAACACCCCAGTGGTTCGTCTCCGTCTCGACAATGGTTTTGATGTTCTTGCCCATTTCTTCCCGCTTAGAAAGAATCGTATCCAACTCGACCTTTCCACAAACATCCCTTAACGCCGCTTGGGAAAGTTGGGTGATGGCAAAATGATAATCCTCAACTTCGAGTACGGCCTTCTCTGGGTCGCTTATCCTAAAAAACACCACCCCGTCGATACTACAGGGTACGTTGTCCTCTGTCATCACCTCCTGTGATACAATGTTAATGGTAATGACCCGTATATCGACGACCTGTATGGTCTCGATAATCGGAATGATCCAACGAAAACCTGGATGTAGGGTTTTCACATACTTCCCAAAGCGGAATTTCAGTGCTCTTTTATACTCATAGACGATACGGATTCCCCCCAGTAGGATAAAAACAATTATGATGAAGAACAGATAAAATGGATTCATGGTTTTGGTTTTAAGTTAATAATCGATGCTATGTCCTGATGGATTCCAATGGCACCGAACAAACAATCCATGTTCCTTATTACCTAAATAGATTGGAACCATCCCAATTCCCAAGCGTACAAATGTCATTGAAGGTACAAATTATACCTATACGGTGTAATGACCCAGGTCAGTTGTGGATAATACAGAAAAGTACAATCCATATTGGACAGCATGGCCCTTATTCTTTCCGGGTCTTGTCCTTTTCCTTTTTTCCCAATTCCTTAAAATACCGTCGGGTAAGGAAATTGTGTTTCAAGGCCTCCATATTCTGATTGAATTTTATAGACCCCTCCTCAATGTTCTTCATAGTAGTATCCAACCTATTCACAAAGACCGTATCGCTTGCCAGATATCTTATGGCCCCTTTTCCTTCCTTCACATCCCCAACAACAAGGTTCAGGTTACCCGTCATTTCGGCAATATCATTACTTGACCGTTCCAGATCGGCAATCATTTTCTGTATTTTCGACCCATTCAACGAATCATTCAAAAAAGCACCTGCGACACTTTTGTCCAGATCGACCTTGTCGAGCATGCCGCTTAATTTCCGAATCGTTTCGTTGGCATTCCCACTGGCATTCTTCAAAGAGCGAATGGCCCTCAATAGATCATCTGCCATAACCGTATCGTTCAACAACCGCCCCATGGTACCTTTCCCTTTGGTCAATGCCTGCGTAACCTTCAATAGGTCTGAGGTTAAAATAGCGGCATTTTCATTTGTGGTATTCAATGTGCTCAACATATCCTGTGTCGCAATTCGACTATAGGACCTCAATTCATCCCCCTCATCGATAATGCCAGCCGTACCCTTACCTGGCAGGATATTAAGAATCATACTACCTACCAAGCCATCGGAACCAATAGTGGCAACAGCATCTTTTTTGATATGCCGCTGTATCTTTTTATCGATAGCCATATAAACCTCTATGGTCGTATCGTTCAACATTCCGATATCCTTGACCGTACCTACGTGAATACCCGAAAAACGTACGTTGTTACCCTTTTGGAGTCCGTTCGCGTTTTTGAACACCGCACTTATGGTTATGGTCTTCCCGAACATACTTTGTCGATTGCCGATCAAATACGAGGCAATGACCAACAAGGTTATTCCCGTTACCACAAAAATCCCAAGTTTAAAATTCTCTAAAGCTGTTTTTTCCATAACCCTATTTTTTAAAGAATGCCTCCACTTTTGGATCGGTTGATCTCGATAGTTCCATATAAGAACCCTCGGCATAATTTACACCTTCGACCAAAAGCACTATTCGTTCCGAAATAACCCTGGCACAATCCACATCATGGGTAATAATCAATGAGGACGTGCCATATTTTTCCTGAATCCTCCCCATTAATCGAACAATCTCTTTTGACGTAATCGGATCCAATCCACTGGTAGGCTCATCATATAGTATGATCTTTGGTTTTAAGATCAGTGTCCTTGCCAAGGCCACCCTTCTTTTCATACCTCCCGAAAGTTCCGAGGGCATCAGATCGATCGTATGTGCCAAGCCTACATTCTCCAAGGCTTCGAGTACCATGGGGGTAGTATCCTGTATATCGCCCAACTTTTTTTTATGCCTCCGCATTGGAAACTCCAGGTTTTCCCGGACGGTCATGGAATCATAGAGTGCACTACCTTGGAACAAGAACCCAATATCCGACCGTAAGATATCCAATGTTTTTCGATCCAATGTCTTGATCTCTTTGCCCATGACCGAAAGAAAACCACTATCGGGCTGTATCAACCCTACCAAGCACTTGATCATTACCGACTTCCCCGACCCCGATTTACCCATGACCACAAGATTCCCTCCCTTGTAAAGTGTCATCGAAAAACCGTTCAACACATGGTTGTCACCAAAACTTTTACGCAGATCGCGTATCTCGATCACTGGTTCCCTTTGCCCAAGCGAATCAACCTGTCCCGATATATAATCTTGTTTTTCCATTTTACAATTCAAAAAATATATCCGAGACAAAAACAGCTATGAAGTCCACCACGAAAAGGAGCAATGATGCAGTCACAACCGCTGTGTTTGCAGCAATCCCGACCCCAGCCGTACCTTTTTTACTATAGTACCCCTTATAGCAGCCTACCAGACCAATGGTGAACCCAAAGAAAAACGATTTTATGGTGGCCGGCACCAAATCACCGAATTCCAAAGCGTCGAAAACAGTATTGAAATACAGCTGGAAGGAAACATCTCCCTTAAGGTTCTCAACAAAGGCCGAACCATATAAGGCTATCGTATCCCCGAAAATCACCAGTAAAGGAAGCATTAGTGTTGTGGCGGTTATCCGTGTAACCACTAAATACTTAAACGGGTTGGTTCCTGAAACCTCCATGGCATCAATCTGTTCGGTCACCCGCATTGAACCCAGCTCAGCACCGATACCGGAAGCTATACGACCAGCACAGATCAGTGCCGTAATGACGGGTCCTATCTCACGAACAATGGATATACCAACCATATTGGGCATCCATGAAACAGCACCGAATTCCAATAATGTGGGCCTAGACTGCAATGTCAGTACCAAACCTATAATAAACCCAGTTACCCCAACAAGAACAAAAGATCTATTGCCCATATGGTAGCACTGCCTTAACAACTCCCTGAACTCCCAAGGAGGTTTCAATGCTTCCTTAAAGTACCGCAGGGCAAAATAAGACAACTCCCCCACCTCTATGAAGAACTGTCTTAACTCCCCGTATAATCGCAACACATAAGGCATACCCCTTCATATTCTTAAAGAACACTTCCTAAAAGTAGTCCAATTATGGCTTTTATTAAATGACCATGGTCATATTCCCCCCTTGCCTTTACTACCCATATCCTATAATCAGTAAGGGTACGTATGGTGAAAAACAATTGTGGGTCCTTGTGCCTGAAAATAAAAATGCCAATAAATTTTATCTTCTTCTGCTCCTTCCTATATTTGCAGACCGATTTTATGCCCACGTGGTGGAATTGGTAGACACGCTACCTTGAGGGGGTAGTGTTCGCAAGGACGTGCTGGTTCGACTCCAGTCGTGGGCACTTTTGGGCTTCCCTGTAAAAAGGGAAGCTTTTTATTTTAACCAAGACCTGATTTTAGATTTTGACGACTTCCCTATATTTGACCCCTTTACATATTCCGAAAAAATCGGGCTACTCCCGGAGCAATCCGTCAAGGACATTCCGGACCTCTTCGCTATTCCAATCAGCTGCGCCTGTATGGGCAACTATGATCTTGCCTTGCCTATCGATAACATAGGTCGTGGGCAAGACCTCGGCCGTAAGTAAAGTCGGTGCTTCGGTCTTGGAAAAATAAACAGGTAGGTCATATCCTTTCCTCCCAATAAAAGCCGATACCTTATCTGCCTTGTCATTTGCAACGAGTACAAATACGATCTTATCCCTATAATCACCATACAACTTTTGTAGACTGGGCATTTCGGCAATACAAGGAGGGCACCACGTGGCCCAGAAGTTCACTATAACAATTTTATTGCGGGCTTCCTCAAGATTAAAATCCTCGCCCTCGGTATTCACCAGTTGCCAATTATAATCATCGATATTCGTTTGTGACTCGCTCTTTTCCACTACATTGCATGAAGCCAACAACCTACTGGAAAAGACACTTACATAACGGCCCACGGGGGTAAACAAAAACAAGACCATCCCGATTACCAGGACAATGTTCACCCACTTTACCTTTCTGGTTCCCATTTGAGATTCAATTAACCAATTCGTTCAACAAATCCCTAACCCTATCCGTATCCCAGTCCGCAATACCATTTTCCTTGACAACAATATAGCCATCCTTATCAATAATATAGGTTCCCGGTGGTTCAAGGATATCGAAAGGGGCAGGCTCACCGATTATCAGGTAAATAACGGGAAACGTGAATTTTTTAAGCCGCATGAATTCCTCTACAGCCGGTCTTTCCTCATTGGTGATAATATAAAAATCCATCTGGTCATGGTATTCATCATATAACTTTTGCACCCCCTTGAGCTCGGCCTCCGAGGGTAACTGCCATGAGGCCCAAAAATTGATGAAAACCACTTTCCCCTTAGATCTTTCAAGGTTGAAAAAATCCCAATTGGCATCCTTTAATCTCCAATTATAGGATGGTATTTGCTTTCTTGAGGTCTTAGCAACAATGTCAGGGGCGGAAGCAAAGAGACGGTTAAAAAAAATTTTACAAAAATGCCCTAAAGGAGTAACAAAAAAAGACAGGACAAAAGCAAAAAGTAAAATATCAAGTACTGTTTTTCTTTTAATTGCCATTGTAAGGGGGTTTACGCAAAACTAAAATATACCTTGGTTTATTGATCAAACAGCATTTTCCCTTTTGATAACATTCAATGCCGAACCTTCCTTGAACCAACCGATCTGTGATTCATTATAGGTATGGTTTGCGATGATGGTATCCTTAGAACCGTCGGCATGTACAACCTCAAGTGTCAATGGTTTACCTACTGCAAAATCAGCAATATCAATAAAGTTGAATGTATCATCTTCTTGGATCTTGTCATAATCGCTTTCATTGGCGAAGGTCAATCCCAACATACCCTGTTTCTTAAGATTGGTCTCATGGATCCTTGCGAATGATTTTACCAAAACCGCGGCAACACCCAAGTGCCTTGGTTGCATTGCGGCATGTTCCCTAGAGGAGCCCTCTCCATAGTTATGATCACCTACAACAATGGATTTTATACCAGCCGCCTTATAGGCCCTTTGTGTATCGGGCACCCCTCCATATCCACCAGTCAATTGGTTCTTTACAAGGTTCGTCCTCTTATTGAAGGCATTGATGGCCCCGATCAAGGTATTGTTGGCGATATTGTCCAAATGCCCACGGAAACGCAACCAAGGCCCCGCCATGGAAATATGGTCCGTGGTACATTTGCCAAAGGCCTTGATAAGCAATTTAACCCCTTGCAATTCCTCTGGGGAAATAGGCGCAAAAGGATTCAACAACTGTAACCTTTCCGAAGTAGGGCTAACCTTGACCTCTACACCAGAACCATCCTCATCGGGCTCTAAATAACCAGCATCCTCAACAGCAAAACCCAAAGGTGGGAGTTCTATACCCATTGGTTCGTCCAATTTAACCTCTTCCCCATCCTCATTGATCAAGGTATCGTGCATAGGATCAAAATCCAGTTTTCCTGAAATTGCGATGGCAGCTACCATTTCCGGGGAACCAACGAATGCATGTGTGTTTGGATTGCCGTCGGCCCTTTTTGAAAAATTACGGTTAAACGAATGGACTATGGTATTTTTCTCGTCCCCTTTCAGGTCACTACGATCCCACTGCCCAATACATGGCCCGCATGCATTGGTGAAAACGGTTGCCCCTAATTTCTCGAAGGTCTCAAGAAGTCCATCCCGTTCAGCGGTATATCTTATTTGTTCAGATCCTGGATTGATACCAAAGTCTGATTTTGGTCTTATTTTTTTGGTGACGGCCTGTTTCGCTATAGATGCTGCACGGGACAGATCCTCATAGGAAGAGTTGGTACAAGAACCGATCAATCCCCAATCTACTTGGATCGGCCATCCATTTTCTTTTGCCTTTACCCCCAATTTCCCAACTGGCGTAGCCAAATCCGGAGTAAATGGACCATTCAAGTGTGGTCTCAACCCGTTCAGGTCAATTTCGATAAGCTCATCAAAATATTGCCCTGGATTGGCATAAACCTCATCATCAGCCGTCAAATATTCCCTAACCATATTGGCTGCGTCAGCTACATCATTTCTATCGGTAGCCCTTAAATAACGCTCCATGGAATCATCATAACCAAAAGTGGATGTAGTCGCACCTACCTCGGCACCCATATTACAAATGGTACCTTTACCGGTACATGAAAGGTTTTTCGCACCTTCCCCAAAATATTCTATAATAGCTCCCGTACCCCCTTTAACAGTAAGGATACCTGCTACTTTTAAGATAACATCCTTGGCGGATGTCCATCCTGAAATATTCCCCGTCAATTTAACACCGATCAACCTCGGGAACTTCAATTCCCATGCCATCCCGGCCATAACATCAACAGCATCGGCACCACCAACACCAATGGCCACCATTCCCAATCCACCTGCATTCACGGTATGCGAATCGGTACCGATCATCATTCCTCCTGGAAATGCATAGTTTTCCAAGACTACTTGATGAATAATCCCTGCCCCTGGTTTCCAAAACCCGATTCCATATTTATTCGAAACCGATTCCAAAAAATCAAATACTTCGGCACTTGTCTTATTCGCAACTTTCAAGTCTACAGCTGCCCCACTTTTTGCTTGGATCAAATGATCACAGTGTACCGTTGTCGGAACTGCTACTTTTGGCTTTCCGGCCTGCATAAACTGCAATAAGGCCATCTGTGCTGTCGCATCCTGGCAAGCAATACGGTCTGGTGCAAAGTCCACATAATCCTTGCCCCGTTTAAAAGCCTTGGAGGGCTCCCCGTCCCATAAATGGGAATATAGGATTTTCTCAGACAGGGTAAGTGGTTTCCCGACCACTTCACGTGCCCCATCAACACGCTTGGCCATATTAGTGTAAACACTTTTGATCATTTCAATGTCAAATGCCATTATTATTGAATGTTTATGGTTAGATTATTAAGCGAAATTAAGAAAAACCATGTCGCAAATAACATTTTTATTTAAGGATTATCATGATTTACGTGATTTACCAACTATAATATCAGTTTTAACAGAAAAACGTTGAAAGATATTCAGTTGTTTAAAGTGAACTCATCTTGACCTCAGTTAAAGGGAATACGATATCAAAAAAGTCTCCTGATAATATCCTCTTCCGATATACCTTCGGCCTCGGCCTTATAGTTCTTGATGATCCTATGGCGAAGGATACCCATGGCAACAGCCTGCACATCCTCGATATCCGGGGAAAACTTCCCATGGACAGCTGCGTGTGCCTTTGCCCCTAAAACCAGATTCTGGGAGGCCCTGGGCCCAGCACCCCAATCGAGGTACTGATCAATAAAATCAGGGGAAGTCCCAAGACCAGGTCTTGTTTTGCACACGAGGGAAACCGCGTAATCGACCACATTATCGGGTACCGGAATACGACGCACCAAATGTTGTACTTCCAATATTTCCACTGCACTGAAAAGGGCGTTCACCTTAATGGCCCCGTCGGAAGTTGTGGCTTTCACCACGGCGATCTCTTCCTCTATTGATGGGTATTTAAGCTCTATAGCGAACATAAAGCGATCCAATTGTGCTTCCGGAAGGGGATATGTCCCTTCCTGCTCTATGGGGTTCTGCGTCGCCAAAACAAAATATGGCAGCTCCAGTCTATATTGATGGCCCGCTATGGTCACCGCCCTCTCCTGCATGGCTTCCAATAAGGCTGCCTGGGTTTTTGGTGGGGTCCTATTTATTTCATCCGCTAAAATAATATTGGAAAAAACAGGTCCCTTAATAAATTTGAATTCACGATTTTGGTCCAGAACCTCACTTCCCAAAATATCGCTGGGCATTAAATCAGGAGTAAACTGTATTCTTTTGAAATCGAGGCCCAGCGTTTGTGCAATGGTATTCACCATTAATGTCTTGGCCAATCCCGGGACACCGATAAGCAAAGAGTGCCCGCCCGTATAAATAGATAATAGAATCAGGTCGACAACATCATTCTGGCCAATAATAACCTTTGCTATCTCCTTTTTTAGGTCAGCATGTTTCCGCACTAGTCTATTAATGGCCGCTACGTCTGACATCCTACCTATTCCTTTACCCAGTTATTAGCAAAATCACAGTCCTTATTGGCCCCATTAACGCTAATATAGGTTTCGTCAATATGCTTGGCCATCCATTTTTTTATGGCATTGTACTGCTTTTCGGTCAGGGCAAGCTGTTGGATCCTTGTATAATCCTTGGAAAAATCAGCCACATGTTCGTCATATCTGTTGGTGACTTTCAATATCTTGTATTTTGGCCCACCACCCCGTGGGTCTTGCTCCAAGATAGGGTATGATATCTCATTGTCCTTTAGGCTCCTTACTTGATTGTACAGGGTCGGATCCATTTTGGTCAACTCGAACCTTGAGTCATAGGTTATCGGGTTTCTTAATAGCCCCCCGTCAAATTTGGTCTCTTTTTCATCCGAGAAATTACGCGCGGCATCGGCAAAGGTATATTTACCCTCCATAATATGCTTACGTATACTATCCAATTCGGTCTTGGCCTCATTCAACGATTCTTTTGAGATCTCAGGTGTTATAAGTATATGGCGTAAATCAAGTTCTTGTCCCCTGATTTTTTCAATATAGATCAAATGAAATCCGAACACGGTCTCAAATGGATCGGAAACCTCCCCTTCCTGAAGACTGAAGGCGACATCCTTAAAAGTCTTGTCGAAACCGGTATCCTTGGTAATGCTATAAAAACCACCTTTCGATTTGGATCCTGGATCTTGTGAGTACAGAATGGCCTTAACACTGAATTTGGCGTCATTATCCTCAACATCGGCCTTAATGGCCTTTAACTTGTCGATGACCTTTTGTTTTTCCGCCTCAGTAGCCTTAGGTTGTTTTATGATCTGGGATATTTCCAATTCGGCACCAAAAACCGGACGTTCATCCTCAGGGATCTTATTAAAGAACTGACGAACCTCTTCCGGGGTTATCTCTATTTCAGAGACAATACTATTCTGCATTTTTTCGGAAAGCATCCGCAACTTATTGATCTTGTTCATCTCTTCCCTCAAGCTTGCCTCACTCTCTTTTTTGTAGAATTTCAGCAATTTTTCCATAGAACCCATTTGGGCAACAAAGGACTGGATCTGCCTTTCGGTGTTCAGGCCCACTTCATCATCGGAGACAAGCAAACTATCCTGAACTGCCTGATGCGCATACAAACGATCTTCCATTAATTTACCCAACAGGCCACAACGGGTTATATCCGCTGACATGGCCCCTTGGTTCTTAAGATCGATCAAGGTCTTTTCAATATCGGATTCCAAAATCACATAATCCCCGATAACCGCCGCAATACCGTCCAATTTCACTTTCTTGAAATCAGGGGCCGTGTCCTTGGCCACACCTTTGTCCGCCTGGATCTCTGGCAAGGGTGGCTCGATCTGCGTATCCGGGACTTCATCGGGCACTTGGGAAAAAACATTTCCTGCAATGAACAATAAGGATAGTAAAAGGGTGGTCTTATTTGTCTTGTGCATAGACTTCGAATTCTTTTTCTTTAATAGCTTCATCTATTATCTCTGTTTCCAATTTTCTAATATAGTCCAACTTCCTGCGATTGAGAAGCACTTGTCGAATTGATGGTTCCACATAGGGTAAGGGAGCAATGTCATTAACATCCAACACTCCCGTAATCTTTGCCAAATATACCCCTAATGAATCCTGCAATTCAAAAAATTGTGATTTTTTTAAGTATCTATCCTGGTTTTCAAGGGTCAAGGGAGGTATTTCCTCCCGCACCCTGGAAGCACTGACCCAAATGGAATCATTGAAGTTCAACTTCTTGAATTGCACCCCTATGGAATCCAAGTATTCAATATCCGCTTCCCTGAAACTTTTCAATTTATCGGCCACCGTTTCCTTATCCATGAATTGGGGTGGTAAATGAATGAATCTAAGGCTGATCAGTTTTTCCTTGAGTTTGAAATTCTCCTTTTCCCTTTCGTAAAAGCTTTCCAATTGGGATTGGCCAATGACCGTATCACTTCCTTGTTGTACCAATGCCTCCTTATAGGCACGGGTATACAGGTCGGACCTATAGGTTTCTACCAAGGCATCGAATTCCGCGAGTTTTTCCTCTGACAGATTGATCTTGGCCTTTGAAAGCATTAACTGTCTGGATGCCCAATTATTGATATAGTCGGTGACAAACGATATACTATCCGCCTCACTCATGTTTTCCGTAAAGAGTGGTGCTATATCATCCTTATACAAATACAGGTCACCAGCCCTTGCAATAGGCTCCCGATCGGAATCGTCTTTCAGCAACGAATTGCATGACATGCCGAACAGGCCTAAAACCAACCAATAACAGCAAACCGAAAAAGTGTTTTTCAATCTAAAAAACATCCCACAAAAATAACAATTACAACCTGTTAAACAAGTGATATAGGCTTTCATTAACACAATTTGCGCAAACCCGAACATATTCCGCCAAAAAGAGACACGTAATGTGCAGCACTATCGGATGGCCACGGGAACAAGGCCCGTCCACGACCATCACCTATAATCCAATTTCCAAACAGAAAAACTTAAAAAGTCGGGCAACTCTCCAAAAAGGATTAATTTAGACGTATCATAAAGGAATAAAGCAATGAACAGAAGAATCAAGCTTATTTGGGACTTTCGTGGCCCTGCAGCTGCAAAAACCGCGGAACATCATGAAATCCACTTGAAGGAGTATATACTTATCGGAAACCTTGAACCACAAATTACCGGGCACCAACACATCAATGACATGCATAGTTTGGCTTTTATGGTCATAGAGGAAAAAATATGGTCGCTGTCCGTGATGCCCTAAAACCCCATCGGGCCGAAGTGTACCAAGAATAATTTGCACCAAGAACAACCAATGGCCCAAAAAACACTTTCCTTCCTGATCTTGGTGGTTTTTTCAACCGCTTGCAAAAAAGCGCCCCAATACGCTAATGCCCTGGACTATGCCCTATCCTCCAAAAACATTAAGATAAAAAGGGTTGTCGACAGTTTGGAGCCCTATGAAGTGCAGATAAAGTTCACTAAAATAATAAGGACGGCCGATAGTGTTCTTTTCGAGGACCACGACTTCCAGGTCAATGACACCAACTATTTCTACCCTGCCAGCACAGTAAAGTTACCTATCGCCATCTTGACATTGGAAAAACTGAACCACATAGACTCCATCAATAGAAACACTAGATTTTATGTGGAAGGTGATACCGTGGAGACCACGTTCACCTCCGATATCATCAAAATTTTCACAATCAGCGACAATGCGGCGAACAATCGTCTATTTGAATTTTTAGGACAGGATGAAATAAATGAAAAATTGGGACAGAAAGGAATTGGACCTGTTCGGATTTCACACCGATTGTCTTCCGACGATGCCTATGAAATCACCACCAGACCCCTAGTGGTATATCTGAACGACTCTACCACGGCCATGCTCGACAATATGACCAACACCAGTGCCACGCCCTTGGATATCAACAGAATCTTAAAAGGCAACGCCTATTACGATGAGGATGACGTACTCGTGAACGAACCTTTCGACTTTAGCCTAAAAAATTATTACACCATAAATGCACAGCACAATGTTCTAAAAAGAATTGTATTCCCGGAATGTTTTGACCAGAGTGAACGATTCGACCTAAGCGACACACAACGTGATTTTCTTCTAGAGGCGATGCAAACCTTGCCCAAGGAGGCCAACTATGACCCGAAGGAATATTACGATAGTTATGTGAAATTCTTTATGTACGGGGACAGCAAGGCCGATATTCCCGATCATATGGAAATCCAAAACAAAGTTGGCCATGCCTATGGCACCTTGACCGATTGTGCTTACATTAACGACACGAAGAACAATGTGGAATTTCTACTGACCGCTACGATACTAGTCAATAAAAACGGTATTTTCAATGATAATGTTTATGAGTATGACTCCATCGGCATTCCGTTTTTAGCGGCATTGGGAAAGGAGGTCTACGATTATGGGTTGCATTCAAAGAAAAAATAAGGCATTATTGCAAAGGGGGGGGGTATCCCAAGGAAGTATCCCCACCAATAAATCCATTATTACAACGTTTTAGTATTAACCAAAAACCTACATTCAGACTTTTTGCCATATTTTAGCCCATAAACCATTACCCTATGCAAGATCGTCAAAATCGCATTATAAACGAACTCAACAAAAAATTAGAGGCCTTACTTGGCAAACAGGAAGGTTTTGCGGAAGAACTCATGGCCTTACACAAGGAAATCGAAGCCTTGAAAAAAAGGGGGGTTGATTTTTCGGAAACAGAAAAAACCGTTTCAAAACAAATTGCAGAAGAAAAACCGACAAACACCACGATTCCGAAAAAGGAGATTATAAAGGAAATAGCACCCGAGCCTATTACAGTGGGACAATCACAAAAAAACAGACCCCTATCGGAACGGCCCAAGACCAAATTGACCCAAAAGGCAAAGACCAAATCGAATTGGGAGAAATTCATCGGTGAGAACCTCATCAACAAAATAGGGATCGCGATTACCGTCCTAGGTGTTGCCATTGGTGCGAAATACTCTATAGACAACAATCTAATAAGTCCGTTGACCCGAATCATCCTTGGTTATCTTGCCGGTCTGTCTTTATTGGGGCTTGGCATAAAACTGAAGGGGAAATATGAGAACTACAGTGCCGTACTGGTCAGTGGGGCCTTGGCCATCCTATACTTTATAACCTTTGCCGCCTATAGTTTTTACGACTTGTTCCCACAGCTCATGACGTTCTCCTTCATGCTTTTATTCACGGTCTTTGGAGTCGTGGCAGCATTGCATTACAACAAACAGGTTATCGCCCATGTCGGTCTTGTCGGTGCGTATGCCGTACCATTTTTATTGAGCAATGATTCCGGTAGCCCCCATATTCTTTTTTCCTATATGGCCATTATAAATATAGGCATTTTGGCCATTTCCTATAAAAGATACTGGAAGCCCCTCTATTACTCATCGTTCGTCATCACTTGGCTTATATTTGCCGGTTGGGTAGGATCCTCCTATAATTATGGGGCACATTACAAAACCGCCCTGACGTTCCTATCCGTTTTCTTCCTTATTTTCTATGCTACATTTTTAGCGTATAAATTAAAGTACTCCAAGAAATTCGAAAACTCGGATATCATACTTCTACTGCTCAATTCATTTATGTTTTATGGGTTCGGTTATGGATTACTTTCAGATGACCATACCGGGGCACAACTTTTGGGGGTCTTTACCCTCTGCAATGCCATCCTACACTTTATCATAAGCTTGATAATCCACAAAAAGAAACTGGCCGACCGTAATGTATACTATTTGGTTTCCGGTTTGGTCCTGGTATTCCTGACCATTGCCATCCCCGTCCAATTGGATGGTAATTGGGTCACCCTTTTGTGGGCCTTTGAAGCGGCCATGTTATTCTGGATAGGCCGTAAAAAGAATGTTATGGTCTACGAGTACCTCTCTTACCCATTGATGGTTTTAGCCCTGTTTAGCCTATTACAGGATTGGTCGATAAACTACCCCTCTTCGGGAAGTGGGGATATCACTATGCGACCCATTCTCAATATCACTTTCTTTAGTTCCATATTGTTCTTAATTGCCTTTGGCTTTATCAATTGGGTAAATAGTACTGTAAAATATCCCCAGGAAAATACAACGAACACCACGATCCGTAAAATAATGGCCTATGCGATTCCAAGTATCTGGTTGATCGTGCTTTTCACCAGCCTGTTTTCAGAGATCCAGTATTATTGGGATACGTTATACTATAATTCCCAAGTTGCGATAACCAATGGCAATGAATACGAATACTTCAAGTTCAATACCGATATCCGCCATAAAGGCAATATCTGGTTGCTCAACTATTCCCTCTTGTTCATGGCCGCATTGGGTTTCGTGAACATCAAAAAAATACAAAACCGGGTTTTGGGCATTGTCTCTCTTACCGCTGGTCTATTTACCTTGTCTATATTCCTTACCATAGGACTGTACAAGCTGAGCGAATTAAGGGAAAGTTATATGTCCGTTTCGGAATATTACAATACAGGGATCTCCAATATCATCATTCGCTATATAAGCTTTGTGTTCGTAGCCCTTTTATTGGTCGTCCTACGTAAATTGACACGACAACCTTTCATGAGGGTGGATTTTGCAAGAGCCTTCGAAGTCATCCTCCACATGACGGTTCTTTGGGTCGCCAGCAGTGAATTGCTCCACTGGATGTCCATGGCCGGGTCCTACCAAGGTTACAAGCTCGGCATAAGCATCCTATGGGGCATATACGCCTTGGCCTTGGTTATACTGGGAATTAGGCAGAACAAGAAATTTTTACGCCTGGCAGCCATGATCCTGTTCGGGGTTACCTTGGTCAAATTATTTTTCTATGATATCGCATCGCTCAATACCATATCAAAAACCATTGTTTTTGTTTCCTTAGGGGTACTGTTATTGATTATCTCGTTCCTTTACAATAAGTATAAAAATAAAATATCAGATGATGAAACGAACTAAGGCCTTTTTATTGGCCAGCCTTCTTTTTAGCGTAGTTGCTTTTGCCCAAATGGGGGATTATGACACAAAAAGGAAAATCCTGGGTATTTCGGAACAATGGCATTCCCTCGAACTACCCCCTTCGGTCCTTGCCAAGGTCTCGGACAACCTTGCGGATATCCGTATATATGGCATAAACCCTAAAGATACCGTTGAATCCCCTTATTTATTGCGAATCGAAAAGGAGAAGCACCAACTAAAGGAAATCGGGTTTGAATTAATCAATATCACGAGCAAGAAACAGAACCACTACTATACTTTTGAGGTGCCGGCCAAGGAAGCCCTGAATGAGATCATATTGGATTTCAAGAATAGGAACTTCGATTGGAAGGTGAAGTTGGAAGGCAGTCAAGAGCAATCCGATTGGTATACGATTCTAAAGGATGCCCGTATACTGTCTATCAAAAACGGGCAGACCGATTATCGTTTTACCCATTTGAACTTTCCCAATGCGAAGTATCGCTATTACCGCATATCGTTCAAAAGTGAAATATTACCAGAGCTCAAAAGTGCGAACATACATTTGAACGAACATATCGGGGCCAAATACAATACGGTGAAAGTAGCCCATCTCGACATCTCACAAGACAAGGACAAAAAGCAATCCATTCTACAGATAACATTGGACCAACGTGCACCTATCAGTTTCATAAGTCTCGATATTGCCAATACCTTTGACTACTATCGCTCATTTGAACTTCAGTATGCCCATGATAGTATCGCTACGGAAAAAGGTTGGAAGTATAATTACCGTACCCTTACACAAGGCACGTTGAACTCCATCGAAAAGAACGAATTCAAGTTCAATTCCGTATTGGCAAAGAAATTAAGGCTGGTTATTGAAGACCATGACAACCAACCCCTGAATATCAAAAATGTGGTGGCAAAAGGCTATACCCATCGAATAACAGCCCGGTTTAACGACAAAAGGGATTATTTTTTGGTCTATGGAAACAACAATGCCCGTGTTCCAAATTACGACCTGGTATACACTTCCAAGAACATCCCCAGTTCCTTGACCCCTGTTAATTTGGGGAAAACCGTACAAATCCCCAAAAAACGGAAAGACAAAGTCGCCCCTTTGTTCGAGAACGAATATTGGCTCTGGGCCGTAATGGGTGTCGTCATTTTGGTGCTGGGAGGCTTCACCCTCAAAATGATGACAAAAAAGTAACCTCTATTATTGTTATGGAAAACCCTAAATTTGTTGTCCTATAAAAGATATGGCCAAATGTCGGTACCCAAACAAACCCGAATCAACAAATACTTAAGTGAGGTCGGTCATTGCTCGCGAAGAGCGGCAGACAAACTAATCGACCAGGGAAGGGTCACCATCAACGGGGAAATTCCCGAAATGGGCACAAAGATCATTCCCAGCGATGAAGTTCGGGTCGATGGGGAATTGATCTCAGGCCCAAAGGGGAAATCCGTCTATCTCGCATTCAACAAACCAATAGGCATTGTCTGTACCACGGACACAAGGGCCGAAAAAGACAATATCGTGGATTTCATCAACTACCCATCTCGGATCTTTCCTATTGGCAGGCTGGACAAACCGAGTGAGGGACTCATATTCATGACCAATGATGGCGATATCGTAAATAAGATACTTCGTGCCCGCAACCACCATGAAAAGGAATATCTGGTCACCGTAAACAAACCCATCACCCCTGAATTTCTCGAAAAAATGCGTAATGGCGTCCCCATCCTAGATACGGTCACACGTGAATGTGAGGTGGAAAGTCTTGGCAAATACCAATTTAAGATCATCCTGACCCAAGGCCTCAATAGACAGATACGCCGAATGTGCGAATATCTGGGGTATAATGTCAAAAAACTGAAACGCATTCGCATAATGAACGTAAAGTTGGATATCCCTGTTGGTACATGGAGGGACCTGACCAAGGAGGAATTATCCGAGATCAATAGATTGGTCGCATCCTCTTCGAAGACCCATGAAGACCTTTCCTGACATACCGAACACCATTTTTGGCGTAAAGGAATCTTCCTGTAAAAGGGGCACCATGGAAAAACATAGGGTTTCGTATAATCATACCCCATGGATTATAAACAAGCATTTTCAGCCCCTCTTTTATTGATTATAACACAGAGCCCTTCCTATTGATCAACAACCTCGACCCAAGGGTACGAAGTATGCTTCCTAAAAACTTTCAAGCCTCGGGGAATCAAACCCTTTTTGGCTATCGCCCTGCGATAGGACTTTCAAGAAATCCACAAACGGCACACCAATGAGCTATGCGGGGTATTCTGGCAAAAACCATTTTCAATACATAAGACAAGTTCCATTCCCATAAGCATATAAAAGGCCAATTAAAACCAATGATTTTGAAAGCCGAAGGGTTAAACCCGCTTTTTAACAACTTATATCCTTAATTATCACTAACTTGTATAAATCCCAAAAAACTATTCAATTAAAACAATCTATCGTGAGACATAAACGACCATATAGGCCCCAAAAGATGTTCAACACCATATTGCTTGGCTTTTTTCTTATTGGCCTAACAGGCATATCCGAAGCATCCGCATTTTTCCAAGAAGGGCAGGAAATGGGCTACAAGCAATTTAAAGGTAGGATAATGGATGCAAGATCCAAAAAACCCTTGGTATTTGCCACACTTACCGTTGAAGGCACGAATATCAGTACAATCTCGAACACAGAGGGTGAATTTGCCTTAAAAGTACCCACATCCGTGAAGGAAGGTAATGTTACAGTTGCTTTTTTAGGGTATAAAAACAAATCGATCCCCCTTTCCCAATTCAAGGAAGACAACAACAAGATCTATATGGATGTTTTTGTGGAAGCCTTGGGCGAGGTTAGTCTTAGCATTCCCAAGAATGCTGGGGAATTGGTGCGGGAAACCTTAAAAAGAAGAGGTGGGAATTATTTTGATGACCCCACCCTAATGACAGCCTTTTATCGGGAAACCATAAAAAGAAGAAAGAAAAACGTTTCCCTTTCGGAAGCCGTTGTAAATATTTATAAAACCCCATACAATTCAAACAAGAAAGACGGGGTTAAGATCTATAAGGCCCGTAAAAGTACGGATTACAGTAAACTTGACACCGTTGCCCTTAAATTACAAGGCGGGCCGTACAACACACTTTATGTGGATATTATGAAGTACCCCGAATATGTTTTCCATGAAAGATCCCTGGACAAGTATCATTTTAATTTCGAACGATCTACCCGTATTGACCATCGGCAGATTTATATAATCGATTTCATCCAAAAACCAGGGGTCAAGGAACAGTTATATACAGGTAAACTTTATATCGATGCGGAACGCAAGGTATTGACCAAGGCCATTTATTCCTTGAACATCACCAACAAATATGAGGCAGCTAAATTGTTTGTCCGTAAAAAACCTGTCAATGCCAAGGTCTGGCCCAACAAGGTGGACTATCGTGTGGACTATCGTGAAAAAGATGGCAAATGGTACTACGGTTACAGTAATGTGCTTTTGGAATTTAAAATCGATTGGGACAAAAAACTCTTCAATTCGGTCTATAGTCTATCCTGTGAAATGGCTGTCACCGATTGGGAAAAGAACCTAACCAACGAAATGCCCAGGGCAAGGGACAGAGTCAAGACATCGATTATTTTGGGCGATGAGGCTATCGGGTTTGCCGATTCCGGTTTCTGGGGAGAATACAACATTATAGAACCTGAAAAATCAATCGAGTCCGCCATAAAGAAAATACAACGGCAACTTAGAAAATCGAAGTAGGGCGGTCAACACTTTTTAAAGGTACAATAGAACAAACAACGCCTTGGAAACATCATTCAAGGCGTTGTTTTTCTTATGTACTTTGCGAAACCCTATCTTTAGTTGGCCACCTCGCTAATGAACTTCAACCGATATAAACGAAGATCTTCTTCCTCATATTCACCATTGAATTCCTGCATGGCCTTTTCCAAATTGTCACTTTCGGCCTCCAAGAAATAATCATGGATTTCCTCTTGTTGGTCCTCATCCAAAATGTCATCGATATAATACGCAATATTCAATTTTGTGCCACTATAAACGATCTGTTCCATTGCCTTGATCAGTTCGGGAATCCCAATACCCTTGGCAGAAGCAATATCCTCCAAACTTAGTTTCCTATCCACATTCTGGATTATGTATAGTTTCAATCCTGAATTTGCCCCCGTACTTTTAACGACCATATCATCCGGTCGTAAAATATCATTCTCCTCAACATAATCGGCAATCGCGGCAATAAAAGGTTTTCCATATTTCCTGGCCTTACCTTCCCCTACCCCATAGATATTCAGCATTTCCCCCATTGAAATCGGGTATTTCAATGCCATATCCTGTAACGAAGGGTCTTGGAAGACCACAAAGGGAGGTACGTTCAATTTATCAGCCTGCTTTTTCCTCAAGGATTTCAAGATTTTCAAAAGTTTCCCATCGGCAACCCCTCCACCTTTCGAAGCACTTACAATGGCTTCGTCCCTTTCCTTACTGTATTCATGGTCCTTGGTCATCATAAACGATGTTGGCTCGACCAAAAATTGCTTTCCTTTTTCCGTAAGGTGCAGGGTACCGTACAGTTCAATTTCCTTTTTTATTAGGCCGGCAACCAACATTTGGCGGATCAAGGCCATCCAATGGTTCCCACTCTGATCGGCCCCAATACCAAATACCGATTTCTCATTGGCCTTGTGGGAAGAGATCAATGCGTTTACCTGCCCCGTAATGGTCTTTACGATTTCCTTTGATTTGAATTTTTCATTGGTCTCCTCGATGGTACGCAATACTTTAAGGACATGGTGGCCTGCTTCTTGTTTCTCTTTTGGGTTACGGGCATTATCATCCATATCGGCACCATCCCCATTAACCTCATCAAATTCCTCCCCAAAATAATGGAGCATGAATTTCCTACGGGATATAGAGGTTTCCGCATAGGCGACGACCTCTTGCAACAAAGCGTTCCCTATCTCTTGTTCCGCAACGGGCTTGCCGGACATGAACTTTTCCAATTTCTCAATATCCCTATAGGAATAAAATGCCAAACAATGGCCTTCGCCACCATCCCTACCGGCACGGCCTGTTTCCTGATAATAACTCTCTATACTCTTTGGGATATCATGATGGATGACGAAACGGACATCGGGCTTGTCTATCCCCATACCAAATGCAATGGTGGCAACCACAACATCCACATCTTCCATAAGGAACATATCCTGGTACTTTGAGCGCGTCTTGGCATCGAAACCAGCATGGTAGGGAACGGCACTGACCCCGTTCACCTGTAGGACCTGTGCCAATTCCTCGACCCGTTTTCTGCTCAAACAATAGATAATACCCGACTTGCCTGCATTCTGCTTTACATATCGGATAATATCCGCATCGACATTTGCCGTTTTGGGGCGTACTTCATAAAACAAATTGGGCCTGTTGAATGATGCCTTAAAAACCTTGGCATCGGTTATCCCCAGATTTTTTATAATATCTTCCTGGACTTTGGGTGTCGCCGTAGCCGTTAGGCCAATAATCGGGATGTTATCACCAAGCCTACTTACAATAGTCCTCAAATTCCTGTATTCAGGTCTAAAATCATGACCCCATTCAGAGATACAGTGTGCCTCATCAACAGCGACAAAGGAAACCTTTACCATTCTAAGGAAATCTATATATTCCTCTTTCGTAAGTGATTCCGGGGCGACATACAACAACTTCGTCACCCCTTCCGTAATATCGCTCTTAACCTGCTTGACCTCGGTCTTGTTCAATGAAGAGTTCAGCACATGGGCCACGCCACGATTATCGGATATACCCCTTATGGCATCAACCTGGTTCTTCATCAATGCAATCAATGGGGACACGATAATCGCAGTGCCTTCCTGCATTAAGGCCGGCAACTGGTAACACAATGACTTGCCACCACCTGTCGGCATGATCACGAAAGTGTTGTTACCCTCAATAATATTGTTGATCACAGACTCTTGCAATCCCTTAAACCGGGAAAACCCAAAATATTTTTTTAACGAGGCATGTATATCATATCCATTTTGCCCCATTGCTTCTTTCACCATCTAATTTCTTGATTCAATGCCTATAGGCCATCTACTAAATTCTTATTTAAGTCAAGGCGTTTTGTTCCATAAAACAAATCCCATCTTGACATCCTTTTAAAACTTAACTGTTTTATAAAATTAAGTTTATGTAGTTTTGTAAACCTAAATATAACACATTCTTTTTTAGGACAACAATCCTTAACTTCAAATATACATTGAACAATTCTAAAACAATATTTAAAATTGCCAAAAAAACCATTGAAACCGAAAGTGCGGCCATTGGGAATCTGGCACATCTATTGGATGGGGATTTTGCACTTGCGATCAACAGCATCCTAAATTCCAAGGGCAGGGTCGTTATCTCCGGCATAGGGAAAAGTGCCATCATCGCCACTAAAATAGTGGCTACTTTGAACTCCACCGGAACACCTTCGGTCTTTATGCATGCCGCAGATGCAATACATGGTGACCTAGGAACCATACAGGACAATGACATTGTCATCTGTATCTCGAAAAGCGGGAATACGCCTGAGATCAAAATGCTGGTGCCCTTGATCAAAAGGGGTGAAAATATTTTAATAGGGATGACAGGCAACGCAGAATCTTTCTTGGCACAACATGCCGATCATGTATTGAACACTTATGTTGAAAAAGAAGCCTGCCCCAATAATCTGGCTCCCACGACCAGCACAACGGCACAATTGGTCATGGGGGATGCCCTTGCCATCTGCCTGTTGGAACTGAAAGGGTTCAGCAGTAAGGATTTTGCCAAATACCACCCTGGCGGTTCCTTGGGCAAACGATTATACCTCACCGTGAGCGATATTGTCCAAACCAATATGAAACCCCAGGTCGGTGTGGGCACCAATGTCCGTGAGGTCATCGTCGAGATCTCGGAAAAAATGTTGGGGGTCTCGGCAGTAATAAACGACGGGAAACTTGTGGGTATTGTCACTGATGGGGATATTCGTAGAATGTTGAACAAATATGAAGACATAAATAGACTAAAAGTAGAGGATATCATGAGTGTCAACCCGAAGACCATTGAAACGGACAAACTTGCCATTACAGCCCTTGAACGTATGCAGGAAAACGAAATCTCACAATTGTTGGCCGTAAAGGACGGGGCATATAAAGGCGTGGTACATTTACACAACCTAATAAACGAGGGCATAATATAATGACTAAAAGAGAGAGAAAAAGTCCGGACGAAATGTCTTTCCTCGACCATCTTGAGGAATTAAGATGGCATTTGATACGCTCAACATTCGCAGTTGTTATTATTGGGACCATTGCTTTTGTGATGAGGGGCTTCATTTTCGACACGGTTATTTTCGGACCATCAAAAATGGACTTCCCGACCTATCGTTTCTTTTGTGACATTGCAACGTTCTTTGGTATAGATTCTGCCTTTTGTGCCGACAAATTACCTTTCACGATACAGAGCCGATTAATGGCCGGGCAATTTTCCGCCCATATATGGACCTCTGTTTGGGCCGGGTTTATCGTAGGGTTCCCCTATGTCCTCTATGAACTTTGGAAATTCATTAGTCCCGGACTCTATGAAAAGGAGCGTAAGAATTCCCGTGGCTTTATCCTTATCGCCTCATCTTTGTTCTTTCTGGGCGTATTGTTCGGTTATTACGTGGTTGCCCCACTTTCAATCAACTTCCTAGGCACTTACCAAGTAAGTGAATTGGTGCTTAACGAGTTCGATATAGGATCATATATCGCCACTGTACGTTCCTCGGTCATCGCTTGTGGAATCCTGTTCGAATTGCCCATACTTATATACTTTTTGACCAAGATAGGGTTGGTGACCCCCGAGATCATGAGAAAATACCGAAAAATAGCCTTGGTCATCGTACTGATCGTATCCGCGGTAATTACACCTCCAGATGTAGCCAGTCAGATTATCGTAGCCGTGCCCGTACTTATATTGTACCAGGTCAGTATCTATATTTCCAAAATGGTGATGAGGGCAGATGCGAAAAAAGAGGCCAAATTGGCCGCCAAGAAAAACAAAAAAGGTTAAAATACCGTGAACAATAAACCAACACCCAGTATTTAGACCTAGATTTGGGGTATATTTGATTTTATTCGAATCCATTTATGAAGCTTAGAGCGGAAAATATTATGAAGGCCTACAGGGGCCGACAAGTGGTAAAAGGAATTTCCCTGGAAGTGAACCAAGGGGAAATCGTTGGTCTTTTAGGACCTAATGGAGCAGGGAAAACCACATCTTTCTACATGATCGTAGGCCTTATAAAACCAAATGCGGGGAAAATCTACCTGGATGATATGGAAATCACCAATTTCCCTATGTACAAACGTGCCCAAAATGGTATTGGGTACTTGGCCCAAGAGGCTTCGGTATTCCGGAAATTAAGTATCGAAAAGAATATCCTAAGTGTACTACAGTTGACCAAGCTCAGTAAGAAAGAGCAGCTTATGAAGATGGAATCGCTCATAGAGGAATTCGGGCTTGGACATATCCGAAAAAACAGGGGTGATTTACTTTCCGGGGGGGAACGTCGTAGGACCGAAATCGCAAGGGCACTGGCCACGGACCCAAGATTCATATTACTCGATGAACCTTTTGCCGGGGTAGACCCCGTAGCGGTCGAGGATATTCAGCGTATCGTCGCCCATTTGAAGGATAAGAACATCGGTATCCTCATTACCGACCACAATGTCCAGGAAACCTTGGCCATTACCGAACGTTCTTATTTAATGTTCGAAGGTGGTATCCTAAAATCCGGAGTGCCCGAAGATCTTGCTGCGGACGAAATGGTCCGAAAGGTATATCTAGGCCAAAATTTCGAACTACGTAAAAAGAAACTGAATTTTTAAGGCCGCTAAGCCTTTTTGGATACATTCCCGACCACAGAACTCAAGATATAAAAAACAATAATCGCAGGTAGGGCCAAGTACTTCATGGTCAGCAAGAGTACCAAGCCCACAATAAGGAATATATAACGCTGTGAATTATCCTTGAAATTCCAATTCTTGAACTTCAGGGCGAAAAGTTCCAATTTCGAATTCAGTAAATACGCACTTAAAATCGTGATTCCGATCAAAAACCATTGATTAAGGATAATACTATTCAATATATCGTTGTTCTGGTACAACAAGATCAAGGGAAGGGATAGGACCAGCAACGCATTGGCAGGTGTGGGCAGACCGATGAAGGAACTGGTCTGGTTTTCATCGATATTGAATTTCGCCAATCGATATGCCGATGCCAAAGTGATCAAAAAACCCAAAAAGGGCAAAGGGGCAACTTTGAGCCCAACCCAAAAAGTATCATGGGCCGCCTCGGAAGACAGGTTCGCATTCCACCCACCATTCATTGACATGGCCAATAATTGGAACATGACAATACCTGGCACAAGACCACTGGTAACCATATCGGCCAAGGAATCCAACTCCAGTCCCAGCTTACTTTTCACATTCAAGATCCTAGCTGCCATTCCATCAAAAAAATCGAGGATGATCCCTAGGAAAACAAAAAAAGCAGCAAGTTCCAACTGGTTCAGTACGGCAAATACCGTGGCCACACAGCCACAGAAGACATTCATTAATGTGATGAGATTGGGAATATGGCGTTTCATGGCGACTTGTTTATGTAAAAATAAGACATTTACAGGAATACCAACCCTCTACCCATGATCGCATACACCAAAGTAGAAACGACCCAACACTATTCCCTATCTACATAAAGAGGCTCCGAATCCATTGCCAACAACAGCCTATCATAGATCTTATCGTATACTTTTGGGCCAAAACAAACCTTACGGTCAAGAACCCCTAAGATAAAACTGCCTTCTAAACAATTTATTCGGATATTTGTGATTATAAAATCCCTATCGAAATATTATGCCGTTAAGAAGGTTGGCCATATCCCTTTTATTATTGACTACGATCACAGGGTATTCCCAAGTTCCGGAATTATCCCCATTATCAAAAATAAGTGTTTTGACCTGTGGGCCCGGCGGACAGTTATATTCCACCTTCGGGCACAGTGCTTTCCGCATAAAAGACCCTGCCATCGGGATGGATGTTGTATACAACTATGGGGTCTTCAACTTTTATTCAGATAACTTTTATGTGAAATTCGCTAAAGGGAAATTGGATTATATGTTGGCACGTCAGCAATACGCTAATTTTATACGTGAATACAAATACGATAAGCGCTGGGTAAAGGAACAGACCTTGCGGCTTTCCCAAACCGAAAGAAATAGGTTATTCCAGTTTTTAGAGCACAATTACCTCCCCAAGAACAGAGGTTACCCCTACGATTTCTTTTACAACAACTGCGCCACCAAGATCTGGGATGTCCTCGATTCGGTTTACGGCGATAATCTAGTGTTCAATAAAAATTATCTTGGGAAACAATATACACATCGTGAGCTCATACATCAGAATATACCTGTTAATTCGTGGTCTTGTCTTGGTATAGACCTGGCACTTGGATCCGTTATTGATGATCTGGCGTCGCCAAAAGAACATATGTTCCTTCCCCAGTATAATATGCGACAGTTGAACTATGCCAGACTAAGGGGCAGACCTTTGGTGTCCAATGAGGTTTCTGTATACCAGCCCAAAACCACAGGGCACAAAAATAATTTTTTACTTACCCCCCTCTTTTGGTCGTTGTTGTCAATGATCGTGATTTTCATCCTAACCTATAGGGACAACAAAGACAACAGAAGGGCCAAAGGGTTGGATCTTGCCATTTTCCTCGTAACAGGGCTTGTCGGGACACTTATTTTCTTTCTGTGGTTTTTAACCGAGCACACGGCTACAGCCAATAACCTCAATATCCTTTGGGCCTTTCCATTCAATTTGGTTCTTGCCTTTTTGGTCGGGCGAAAAAAAGCACTCCCAGCATGGACCACCATATACATACTATTTCTAATCTTGATGCTATTCTTGCTTATCCTATTATGGGCAATGAAGGTGCAACTATTTTCCCCAGTGCTTATCCCTATCCTATTGGCGTTAGGCATCCGGTATTCCTTTTTATATTCCCTTGATCGCAGACAAAAAAAAACCATTCCCGAGCATGAACCTACTTTCCGTTGAAAACATAGCGAAATCCTATGGTGAACTGGTCCTTTTTGAAGACCTTTCCTTTGGGGTCAACAAGGATCAAAAGATCGCCTTGATCGCCAAGAATGGTGATGGGAAAACCTCAATACTCAATATTCTTTCCGGAAAGGACGTTCCCGATATCGGGCTGGTGAATTACCGAAAAGGGGTGCGGGTATCCTTCTTGGAGCAGGAACCCGAACTCAATCCCGACCTAACGGTCGAAGAGACTATCTTTGCCTCTGACAATGAAATACTTAAAATAATCCTTGCGTACGAAAAGGCTTTGGAAGATCCAGGGGACGAGGAGGCATACCAAGAAGCATTTGAAGGGATGGACCGCCATGATGCATGGGATTTCGAGACCCAATACAAGCAGATTCTCTTCAAACTGAAATTAGAGGACATGCATGCCAAGGTAGGGCTCCTATCGGGTGGGCAAAAAAAACGGTTGGCCTTGGCCAATGCCCTTATCAATAGACCTGACCTGTTGATCCTTGATGAACCTACCAACCATTTGGACCTGGAAATGATCGAATGGCTCGAACAATATTTCTCAAAGGAGAACATAACCTTGTTCATGGTTACCCACGACCGATATTTCCTAGAGCGGGTATGTAACGAGATCATTGAATTGGATGGTGGTAGATTATATCCTTACAAGGGTAATTACTCCTATTATCTAGAAAAAAAGGAAGCCCGATCGGAGCAGGAAGCCGTTGAACAACATAAATCCAAATTGCTCTTCAAAAAAGAACTGACATGGATGAGGCGGCAACCCAAGGCCAGGACCACCAAATCAAAATCAAGGATCGATGATTTCAAGGCCATCAAAGAGAAGGCACACCAACGCCGTATAGAACATGAGGTGCAACTCGAAATGAACATGGAACGCATTGGCAGCAAGATCCTTGAACTGCACAAACTATCCAAGACCTATCCGGGAAAACCCATTCTGGACCAGTTCGATTATACTTTTACCAAAGGGGAACGCATTGGTATCATTGGTAAAAACGGCACAGGAAAATCAACTTTCCTGAATATTCTATCCGGTTTGGACCAACCTGACTCGGGCAAGGTCGTCATTGGTGAGACAATCAAGATAGGGTACTATACCCAAAAAGGCATTACCGTTAAAAAGAGCCAGAAAGTCATCGACGTCATTCGGGAGTTCGGGGACTATATCCCCCTTAAGAAAGGGAAACAGATATCCGCGCAACAATTGCTTGAGCGCTTTCTGTTCGACAGAAAAAAACAATATGATTTTGTCGAGAAATTAAGTGGAGGTGAACGCAAACGCCTTTACCTATGCACTGTACTCATCCAAAATCCGAATTTCCTGATTTTGGACGAGCCCACCAATGACCTTGACATCATGACCCTGAACGTATTGGAAGGTTTTCTGTTGGATTTCCCCGGATGCCTTATGGTCGTATCCCATGACCGTTACTTTATGGATAAGATCGTAGACCACCTTTTTGTTTTCAGGGGCAATGCCGTTATAGAGGATTTTCCCGGCAACTATTCCGATTATAGGGCGTATGAGGACAGCCAATTGACGGAGAGCAGATCCAGAAAGGGCAAGACCAATGAAAACAGTGCGACCAAGGCCTCCTGGAAAGAGGAAAACAGTGGGGCAAAACTTTCCTACATAGAACAAAAGGAATATAAATCACTGGAAAAAAGCATACAACAACTGGAAAAAAGGAAAAAGGAATTACAGAACAAATTTGCCGAGGGTGATCTTTCCGGCAAGAAAATCGATGAACTTTCAATAGAATTAAAGGAGGTTTCCGAAGCCATCGAAACAAAAACCGAGCGTTGGTTTGAACTTTCAGCCATGATGGAGGGAAATTAAAAAACATCTTTTGCCACATGTTGTACCGTTTTACCCACTACCTGAAATACATCCTTGGTTCAACGAACCAGCACGGGATACATTCACCTTTCATTTATGCCTATGTCACAAAATGTCTGTACAAAAAATCCAGGTTCAAAGGCAACAAGAACATCAAGGCTTTGTTCAAGGGTATAGCCTATTTCAAGGCCAAGACTTTTTTTACCCCCAAAAACGGGAACCATATAATCGATCTGGTAAAGGAATCTTTCCCACTTATTGAAACAGACCAGCGACCGGCGGACATTATTTATTTGGACGAGCCTAATAACGTATTGTTCTCCAGCATTATAAAAGAAGGAATCTACCACAATGATAGTATGCTGTGGGTCAACAACATCCACTACGATAAAGAAAGCACACAAACTTGGGAAACGTTAAAGAACCACGCCAAGGTGACCGTATCGGTCGACCTATTTTACTGTGGCGCCCTATTTTTCAGAAAGGAACAGGCAAAAGAACATTTTAAAGTTAGGATATAAACCCGTAACTTTAGTCAAAAGGAATCTTGCGATACCAATCCCCGCAGGATTCATTAAAAATAGTATTCCCGAAAAAATGGGAACCAATATATTAAATTATGGAATATTCCACTATCTATTCAGTTCTAGGCATACTTGTAGTCATATATTTGTTTTTTTTGATTATCAACAGGAATAAATCCAAAGAAAGAAAATCCAAAAAATTCATGGACGGGTATCACCGTGATGACAAAAAAAACAAAAACAAAACCTAGGAACAACAGAATAATAAATAATATATGAAGATATACACCAAGACCGGTGACAAGGGCACTACAGCACTGTTCGGAGGCACCAGGGTATCAAAAAAGCACATTAGGATCGATAGTTATGGTACTATTGATGAATTGAATGCTTGGATAGGCCTTATACGTGACCAGGAAATGGACAGCTATACCAAAAGATTACTTGCCCTGATCCAACAAAAACTTTTTACCGTCGGTGCCATTTTGGCCACAGACCCTAAAAAAGCGACTCTTAAGAATGGTAAGGAAAGATTGAATATCCCTAGGATAGCTACCTCCGACATCGAACTACTGGAGAACAAGATGGATATCATGAATGGATCCTTGCCACCAATGACCCATTTCATACTTCCAGGCGGCCACACAACCGTGTCATACTGTCATATTGCCCGTACCGTTTGTCGCAGGGCCGAAAGATCGGCCACGGAACTATTCGAAAAAGAGCCTTTCGATGAAAACGTCATGTCATACATAAATCGACTTTCGGATTTCCTTTTTGTCTTGGCACGAAAATTGTCCGTTGACCTAAAGGCGGATGAAGTCAAGTGGATTCCTGAAAAAAACAGCTAATAAATCCCGGTTTTCTCCGTTATCAAACTATTATAACCAAATAACCATAAAATACCTTGGCTATTTCAAGATAAAAATTATTTTTGCAAAAAATTAAACTACTAAAATGTATTGGACTTTAGAATTGGCATCTTATTTAAGTGATGCACCTTGGCCAGCGACCAAAGATGAGCTAATCGATTATTCGATTCGGACCGGAGCACCTTTGGAGGTTGTGGAAAACTTACAATCCATGGAGGAAGAAGGTGGTGAAATATACGAGTCCATTGAGGAAATTTGGCCAGACTACCCTACAGAGGAGGACTACCTCTGGAATGAGGATGAATATTAAATAAAAACAAGTATGTAAAAAAGTCTCTCCGGAGGCTTTTTTTTTTATGATTACTGCCCTGATAAAAAGGAAGAAAATAGCATTCAAAATGTTACCTTCGCAATTAAATAAAATACCTTGGGCTTTTTCTCGGTAAATTTGGCAGTATCATGGGTATTCCTTTTGACCTATCAAAAAACGGAACACCTTTTGCCCCATCCTTGAAGTTCCCTTTATTAGGAGGGTATTTGACATAATAGAGCATTGAAAGAATTGAAAGCAATCGATTTCCGCAACTTTCGATCATATAATAGTAAGAGATTATGAGTTTTATAAATTCAGTACTGAAAGCATTTGTAGGAGACAAATCAAAGAAAGATGTTAAGGAACTACAACCCATCCTTAAACAGATAAAATCATTCGAATCGATATTGGAAGGTCTGAGCCTTGATGAACTCAGAGCGAAAACCGCCGAATTCAAGGCGACAATAAGGGCCAATCGCCAAGAATTGGACAATAAGATCGCCGAATTGACAGAGCAGGCGCGCAACTCCACCGATATCGACAAGAACGAGGATATCTACACAGAAATAGACAGGCTCAAGGAAGAGGCCTATAAAATCTCGGAAAGCACCCTTAACGATATTCTACCAGAGGCCTTTGCCGTAGTCAAGGAAACAGCCAAAAGATTCATGGCCAATGAAACACTTGAGGTCACCGCAACGGAATTTGACAGAAAATTATCCGGAAGCAAGGATTATGTTTCCCTGGACGATGACAAGGCCATATGGAAAAACTCATGGGATGCTGCCGGAAAAGCAGTTACATGGGACATGGTACACTACGATGTGCAGCTGATCGGTGGTATCGCCCTACACCAAGGAAAGATAGCGGAAATGCAAACAGGTGAAGGTAAGACCTTGGTCGCTACCCTACCCATGTATTTGAACGCACTTTCCGGCCATGGCACCCATTTGGTAACGGTAAACGATTATCTGGCAAAAAGGGATAGCGCCTGGATGGCCCCTATATTTGAGTTCCATGGACTCTCCGTGGATTGTATAGACCATCACAAACCCAATTCCGAAGGACGTAGGGCAGCCTATAACGCCGACATTACCTATGGCACCAATAACGAATTTGGTTTTGATTACCTACGGGACAATATGGCACACACCCCTATGGACCTGGTACAAAGACCGCATCATTATGCCATTGTCGATGAGGTCGATTCCGTCCTGGTTGATGACGCGCGTACCCCTTTGATCATCTCCGGGCCTGTCCCCGAAGGAGACCGTCATGAATTCAACGAACTCAAACCCAAAGTCAATGATATTGTCCAAAGACAAAGGCAACATTTGACCGGGGTATTGGCCGAGGCCAAAAAAGCAATTGCTGCCGGCGACACCAAGGAAGGTGGATTCCTACTGTTAAGGGTCTTTAGGGGATTGCCTAAAAACAAGGCCTTGATCAAATACTTAAGTGAAGAGGGCATCAAACAATTGTTGCAAAAAACAGAGAACTTCTACATGCAGGATAACAATAGGGAAATGCCCAAGGTCGACGAGGACCTCCTATTTGTCATCGATGAAAAGAACAATCAAATTGAATTGACCGATAAAGGTGTGGACTATATCTCTGGGGAACAGGATAGGGACTTCTTCATAATGCCGGACATTGGGGGGGAAATAGCCAAGATCGAAAGCCAGGGCCTTGATATTGAAAAAGAAACCGAACTCAAGGAGGAGCTCTTTAAGGACTTCACGGTAAAAAGTGAACGAATACATACCATGAGTCAATTATTAAAGGCCTATACCCTTTTTGAGAAAGATGTGGAATATGTCGTCATCGACAACAAGGTTTTGATCGTTGATGAACAAACAGGCCGTATCATGGACGGGCGCCGCTATTCCGACGGATTACACCAAGCTATTGAAGCTAAGGAAAATGTAAAGATCGAGGCACTTACCCAGACCTTCGCCACGGTTACCCTACAGAATTATTTTAGGATGTACAAAAAGCTGTCCGGTATGACAGGTACGGCGATTACAGAAGCTGGGGAATTTTGGGAAATCTACAAGTTGGACGTAATGGAGATTCCCACAAACCGCCCTATTTTGAGAGATGATCGAAATGACCTGATCTATAAGACCAAGCGTGAAAAATATAATGCCATTATCGAGGAAGTGACCAAATTGTCCCAATCTGGAAGGCCTGTATTGATCGGTACGACCTCGGTCGAAATTTCAGAATTACTGTCGAGAATGTTGAACATTCGAAAAGTACCCCATAATGTCCTGAATGCCAAATTGCATAAAAAAGAAGCCGATGTGGTTGCAGAGGCAGGTAACCCGGGAGTGGTTACCATAGCGACCAACATGGCAGGTCGTGGTACCGACATCAAATTGGCCGAAGAAGTGAAAAAAGCTGGTGGTCTGGCCATTATTGGTACGGAACGCCATGATTCAAGGCGTGTAGATAGGCAGTTAAGAGGTCGATCGGGACGACAAGGCGACCCAGGAAGCTCGCAATTCTATGTCTCCTTGGAAGATAACCTTATGCGTTTGTTCGGATCTGACCGGGTAGCGAAGATGATGGACAAGATGGGCTTGGAAGACGGAGAGGTCATACAACACTCCATGATGACAAAATCAATTGAACGGGCCCAGAAAAAAGTAGAGGAAAACAACTTTGGTGTTCGTAAGCGATTGTTGGAGTATGATGATGTAATGAACGCCCAGCGTGAGGTCGTATACAAAAGAAGACGACATGCCCTGCAAGGTGAAAGGCTCAAGGTCGATATAGCCAATATGGTCTACGACACCTGTGAAGTCATCGCAGAGACCAATAAGGACGCCATGGATTACAGGAATTTTGAATTTGAATTGATTAAATTCTTCTCGATCACCTCGCCGATAAACGAGGCTGATTTCGGAAAAACAACCATTCCTGAACTAGCGAACACCATCTACAGATCCGCCTATGAATATTACCAAGACAAGATGAAACGGAATGCGGAAACAGCATTCCCCGTTATCAAGAAGGTCTATGAGGACAATTCGAACAAGTTCGAACGAATCGTGGTACCGTTCACTGATGGGATCAAGAGTCTGAACGTAGTGACCAACCTTAAGGACGCCTACGAAACCAATGGCAGGCAATTGGTGACCGATTTTGAAAAGAACATTACACTTGCCATAATAGATGATGCCTGGAAAACCCATTTACGTAAGATGGATGAATTGAAACAATCGGTACAATTGGCTGTCCACGAACAAAAAGACCCCTTGTTGATCTATAAATTCGAAGCATTCGAACTTTTCAAGAGTATGATCGAAAAGGTCAACAAAGAAGTGGTATTGTTCCTGTTCAAAGGGGAATTGCCCACTGAGAACCCGAATGAGATCCAAAATGCAGGAAACGTAAGAAAACCTTCGGAAAAACTGCGGACCAGCAAAGAGGAAATCCCCAATAGTGATGAGCTAGCCACCAAAAACAGGGCTGCCGGGCAAAGACCACAGGTAACGGAGACCATTGTTCGCGACCACCCCAAAATAGGACGTAACGACCGTGTTACCATTAAAAATGTGATGTCCGGTGAGAGCAAGACCGTAAAATACAAACATGCAGAACCTTTGATCCATAGTGGTGATTGGGTCTTGACCAAGGACTGATCCATACTGTTCCAAAAAAACATATACTTGGAAAAATCCGTCCCTTCGACTTTAAGTACAGAAGGGATGGATTTCTTTTTTCAATATGGTCGAACCTTGTCATTGGAATATCCCATCAAATACATCAACTGGCCAGAATAACAGAACAACGCATTTCAAAACAACGTAACCAACAGGCATTATACCAATTGAAAGGCCACTATTTCAATTTTATAACAAAAAATCGAATAAAACATCCATATTTCATGAATTGATATTGATTTAATTGTAAAACATATTTAGATTTACAGTAAACTGGATTATAAGGAATTACCTTTCAATATAAACGTGTGATTCTCTATTAATGAGCCAAAATTTCACATCATGAAAATGTCCGTTCAAGATGGATATCGCCTAAATGACAAAGCCAACCTAACATTGGGGATAAATTATTTTTCCTCAATATTCACCATTATTCTTGGGCTACTCTGTCTTTATATGCTTAATATCATCAAGGTACTCCCTTATGCCTTTTTAGGCTTTGGTGCGGCAAACCTGCTAAACACGATAGCCTTTAAATGGCACAATAGTTCAACCACCACACGCAACATCACCTTGATCACCGGTTTTATAAGTGGAACTTTGATCACGCTCTACAGTGGGGGGATAAACAGTCCGTTTATTTTTGTTTTGGTACTGATTGTATTCACTGGATACATTACCACCAAACGATATGGCAAGGTGTACCTCTATCTCAACATATTCATTGTCTGCCTTTTGTACATAGAGGGTTTTCCTGAATATAGTATATCTTTCAATGCCGTACCCGAAACATCACAGAGCCTTCTTAGTTTATTCAGTATTCTTTTCTCGATATATCTATTGGGCATATTGGGCGGAAACCTGCTAAAGGCGTATCACAACTTGTACAAGTCACATAACGAGATTGAAAAACAGATCAAGGAAAAAGAGACCTTACTTCGTGAAGTGCATCATCGGATAAAAAACAACCTACAGACCGTATCAAGCCTTTTGAGCCTGCAATCAAGGAATCTCCAGGATGGGAAAATGAAAAGCATCATGAAAAACAGCCAAAATAGGGTTGTCTCAATGGCCATGATCCACGAAATGTTATATATGTGCAATGACGTTTCCAAAATAGAGTACAGACCCTATGTTCAGGAATTAAGTAAATTCCTGATCCGTTCATTGAAAGGTGCGGACAGCAAGGTAAAACTCAATCTCGACATACCTGACATTAAATTAGGTGTCGATACGGCCGTACCCTTAGGCCTCTTGATCAACGAAGCAATTACCAATGCTCTCAAATATGGCGTAACCGATCAAAAAGATGGGGAGATATCCATTTCAATACGACAAGATGGGAACGATGGTTATGAATTACGAATAGGGGATAATGGCACTGGCTTCCCAAATACCGTTGACCACAAAACGACCAAATCATTCGGGCTTAAATTGATCCATAACCTCACACGCCAACTGAAGGGAAGTATTAGCAGGGATCTTTCCAAAAAAGGCACGAACTATATCATAAAATTCCACGAGGCAGGGAAGCCAATTCAATGCGATTTTCCAATAAATACCAAAAGGGCAGATACCCCTTAACCATCCCTAAAACACATATAGTGAGGTTGGATACCATTCCCACGATCAACCGATCAAATGGGCCAAAAGCACCCCGATTGGCCTAAACGTGCCCCATTGGAGAACCGTTCCGAAATAGATGAAATGTGATGATTTGGATCCTTGAATCTAAATTCAGGTATGTCGGGTGTGGTTTATTTCACAGTATCCAATACCTTTCCTTTACTTACCTCGCCAATGACAACAACATCCTTGGATGCTTCATATTCCTTTATAGCCATATGCATTTGTTCCTTTGTGTCCCTCCTTATCTTCACTCCAGCCTTGGAACCCCTATTTCTAATTTCTATATAAAAACCATCCCTTAATTCAGTTGGTCTTGTTGCTGGTCTACCCATAATATTACTTATATACTTAGTTAATGTCGTGTTTCCTTTATAATCAATCCCCGCCATTATCTTCAATGGCCGTTAATCAGGAATCTAACCTACATCAAAAAGTAAGCAAAACATAACATTTATCAAAATAGTTATTAAGTATTCATGAACAAAAGAACCATTTACATTGATTTTAAGAAAGTTTAACATAATTAAACGTAAGTACCATGACCCTTGATGCCCTATTTTTGTAAAACCAATATATCCGCAATTGATATATTTTAAAAAAACCTTATGATTATCAAAGAAAACATAACGTATAGGGATGCTTCAGGGAAGGCGTTTGGGGGTGTCATCGTTTGGAATGATTCAGGGCCCCAACCAAAACCTGGAATATTGGTCTCCCATATGTGGGGCGGGCAATCTGAATTTGAGGTGGAAAAAGCAACAGCATTGGCAAAACTAGGCTATGTGGGATTTGCCATTGACAATTACGGGGAAGGACGCAGGGCCAACGGGCCTGAGGATGCCCAAAAACTTATGGACGAACTCGACCATGACCGCCCATTATTGCAATCGCGTATGTTACTGGCCGTAGACACCTTAAAAAAACACAAGGCGGTAGACCCTTCACAGATTGGGGCAATAGGCTTTTGTTTTGGGGGCAAATGTGTCTTGGACCTGGCACGTTCCGGGATAAAGATCAGGGGGGTGGTAAGCTTCCATGGATTATTGGATTCCCCCATACCTCATCCCAATAAGGAAATCCAAAGTGCGGTACTGGTCCTACATGGCTGGGAAGACCCTCTTGCACCACCCAATGACATGGTCAAACTTTCCTATGAAATGAACGATTACAAGGCTGATTGGAATGTCCATATTTATGGGCATACCGGACATGCATTCACGAACCCCAAAGCACAATTCCCTGAAAAAGGGATGCTCTTTGAACCTGACTCCAATAGACGTTCCTGGGACTCAATGATCTATTTCCTTGACGAAATATTCGATTAAACCCATTTACCACAAACATTCTATTTTAATCCAAAGGAACGTAAGTAATGTCAAAACACTACAACCAAGACAAAAAAAGGCATCCCATGAATAAAATAACATTATTGGCAATTACACTACTGTTTTCCCTGGGTTGTGGGTCCAAAGTAAAGGACAAGAAGCGGGAATCCGCCAACACCAATACCGAAACCACTTTCAATAAGCTATCGGACAATGCATTACAAGAATATAAGGTTGCCTATTTTGCCAGTGGCTGTTTTTGGTGCGTAGAGGCCATTTATGAAGACATTATCGGTGTAAAGGAAGTTATTTCGGGGTATTCAGGAGGTACTGAGAAAAACCCAACATATGGACAGGTTGGGAGCGGGTCGACCAGCCATGCCGAGGCCGTAAAGGTATATTACGACCCCAATGTCGTAGATTTCAAGACCTTGGTAAAAGTGTTCTTTAGCTCACATGACCCCACAACATTAAACAGACAAGGCCCTGATTACGGCACCCAATATCGTTCCATTGCATTTTATTCGAACGGGGAGGAGAAAAAAATCATCGAGGACTATATTGACCAATTGACAAAAGACAAGGTCTATAAAAACCCCATAGTGACCCAGGTCAAGAAGTTCGAGGTGTTTTATGATGCCGAGGAATACCATCAGGATTACAAAAAGCTGAACCCCAACAACCCGTACATCATTAACATTTCAACCCCAAGGTATAATAGGTCCAAGGCCAAATACCCTGTATTACTTAAAAAAAAGGCGGATTAACCCCCCACCTCGACGATCAAAACATTTGGAAGTAACTTTTACGGGTTCCTTTTTCATTTACGAAAATATCCGATTATCTTTAAGACCATTAATCATTGATACACCAATGGGACGTCAAATATGCAATCCTTTGAATCTTCAACTTTCAGAAAACAACCCGCTGTTTATTAATGGTTCCCCATTGAAAACAGACCAAAGGAACTGAACCCCAACACAAACAGCAGGTAAGGTTTTCAACAATGAATAAGCATTAACAGACAGGAAAAAGGAATTTCAAAAAAGCTAGAACGCAAAATTGTGAAAATGAAACGCAGGGAATTTGTAGTAAAAGGAAGTTTGGCTTCTGCAGCAGTCGCCACATCAACATCGGTTTTCGGAAACATCAACAACTTCAAAGGTGCCAATGATACAGTGAATATCGGGGTAATTGGAACTGGGGACAGAGGAACAGGTCTCATTCCCCTGATCGATCAACTGGATAAATCCAATGTAATCGCTTGTTGTGACACCCTACCCTTTCGTTTGGAAAACGGGCTTGGCAAAGTTGCGGGAAAAGCCCAAGGATATAAAGATTATCGAAAACTTTTGGACAACCCTGATGTTGATGCCGTATTGGTATCGACCCCTTTTAACACACATTCAAAAATAGCAATGGATGCCTTGGATGCGGGCAAACACATTTATTGCGAAAAAACAATGGCCAAAGGTTATAATGGCATAGAACATTTGGCCCAAAAGGTCAAATCCTCAAAAAACCTATTTCAGACAGGACACCAATATCACAGTTCCCGCCTGTACACCCATGTTGTAGATATGATCAAGAAAGGAACGATTGGCAAGTTGACCGCTTTTGATTGTCAATGGAACAGAAATGGTAATTGGAGAAGGGAAGTTCCCAGTCCAGAATTGGAACGTGCCATAAATTGGCGAATGTACCGTGAATTTTCCGGTGGCTTAACGGCTGAACTATGCTCCCACCAGATTGATTTTGTAAACTGGGTGACCGAAACGACCCCGGATAAAGTCATGGGAATAGGTGGTGTTGATTATTGGAAGGATGGTCGTGAAACCTATGACAACATTCATCTCCTCTACTCGTACCCCAATGGCGTAAAAGCCACATTCACTTGCCTAACAAGCAATGCCATGGATGGCTACCAGATCAAGGCGATAGGTGATAAAGGAACGATTGTCCTAGATCATGCGAAAGCCTGGTTCTATCCTGAAGGAATGAAAAACAAGGAATTGGGTGAGGTTGATGGGGTTTCCGGAGCTATGGTAAAATGGGACGAAGGAAAAGGCTATGTCCTGAACATTGAACATGGGGATGCGAGCAAACAGGCCTTGCATGACTTTAGGGATAGTATTCAGAACAACACCAAACCAATTTCGAACATCACTACAGGGGCAAATACCGCCATTTGTGTACAGATGGGTCTCGATGCAATGTACAATGAGGAAATCGTACATTGGAAAAATCTTCCGAACGTATAAGATGCGGAAAACGGTGATGGAGTTAAAAGGAAAGATGGCCTTTGGATAAGATCCGAGTTGATTTTGCGTACTTGGAAACAGTGGACTATTCCTTTAAAACGACTTTACTATATTTTGAATCGATGTAAATAGACCTTGTACTATTTATGTTCTTATTGTACCCTGTAAGCACTACATTTTTATCTTTTTGGGCTCGGTCCAGCTCCATGTTTGGCGGAGTAGTCAGCTTGGACAAGGTTTGATTGATGGTGATTATGAAATCGGATTTTGGCAAATCGCAGGTCATTTCCGCATTCTCGATCGAAATATCAATGTCTTTGAAACTATCGGATATCGCATTGATCTTTAACGACCCCATCCTCGTATGTATAATGGCATGCTCCAACAGCTTGTGAATGGCAACATCAGAGGATGTGGCACTCAAACTTAAGTTGAGCACCTCATTCAAATCAACATTATCAGAATAATCAACTTGCAACGAACCATAATTCCAACGCTTGACACGCACTGATGAATACGAGGTCGCAATTGTGGTTTCATCCCCATCAATGGTCGCTGCCCATAGGGTACTATAGGATAATTCCGCATTGATGTTTTTTGTGTTATCAGCCAATTTAACTGCTCCGTGACGTACATTCATATTGATCTTCGTACCCTCTGGCATCTTAACCTTAATGGATTTCCGAACCTTGAATTTTTTCTTCCCCTTTTCTGTTGAATAATAAAAAAAAGTAGGCTCCTTGCCGTGCTTTTCCCGTAATTCCAGTACATTCGCCTTACGTTCTTCCATTTCCCCCGCACGTTTTCCCACAACCTCTGCCCTTGTCTCCATTTGCCTTTTCTGGACCTCCATCCTTTTCTCTATCATCACCTCTCGTTTTTCGGCCATGGCTTCTTGACGTTTGGCCATTGCCTCTTGCCTGGCTGCCATCTTTTCACCCCATGCCTCCATTTTTTTCTCGTATCCCTTATTAAAGCCCTTGTCAAACTTCTCCTGCCATTTCTTCAAGTATTCCCCTCCATCCTTTTTATAGGCCTCATAGTCAAATTCAACCGCAGGCACGGGAGGCATGGGCATATCGGACAAATCTATATGTAAATCGTGTATATCCATCTCTGGTATTTCGGGCATTTCAAAATGGAAATCGGGAATATCGATATCAAAATCCTCAAACCCTCCACCCGAAAATTTAAAACCATAGGCATTGCCAACACCTATGACGATAGATACTTTTTTACTATTGCCAACAATTTCGATGTCTGCCTGTTCAAAATATTCCTTTGCCTCTTCATCCGTAGTACCATCAAGTATTATGGTCGCCTCCACGGCTATCTGGTTTTTGTTCCAAGTCCCAAATTCAATATCGACATTACTCGTATTGATATCGAGGACTGTTTCCGGATTTACATTGAAAACCTCATTAAAGGTCTTACGCTGTTCTTGGCCATAAACCCCAATTACCATTAAGGTTACGACCATGGCTATCGATTTAAATCGCATTCGTTCCATACTCTTCGTTTTTTGATGATTGTATTTCATTTAACTTCGATTTCAATTGCTGTAACAGCTGCAGTCGTAATTGTAGATTCTTTACCAGTGCCGATATCGTTTGGTCATTAGGCCCTATTTGATTGAGTTCGAAATTCAGGTTTTTGTATTCCGTATTCAATTCCGACAATCGCTCCATGTAACTTTCTACCATATCCTTGGTATCGCCCGAAACATTTAACTTCGAAAGTTCAAGGTTGATTTTGGCCACATAATAGTTTTCAACTTTCTTTAAATCGGGAGAAAGGTCCCCTAAGGAAATCCCTGTCTTGGTATCCTTAGTCGGATTTTTATCCACGATGGTCGTCGTAATATCGGTATTATCCCTATTCATATAAAAGAACACCCCCGAACTGACCAATACTAGAATAGCTGCCGCAATCTTGACGAAAAAGAATAGGCCCTTCCTTTTTTGCGGAAGCTCTTTTTCCAAACGGTGTTCAAATCGTTTTTCATGCCCATCCATCATTGCGAACCCTTCCTCGCACTGCTCTTTTTTAAATAAATCCCTAAGATCCTGTGCCATAGATTCTTTCTTTTAACAATTCCCTTAAATAGCTCTTACCGCGTAATAACCGTGTTCTACTTGTGGTTTCCTTAAGCTTTAAGACCTGTGCAATTTCCCTATGGTCATAACCCTCAATCAGGAACATCATAACCACAAATCGGTACTTATCCGGCAGCTTACTTATTGCCGACTTAACGCAATCTATGGTGGTTCCATCATCAACCTTCCAATCATTATCATCGGTAATCTTCAAACAATTCTCATCCAATGCTACCAAATGCTGTTTTTTCGTTTTTAGAAAATCAATACTCTTATTGATGACAATGCGTTTTAACCAGGCCCCAAACGTAACCTCGCCCTTGAATTGATGAATCATCTGGAAAGCCTTTATAAAAGCTTCCTGGATAACATCCTCTGCATCATTGGTGTCTTGAACATAACGCATGGCCACACAGAACATACCCTCACAATACTGTTTGTAAAGTTGCATTTGGGCCTTACGATCGTTGGCCTTACATTGTTCTACCACATCAATATGAAACATTGTATAACTTGCTGTTGGTTTTAGCTGTTCTATTTCCCTAAGGACGATATTAATAGGTCAATGTTGCAAAAACCCTTAATTTTACGTCGATTTAAATTCGATTTTCTTGAAACAAGTTACAATAAGCAACCCTTTCATCACCTTGATCGTATTGGATTACGGTGCCATCATCCAAAAATTATTGGTAAAGGATGATGAGGGAAGATATACAAATGTGGTCGTCGGTTATGATTACCCTAGTGAATACCCCAGTGACACGGTCTATTTGGGGGCATGTGTGGGCAGGTATGCCGGGCGTATTTCCAAGGGGGGGTTCGACCTCGACCGAAAGAACTACCCCTTACCTGCCGTTAATGGTGTCCACCTACATGGTGGCAAGGAGGGCTTTGCCAAAAAATATTGGACTATTGAGGAAGTCAACCATGGTGATGAGCCTTTCGTAAGGCTTTCCTACTTGAGCAAACATTTGGAGGGGGGCTACCCTGGCAATTTAAAAGCCACGGTAACCTATAAAATCAAAAACAACGAACTATATATCATCCATGAAGCGACCACCGACCTATCAACGGTGGTGAACTTGACCAACCATTCCTATTTCAAATTGGACAGGGAGAACAGTATAGACCATTATTCCCTTGAATTAAATTGCCCTAGGGTTCTGGAAACACACAAGAATTTATTGCCCACAGGTAGATTACTGCCTGTCGAAGGTACTGAATTTGATTTCAGGTCGGTACGGCAAATAGGCCAAACCCGATTGGACACCCCTTTTGCCAAGGATGACAATAGTAGTTTTACGGCTATGGTATATTCCAAAAAGTCGGGTATTTCGATGGAAGTCAATACAAACCAACCCGGATTGGTCGTATATACCCCTACCGACTTCCCTGCCATCTGTTTTGAGACCCAGAACTTTCCCGATGCCCCTAACCAACCCCATTTTCCGAGCAGTGTACTAAGGCCAAACGAAACCTATCGCAATACATCTATCTTTAAATTCGATCTGGTAACTTAGGACGGAGTACCCTAAGAACCCGAAGGCAAAGAAACAAATAGGGGTTCTGGTTATTTTACCGGCCTTGGACTTCTTCTTCGGTGTGCCATACATAAAAAACCAATCCGTAAACACGAACGGCCATATAGGGAAATGGAGTGGATATAACAGGTTGGAAAGCCTCTCTGACAAAAAAATACAGTCCAAAAAAACCTTACATCCAAACCGACCAGTGAAATCAGTTGTTTTACCTATAGTTCCAAAGATAAATATCGAGAATAGGGATTCACTAATAAAAAGCATAAATTTACGCCACTATAATCCAACGGAATGCAGCCTATAACAGATTCATTACTCTCAATTGTTGTCCCGCTTTATAACGAAGGGGAAAATGTGGTTTTATTGACCCGGAAGATCCATGAAAGTCTTGTTGGTTACCAATACCAAATCATCTATATCGACGACTTCTCAAAGGACAACACCCGTAAGGTAGTGAAAAACATGAATGATGACATGGTGCACCTTATAGAGCTCAAGAAGAATTACGGACAGAGTCTGGCCTTGGCTGCCGGATTGGACTATGCTGAAGGAGAATATATCATTACCATGGACGGGGATCTACAAAATGACCCCAGCGATATACCCCGGATGTTGAACTATGCCGTAAATGAGGACTATGATGTGGTAACCGGTATACGGCAGAAGAGAAAGGATTCCCTTGTCAAGAAAATACCTTCCAAGATTGCGAATTTTTTGGTCAGGAGGGTTACCAAGCTCGACATTAAGGATAACGGCTGTGCCTTAAAGGTCTTTACCAAGGACATTGCCAAGGACCTGAACCTATATGGTGAAATGCATCGCTTTATAACCTTGCTCGCCCATTTGGAGGGGGCACAGATAAAGCAGGTACCCGTAAAACACCATGCCCGCCATGCCGGGGTTTCAAAATACGGGTTGGAACGTGTTTTCAAGGTAGTCGCGGATATGATGTTGCTGCTTTTTATACGTAAATATTTTCAACGCCCCATACACCTTTTTGGTATCTTCGGCTTTTTAATGATTCTTTTGGGAGTATTGATCAACATCTACCTCCTTATTGTAAAATATGGGTTTGGAGAGGATATTGGTATGCGTCCTTTATTAATTTTCGGTCTAATGTTCATTTTGGCAGGCATTCAACTGTTCACCATTGGCATCGTAATGGAACTCCTGATCAGGACCTATTACGAATCTCAAAAGAAAAGGCCATACCGAATTAAAAAAGTAACGGTTGGAGACAGGGTCGCATAAAAAACTGATAACAATAGCTAAAATTGCAATAAGTGCGATCCTTATCTATTTTATCTTCACCAAGGTCGATTTCAAGGAAGTACTTCAGATTGTAAGGGAGTCGAACCCCTTTTATTTGATGGCCTCGGTTTTACTTTTTATAGTATCAAAGGTACTGGCTTCTATACGGCTCAATCTCTATTTCCACCAACTGGATGTGAGACTCACCCAAAAAAGCAATCTTAAGTTATACCTATTGGGCATGTTCTATAATCTCTTTCTGCCAGGTGGTATCGGGGGTGATGCCTATAAGGGTTATCTCATTAAAAAGGAGTTTCAAGTGGAAACGAAAAAAGTAGTTTCGGCCTTGGTGATCGACAGACTTAGCGGGTTGTTATTGCTGTTTATCTATTCCTGTATCCTAGCGGTGCTTTTGGACAATCATTGGCTCGACCCATATGATCTGCCTATTGGTATCCTTGGTGCTTTGTCCGTTGTTGTTTTTTGGTTCCTGAACAAAAGGTTCCTTGCTTTTATTTTAGCTGTCTTCTGGAAATCCTTTGGTCTATCGGCCCTTGTCCAAATGGCCCAGATAATATGTGTCCTCTTGATTCTACAAGCCTTAGGGATACATGCAAACGAAATCGAATACCTCTTTATCTTTCTTGTATCATCAATCGTTTCCGTATTACCGTTGACCATTGGGGGCATTGGCAGTCGCGAAGTAACCTTTTTTTATGGGGCCACTCTTTTGGCCTTGGACGAGAGCACATCGATAAGCATCAGTATGGTTTTCTTTCTGACGACCGCTCTGGTCTCGCTTTTTGGCATCATATACCACTTTAAGAGGATAAAACTTAAAACGCAGGCTTAATAAATATGTACCAAGTGCATCTTGTTGACGACTTTCCTTCTGGCTTCCGGGTTTAAGAACCGGCCTTGCAATCGGGTAATCCTGAATTGATCTTCACTCAGCTGTTTGTCCCAATCCAAACCCGAATCCTTTAGCACCTTCAATTCCTTATCGTTGGCATACACCCATACATCCTTCCTATCCTTCAACTCCCCTATCGATATTATCTTAACAGGTTTTTGATTATAAAAATCCAATGCCCAAGTATAGTTTCCGGAAATCTTATAGATATCATCAATAGGTATATTATTTTCCCGTATGGTCCCGGCCATGGTCGACCCTGCCTGATAGTCCAACAAAGAAGGGTAAAAATGTGTGTTCAAGACCCCGTTCAACAGAATAGAGCTTAACGCCCCTATGGTTATGACCCCATAGTAATAATCCTCACGTTTAAGACAGTAATAAACGATAAAAACAGCCAATATGAGCTTCCATACATAATTGTAATATGCCTCACCCTTGAAAACGAAAAAGGAAATCAATGTAGTGGCTATAAAGACCACAGCGAGAATAAAATACTGGAAGCCCAATAGTATTTTTTTTGCCCTCAGATTCCCTTCGGCATACAAATGATATAGATATCCAGCGGAAAGCACGGCAAATAAAGGCATCGTAATATTCAGATAATGTGGCAACTTGAATTGTGCGAAACTGATGATGATAAAAACCAAAGTAATTCCGCCCAATGTCAAAAACTCTTGTCCGGGCACATACTTGAACCTAGACCGAACCAATGACCTTAGCTTTTGCCAATAGGCCGATAGGCCAACAACGGTCCATGGTAGGAATACCCACAAAAAGGTATGGAAAAAGAAAAAATAATCACTACTGTTCTTACCTACGCCCTCCCCACTTAGGCGTTCAAAACTCTGCTCCCAAAATATAAAGAAGATACCACTCCTATTCCCCTTTCCCCTTATGATCTTTTCTGGATGTAGGTCAAATTGGTGATAGTAGGCATACAACATGGGTGCAATTACTATTGCAAAAACCAAAAGTCCCATGAGGACCCTCCAATTGAGGAACATTCTCCATTTTCGGGTATAAGCCAAATGGCAAAGTATGGGCAAACCAATAACCAAAAGGGCAATCTGACCCTTGGTCGAAAAGGCAATACCAGCCCCAAAGGCACCCCATATCATGTGCTTGGGTGAATTTTTCTCAATATAGGCGGCCAAATGCCAGATGGAAAAAATAGTGAAAGCAGTCAATACCGCATCGGTACGTACATCGATAACCCCCAAGACAATCGTCTGGCAGGTCATGAAAACCAGAGCGGCAAGCCTGCCCACATTGGCATTGTACAGTAGTCTGCCCAGACCATAACAACTATAGGCCCCCAATAAGGTAGCTAGTATGCCCGGGATTCTATACGCCCAATCATGCAATCCAAAGATCTTGAAAGACAAAGCAGCCAGCCAATAATGCATATGTGGCTTATCCAAATACTCCTCCGTTCCCTTGAATAGACTGAGGAAATCATTTTCCTGGACCATTCGCATGGCCATTACCGCAAATTGGGCCGAATCGTTTTCAAAAAGGGTAACGAACGCCCCAGCGATATACACCAAAACCACAAGAAATAGCAGAAACCAATATCTGGTATTCGAAATCATAGTCGGAATTTATGAAGTGCAAATATATACAACTTTGCAAATAACCAACCTAAACCCAAGCCTATGGCGATACCGGTCAACACATCCAAAGGAAAATGCACCCCAATATAAATACGGCTATATGCAACGATGAACGCCCAAAGGAACAATAGTAATCCAATACGCCTAAAGTAAGGCTTCATCAATAATGTAAAAAAGGACGCTACTGCAAATGAATTGGCGGCATGGGCAGAAAAATAACCGAATTTGCCCCCACAGGAACTTTTGACCAATCGCATAAGTGTTCCTATCCGGGGATCATAACAGGGACGTAATCGCTGTACCCCATATTTAAAGAAATTTGCCAATTGATCCGTCGCCAAGATCAAAATAGCGACAGTCCCCAACACCAAAAGTGTCTTTCGTAGGCCCAACTGCCTGTAGACCAGAATGAGCAATGCCAAATAAACGGGAATTGAACCCAACTTATTGGTGGCGAACATCCAAAAACCGTCCCAAGTAGGGGTTCCCAAACCGTTGAGGAAAAGAAATACTTCCTTATCCAACTGTACAAGTTCTTCAATCATAGGATTCAATCTTCATAACGGGATACCTCACGGTCATAGAAAGCAGTGGCTGTCTCAATAAGGATCCCTGCCTCGGATTCGAGTTCTTTCCGATCTTCCATGGTAAAATCCTCAAACCATTCCACCTCATCATTTTCCAGGTTGATGATAAACCTGGGATACTCGGTATGTATCACGAATATGGCATTGGGTAGATCGGTGTTATCACCTAATATGAATTTTGGTAGTTCCATGTTTTTTTAATCTTTAATCAATTTTTTTGTCAAATAATCAAATCGAAGATACAACATAATCGCCGATGCGCTCAGCCCTGTAAGCAATCCTATCCAGATTCCCACACTCCCAAGCTCGGTGTACAGCCCACAGTAAAACGAAATAGGGAAACCAATGACCCAATAGGCCATGAATGTTATCAAAGTAGGTATCCTCACATCCTGCAACCCACGTAAAGTGCCCAGCACCACTACTTGTATACCGTCAGAAATCTGGAAGAAAGCGGCCACCAATAACAACTGGGCGGCCAAGAAGATCACCTCGGTATTATCGGCCATGTTCTGGGCATCATCAACATCGAGATAAATAGAAGGAAACCAATATCGGCCCCACAAGAACAAGGCTGCGAAGCCAATTTCAATTATCAAGGTCAATAAGAAAATAGATTGGGCAATACGTCGTAACTCCTTAAAGTCCATCAATCCTTTTTGGTTGCCAACCCGGACCATGGCAGCCACACCAAGCCCCATCCCGAACATAAAGGTCATGCTACTTAAATTCAAGGCTATCTGGTTGGCTGCCTGTGCATTTTTCCCCAGCACCCCACTCAACCAAACTGCAGCCGTAAAAATAGCTACTTCAAAAAGCATTTGAAGTGCGGAAGGGAATCCTAGGCCGATGATCTTTCGAATAACCTTTTTTTCGATCTTCCTGAAATTGAATCCAGTAACATAATCGTGGAATTTCTTTTTGCCCTTCAATAAGAACCAAATATACAATACCATCATGCACCTAGAAACCAAGGTGCCTATGGCTGCCCCGATAATACCCATTTTAGGGAATCCCAAAGAACCGAAAATCAATAAATAATTCAAGGTAATATTCACCACATTGGCAATTATAGTGGCATACATGGGATATTTTGTCTGTGACAGTCCTTCGGAAAATTGCTTAAAGGCCTGAAAAACAACCAAGGGAACCAATGAAAAGGCCACAAGGTCAAGATACGGCATTGCCAATTCGACCACCTCGGGTGGCTGGCTCATCAAATACATCAATGGTTTCGATAATAGTATGATCCCGAATAGTGACAACCCCAAGGCCGTACATAGGACCAGACCATGTTTTAAGGCGCTTTTTGCGTCTGCCTTATTTTTCCTCCCATCAGCTTCGGCCACCAAGGGTGTAATGGCCGTGGAAAAGCCAATACCGAACGACATGGCAATAAAGACAAAACTGTTCCCCAAGGAAACGGCTGCCAATTCCGCAGTCCCCAATTGGCCGACCATAATATTATCGGCAAAGGATACAAAGGTGTGCCCTAACATACCCAGTATCACTGGTACGGATAATCTAATGTTATATCTGAATTCTTTGGTATATTGTTTCAACAAGGTTATATAGCGTTATAAATTATCGATAATAAGTATGATTGATACCATGATCTTTTCGAATATAGGGTAACCGTAACATCAACCCCATATACCCTGTCTCCCGATATCCCTCTAAGAAAGCAATTGACTAAGATGGCCCTTCCAAAGCGTTTTTGGCTTCTTCCCAAAAGACATCCATTTCACCAAGGGTCATATCCTTTAGGGATTTTCCCGCTTCTTTTGCCTTGGACTCCAAATATTGGAACCTACCAATGAATTTTTTATTGGTACGTTCCAGGGCATTTTCAGGATTTATATTAAGGAAACGGGCGTAGTTGACCATAGAGAACAATACATCACCGAACTCAGCTTCCATTTTATCGGTATTTCCCGACTTTACTTCCTCCTGCAATTCGAAGAGTTCCTCTTTTACTTTCTCGAATACTTGTTCGGGTTTCTCCCAATCGAAACCAACACCTGCGACCTTATCCTGTACCCGATTTGCCTTCACCAAGGCTGGCAACCCTTTGGGTACCCCCTCCAAAACACTTTTTTTGCCTTCCTTCAGTTTAATGTTCTCCCAATTACGTTTCACCTCCTCCTCATCCTTCACCTTCACATCCCCATATATATGGGGGTGCCTATTGATCAATTTGTCACATATACCATTACAGACATCAGCAATATCAAAGTCTTTGGTTTCCGATCCGATTTTTGCATAAAAAACGATATGGAGCAGCACATCGCCCAATTCTTTTTTGACCTCGGCCAGATCATCCTCCAATATGGCATCCCCCAATTCATAGGTCTCTTCAATAGTAAGGTGCCTCAATGTTTGCATGGTCTGCTTTTTGTCCCACGGACATTGATCACGAAGTTCATCCATGATGGTCAATAACCGGTCGAATGCCTTTAATTGAAGTGTTCTGGAATTCATTGATTTGCTTTTGGCAAAAGTACAAATACAATTAGTTTATTTATCAGGCATTCATCACACATTTTCAAACCAACCATATATCGTATAGGGCTATCCTAAAAAAGCAATAAACCCGGGGTCCGTACATACCAAACCTATGCTTGTTCCCACAATAATGATGGCCGTACATTTTCAACATTTGGCAATAGAGCCAGTGGTCATGGCCAAAAAACGGATTACTGCCGACATCCACAACGACTGGTTCGCACACCCCTTCGCAATAGGAAATGGTTGGCCTACATCGCTTTCAACACCGATATTACACTCCGATCGATGAACTAAAAACGAAAGAAATAACTATCTTGGTGGAACTGTTCGTGGATCAAGGGCAATAACGAAAACCCATATATCAAGAAAAGGGGACGAACTCTTTATCACGACCATAAATCCAATCTATCTATTAAAAACGAACGTAACAGAAATCCATTGAAAAAATTACTTATTCTACAATTACGCCCTGAGGATGAGACCGCCAATAGTGAATTCAATGCCTTTTTGGAGATCGGTGGTCTGGTTTCCGATAACGTAGAGCGTATCCGTTTGGAAAAAAACATTCCTGAAATCGATCTAGACAGTTACTCAGGAATCATAGTAGGGGGCAGTCCGTTCGACATCAGCACTCCCGACAACCAAAAAAATGCCGTCCAAAAAAACATAGAAACGTTTTTCAATACCCTATTCGATGATATTGTTGAAAGGGATTTCCCTTTTCTTGGGGTATGTTCTGGAAATGGACTCTTGGGGAATTATTGTGGGGGCTCGATCTCAAGGACTTATGCCGAACCTATAGGGGGTGTCGAGGTAATGGTCACGGAAGAAGGGAAGAAGGACCCTCTCCTAAAAAACCTGCCAGAAACTTTTTCCGCCCTGGTAGGCCACAAAGAGGCATGTGACAATGTGCCCCCAAACACAGTGCTCTTAGTCACCTCGTCAACCTGCCCTGTCCAAATGTTCCGGGTAAAACAGCATATCTACGCAACACAATTCCACCCTGAGGCCAATGCCGATGAATTTATACTACGCATAAATATCTATAAGAACCATAATTACTTTGAACCTGAGGAAGCAGAAGGACTTATAGCCAAGGTTAAAAAGACCAATACCCCGATACCCAAGGAAATACTTAAAAGATTTGTGGATAGGTACCACTATCCAAAGTAATCCGGACCAAATCCATTTCCCCCGATTCCGCACCTTTTACATATACAGGGGCCACCCATTGTCTGGGGCAGCGATTGCAACTCCGGCTTTCTTAAGGTCAAATCTTTGTTTTTTTCAATATTCCCTTAAATTAAGACACGCAGGTATTGCTAGATCAAAATAATAGAAGTATCTTCAAGTTTCAAATTTCAAATTCCATTAATAATGAGATTCTTAGCAACAACCCTTTTCTTTTTTATAGTCCTTAATGGCAACTCCCAAGATCCTGGGCGTTTCAAAAGCGATGTTGACCATATTCAAAAAAAATATGATACGCTCTGGGACGCGACCAAAGAAACGACCTTGTTCACGGGAAGTTCAAGTATCAGGATCTGGAAAGACCTGGAAAATCGGTTTCCCAACGACCAAATCGTCAATTCAGGATTTGGGGGTTCGCATGCATCCGACCTTTTGGCCTTTTCCAATGAACTTATCCTCAAATACAAACCCAGCAAGGTTTTTATCTATGAAGGGGATAACGACATCGCATCAGGCAAAAAACCAAGGGACATCATACGTACCATTGAACAAATCGTACATACGATCCGAACAGGGGAGCCGAAAACAAAAATCATTCTGATATCGGCCAAACCAAGCTTAAGCCGATGGTCTCTCAGGCACAAGTACCAACGTTTGAACAAAAAACTCCAAAGGCTTTGTAAAAAAAATGCCCTTACGGAATATGCGAATGTCTGGGATCCCATGCTAAGGAAAAGAAAACCGATCCCTGATCTTTTTATCGAGGACGGATTACATATGAACACTAAAGGATATGACATTTGGCATTCCGTATTAGAACCATTTACCAAACACTGATTTCAACCATTTTATAGTAAATTATTATGATTAGATCCATTACAACAAGAATCCTGACCGTACTATTCATCGGTGCATTGATCGCCGCTTGCCAAGGGAAACAAAAGAAACAGATCCAATTTCCACCAACCGATCTGGCCCAAGGGAATTTGATCCCAAAACCTTTGAAGGTGATTCCCACGAACAAGGCTTTCGGCCTAGACCGTTATACGGCCATCTACACTAGCCAAAGCGATGCCGCATTTGAGGAAGTAGGTCTATTTTTAGCCGATAAGATCAAAAGCAAGATCAATTTGGATGTCCCTGTAAACGAAAAAGGAGCCCTACCTATTGAGCGCGTTATTTACATTAATCAATCGGACAGTCTTGAACTGAACGCTCCCGAAGCCTATGATCTCTATATCACCCAAGATTCGATCATCTTGAACTCCAACACCGCCGAAGGTGCCTTCAGGGGAATACAGACGTTACGACAGGTCATTCCCGAACAGAGTAATGACACTCTGGCCGAGCAGCCTATATGGCCAATACCTTCAGGCAAGATCATCGATAATCCGACTTTTGGATTTCGTGGGTCCATGCTCGATGTGGCCCGTCATTTTTTCAGCGTATCCGATGTAAAGAAATATATCGACATTTTAGCATACTACAAAATCAATGTATTGCATTTGCACTTGACCGATGACCAAGGCTGGCGTATCGAGATCAAGTCATGGCCAAAATTGACCGAAGTCGGTGGAAGTACTGAAGTCGGTGGCGAATCCGGTGGTTTTTACACTCAGGAAGATTACAAGGAAATTGTCGCCTATGCCAAAAAACGCCATATAACCATTATCCCTGAAGTAGATATGCCCGGGCACACCAATGCGGCATCGGTCGCCTATCCGTTTTTAAATGGTAATGGGAAAACCCCCAAACCCTACGAAGGCACCAATGTAGGTTTTAGCACCTTTGATACCAGAAAAGATACGGTATATGCTTTTATCGATGATGTAATACGTGAGATCTCAGCCATTACCCCTGGCCCTTATTTCCATATTGGGGGGGACGAAAGCCATGTTACCAAAGAAAACGATTATATCTATTTTGTGGAAAAAGTAAGTAAAATCATACAAAAATATAATAAGCAAATGATAGGATGGGATGAAATCGCCTCTGCCGATGTAGGCCCCAATTCAATTTCACAATACTGGTCAAATGGGGACAATGCCAAGAAAGCGGTCAAGAGGGGAATGAAACTTATACTCTCACCTGCCAAAAAAACTTATTTGGATATGCAATACGATACACTCTCCGAATATGGGCTGCATTGGGCCGCATATATTCCAGTTGATTCCGCCTATGTGTGGACACCCGAGGAATATGAGGGGATACCCATGGAGAATATCCTAGGTGTAGAGGCACCCTTATGGTCAGAGACCATTAGTGACATCAATGGACTGGAGTACCTGGCCTTTCCACGGATGATCGGTTATTCCGAACTCAGTTGGAGTTCCAAGGAAAATCGCGATTGGGAAGACTACAAGGTACGTTTGGCCAATCAGGCCTCCTATCTAGAACGTATGAATGTCAAGTATTATGCGTCCCCTTTAATAGATTGGGGAAAAACCGAAAAACACTAATACCCTTTAGCCGATCCCGAAACCAATAAAACCACTATAAAATGAAAAGAGCCCTATTGGCCTTCCTCCTTGTGGGAACGATGGCAATTGCCCAAAAAGCAAATGACACTGTTCCCAAGGCGGGGATTTCAAAAACAATGCAAAGCGTCAACATCAATGGTGAAACCATTTATTTGACCGCACAGGCTGGTACTTTTGAGGTCAGGGACGAGAACAACGAGCCTATTGCCTTAATGGGGCATACATATTACACAAAAGGTAAGGACAAACGTTCACCGGGCTCTAGGAAAAGACCCATTGTATTCGCCTACAATGGCGGCCCTGGGTCTTCATCCTTTTGGCTTCATATGGGGGCTCTTGGCCCAAAGCGAATCGTCACTAACGACCCTGTAGCAACACCTGCCGCACCTTACAAGATAATAAACAACGACTATTCTATTTTGGATGTTGCGGATTTGGTCATGATAGACCCGGTAGGTACTGGACTCAGTACACCTGTCGGTAAGGCGAAATTCAAGGATTTTTGGGGCGTAGACCAAGATATTCGGAGTTTATCCCTGTTCATTACCCAGTTTTTAATAGCACATGACAGAATGAACAGCCCAAAATATCTTTTGGGGGAAAGTTATGGTACTTTTAGGAATGCCGGGGTTATGAACAAGCTTCTGGGCCAAGGCATTGCTATGAACGGGGTGATAATGGTCTCTGCTGTTTTTGACCTAAGGACATTACTATTCCCGCCAAATGATGACCTGCCGTACATTGTACATCTACCTACCTATGCGGCCACGGCTTGGTACCATGATAAAGTTGCCGACAAACCGGCGGATGTCTACCAGTTTTTAGATGAAATCCGTAGTTTTACAGAAAATGAATATACCCCTGCCCTATTCAAGGGAAATCAACTGCCTCTTGATGAAAAGCAAGAAATAGCCTCTAAATTGGCTACTTATACCGGTACATCCGAAGCTTTTTGGCTAAAAGCCGAGCTCAGGGTCACGGCCAGTGAATTTTTCGCGGAATTTTTAAGGGACAAAGGGGAGATCGTTGGTCGTTTAGATTCCAGGTTCACAGGTATAAACCAAGATCTTTTGGCACAGGAAGGAAGTCACGATCCACAAAGTACCGCCATTTCGCCAGCATACATTACCGGTTTTCTAGATTACCTCCACAGGACACTCAAAGTGGACAAAAACCTCACCTACACCATTACCGCTTCACGTCGTAAAGGTTTTAAGTGGGATTGGTCCCATGTAGGGAATAATCGATGGGGCACCCAAGCAGCCATAAACACGGGAATAGACATGGCCGAAGCACTTTCAAAAGACCCCAACATGAAAGTCCTGGTATTAAATGGCATTTATGACCTTGCCACGGTTTTCTATGGCGTTGAACATAGCATAAACCATTTGGACCTTACCAAAGAGGCCAAGGAGAACATCATCATGAAATATTATGAATCGGGACATATGATGTACATACATGAGCCCTCGTTGGTAAAGTTCAAAAACGATATTTCTGAATTCATAAAAGCGACATCCAACTAAAAAAGAAATGAACGGGCCTTTTGGGCAATTACGGTATCTTTTCTTGTTTATTGTTTTTTATACCTATTTACGGGCCCAAGGGGTCGGGAAAGTCCTAGGGGATATCTGAAATCGGATATTGATTTAGGAACCTATCCCTATAATGGATAGATTTAGTGTGTATGTTGATGATTGCCAACTAGATATGTCTTATTTTTGAAATTAATCCCGAAAAACTTTTAAATTACTGTTTTCCAGTTATTTACTTGTTTTGAATATCCGTTATAGGGATACGTCCGTTGATTTATATTAAACCGTTGTGTACCATATCAATACAGAACTAGAAAATTATTCCTTGCAACAAAAGAAAAATAACAAGTCTTTATCAGAAAAGATACGATGATTAAAAACAAATTGATATTTACCATACTTATTCTGCTCATATGTAAATCTATTTTTGGGCAAACAAAGCCCGAAATAAATATAAAATTCTCGAAACTTTATGCCACCTACGAATTTGTCCAAAAGCTATCAAGCAAATATCCTGATAACCTTTACAAGAAAACATTCTATGAATCAAAATACAATACTGAAAAATACAATGGTTTAATCAAACGTTTTGACACCTTAAAGATTTACGAAACCTATGAATTTCAAGGATATCCGGTTGAACAAAAAATACCGGGCATAACCACCAACTTCATAAAAAAGAACCTTATTTCAAATCAGGACCTGAAAGATTTTAAAAAGCAGACTTTTGGAATAGTTCCAGGTTCGGAATTATTGGGTTTTTGCGAAATATTGGAAAGCTTTGAACCTGTTTATGATGAATTGATATATCTGAAGAACAAGTACAAGTTTAGCGAAAAGGTCGAGCAGCTTTCAAAATATATAACCAGTTCACATACAGCCGGTTTCTTTCAATCAGGATTAGATTTTTACGGAACGGAATGGGACTTTTCGATCCCATTTGAAATAGCCATAGTTCCTTCCTTGAGCCAACGTGGATTTACGGCCACAACATTTTTGAACATTGCAGTCAGCGAAATGCAATTGGACTTTGAATCCTATGATGTCCTGCTAAGCGTATTGATGCACGAAATTTATCATATACTTTATGACGAACAACCTTTGGAAACCAAGCTAAATCTAAAAAAGTGGTTCAATGAAAACGATTCTAAAAATTCACAATATGCATTTTTGCTATTGAACGAAGTTTTGGCAACTGCACTAGGCAACGGATTTGTTTTTGAACAATTGAAGGGGAAATTAGATGAAGAAGATTGGTACTACAACAAGTATATCAACGAAATGGCAAAAAAAATCTATCCTACAGTTAAACAATACTTAACCGAAAAAAGAGTTTTGGACAAGGATTTTGTTGACAAGTATATTTCAATCTACGACAGGGATTTTCAACAGTGGCGAAATGAATTGGACAACATTTTGACTTATCGTTATATAATAGCGGACAATCCCAAACATTTTGATTTCTTCTTGAAAAATTATCCAAGAACAAGTGTGTCATATATGAACGATGAACTCACGCCACAAGGATTGGAACGTATGAAAGAAAGACCATTGACAAAGATTGTTCTCGTTTCAAATGAAAACCCGGAGAAGTTGAAGATGGTCAAAGACGTTTTTCCCGAATTAAAAAATTGGAGTTATGACCCAAACAGGGAATTTGTACATATCGAAAACCTTAATGACAAAACCAAACTCATAATCGTTAACGCAATAGAACAGGAAACCTTCCGATTATTGGAGAAAACCTTTGAGAATAGAAAAATTGAATAAACCTCTATGGACTTAAAGTCCATAGATTTAACTATTTTTGAGACCAATGAAATTATCGAAAGACTCAAAAACGAAATTACGGAAACCGGCTATTCCGAATATTTGAAAATTGAATTGAAAAACAGACTTTTGGGAGAACACAGTGAAAGTATCGTTGATAAAGTTTTGGAGCATTTCAAGATTAAGGTTTATGACCCAACACAAAAAGAAATACAACGAACAAGCCTATATACAAAGTCCACAGAACAATGCGGAAAATCATACTGGAACATCAAGGGACCTTGAACCGGCAAAAATCCATAAAAAAATTCCTGTCTGGTTCAACAAACCAAATCAGAAAAACAGTCAGATCTTCATAAAATATATGAAATTACGGGAACAAAAAACACCTGTTACGTTTTTTGAACTCGAAAAAGCTTGTGAAAGGATTAAAGACTTTAGAAGTAGTTACCAAGCAATGAAAACAATCAGCGAAAGGAACAATGCAATGGTCTTTGATGAAGTTGGTCGAACAATATCACTTCGGGAACCTGGAAAAGGTCTTATGGAAAAAGAATACGAACGGTATTCAAGAAGAAACAGCGAATAAAACACCTCTCCATAAACAACCATCATCCATAAGCTCCAAAAAAAGGGATTTTATCCAAGTGCCGCACACAATATCAACCAAGAAAAACGCCATAAATGACCAAAAGTGAACAATTGGCAAGTCGCCTTCGGGAAGTAATCCTGGACGGAACCTGGATTGCGAACACAAATTTCAAAGACCAACTGGAAAACCTGGACTGGAAGATCGCGACTGAAAAAGTCCAACCCCTGAACACTATTTCCGTTTTGGCCCAACATATCCATTACTACATTGATGGGACAAGAAACGCACTCACCAACGGGAAACTTGAAATCAGCGACAAATACAGCTTTGATCTTCCGCTCATTGGATCACAGACCGAATGGGAAGGGTTTCAAAAGAAATTTTGGGACGATACGGAAAAACTTGCCGGAATGATAGAAAAAATGTCCGAAGAACAACTTAATGAAAAATTCGTTGACGAAAAATATGGAAGTCATTCACGAAACATTGACGGAATGATAGAACACAGCTACTACCATTTAGGACAGATCGTATTGATCAAAAAGATTGTTGACAAATAAATCTACCCTAGACAGAGTTCAGCCTACACCCTCAAAAACCTTTTTCATTTCGAGGCAAGCCTTGGAGCCAAACCTTTTTGGCCATCACCCAACGATTAAAAAAGCACATAACGGATAATGGCAGGATCTTTTGTAAAGGTTCATGCCATTATCCTATTTTATATATGAGGTTGTTTATTCCTCCTCCTTCGGGGTTTCCCCGGATTTTTTTACAAAATCAGTGATTCCGTTCTCCTGTAGAATATTGTACCACCGGATCACCTTTTTAATATCACTAGGGTACACCTTATCCTCATCATAATCCGGCAATACCCCAAAAAAGTATTCCTCCAGTTTAAGTTTATCCTCTTTATGCCCTACAGAGGTTTTACCGCCTTCCTCTTTCTCCCATATTTTTTGGAACACCTCACCCAAGGGCACCTCCTCTTCCAATGTATAAATAGCAATTTCCGACAAAACACTCACATTACTATGCGCACTAATGGTGATACGTTTCTTATCCAACAATGATTCGGCCACGAATCCTGATCGGGTCTGGGTCAATAAACGATAAAGTCCAGGTCTCCCCCCTATCGACAAAATTTTATCTAAACTCATTCCTTAAAAAATTTCAATTGCAAAGATGCTATAATTACCCAAATAACCGCGTTAAATTATCTTGCTTTTTTCATGTTCGGAAATCGCATGCGGTAATCCACTTCTATTTTACCCTTGGATATATTGGCCAATCGGCTTTTCAACAAGCGTTTTTTCAAAGAAGATAATTTATCGGTAAACAATATACCCTCTATATGGTCATACTCGTGTTGGATGATACGGGCCAATATGCCGTCATAAGTTTCCGTATGCTCCTTAAAATCCCCATCACGATACGTAATCGTAATCGTATCCTTTCTGGAAACATCCTCCCTAACATCCGGAATACTGAGACAACCCTCATTAAAGACCCAATCCTTGCCTGTTTCCTCCTCTATTTCAGCATTGATAAATACCTTCTTGAACCCCTCAATGGCCTTTCGCTCCACTTCGGATAGACCGTTATCTTCTGCAAAAGGGGTCGAATCGACTATAAAAAGCCGCAAAGGCAACCCTATCTGTGGGGCGGCCAACCCCACTCCACTCGCATTGTACATGGTCTCCCACATATTATCGATCAACTCATCCAGTTTGGGGAAATCCTTTTCGATTTCCTTTCCTACTTTACGTAACACGGGATCGCCATAGGCGACAATAGGTAGTACCATTTATTTTCTATTTATATAAGCCTGTAATATCAGGGTTGCACTTATTTCATCGATCAACGCTTTATTCCTGCGTTTTTTTTTCTTTATCCCTCCATCGATCATGGATTGAAATGCCATTTTCGAGGTAAAACGCTCATCTTGCCTTTCAATCGGGATATCGGGAAACGTCCTACCCAAATGCTTTAGGAAAGGAGTTATAAGTTCCTCTGCCCGGGAGGGTGTATAATCCATCTGTTTTGGCTCCCCTACGATAAAACGTTCTACATTCTCCCCTGCAACATACCTCTTTAAAAAACCAACAAGCTCCGGGGTGTTCACAGTCGTAAGTCCCGAGGCAATGATCTGCAATTCATCCGTAATTGCAATCCCAGTGCGTTTTTTCCCATAGTCCAAAGCAACGATCCTACCCAATTCCAATGTTTTTGGCAAAAATAAACCATAAATTGTTATAACTATAAAAACACGGGACCAATTAAGGTTTCTCCCCTTATATTTGTCGAAATTCCAAGAAGGTAAGATGACGGAACTTAGACAGACTATAGAAAAAGCATGGGAAAACAGGGAGCTATTAAAGGAAGCCACTACCAAAAAAGCCATTAGGGAGGTAATCGATTTATTGGATTTGGGCAAACTGCGTTGTGCCGAACCAAATGAAAATGGTTGGCAGATCAATGAATGGGTGAAAAAAGGAGTCGTTCTGTATTTCCCCATTCAAAAAATGGAAACCCTGGAAGCGGGTATTTTCGAATACCATGACAAGATCCCATTGAAAAAGGGTTATAAGGAAAAAGGCATCCGTGTTGTTCCCCATGCGGTGGCAAGGCATGGCTCATACATTTCCCCTGGCACGATACTCATGCCCAGTTATGTGAACATAGGCGCCTATGTCGACGAAGGCACCATGGTCGACACATGGTCCACCGTTGGCAGCTGTGCCCAGATCGGCAAGAATGTGCATTTAAGTGGTGGCGTTGGTATTGGAGGCGTACTTGAACCCTTACAGGCCGCTCCTGTAATTATTGGGGATGGTGCCTTTATTGGTTCCCGTTGCATTGTTGTAGAAGGCGTCCGGGTAGAAAAAGAAGCCGTTTTAGGCGCGAATGTAGTTTTGACCATGAGTACGAAAATCATAGATGCGACTGGTGGCAGACCTGTAGAAACAAAAGGTGTTGTCCCCGCCCGGTCCGTAGTGATCCCTGGGAGCTATACCAAAAAATTCCCCGCAGGGGATTTTCAGGTACCCTGTGCATTGATCATAGGTAAAAGAAAGGAAAGCACCGATAAAAAGACATCATTGAACGATGCGCTCCGCGAGTACGGTGTAGCGGTTTAGTACCGCCCAAAACATAACACAATAAAGACCCTTACTTAAAAAAGTAGGGTTTTTGCTCTTTTGGTTGTTGATAAATAAATCGTTTATACAAATTCGATGAATAATAAGGACACACATAACAAAGTGTGTTTTTGTACTTGTTTTCGATTTTTGTAGGAATTTTAAGTGTCATGCATACTATTTTCCTTTTTTTTCTGTTAATAAAAGACACCTATTGGCCTAACCACCCAATGAAATCGAGCCTATGTCCGCTAATAAAGAAAAAATAACCGCATTAGTAATCTCTTTCAACGAAATAGGATATATTGAAAAATGTATTGAATCCGTTTCATTTGCGGATGAGATCATTGTAGTGGATTCCTATAGTACCGATGGCACTTATGAGTACTTATTGAACCACCCTAAGGTCAAAGTGATCCAACACCCTTTTTCCAATTTCACTTCCCAAAAATCATTCGCCTTAAAACAGGCCACCAACGATTGGGTATTGTTCTTGGATGCTGACGAGGTCGTAACGGAAGACCTTCAAAATGAAATAAGGGAAACCACAAACAACAACCCCAAACATGTAGCTTATTGGTTCTACCGAAAATTCATGTTCCAAAATGAACGGTTGTACTTTAGCGGTTGGCAAACCGATAAAAATTACCGCCTATTCAGGAAGAGTAAAGTGGCCTTTTCCAAGAAACGGATCGTACACGAGACTTTGGACATCAACGGCACATCGGGTAAATTCAAAAACAGACTCACACATTATTGTTATAAGGACTACGAGGCTTACAGAAACAAAATGATAATGTATGGAAGACTGAAAGCCAAGGAGGCATTTTCCAAGGGGAAACAATTCAGCTATGCCTTACTGCTCCTTAAACCTTCATGGAAATTCTTCAATAGCTATATCATCAGGTTAGGGTTCCTGGATGGCAGCAAAGGTATTATCATTTGTCATCTCGATGCCTTATGTGACCTGGAGCGCTATCGCGAACTTCAAAGACTTGAAAGGGAAGAACAGTGGTCCGGGGTTTTCAAGACGATGCCATAATCCCTTTTTTAGATCTTTTACCAGCTTTTCGAACAATAGAAATCCAATCCTTGTTTTTTCCAACGTTTTAATTTGGTAGGTTTGCATGGAATTTATTTCATGCAATCATTACTATCGTATACGTAGTGTTTTTACTCTTGAAGAATATCAAAGAGCTGTTATATTGCGTAATCGTTGTTCTTGCTACTTGCGAAAGCGCCTATTGGATTTGATTACTTGATCACTCTTGAACTTACTCAAAGGGATAGGTAATATCCTAAAATGATTTTTGGTTGAAATTTTATTATGGTGAATAAGGCCTAAAGGATTTATCATATTTTAAGATTATTTGTTTTGGATAAAATGGTTGACAAAAAAATTAGAATTGGGTTTTTATACTTTGAGGAAATCCATCATATTCCCCATTTTATCGGAATAGCATCAGAACTTTCGAAAAATGGAAAATATGAAGTGGATGTCCTAACCTATAATTCTGACCACATCTATCTATATCGATTAATAAAACTTCTCAATGCCAAGAACATCCATGTCAAAACCTTGGAACAACCTTTATATAGAAAGGCTATTGATCGAATAACAGGCAGAAAAAAGCCTAGCTCTGTCTATTTGTACAGAAAACACAAGAATTTATTTCTCACTTATGATGCATTGGTCTTCACAGAAAAAAACCATGCATTTATCCATAAGAAGAGAGGTAGAAAAAAGAAACCCTTCCTAATTATAGCAAATCATGGGGCTCCTGGCAGAGGTTACTCCTTTCAACCCGCGGTAAAACTATTCGACCTAGCACTTTTGTGTGGTAATTTTTATGTGGATCGCTTAAAAAAGGAAAATCTATTAATAGAAAACCATGCGGTTATAGGGTATTCAAAATTCGATGTTATCTCTAAGGACAAACAAGACACCCGTCTTTTCCCAGACAACAAACCCATTGTTTTATATAATCCACATTTCAACAAAATAAATTCCTCTTGGTACACCCATGGCTTAAAAGTCCTTGAGTATTTTCACAATTCAAAGGATTACAATCTGGTTTTTGCCCCACACATCTATCTCTTTAATAGAAAAGGCTTTTTAAAACCAAGTATCATTGACAAAAAATATTTCAATGTCCAGAACATCCATATTGATTTGGGAAGTATAAAAAGTTCAAATATGAGCTATACCCTAAATTCCGATATTTATCTCGGCGATGTGTCCAGTCAAATTTTTGAATTTGGGATAAAACCAAGACCTTCAGTATTCATCAATGCCTTGAGGATTCCTAAAGACAAATGGAAGAACGATCTTAACCATAGATTTTGGAAAACCGGGGAAGTCATCGAAGACATTAATGAATTTGAAACCGCTTTACATAAATTTGAAGAAAAAAAAGACCAGTACTTATCAACCCAAAAACAAATTTTCACAGATAATTTCTATATTGACGAGCACAATTCCGCAAGTAAAAAAGGAGCACTTGCCATTGATGATTTTATGACCAAGAAAAATGCTTTAAAACCGAATAAATTATGAAAATCGTAATCTTAGCTGCAGGGATTGGTTCCCGATTGGGCAATCCATTTCCCAAACCCTTGACCCCTTTGAACAACGGAAAGAGTATCATGGGTATGCAAATAGATAATTTGACGGAATATTTCAATATAGATGACATCAATATCGTAGTCGGTTTTAAAAAAGACCTGATTATGGAACGCTTTCCTGAAGCCACCTACATCTACAACCCCTTTTTTGATAGGACCAATACATCGAAAAGCTTACTGAAAGCCCTAAAAAAGAACAAGGACCAATCGGTACTCTGGTTAAACGGGGATGTTGTTTTTGATACCCGTTTATTGAAGGAATTATCTTCCCACATCCAAAGGGAACAATCCTTTGTCGCCGTAAACACCAATAAAGTGGCCGAGGAAGAGGTGAAATACACTTTAAAAAACGATTATATCAACGAGCTTTCCAAAACTGTGAAAAACGGATTGGGCGAGGCCGTTGGCATAAACTTTATCGCAAAAAAAGACATTCAAAACTTTATATCCAGATTGGAGGAATGTGATGACAATGACTATTTTGAGCGCGGTTTGGAACTGGCCATAGAAAAAGACCAACTTCAGATAAGTGCTGTTGACATCTCCGCTTTTGATTGTATGGAAGTCGATTTTAAGGAGGATCTGGACAATGCAAATAATCTTTTTCGTTAATGAAGGTCATTCTTTTTTGTCAAAATGCCTATGCTTTCGGGATTATGGATCCCATTCAGGAAGTACTGAAATCAAAATCCCATGAATACCTGTGGTATATTCCCAAGAAGCTTTTTGGTGGGTTTCCGTTCAAGAGGGAAAAACACACCACTAGCATTTTGGATCTGCAATTATTCAAAGCGGATGCCATCTTCGTCCCTGGCAACGAGGTGCCCTATTACCTAAGAGGCCTTAAAGTACAGATATTCCATGGCCTGGCCGGGGAAAAAAAAGGTCATTTCCATATTCGGAATTATTTTGACCTTTATTTGACCCAAGGCCCCTACTTCACCAAAAAATTCAATGAATTAAAGGCGAAATACAAGAATTTTGAAGTCATCGAGACGGGTTGGCCCAAATTGGATGTTTATGGAAAGGACCACGATGCCCACGAAAAGGACAAGGAAAATATTTTAAAGCAGTTTGGTACGGATAAAATCATACTTTTCGCCCCTACATTTTCCCCTAGGCTCACTGCCGCCCCCTTTTTATTGAATGAGATTGAAGAACTTGCCCAATCCACGGGCTATGTGATCTTTGTAAAATTCCATGACCTAATGGCCCCGGAATGGATCACCGCCTATAAAAACCTTGGCCATCGAATTCCGAACATCATCTTTCAAGAAGAGAAAAACATCATTAAATTTTTATTACAGGCCGATATTCTGATCAGCGATACTTCATCGGTAATCTATGAATTCCTGCTCCTGGACAAACCCGTAATTTCCTTTAGGAACATCTCGGACAATATACAATGGGACGATTCGAGGGAATATACCGGACTAACAAAAAAAGTACTTGACAATATCCATAATGATCCGTTTAAATCGCAACGCGATGTTGTCAATCAGGAATATCATCCCTATAGGGACGGTAATTCCGCACAACGTATGGTTGATGCTGTTGAATCCTACATTGGAAAAAACGGAGTACCTGAAACCAGGGATTTATCATTGTCCCGGAAATTGAAAATCAACAATTTGTTCGGCAAACCCATTACACAACCATGGAACGGAAACAAAAGGAACAAATTATCAGCATTATTGATCACTTATAATGAAATCGATAATATCGAGGAAGTTTTGGAGAACATAAGCTTTGCCGATGAAATCATCGTTGTAGATTCCAATAGTACCGACGGCACTATTGATATTATAAAAGAATACCCGAACGTTAAACTTATACAACGTCCCTTTAAAAATTATACCGATCAAAAATCCTTCACCATGGATCAGGCGACCAACGACTGGATATTGTTCATGGATGCTGATGAACGGCTGACCGACCCCCTTAAAAATGAAATCTTGAAAACAATCAATTCCGATATGGAAAAGCCTGTGGCGTTCATGTTTTTAAGAACCTTTATGTTCAAGGACAAAATCTTGCGGTTTAGTGGATGGCAAAGTGACAAGAATTATCGCCTTTTCAGAAAAAGCAAGGTCAGATTCGACAAAGAACGGATCGTTCATGAAACCCTTATAATAGATGGCAAATCAAGTGTCTTAAAAAACAGATTGATACATTACTCCTACAGTAGCTACGAGGACTATAAGGGCAAGATGGTCAAATACGGGCAGATGAAGGCCATTGAGGAACACGAAAAAAACAAGAGGCCCTATTTTTATCATTTCATATTCAGACCCCTTTATAAATTTTTGAACCATTACGTCTTGCGATTGGGGTTCCTGGATGGACGAAAAGGAATCATCATTTGTTATTTGAATGCACTTGGGGTGTATTCGAGATATAAAGAATTGAAGCGCCTTAGAAGTTTAGATAAAAACCTATGACCGATTTTACCAAGGAAATAAATAATTGTGTCGAAACCCTATCCCAGGGCGGACTTATCCTCTACCCCACCGACACGGTCTGGGGTATAGGTTGTGATGCCACTAACGAGGCCGCTGTAAAAAAAGTCTATGATTTGAAACAACGTGAGGATTCCAAGGCACTCATTTGCTTGGTGGCCAATGATGCGATGCTCGAAAGATATGTGGGGAAAGTACCCGAGGTGGCCTATGACATTCTGGACCTAACGACCAAACCAACGACCATCATTTACGACGACCCAAAAGGGTTGGCCAAAAATGCCATTGCCCAAGACAATACCATCGCCATTAGGGTCGCTTCGGACAAATTCTGCCAATACTTGACCAACAAATTCAAGAGACCCATAATCGCCACATCGGCCAACTTAGCTGGCGAAAAAACACCAAGGGGTTTTAATGGAATAAGCGACCCTATTTTAAAAGGTGTTGACTATATCGTAAATTTGGGCCACGACAAAAAAAACGGGCCACCCTCATCCATTATCAAATTAGGTAATGATGGTACCGTTAATATAATCCGCCAATAGCAATGCAGAAGAACCACAAAGAAGCACTACGGAACCCGATTTTCAATATACTTTCAGAAGCCGCGGACGAGCTTAATGTGGAGAGTTATGTGATTGGTGGGTTTGTGCGTGACTATTTGCTAGAACGAGGCAATCCCAAGGATATTGATGTAGTGGCTGTCGGTAGCGGCATTGAATTGGCCAAGAAAGTAGCCCATAAGCTATCGGGAAATACGAAAATATCAGTTTTCAAGAACTTTGGGACTGCCATGATAAAGCATGGCGATTTGGAGTTGGAATTTGTAGGGGCACGAAAAGAAAGCTATGACCGGAATAGTCGAAAGCCCTTTGTTGAGGATGGCACGCTGAAAGAAGACCAGGAACGCCGTGACTTTACCATAAACGCATTGGCCTTATCGCTGAATGGTTCAAATTTCGGGGAACTGTTGGATCCCTTTAATGGGATTGTTGACTTAGGGGACAAAATTATCAGGACCCCCTTGGAACCAGGCATCACATATTCCGATGACCCTTTGCGTATGATGCGGGCCATACGTTTTGCCACCCAATTGGGTTTTGTGATCGAATTGAGATCCTTACAGGCCATAACGGAAAACAAAGAACGCATCCAAATCGTTTCCAAAGAACGGATTGTTGATGAACTGAATAAAATACTGGCCTGCCCTAAACCTTCCATCGGACTGTCCTTATTGCACAAAACCGGACTCCTCCATTACATACTTCCCGAACTCACGGCCTTGGAAGGTATCGAAGAGATCGAGGGCCAACGTCATAAAGACAATTTTTGGCATACACTCGAAGTTGTCGACAACATAGCCAAGACCACAGAAAACCTTTGGTTGCGCTGGGCCGCCTTATTGCATGACATTGGCAAGGCTCCTACCAAAAAGTTCCATAAAAAAATCGGTTGGACATTTCATGGCCATGAATTCATAGGATCCAAGATGGTCTATAAGCTCTTCAAGAGATTGCGCATGCCCTTGAACGACAAAATGAAATTCGTTCAAAAAATGGTATTGATGAGCTCCAGGCCTATTGTCTTGGCCGAGGAATTCGTAACCGATTCCGCTGTTAGGAGGTTGGTGTTCGATGCTGGTGATTTTGTAGATGACCTAATGACCTTATGCGAGGCGGACATTACCACCAAAAACCCCAAAAAGCAAAAAAAATACAAGAATAATTTCAAAATGGTCCGGGCCAAGATTATCGAAGTCGAGGAACGGGATCATGTCCGTAATTTCCAACCCCCCATCTCTGGGGAAGAGATCATGAGCTTCTTTGGCCTTAAACCATCCAAGGAAATCGGGATTATAAAAGCTGCTATCAAAGAAGCTATCCTAGAAGGTGAAATCCCCAACGAACATGAAGCTGCCAAAGAATTTATGATCCAAGAAGGAATGAAGATAGGTTTGACCCCCAAGCAATGACAAATCCATTTCCCTATATGGAAATCGACCATAAAAGGATGTTTCAAACCTATCTGGCCAACATTTTCAATCAAGGTACAAAACACCGGCAACCATAAGAGCCCCCAAGAGCACAATACACATATACGCACAAGGGGTGTAGGCAAACTGCCTTGATCAGGTTTATTACGGCAAAAAACATCATAAGTGTTGGACAATAAAAAAGGAAATATAAAATTCCTTCCTTTTTTTATGGGTTAATCCTTCGATAAGCATACGGATATTCGAAAAGAGTAGTAATTTTGTAGGTGTTCTAATACATGCCTTATCATATGTTCAAAAAATTCCATACAATTTCTAAAATTGCTTTGGTATTGGTTTACTTGGTGATTATTGCAGGTGCCGTGGTTCGTATGACAGGAAGTGGAATGGGCTGCCCTGATTGGCCTAAGTGTTTTGGACACCTTATACCCCCCACGGATGAATCCCAGTTGCAATGGCAATCTGGCCAAGATTATCAAAAAGGACAGGTTATCATCCTTAATGAATCCCTGCAAGTAGCAAAGGAGGATTTTACCAGTGGCGACAAACTGGAAATGCACCATTGGGAAACCTACACAAAACATGACTATGCGGAATTCAACCCATGGCATACTTGGATCGAGTTCATAAATCGCCTTTTTGGTGCCTTGGCCGGACTGGGCACATTGGTTTTGGCATTTGCCTCTTTTGGTTATTGGAAAAAAAAGAAACGCATTACCTTATTGTCATGGCTGGTGGTTTTCGGAATGGGTTTTCAGGCATGGTTGGGCGCGACCGTAGTGTATTCGGTACTTGAGCCTGTCCGTATTACCCTACATATGGTCATGGCCTTGTTCATAGTCGCCATTCTGCTATACCTTGTTTTCATTTCCAAGGAAAGAACAAAAAATCATTTTTATGATTCCAAAACAATGATCTTACTGACCATTGTTTTTGGGATGACCCTGATACAGATCGTTCTGGGAACCCAGGTAAGACAGTTTGTGGACCAACAGATTGACCTAATTGGCGAAACAGGTAAAAACCTATGGTTGAGCAAGCCTATCATCTCATTTTATATCCACAGGTCATTTTCAATCGTGGTCGTTCTTTTCAATCTTTATCTGGCATATAGGATATACAACTTGAATATCGGTCTTACAAAAATAAACTGGGTATTGACCATACTGCTTGTTGAGGTCATTTCAGGAATGGCGATGTTCTATTGGAATTTCCCCTTTATGAGCCAGACTTTACATTTGGTATTGGCCTCGTTGCTCTTTGGCATACAATTCTATTTGGTATTGGAATCCTATAATGCGGATAGAGATCATAAAACTTTGTAACTTTGCACCCTCTCAAAAATCGAGTCAATGATATATAAGATCCGTATTATCTTGGATGCCAATGATGATATCTTCAGGGATATTGAAATCGGGGCACATAGCTCAATGGAGGAATTCCATAATACCATTACCCAGTCCTTTGGCCTTCTGGGCAATGAAATGGCCTCATTTTATACCTGTGACGAAAACTGGAAACAAGATGGGGAAATCGCCCTTTTCGACATGAACGAAAATGGTTCCGACCTTCGCTTGATGAACGAAACCTATCTTGGGGACATTCTTGGTGAGAAAACCCCTAAACTTATCTATGTCTATGATTTCATGAATATGTGGACGTTCTTTGTAGAGTTGGCCGATATTGTCGATGAAGAACCCGGACGGTCATATCCAAATGTACTTTTCGGCTTTGGGGAGTTGCCCGAATCACCTCCTGAACGAAAATTCGAAGCGGAAAATACGTCAATCGATTTTGATGATACCATTGACAACTATGATGGGCTGGATTTTGACGAAAATTGGAATTGAGTCCGTGCCCGTTTTACACAATCGGTTCCAAAAGAACCATCCATAGAACAAATAACACCTAACCCCCAACTAGAAATGATAAACCTATACCCTACCCATATCGAAAGTATTTCTTTGCACCGCATTGGCAATAAGAACAAAAACGAAGATGTGTTCCTATCGGAACGACCCTTTATCCTTAATGATGAGACCACAGGGCTGTTAAAGGAATATTTTTTCAGGCCATTCAGGGAAAAGGAGGAGAATTATCTCAAGCTTACCAATGAGGTTGATGTTGGGTTCAATGATATACATAAGATAGCAACGGAAATATTCAACGATCCCACATGTGTTCATGACCAATCGAAAAAAATAGCCACACATCTCTTTGACCAATCCAACCATCCGCATATCAAAAGCGGGGAGGTCTATGTCGCTTACTTAACAGGTATTCTCCTTGATAATAAAAAAGTAGATGCCATTGGTATATTCAAAAGCGAGTTAAAGCACGATTTCCTCCAATTCGAGGAAAAAGGCAACAATTTGGATATTATCATCCAACAAGGTATCAACATCAACAAACTCGATAAGGGATGTTTGATTTTCAATGTGGACAAAGAGGAAGGATATAAGGTGCTTTCCGTGGACAGCAATCGTTATGATGCCAAATATTGGCTTGAGGATTTTCTGGATGTCGATGTCCTGGCCGACGAGAATTTCTACACCAAGAACTATCTTAAATTCTGCCAGAACTTCGCCAAGGATGTTGTCTTACCTGCTGAGGACAAACAACAGGAAGTACTGTTCATGAACAAGGCCGTGAACCATTTTGCCAAAAACGATGCTTTTGAGGAAACGAACTTCCTGAACGAGGTCTTGGAAAATCCGGAACTTATCCCGGAGTTCAAGCACTATAAGGTCGAAAAAGGCCCAAAATACAGTATTGAGGATGTCTCTACCTTCGATATAGCCAACAAGGCCGTATCCGATGCCCGGAAAAAGATAAAGAACGTTATTAATCTAGATACCAACATCCAGATCAAAATGGACTTCATCAACCCTGAGTCTGCTGAAAAATTCGTTGAAAAAGGGTGGGATGAGGAACGCCAGATGTACTATTACCTCGTGTACTTCAACAAAGAAGAAAAAAACTAACACAACAAAAACCGACGCCTATATCGAGTAAACAGAAGAAATGGGGCGGAATGCCCCCAATGCCTTTCCGTATCCACCTTATTCAGATTTTGATCTTATTCTCGATGATCTGTTTCATACTGACCCCTTGATAGTTACGCTTTACAAAATCCAAGGCAAGATTCAATATCTCACCCATGGTCTTGCAATTTTTAAACTGGATATCCTTGGTCAACTCATATATCTGCCCTTTAAGCATCTCTATATTTTCAGGTAATGATATGACATCCTCTTTACAGACCTTATCCAACGATCTAATCCGGTCTCCCGAACTTAGGATTCGTTTGGCCACAATCGACCTTTCCTCCAACTTGTACTGGTCTATGGAATCTTTCAACAATTTACTGCGTACCAGTTCCACCATTTGATAGTTTTCCTTGAAGAACTGGGGACGATAAACCTTCAATTTGCCCTCGAAAGACTGTTGGTCAAAATCTATGGCCCTGATCCTATAGACCACATGGTCAAAATCGTGGGTCGCTACGATCACATAGTTATAAGAACGCATATCACCCAACAACCTGATCATGCAACGTTCATTGAACTTTACAAACTCTTTTGCCAACTGAGCCTTTTCGGTCTCGGTACATTTGGGCAACATCTCCTTTATGAACACATCCCCTGGAACCCCGGCAATATGCTCTTCGATCAAAGTATCCTCATAAACCAGGAAATTCAGATTATAGGGGGAAAGCATATGCTCCAATTCCAATCCGTAGATTCTTGATGCGTCGGCTTTCTTCACATATAAGTACGTGAAATTATCATTAAGGATATTCCTGACCTTTATACGGAAGGGCTTGGAATTTCCGAAAGTACAGTAATCAACGGCATCGATATTCAAATACTGGTCAATATGTGCGCTACCATCGGAATGCAATATGGAGTACACCCGTTTTAGACTGGTATCTATCTCTTGCCTATCGAACTCATTGTAATACACCCTTACCCAGAGGGTATCCTCATCATTATGGTCATGAACCACTACAGAACCTACAAAACGCAATAGATCATCATAATGAATAGGTATTTCTATTTTTCTACTATACTCCTCCAAATAAGCACCCAAAGCATCATTGACCGGGTAGGTTGGCTTCTTCTTCGACATTAGCTTCTCTTCTGTCATACCTATTGTTTTGCCTAAAGGTACAAAAAACGAATACTGTTCTTAACCAAAAAAACAGGTACCTACAACAATCCTATATCATTTCCAATGGTCAAGGCACAACCAACTCCAACACGACCAATGACAACCGTAATGACCAACAGGATTAAACCAAAAATGGCGATTACTGATAGATAAACCATATTCAATTGTAACATTCTGGCAGGTTTCCCGTCATGTAATACATAACAATCAAAAAAACACCTGACCTTGGGCACAATTCTAACCGTTAGCAACCTAACCAAAAAATTTGGTTATCTGACAGCTGTCAAGAACCTCAGCTTTACTATAGAAAAAGGCAATGTCTATGGCATTTTAGGCCCTAATGGTAGTGGGAAATCAACTACCTTGGGCATTGTCCTCAATGTTGTAAACCGTACCAGTGGGGAATTTTCCTGGTTCGAGGGTGCAACCTCTACCCACGAAGCCCTTAAAAAAGTAGGGGCAATTATTGAACGCCCCAATTTTTACCCCTATATGACCGCTATCCAAAATCTGGAACTGGTCTGTAAAATCAAGGAAGTCCCCAAGAACAGGATCGAGGGGAAATTGGAATTGGTTGGATTGCTAGATCGTAAAGACAGCAAATTCAGAACCTATTCCTTAGGTATGAAACAGCGTTTGGCCATTGCTTCCGCCTTATTGAACGACCCGGAGATCCTTATTCTGGATGAACCTACCAATGGTTTGGACCCCCAAGGCATACACCAGATCAGGGAGATCATAAAGAAAGTAGCCTCAAGGGGTACGACTATTTTATTGGCCTCCCACCTCCTGGATGAAGTGGAGAAAGTGTGTACCCATGTCATTATCCTTAGAAAGGGCCAAAAATTATATTCCGGACGTGTTGGCGGCATGATGGCCAGTCATGGATTTTTCGAATTAAAATCGGACAATACCGATAAGCTTTTGACTTTCCTGGGAAACAACGATAGTTTCAGTAAGGTTACCCAATCAAATGGGCTTATCACCGCTTTCCTTAACGAGGAAATGAATTCGGAAGTATTGAACAGAAGTCTTATGGATGAGGGCATAGTACTCTCCCATTTAGTAAAAAGAAAGGAAAGTCTCGAGGAACAATTCCTTACCTTGACCAACAATGTCCCCAATTAAACCAAAAACCCGATCATGCTACGATTATTACAGATAGAATCCATCAAACTTTGGAACAACAGGGTCAGTAAGATATTGATCATTGCCTATTTTGTGTTACTTACCTCCATAGCCTTGGTGGCTGCGATCAAATTTGATATAGGCTTCGTTAAATTCCATTTAGCGGAACAAGGCATTTTCAATTTTCCCTATATCTGGCATTTCAACACATTCATTGCCGCATTTTTCAAATTGTTCCTGGCAATCGTCATTGTGTCGATGATGGCCAATGAATATAGCAACAAGACCATAAAACAGAACCTTATTGACGGACTGTCGAAAAAGGAGTTTGTCCTTTCCAAATTTTTGACCGTAATATCATTTTCATTGATATCCACATTATTCGTGTTCGTGGTATCCATGGTTCTGGGACTTATATATTCCGATTACAACGAACCTAGCATTATTTTTTCCGATTTGGAATTTCTAGTGGCCTTCTTTGTAAAACTAATGGGTTTTTTCTCCTTTTGCCTTTTTCTGGGTATATTGGTAAAACGTTCTGCCTTCGCCCTAGGTTTTCTTATCCTATGGCAGGTCTTTGAAGGTTTTATCAGGGGAATGATCCGTTGGAAACTTTTCGATGGGGACACTACCGATGTCATCATGGGCTTTTTTCCACTGAATGCCATGTGGAGATTGATCGATGAACCTTTCTCCCGATTGGGTGCCGTACAATCAGTGGCCAATCAAATCGGGGAAAAAATCGAAATCGACTCTGGGGTGCATTGGTACGAAATCCTTATTGTTCTGGGCTGGACGGCCATTTTCATCTATGGTTCTTATGCCCTGTTGAGGAAGCGGGACCTTTAACCCCATAAGAATACCTTTAAGCCGATACATCCACCCCCCCATTTACCGGCAATGGGACAAGGAATACCCAAAAGGATCATATTTAGGACGAACAGTCCCCGTTTAATCATACTCCTTTTGTATTTTTAAAAAATGAAATTCAAGGTAGTATCCGATTTTAAGCCAACAGGCGATCAACCTGAGGCTATTCGACAACTGGTCAATGGTATAGAGTCCCAGGAACCCCACCAAACACTTCTAGGGGTAACAGGTTCCGGCAAAACGTTCACTGTGGCGAATGTTATCGAGAAGGTACAACGCCCAACATTGGTCCTTGCCCATAACAAAACATTGGCAGCACAATTGTATTCGGAGTTCAAACAATTCTTTCCGGAAAATGCGGTGGAGTACTTCGTATCATATTATGATTACTACCAACCAGAAGCATATATACCCACCTCGGGACTTTATATAGAAAAGGATCTTTCCATCAATGAGGATATTGAAAAACTGAGGTTGAGTGCCACTTCTTCCCTACTCCTTGGCAGAAGGGATGTACTTGTCGTGGCTTCCGTTTCCTGCCTATATGGTATCGGGAATCCTGTAGAATTCCAAAAAAACGTCATCAGCATTCACAAAGACCAGGTGATTGCCCGCACCAAACTATTACATATGCTGGTCCAGAGTCTATATTCAAGGACCACAGCGGATTTCCGAAATGGCAATTTCAGGGTAAAAGGGGATGTTATCGATATTTTCCCAAGTTACACAGACCATGCTTTCAGAATCCACTTTTTTGGGGATGGGATAGAGGAGATAGAGGCCTTTGACCCCTTCAATAATTCCGTTATCGAAATATACGAGAACCTGAATATCTATCCTGCGAACATGTTCGTTACCTCTCCAGATATCCTACATAATGCCATACATATGATCCAGGATGACTTAATGCGCCAAGTCGGGTATTTTAAGGAAATAGGCAAACCCCTGGAAGCTAAACGTTTGGAGGAACGCACCAATTTTGATCTGGAAATGATCCGGGAATTGGGCTATTGCTCGGGTATTGAAAACTACTCAAGGTATCTGGACGGTCGTGAACCCGGTACGCGCCCTTTCTGTCTCTTGGATTATTTCCCAAAGGATTACCTAATGGTTATCGATGAAAGCCATGTCACCATCCCACAAGTACATGCCATGTACGGGGGGGACCGTTCCAGAAAGGAAAACCTAGTGGAATACGGATTTCGATTACCTGCCGCCATGGACAACAGACCCTTGAAGTTCGAGGAGTTCGAAGCGCTTCAGAACCAAGTAATCTACGTCAGTGCCACTCCTGCGGATTACGAATTACAACTTTGCCAAGGGGTATATGTGGAACAGGTTATCCGGCCTACGGGGTTATTGGACCCGATTATAGAGGTAAGACCCAGTTTAAACCAAATCGATGACCTTATCGAGGAAATACAACAGCGGGTCGAAAAGGATGAACGTACCTTGGTCACTACCCTTACCAAACGAATGGCAGAGGAATTGGCTAAATATTTAACACGTATAAATGTACGCTGTAGGTACATTCACAGCGATGTGGACACTCTGGAACGTGTTGAGATCATGCAAGATCTGCGTAAGGGAATATTCGATGTTCTCATTGGGGTGAACTTATTAAGGGAAGGACTCGATTTGCCCGAAGTTTCGCTTGTTGCCATTTTGGATGCCGATAAGGAAGGCTTTTTGCGTAGTAACCGATCCCTGACCCAAACAGTTGGAAGGGCTGCAAGGCACCTTAATGGGATGGCCATTATGTATGCCGATAAAATTACGGACAGTATGCAAAAAACCATTGATGGGACCAATTATCGGCGTGGGAAACAGATTGCCTACAACAGGGCGAACAATGTGACCCCGACCGCCTTAAATAAAAGTCTGGATAGTGCTTTGGCCAAAAATTCGGTTTCTACCTATCATTTCAAAAAAGAGGAACTACGGGCTGCCGAACCTGATTTGGGTTATTTGACCAAGGAGCAGATTGGAAAATTGATTCGGGACAAGCGGAAAGCCATGGAAAAGGCCGCCAAGGAATTGGACTTTATGCAAGCTGCCAAACTTCGGGATGAAATAAAAAAGTTGCAAGAACAAGATTGACCCATCATCAAACTTAGTCCCCATAAGCAAAAAAGACCTTTCCCCATTTTCAAATCAGCATCCCTAAAAAGAGTCTTGCCCATAATGGCATACCACCAATACCTTGTGTATGTCCCAATGATAGGGATTCATTCCCAGGTCAAAGATGTTTTTTTTAAGCAAAACCACAAAAAAGCACCCCTGTCCAAGGAGTGCTTTCCGAACTAACCAACTAATCTGGACATTATATGTTCCAGGATAATGGTCAAGTCGCATCTAGGTCATTACGACAATTCAATCGTTCTTTTAGGCTTTGGCAACGTTCCTTCCCTTTTAGGTAGATTGAACTTTAGGATGCCATTATCATACGTAGCCTTGATATTCTCCTCATCTACGGTTTCCGGAAGGGTAAATGCCCGTCTAAATGATGAGAAGCTAAATTCCTTACGTGTATAATTCTCTGTTTCCTCATTCTCCTCATGGCTTGTTTCCGAGGAGATCGTCAATAGATTTTCATCGACCTCAATCTTGAAATCCTCTTTTTTCCTTCCTGGAGCGGCCAACTCCAATTCAAAATCCTTTTCGTTCTCTTTAATGTTCACGGCAGGTACATTGGCATCTAAGTTTTTCATGCCATCCAACCAATCGGGTTTGAATATTTCGTTCATTATTGATGGGAACAACACATCATTTCTTTTTATTAAACTCATGGCTTCTATTTTTATCGGTTAAAATTCAAATTCAGAAATGAATCGACAAAAGCTGTGCCAATAGAAAATAAATGACACCATGTCGCTTTTTTGACAACAAAACGTGCCATATTGTCCGTTTTTTTGACATGTAGACCTGAAAATACGGAAAAGAGGAGTTTTATGGTATTGGCAGGATAGGCTAGTTGTAATACGCCTTGAAGATTCCGATCAGCACTTCGGGGGGAACGATTTTATCGGGATATTGATGCATAATGGACAGGACCTGCCCTATGGCCGCTGGTGGCAGGCCCATTCCCAACCCGATATTGTGTATTCGATTGACCTCCGATAGCTTCTGCTTTTTATCCACGTTCATAAGCAGCACCAATCTATGGAACTGCAGAATACGGTCAGCTTCCGTTTTCTGGACAATATGCTCGACCTCTTCATGAAAAAGTGCCTCGAATTCATCCTGCCCAACCCCTAATTCCCTTGTTACACTCTAAAGAAAGCGATATTCCCCAGGCTTGACACCATCATCTGCCTTTGCAAAGGCTATCATTTCAGAAAGTATACTAAGTTTTTCCCTTAGTGAACCCATAGTCAATCCCTTATTGAATAATTTACCCCATACCGAAGACCCATAACGGCCATCATATGCTTATTTGGACAAAAACCCTCGCAATAACCACAACATATTGGATGGTATAACTTATATTGCCCCCCTTTCGTATAATATTTCATTGTTTTCCGTTGAAATACCATTGGCTATCATTAATTTGCACCCTTATTGAAAAATCTGAAAACATGACGAACAACGATATCTTCAAAAAACTCCGGGTAGCCTTAATGTTAAGGGATGATGAAATCGTGGAGATTCTTAAATTGGTGGATTTCAATATCACCAAAAGCGAACTAGGTGCTTTCTTTAGGAATGAGGACCATCCCAAATATATGGAATGCGGGGACCAGATACTTCGCAACTTCCTTAACGGACTTGTTATACATTTAAGGGGGACCAAGGAAAACCCCAAAAACCCGGGCGACGTACTTTCCAAGAAAAAAACGAAGACAAACATAGTAGCCCCTAGAAAAAAACCGGATTTCAAAACCGGTCAACATAAAAATTTCAAATCGGATATTTCATCGGTGAAATACAAGAACAAAGGCACACGGTCAAATAGCAAAAAAAAATCCTGAGACCGACATGATGTCGGCCCCAGGATCTAGCCATATCCGTTAAGGATTATGCCCCTGCAATCCTGATAGGTATTGTATATACTTCACCCTCCTTGAAACTTTCAATTTCAATTTTCTGGTAACTCAACCTTGCCTTTACAAAATTCCCGATCTCTTGACGGTCCGTATCAACTGATAAGACCACGATTTCACCTTGTTTGTTCAAGGTAAATCCCAGTTGGGCCGTTAAATCGATATGATCATTGGCAAAGGACGTATTTTCCAAAAGTTCGCCAATCTGGGCGGATAGCTGTTCCGGAGGGTTGTCTTTTTCCAGATTATCGGCAAAAATATTCCCTGTAAAAAGTAGCATTGCAGCTACAAGTACTAAACTTGGTTTTCCCATGAACTGTTTGTTTATTGATTGATGAATAATTGATGATTACCCGAAAGACGGCCATGGGCCATGTTTGTTACAAGGTTTTTTTTTCAACATGATCTTGGCCATTGCGACCGCTCCTATTACGGAACAAACAAGAACAGGGTCCATCAATATAAAAGGAAGGTTTTTAAGGTTCGGCCAAACCTCAAGCCATATAGTCCGAAAACATTTGAACGAGTCCATAAAAAAAAGGACGATATAAAATCGTCCTTTATTTATGGATATGGTTTTCAAGTCCTTTTTCTAACCCAGAACCTCCTTGACCTTATCGGCTGCCTCTTGGAACTGAACGGCCGAATGCACGGCCAATCCGGAATTATCGATAATCTCTTTGGCCAATTCGGCATTGGTTCCCTGTAATCGTACGATTATCGGTACTTTAATGGCATCCCCCATGTTCTTATAGGCATCGACTACCCCTTGGGCCACCCTGTCACAACGTACAATCCCACCAAATATATTAATCAATATAGCTTTTACCGCAGGGTCTTTAAGAATAATACGGAAGGCTTCCTCTACCCTTTTGGCATCAGCGGTACCACCTACATCCAAGAAGTTGGCAGGTTCACCCCCGGCCATTTTGATAAGGTCCATCGTAGCCATGGCCAAACCTGCACCATTGACCATGCAACCTACATTACCGTCCAAGTCAACATAGCTCAGACCCACTGACCTTGCTTCAACTTCGATAGGATTCTCCTCCCTCAAATCACGCATTTCAGCATATTGTTTTCTTCGGTACAAAGCATTGTCATCTATAGATACCTTTGCATCAACGGCCATAATCTTATCATCGGAAGTCTTTAAAACGGGATTGATCTCGAACATATTCGAGTCACTTTCGACATAGGCCCTATACAATGCCGTGACAAATTTGGTCATTTCCTTAAAGGCAGTACCGGACAAGCCCAGGTTGAATGCGATCTTTCGGGCTTGAAAGGGAAGAAGCCCTGTTGTGGGATCAACCTCCTCGGTAAAAATCAAATGCGGTGTCTTATCGGCCACTTCCTCAATATCCATTCCCCCTTCCGTAGAGTACATGACCATATTACGGCCTTTACCACGGTCCAACAATACGGACATGTAAAATTCACTGGTTTCGCTATCACCGGGATAATAGACATCCTCAGCAACCAAAACCTGATGGACTTTCTTTCCTTCGGCCGAGGTCTGGGGAGTAACAAGGTTCATGCCAATGATACTATCCGCAATATCCTCCACCTCCTTAAGGTTCTTCGCCAGTTTCACACCACCGCCTTTACCGCGGCCACCTGCATGCACCTGTGCCTTAATGACATGCCATCCTGTTCCTGTCTCCCCTGTCAATTGTTTGGCTGCCGCAACAGCTTCCTTGGGGCTATGTGCCACAATACCACGTTGTATACGCACACCAAAACTTGCTAAAATCTCTTTTCCCTGATATTCGTGAAGGTTCATATTAAGCTACTTATCTGTTCGTAAACAAATGTAGGAAACACACAGGATTTACCCTAATGAATTTGCCGTGATTTATTGTATTTTAAAATCCTCAAAATCCAAAGGGTCAAAATTCTTGAAGTCCCCGTTCATTTTTATGGTATCTTTTGTCCTACCCACCTCTTTCAACACAGCAATGGTAGTCAACAAATGGGAATTGATAAATGCCAATCGCTCACTTTCCCTGACCATTTGTAGAACCTGGTATTCCTGCCCATAGGAAAGTCCGATCTTATGTATCAATCCGAATATATTGAATTTATCCACTGGCATGGCCTTAAAAGGAATATCCATAAGATCATAGAGCACCTTTATTTTACCCAACACCCCTATTTTCATCTCCTCAGTGGCATCATAAATGTCCTCTAAAAATTCAACTTCACCACCAGCATATAATTTTCCTTCCATTTTATCCTGAAAGGACAATATCCTGAAAACCTGTCGGCCCACGCATACCACATCCATCTCACCTTCCCCATACGTGTTCACCACATCCACCAATTGCACCTCGGTACCATAGGCCATTCCATCGTTGATATAGACAGGGATACCAAAGGTAATCGCCTCTTTACGGCAGTCTTTGATCAATTGCTTATACCTTTCCTCAAAAATATGAAGCGGAACGGTCTCTCCTGGGAAAAAAATCGATTTTAAAGGGAACAAAGGTAATTGCATGATTTTTTTTAGCTAAAAATACAATTCGACCGGCATTACCGCAAATATAACCAAGTAGTATAGGTGTTTCATATACAACATTATGTTTTATTTATAAAGCAAACGGTGGTTTTCTTGTCCAAACCGAAATAGTACCCTAGTTTTGCCAAAACCCAATTAAAGGAATAACATGAAGAATGTTGATTTATTGAAAATCGCCAAAACATATGGCGCCCCAGTCTATATATATGATTCAGAAAAAATCGTTTCCCAATTCAATAGATTGACAAATGCCTTCAAAGGTGTTGGACGGCTACGTTTGAATTATGCCGTAAAAGCACTATCCAATATATCCATTTTACGCTTAATGAACAGCTTGGGCAGTGGTCTGGACACCGTATCCATTCAAGAAGTGCGACTCGGGTTATTGGCTGGTTTCGAACCGGAATCAATAATATTCACCCCGAACGGGGTCTCTTTGGAAGAGATCGAGGAAGCCGCCAAACTAGGGGTACAAATAAATATCGATAACTTATCCGTACTTGAGCAATTTGGCAGCAAGCATCCCAAAACCCCAGTATGCATCCGCATAAACCCACATGTTATGGCCGGGGGCAATTCGAATATCTCCGTAGGACATATCGATTCAAAATTCGGAATCAGTATTCATCAAATCCCACATTTACTACGTATTGTCGAATTGACACAAATGAACATCAATGGTATCCATATGCATACAGGTAGTGATATCTTGGATATCGAAGTTTTCCTATATGCATCCGAAATCCTATTCGAAACAGCAAAAAAATTCAAGAATCTAGATTTTATCGATTTTGGAAGTGGCTTTAAGGTTCCCTACAAAGAAGGGGATATTGAAACAAACGTTAAGGAATTGGGCAAAAAGCTAACAAATAGATTCAATACATTTTGTAAGGAATATGGCAAGGAATTAACATTGGCATTTGAACCCGGTAAATTTTTGGTGAGCGAATCCGGTTATTTTTTGGCCAAGGTCAACGTTATCAAACAAACTACCTCTACGGTTTTCGCCAGTGTTGATTCCGGGTTCAACCACTTGATCAGACCCATGTTGTACGGGGCCAACCATACGATCGGGAACATCTCAAACCCGAATGGCCGCAAACGTTACTACTCTGTGGTTGGCTATATCTGTGAAACGGATACTTTCGGAAACAACCGCAGGATCAATGAAATCTCCGAAGGTGATATCCTATGCTTTAAAAATGCCGGGGCCTATTGTTTTAGCATGGCCAGTAATTACAACTCAAGGTTTCGCCCACCCGAGGTTCTTTGGCACGACGGGAAGGCCGTTCTGATCCGCGAACGTGAATCATTTGACGACCTGACCAGGAACCAAGTGGACGTAAAGGACCTCTTTAGTACGCCCAAAGTAGAAATAGCCGGGAAATAAAGGTGGGAAATAATCGTTACCTTTGTAGCGATAGTTCGACCAAGACACAAAACCACTTATAATGAAACCAAGTATGACTCCCTTATATAAGTTTTCACTCTTCCTTTTCCTAGGCTTATTCTCTTTCCTTGGAAATGCCCAGGATGTTGAATGGATGAGCTGGGAACAAGCCGTAGAACGCGCACAGACCGACAAGAACCCAAAGAAAATCTTTATCGATGTCTATACCGATTGGTGTGGGTGGTGTAAAAAAATGGACAGGGACACCTTTCAAAATCCCGATGTAGCGGCCTATATGGCCGAGAATTTCTATATGATCAAAATGGATGGTGAAGGCAAGGAACCCATAGAGTTCAAAGGTCAGACCTATAATTTCGTACCCTCTGGGAAAAAAGGGTACCATGAGTTCGCGGCTGCATTGATGCAGGGGCGAATGAGTTACCCGACCACAATATTCCTCGATGAGGAATTGAATATGCTCTCCCCTGTACCAGGCTATCAAAAACCCGAACCTTTCCTAAATATCGCAAGATATTTCGGGGATGATATCTATCTGGAAAAAGATTGGGAGGCCTATAGTGGCCAAAGCAAATGATAATTCGTTTAAACAATAAAAAAAGAGCTGTTTTTTTAACAGCTCTTTTTTTTATTCCAATACCCCTAATAACCTATCGGCTATAATTGGGGGATTCCTTTGTAATGGTCACATCGTGTGGGTGGCTCTCGTTTATTCCACTGGCAGTGATCTTGACAAACCTTCCTTTTTCCTTTAAGGCCTCGATATCCTTTGCGCCACAATATCCCATACCTGCACGAAGACCCCCTACAAACTGATGGATGCTCTCATACAGTTCACCTTTGTAAGGCACTCGCCCAACGATGCCTTCCGGGACCAATTTCTTGATATCATCCTCAACATCTTGAAAATAACGGTCTTTGGAACCTTTCCTCATAGCTTCCACAGAACCCATACCCCGATATGATTTAAACTTTCTTCCCTCATAAATTATAGTTTCCCCAGGAGATTCCTTTGTGCCGGCCAACAAAGACCCTAACATAACCGTATCGGCTCCTGCCGCAATTGCTTTGGGAATATCCCCGGTATATCGGATACCACCATCGGCTATGACAGGAACACCACTGCCCTTAATTGCCCCTGAAACCTCAAGAACAGCAGAGAATTGGGGAAAACCAACTCCTGCAACCACCCTTGTTGTACAGATAGAACCTGGCCCTATCCCTACTTTTACGGCATCGGCACCTGCCTCGACCAAATACTTGGCGGCTTCAGCTGTTGCTATATTACCCACTATAACTTCCAATTGTGGAAACTTCTTTTTTACTTTTTTAAGCACAGAGACGACCCCTTTGGTATGACCATGGGCCGTATCGACAACAACAGCATCAACACCGGCCTCCACCAAGGCCTCCGTACGGTCAACAGCATCGTCAGTGACCCCTAAGGCGGCGGCAACCCGTAGTCGGCCATACTGATCTTTATTGGCACTGGGTTTTTGGGTCAATTTGGCAATATCCCGAAAAGTAATAAGACCAATCAATTTATTGTCCGGATCCACTATGGGAAGTTTTTCTATTTTACTTTCCTGAAAGACATCCTCGGCCTGTTCCAAGGAAGTCCCTTCCCCAACAGTCACTAAATTTTTCGAGGTCATTACCTCTGTAATCGGCCTTTCGCTATCTTTTTCAAACCTAAGGTCACGATTCGTAACGATACCGATCAGCTTCCCCCCATCATCAATGATTGGGATACCCCCGATACCGAATTCCTTCATATAGGCCTTGGCATCCTTGACCAAACCCGTAGAATGCAAGGTCACGGGATCTAGGATTACCCCACTCTCGGCACGTTTCACCTTGCGGACTTTCATCGCCTGCTGTTCAATGGTCATATTTTTGTGCAATACACCTATACCGCCCTCTTGGGCGATGGCAATGGCCATTCTGGATTCGGTAACCGTGTCCATGGCCGCAGAGACAATGGGTACATTGATCGTAATATTCCTTGTGAATTTTGACTTGATATTTACCTCTCTGGGCAATACTTCTGAAAATGCAGGTACAAGTAGTACGTCATCATACGTTAAACCTTCCCCGAGAATTTTATTTTGTTGGGCTTCCATGCAATTAAGGATTAATTGCAGGCAAATATACTACTTTTAATTTACCTGAAGGAGGAGCTATATGAGTTAATATCCGAATCCCAAGGCATGCATCCAACGGGGGATATAGATCACTCCATGCCTCAATGATATTGGGAAAAGAGCTCTGATGCTTTATTGTGGGCTGCCTCGAACGTCATCCAACATACATTGGTATCGACTTTTTTTGCCGTGAAAAAGGAAAGCATTTTTTCAGTAGGCATATTCCCTGTCAGTTCATCCTTGGCCATGGGGCAGCCTCCAAAACCCTGTATGGCCCCATCGAACCTTCTACAGCCAGACCTAAATGCCGCCTCTATCTTTTCGTGCCATCCAGCAGGTGTCGTATGCAAATGGGCCCCAAATTCAATATCAGGGTATTTGGGAATCAAATTGGAGAATAAATATTCGATATTACCAGAAGTTGAAGTACCCACAGTATCGGACAGCGACAGAATACGCACACCCATTTCGGCCAATATTTCCGTCCATTCCCCCACGATACCGACATTCCATGGGTCGCCATAGGGATTTCCGAACCCCATAGAGACATAAGTGACCACCTGCTTGCCATTGACCTCTGCTATATGCAGGATTTCCCTTAATGTTTCGACCGACTGGGCAATGGTCTTATGGGTATTACGCATTTGGAAATTCTCCGATATTGAAAACGGATATCCCAGATAATCTATATGACCATGTCCGCTGGCAGCTATAGCCCCTCTTACATTGGCGACAATGGCCAATAATTTGGTAGTGGTCCGGGACAGGTCCAACAAAGAAAGTACTTCTGCGGTATCTACCATTTGGGGTATGGCCCTGGGGGAAACGAAGCTTCCAAAATCAAGAGTGTCAAAACCACATCCGAGCAAGGACTGTATATACCTCGCCTTTTCCCCCGTAGGGATAAAATCCTTGATTCCTTGCATGGCATCCCTTGGACATTCTATTATCTTTACCTTATCGGTCATTTTATGGCTTTCAGAGCTTCCCAAAATTACTGTTATTTATTCGATAATAATATAAATAGTCCTATCCCGACAAATACAAGGACCTGAAGCCATTTCAATACAGAACCAATATTGGAATGTCTTTTTATATATGCAGAAATAGACCCCGATAGTATAGCGACAAGACCAAAGACCACGAATGCAACCAACATGAACATCAAGCCCAGTACATAAAATTGGATTACCGTATCCAGGGTCTCACTATAAAGAAAGCCTGGGAAGAAAGCTAAATAAAATAACGCCACCTTCGGGTTGAGGACATTCATTAAAAAACCCTGCTTAAACAACTCCATAAACCCCTTTTTCGGCATTTTCATATCTGACAATTGCAATTGGCCATCACTCTTAAAGACTTGATATGCCAAATAAAATAGGTACAGGGCCCCAAAAAGTCTTATAAGAAAGAAAAACAGTTCACTTTCCTTTATGGCCGCAGATACCCCAAAGGCCAAAAGGGATGTATGGACCAAACAGCCAGAGACCAAACCACCTGCTGTAGCCAAACCGTATTTTTTGCCATTTACGACACTCTGCATCAAGACGTAGATAACATCGGGGCCAGGGGTTATCGCCAATACAGCGGAAGCTAGGACAAAAGTCGAAAGGGCATCATAATTCAATGGCACGAGGGGTTAAAACCGAAAATATAAATTCAAACATAGAAAAGTTTTCCCAAAACCTTTCCATGTTTTTAAACAAAAGCCGATTGGAATAGGATTGATAATGTATTTGACCCTTTTGTTCGGCCCGGGGCAAACCCTTTATGCCGACCAGGTACCTAACTCCTGTCCAAAAGAGCTTTGTTGATTTTTTTGATCAAGGAAGGACCTTCATAAATAAAGCCGGTATATAATTGCACTAGATCCGCACCTGCTTCCAACTTCTCTATGGCATCCTCGGCAGAATGGATGCCCCCCACACCAATGATAGGAAATGCCTTATTGCTTTTTTCTGCCAAAAAACGAATCACTTCCGTACTTCGACCCTTGACCGGCCTACCACTTAATCCTCCTTTTTCCTCCACAAGGAAGATGGAGGACCTTAACCCCTTCCTTGCAATGGTAGTATTCGTGGCAATAACGCCATCTATCTTCGTATCTTTGACTATTTTGATGATATCGAGCAATTGTGCATCGGAAAGATCAGGTGCTATTTTCAACAGAATAGGTTTTTCGGACAAATTAGGATCTGTGGCCGCTATTTTGGTATTCTCTTTTTTAAGTTCCCTCAGCAAAGCCGTCAAAGGCTCCCTGTCCTGCAACTCACGTAGACCTGGGGTATTGGGGGAACTAACATTCACCACAAAATAATCAACATGGGGGAAAAGTGCATCAAAACAAATCAGGTAATCCTTAATGGCCTCTGCATTGGGTGTCACCTTGTTCTTACCGATATTTCCCCCGACAATTACATTATGTTTCTTTTTTAGGCGTTCAACAGCATCAAAGACCCCCTTATTGTTAAACCCCATACGGTTTATGAGTGCTTTGTCTGCCCTTAGCCTAAATATCCGTTTCTTGGGGTTACCGCTTTGGGGTTTGGGGGTAAGTGTCCCTATTTCCACAAAACCGAATCCGAAATCGGAAAGTTCATTGAACAAATCAGCATCTTTATCGAAACCGGCCGCAAGCCCTACAGGGTTCTTGAACTTCAATCCGAAAACCTCCTTACCCAATGCTTTGTCCTCTAAGACAAAAACCGATTTATACAGTCTTGTGAACCCTAATTTACCTAAGAACCGTAGGATTGAAAAAGTTATATGGTGGACTTTCTCAGGGTCTATTAAAAAAAGAATCGGACGGACTAGTAGTTTGTACATGGATTACATAAGGAATTTATACAAAAGTACAAACTCAATACAAGTAATCAGGCTTACCTGCCCAAATTTGTCAACACATTCAAGTTAATATCATTTATCGGGAACGCTGTCCCTGTAATTCGTAGGAACTACCCTATAGGGTCGCCGATATGCCTCTTTACAAAGACTAAGATAAAGTTTGTATTGTTTATCATTGAATACTTTCAGGGTCCGCATATCGATCAAACGTTGGACCATTACCACACTATCACTGATTACCTTGTATTCTTTTGCCAAAACACCTAATTCCGCAGGAGAGGTCTGTGGGGATCTTCTCAAGAGATTATCCGCTTGTCTGTTTAACAGTTCATTCCTGTATTTCAATTCGGCACTCCAATTCCTCATTTTCTCTATTTGTCCTTTATTTAGCTGAAAAACACCGATCAAGGTGGAATCGGGTGTAATACCCACACCAAGGATACAATCATCCTGAGCCTTTAGGGTAGGTACAGAAATCATGAAAACCAAAAAGAGCGGAAACAATGGTCTTCTTTTCAACATACTATTTCAATCATAAGAATATAGGGGCAAAATACTAATAATTATCCATAAAACTAAAGACACATAAAGTTTATGCAACAACTTACACACCACTCTTGGAGGTTGCCAAAAAATGATATAAAACGGGCCAAGGGAATCAAATAGCCCTCTTCACAATGTAGGGCCATTGGCTTTAAACCAATACAAGTAGTCAATTGTAAAATGGAAAAGCCGATAAGGAACCCGGAAACCAAATCTATATGGATTATAAGCTTGGCAAATAAACAAAATCGTATTTTTGGACAAACAAAAAATCCATGCAACAACTTATCGACCGTTTTTTGGGTTACGTAAAAATCGACACACAAAGCAACCCCAATTCAAAAACCACCCCAAGTACCGAGAAACAATGGAACCTCGCCATGGAACTGGCCTATGAACTTGAACGTATTGGGCTAAAAGAGGTGAGCATTGATGAAAACGCCTATATAATGGCCACCCTACCCAGCAATGTGGAAAAGGAGGTCCCGACCATAGGTTTTATTTCCCATTTTGACACTTCCCCTGACTATAATGGCAAAAATATAAACCCTCAAATCATCAAGAACTATGATGGCAAGGATATTACCCTGAACAAAGAAAAAAACATTATCCTCTCCCCCGATTATTTTGATGACCTATTACAATACAAAGGCCAAACCCTGATTACGACCGATGGCACTACTTTGCTTGGTGCTGACGATAAAGCAGGCATTGCCGAAATCGTGACCGCCATGGAATATATGGTCCACCATCCTGAAATAAAACACGGTAAGGTAAGGGTGGGCTTCACCCCCGATGAGGAAATTGGTCGGGGCGCGCATAAATTCGATGTGGGGAAATTCGGTGCGGATTGGGCCTATACCATGGATGGAAGTCAAATCGGGGAATTGGAGTATGAGAATTTCAATGCGGCAAGTGCCAAAGTGACAATAACGGGCAAAAGCGTACACCCTGGTTATGCAAAAGGCAAAATGATCAATGCCATTAGTATTGCCAACGAATTCATAGGAATCCTACCCCCTGAGGAAACCCCGCAGAACACAACGGGCAGAGAAGGTTTCTTCCATATACACCATCTCAAAGGCGAAATAGAACATGCCGAATTTGAATTGATCATTAGGGACCATGACAAAGATAAGTTCGGGAAAAGGAAAGAACTACTCATACAGATCACCAAAAAATTAAATACTATTTATGGCTCTTGTGTCCAACTCGAAATAAAGAATCAATATTTCAATATGCGTGAAAAGGTTGAACCCGTTTTCCATATTGTCGAGATAGCCAAAGAAGCGATGGAGAAAACCGGGGTCACACCGATCATAAAACCCATCAGAGGGGGGACAGATGGTTCACAACTGAGTTTCATGGGGCTTCCCTGTCCGAATATTTTTGCAGGTGGACATAATTTTCATGGAAAATACGAGTACGTCCCTGTTGAGAGCATGCTCAAGGCCGTTGCCGTTATCATTAAGATATGTGAGTTGACCGCAAAAAAAATGTAAGTCCATGAACATTACATCCTAATTAAATCAGAGGTGTTTTGTTATTATGATAAACTGTTATAGGTTGGCGAACGGGTCCAAATAGGTTTGACGCCAACCCCTTTATAAGGGTAAAATGGGGCTCCAATCACCAAAGGACCACAAATGCGATATATAGCCCCTACAAAACAAAAGAGCCAATGGGTCGAAACCATTGGCTCTTTTGCAGATCCATTAAAGTGTAACTTTATTTTTTTGCCGGGGGAGGATTTAACTTTTTGCTCATTTCCAAGGAAATCGCAGAACGATCAAATTTCAATTTCCCGGCCATTGTTTCAATGACGCACGAAAAATCCTTATCGTTCAACTCAACCACTTTGCCATGCAATCCACTTTTTGTAACAATGCGATCGCCCCTCTTTAATTCTGCCACGAACTTTTTTTCATCCTTTTGCCTTTTCATTTGCGGCCGGATCATAAAAAAATATGCCACCACAAAAATGAGGATCATCGGTAAAAAATCCATTATACTTCCACTTCCCATTATATCTATATTATTATGTTACTCATTTGACAGGGCCTAATGGCGCTGCTCCTTTTTTATTGACGAAAGCCTTTATCTTCAACATCTCATTGCCCTTGGCCGTATTTGCCAATACGGTAATGGTCTTTGTCACCTGATTTTGTCCGGCCCCATTGTATTTAACCTTCAATTCCCCTTGTTCCCCTGGGGCAATTGGATCTTTTGGCGGATCCGGAACTGTACATCCACAGCTACTGGAAGCCTTGGTAATAACCAGAGGGGCATCACCTGTATTGGTGAATTTGAAAACAGTCTCTTGTGGTGTTCCTTGGGTGATTGTCCCAAAATCATGCTCGACCTTGTCAAATACCATTACGGGTAAGTGCTTAGCGGCTTCATCACGCTCAGCGGCAGTAGCTACATTATCCTCCTTTACTTTGCTGGAGGCATTTTCCTTACAGGAAACAAGCCCTGACAAAACGAACAAGCCCAAACCTAAAACAGCTCTTTTCATTGATAAAAAATTTTAATTCGACCCAAAATTAAAGAATTAATTTATAATAGTCCACGCCCTACCTTGTTTAGTTTTCCCTCGGCTTTGTATTCCTTCACTAATTTATCGAGTATACCGTTTATGAAAATACTACTCTTAGGGGTCGAATATTCCTTTGCGATCTCCAAAAACTCATTGATGGTCACTTTTTCGGGAATGGAGGGGAAGTTCAACAATTCACATATTGCCATTTTCAACAATATCGAATCTATATCCGCTATACGGTCCTTATCCCAGTTCGGTGTTTTACCCTCGATCTCCTTTTCCCATTTACCATTGTTCAATAAGGTTTTGGTCAACAGACTCTTGGCGAACACCATATCCTCATCATCCTTCAGCAACTTTGGCAAGAAATAGGATTCATTCTGGTCCTCCCTTACTTTCTTGAATTGCTTTAAGATAAAGGTATTTACAATAGGGATATCATCTACCCAAGTCAACTTATCATCCTCAAGGTAATCGTATATCTTCCCATTAGGGGCTATAATCCCCTTGAACAAACCTATTATCAGCTCTTTATCCTCCTTATAGGTCCTAGAGGGTGTCTTCATATAGCCGAGATACGCTTCGCTACCTATAATCTCTTTATAGATCAGCTTTACATATTCCTCGTTCAAATACCAGTTCTTCAGGTTTTTCTTCTCCAATGCCTCCTTTAACCTTCCGTTATTGGCCAATTGCAAAAGCAATTTATTATTTATGAACTTTTGGTTGTCCGGAAATGTATCGGCATCAGTGGCCAAATACTTTTTAGGGGACATCTTAACCTTGTCTTCTGCCAATTGCCGGATCTCAATCAACAAACTGAGCATCAGCAAATAAAGCGAGTACATGTTCTCTATGCTTACTTTTAAAAATACCTCCTGTTTCTCAAGGGAATCATCCTTTGATTGGGTCAATGCATATATACATTGCATCACTTTTATGCGTATGTGCCTTCTTGTAAGCATTTCGAAGAACTTTTTTAAGATTGGTTTACATTCTAAGCCGCAAAAATAGAAATCATTTTTCAATCTTTGGGCCCTATTGCAACTATTCTCTTATTTATAGATATTATAACATGTGGTTTTAAGTCAAACTTCTATCTTTGGCGAATGGTCCGATTACGACGGAACCATTCAGTTGGACGGCTTTATGAAAGAACTCAGGCATCTAAATAAATATTTTAAAAAATATTGGCCAAAACTCCTGATAGGGGTTATTATTACCATAGTTGCCAAGGTTTTCCAATTGATCATGCCCTCCTATGTGCAAAAATCGATCACCACCGTAGAGAACTTTATCAAGGGTGAAATTACCCAGGAAATGGCCAAGGAACATCTTTTGGGGTTTATCCTGATCATTGTAGGGGCTGCACTGCTATCGGGCTTTTTCACTTTTCTAATGAGGCAGACCATTATTTACGTCTCCCGCCATATCGAATACGACCTTAAAAACGAGATCTTTGACCACTACCTATCTTTAAGTTTGGATTTTTACAAAAAAAACCGAACCGGCGATTTAATGAACCGGATCAGCGAGGATGTCGGCCAGGTCCGTATGTATTCGGGCCCTGCTTTGATGTACGGCATAAACACCATAACCCTATTTGCGTGCATTATCCCCATAATGTTCTTTACCGCCCCAACATTGGCTGCCTACACCTTGATTCCGCTGCCCGTACTTTCGATACTTATATACCAAATAAACAAAATAATACATAAGCGCAGTACAAGGGTACAAGAGTACCTATCTACCCTTTCCACATTTACCCAAGAGGTTTTCTCCGGTGTATCGGTAATCAAGGCCTATGCCATAGAACCACAGATCAACAGGGAACTGGAAATGCTTGCCTTGGAAGGAAAAGAGAAGAGTATGGATCTCGCCAAGGTAAATGCGTGGTTCCTTCCCTTAATGATACTGCTCATAGGAATCAGTAATATTTTTGTTATTTATATTGGGGGCCATCAATATATAAACGGGGATATTGCATCGGTAGGTGTAATTGCGGAATTTGTACTTTATGTGAACATGTTGACTTGGCCTGTTGCCGTTGTGGGTTGGCTTACATCGATCATCCAACGTGCGGAAGCGTCACAGAAAAGAATTAATGAGTTTTTAAACGAAGGATCCCAGATCATAAGTGAAATAAAGGAAGACACCCCGATAAAGGGCAAAATAGAATTCAGGAATGTCAGCCATACCTATGGAAATACCAATATCGAAGCCCTAAAAAATATTTCCTTCACGATAGAAGAAGGGCAAACCGTTGCCTTTCTGGGGAAAACCGGATCAGGAAAGTCCACCATACTCGACTTGATCACCAGGTTTTACGATGTCAGCTCTGGTGAAATAATCATCGACGGCATCCCTATCAAAAAACTGAACCTATATAGTTTGCGCAAAGCGATCGGGGTCGTTCCCCAAGATGCATTTTTATTTTCGGACACCATCAAGGACAATATAAAATTCGGCAATGCCAATGCCACGGATGATGCGGTAATCGAGGTTGCAAAAAGTGCTGTGGTACACGATAACATCATAGAGTTCAAAAAACAATATGATACTGTATTAGGTGAACGTGGCATTACCCTAAGTGGTGGCCAGAAACAACGGATCTCAATTGCCAGGGCCTTTTTGAAAGACCCTGAAATATATCTATTCGACGATTGTCTTTCGGCCGTCGATACTGAGACCGAAGAGACCATCTTGAACAATATGCAGAAAATATCCAAAGGCAAAACAACCATTATCGTGAGCCACAGGGTTTCTTCAGCCAAAAATGCCGATAAAATATTGGTCTTGGACAAAGGTGCATTATTACAGTCGGGCACCCATGAGGAATTGAACAATGTAGATGGCTATTACAAGGAACTCTTCCTACACCAACTATCTGAAAAAGAAAACTAACATTATTGTTGTTATATACGCTTTTTTTTTTCAATTTTGAGGATTGGACACTATTTTCACATAACTATAAACTTGAAAAATGAGCGACAAAGAATTAATAGACCAGGAAGAGATACACTCCAAGGTATTGAGGGCCGGAAGAAGAACATACTTCTTTGATGTAAGGAGTACCAAGGCTGGTGATTATTATCTTACAATCACGGAAAGCAAGAAATTCACTCATGATGACGGCTCTTTCCATTATAAGAAACACAAGATATACCTGTACAAGGAAGATTTCACTGCCTTTAAGGAAAATGTAGATGAAATGATGGATTTCATTATACAGGAAAAAGGAACCGAAGTTATCTCGGAAAGACATCAAAAAGATTTTAAAAAAGAGGAATTTCATGAAAATAGCGAAACAGAACCAACAGGGAATTTTACCGATGTTGATTTTGATGACATATAAGGCTTAAGATAAATACTTTATGAAAATAACCCCGATTTCCGAGGTTATTTTTTTACTTTTAGCAAAAGCTAATTAAACATATATGAAAAATTCACTGTCGATTATCCTCCTACTGGTTTCCTTAGGTACTTTTCCCCAAAACCCTATTGGCCTTGACTATTACCTTCCACAGACTATTTCCTACGACCAAGACATCCCCACCCCAAAGGAGATAATTGGCCATGAAGTTGGCGAATGGCATGTGACCCACGACAAGTTGGTGTACTATATGCAGATACTGGCTGAAAAAAGTGACAGGATCACTTTGGAAAACAGAGGGGCAACTTTTGAAGGTAGGCCTATATTATTACTAACGGTCACCTCCCCTAAGAACCATAGGAACATCAATACGATCAGGGAGAACCATATAGCCCTGACCGAAAACAACAGTAATGCCCTCAATACGGGCAACATGCCAGTGGTAGTCTACCAAGGGTTTTCAATACACGGTAATGAAGCAAGCGGTTCCAACGCCGCATTGGCATATGCCTATTACTTGGCCGCTGCCAAAGGCCCGGATATCGAGGAACTTTTGAACCACATGGTCATCCTCTTAGACCCTTCTTTCAACCCTGATGGATTACAACGCTTTGCCTACTGGGCCAATACGAACAAGAGCATCAATCTGGTGTCCGACAATAACGAAAGGGAATATCATGAGGTATGGCCCGGCGGAAGAACCAATCACTACTGGTTTGATATGAACCGGGATTGGTTACCTGTGCAACTTCCCGAAAGCAGGGCACGCATCCAGAGTTTTCACAAATGGAAGCCCAACATCCTTACGGACCATCATGAAATGGGCACTAATTCCACCTTCTTTTTCCAACCGGGAGAACCCACAAGGGTACATCCATTGACCCCCAAGACCAATCAGGAATTGACCGCTGAAATCGGCACTTACCATGCCAAGGCCTTGGACAAGATCGGCTCGTTATATTATTCAGAGGAAGATTATGACGATTTCTTCTACGGCAAAGCCTCTACTTTCCCCGATGTTAACGGGGGTATTGGCATTCTGTTCGAACAGGGTAGCTCAAGAGGCCATGTACAGGAATCCGAAAACGGGCTGTTGACCTTTCCCTTCACCATTCGAAATCAATTTACAACGGCCCTATCAACCATTGAGGCCGCCAATAACATGAGGGTTAAGTTATTGGACTATCAACGTGACTTTTTTAACGGGGCAAGGACCGAAGCCAAAAAAACCAAGTCAAGATCGATTGTTTTTGGGGACAATAAGGATGCGGCAAAAAGCTGGCATTTGGCAGAAATCCTAAACCGACACAAAATAAAATTCAACGCCTTGGCAGATGATGCCACGATTAATGGGAAAAGTTATAAAAAAGGGAGTAGTTATGTTGTGCCCCTGAACCAAAAAAACCACGGATTGATCAAGGCCATGTTCGAAAAACGCACTTCGTTTACCGATAGCATTTTTTATGATATTTCAGCATGGACACTCCCCCTGGCCTTCAATGTCGACTATACCGAGCAAGGCAACATGTCATATGCCGGAGCGGAGATAACAGACCTTAAGCCCTTGACCGGAAAGGTTACCGGCAAAAGCACATACGCCTATCTGTTCGAATGGAATGAGTATTACACTCCCAAGGCACTGAACAAAATCCTAGAGAAAGGTATAAGGGCCAAGGTCGCCAAATCCCCCTTTACCATAGAAGGCAGATCCTTTGATTACGGTACTATCATGATACCCGCAAAAAACCAGGATTTGGACACGGAGGAACTGTACGCTTTCCTAAAAGGAGTAGCACAGGAAAGTCAATTACAGATCACTGCTGTTGGCACAGGCCATACCAAGGGAATCGATTTAGGAAGTAATGGTTTCAGCACTGTCAAAAAACAAAAAGTTGCTATTTTAGTGGGTGAAGGCATCCGTTCTTATGATGCAGGTGAAATCTGGCATTTATTCGATACACGCTACAACATCCCGTTGGTAAAACTGGACATATCCTACTTTAACACCTTGGACCTGGACAAATACACTGATCTGATCATCCCCAGTACAAGCTCTTGGAGCAGTAAGGAAATCAGTGAAAAGAATGCTGGAAAATTAATGGCCTGGGTCAAAAGGGGAGGGACATTGATTGGTTATAGGAATATCGCCGAATGGCTAGATAAAAATAAAATCGTTACACTGAAGTTCCGAAAGGATTCGTTGACCGCCAAAAAAATACCCTTTGTGAAAAAGAAGGCTTTTAAAGGGGCCCAAGTTACCGGAGGAGCCATTTTCGAAGCAAAACTAGACCGGTCACACCCCATTAATTTCGGATACAAGAATGACAAGCTTGCCTTATTCCGCAATACCAATATTTATATAGAACCCGACAAGAACAGCTTCAACAATCCTATCCAGTATACCAAATCCCCATTATTAAGCGGATATATTTCAGAAGAGAACCTGGAACTTCTTAAAGGCTCCGTGCCTTTTACGGTGAAAAAAATCGGCCAAGGCCGGGTGATCATCTTTACCGACAATACCAATTTTAGGGCCTTCTGGTACGGCACTAATAAATTATTGATGAATGCCATCTTTTTTGGGGACATGATGTAAGCCTAAAGAATCTTTACCCAGGTCAAAAAAATGGCCTGGGTAATAAACAATGTTGATCCCACACCCAACGGGTAGACGGACAATAAAGACCAAAATAGCCCCAAACCTGAATTACCAACAGGGCATCCTATCAAAGAATCATCCTATTTTCAGTCCATTGGGAACAGGGGAATCCGGTTTTAGCAAAACGACCTCTTTTCCGTCAACTGCGCCCAAGACGAGACATTCACTTATAAAATCGGCTATTTGTTTATTGGGGAAGTTGGCCACAGCGATTACCTGCTTACCCAAAAGTTCCTCTTTTGCATATAAGCCAGTAATCTGTGCCGAGGATCTTTTAACACCTATCCCCTTTCCAAAATCCAGTTTTAATTGGTAAGCGGGTTTTTTGGCTTTTGGGAAATCACGTACTTCAATGATCGTGGCGACCCGCATATCCACTTTTATAAAATCACCCCAATCTATAGTGTCATCCATAAAAACATCTTTCTTTGAACCAATATCGAATATAAAAACAGTGATGGGAATAAGCAAGTTCATGGATATTGTATTACATATGAAAAATCGAGACAGCCTACCCAACAACCCCCGAAAACGGGTTCGATAGTGCTTATTGCACCAATACAACCGAACCACAAACGGTATCTTTTACTATTTTCGGGGAATATTGAAAAAATAACCGATTAAGATAATTCAGGCCGTAAACCCCAGAACCCTTAAGGGTTCCAGATCCATTACAATTAACAGTGCCCCCTCTACCAACTGGGAGCAATGGCCAATACGTAATTGCGAACCCTGCTTGCCACACCAACCAAAGATGCACGGCAAATGTTAAAAAAATGCATTAAGGAAATAAAGCCATATTTGAGAATGGCACCTGGCCCCAACGGCCTGGACCAAATACAATTTGGCAAAACCATAAGACCTGATTCTTTACCAAAGATTGGATTAACGCAAATATAACCTGCAAAATATCATACAATTAAATATTTTAACCCTACATTTGCACTTTAATTAATATTTAATAATTTTATTATGAGTAAAGGAACAGTTAAATTCTTCAATGATTCCAAAGGTTACGGTTTTATCACTGAAGATGGTTCGAACGAAGATCATTTTGTACACATTTCTGGCTTAATCGACGAAGTTCGTGAAGGTGATGTTGTGGAATTTGAACTACAACAAGGTAAAAAAGGATTAAACGCCGTTAATGTGAAGGTAATTGACTAGGCAACGATTTTAATTTTTTTATATACCCCCGATGATTGATTATCGGGGGTATTTATTTGTAATATTTTCCCACTTAAATATTTATTTTTCTTATTTATTCCAACTTTCAACGCAACCCTGGTTAGTTTTTGGCATCATACACTACAAACGATGTTCTCTATAATAACATAACTAACAGACGCTTGTATGACCACTTTTATGATTGTTCTAGTATCCTTGTTTTTCATTAACCTTATGCTGCTTTTATCAAGTATCCTGAATACTAAAAAATAACAGCATCCACATTGGGCAGGGCATCCGGTCTTATCGTTGTTGTTACACATACGATATGGGGATTTTATTAACTATAACTACTTCCCCCCCTTCATTACTATTTGCCAGTTTGACCCTGCACAGAATATAAAATCATAAAAAAAGCCCCAGTTATCAGGGCTCTTATTCTATATAAACGGAATGTTCCTTATTTGACACCCATCAATTCCACATCGAATATCAGGGTAGCGTTCGGTGGTATAACACCACCCGCACCGGCACTTCCGTAAGCTAAATCCGACGGAATCACAAAACGGGCTTTATCACCTACCTGCAATAAGGCAATACCTTCATCCCATCCCGGGATTACCTGCCCTACCCCAAGTTTGAAATCTATAGGTTCATTTCTTTTGTAGGAGGAATCGAAAACCTGACCGTTCAACAAGGACCCTTCGTAATGTACGGAAACAGTCTGTCCCGACTCGGCCTTTGCCCCGTTTCCTTTTTGGATTATCTTATATCGTAGCCCGCTTTGGGTCCTATCGAAACCTGCTGCCACCTTGTCCAATTCCTTTGCTTGCCCTGCCTTTTCCTTTGCAAGTCGCTGTTCCCTTGAACTTTCAAAAGTCTTAAAAGCCTTTACGGCATCCCAATTTTCAGCATCACTTCCAACCCTTACAATCTCGACACTCTCTATCATATCCGATTGGGCAATTGCATCAACCACATCCTGCCCGGTTTCCACATGTCCGAAAACCGTATGTTTATTATCCAACCACGGTGTAGCTACATGGGTAATGAAAAACTGGCTCCCATTGGTTCCTGGGCCTGCATTGGCCATTGAAAGCACTCCTGGGGCATCATGGGCCAAATCAGGGTGGAATTCATCATCGAACTTATATCCTGGGTCACCCGTACCAGTTCCTAAAGGGCATCCTCCCTGGACCATAAAATCAGGAATAACCCTATGGAATTTCAAACCATTGTAATAAGGTTCCCCTATAGGTTTGGCTGAGTTTTCGAGTTTACCCTCTGCCAGGGCAACAAAGTTACCCACTGTTCCCGGTGTTTTATCGTATGTTAGTTTAACAAGTATCCCTCCTTTCGAAGTATTGAATTTTGCGTAGATTCCGTCTTGCATTTTCGTTATTTTTTAATGAATTGCAAAGATATACAAATTAGTTCGGGGAAAGGCATCAAGATTCGAAGAGACCTATCCACCCATCAACGACACCCTACTACTACGGCTTTGAAACTGTCCCATATTTATCGAATAAATAGACCAAACTGGTCATCGCTGCGGTACCAAGCTCCAATTCCCTTTTATTTACATGTTCAAAAGTATCATTCTCTGCATGGTGATGGTCGAAATAACGTTGTGAGTCGGGCCGGAGGCCTGCCAATACAATACCATCGCCCTTTAAGGGGCCGATATCGGCCCCACCTCCTCCACGTACGAACATATGTATAAGATAGGGTTCAAATAGCGGTCTCCAATGACCTACTTGTTCAAAATCGGCTTCTGGACAATCAAAGGAAAAACCTCTTGGTGTAAAGCCCCCAGAATCACTTTCCAATGCAAAAACATGTTTTTCGTTCTTGTTCCTTACCATTTCGGCATATTTTTTTCCACCGCGAAGGCCATTTTCCTCATTCATGAACAATACGACCCTAATAGTCCGTTTCGGACGATACCCTATTTTTTTCAGAAGTTGCAGCACACCCATGCTTTGGACACAACCGGCACCATCATCGTGGGAACCATCCCCCAAGTCCCAAGAATCCAGATGTCCACCGACCACGATTACCTCTTCGGGATATTTATTTCCCTGGATCTCCCCAATAACATTGTATGATTCGACATCTTTTTCATAAACCTTACAATTTTGCTTAAAATAAAAATTGGCCTTGGGGCTCAACTTAAGTGTGGCACTCAAAAATTCCGCTCCTTTGGTACTGATCGCTGCTGCAGGAATCCGTTTTGGGATTTCCGTGTCACCATAGTCCATTGACCCTGTATGTGGAAAATCATCCAACCTCAGATTCAATGAACGGACAATTACCCCTACCGCCCCGTATTTAACGGCCTCCATGGCTCCGGAATAGCGTTGGCCAACACAGCCTGAATAGGATTTAAAGGTATCCACTTCTGTTGGATCCATAGGTTTATTGAAAAAAACGATCTTACCTGATATTTTTCCCGCTCCCAAAAGTTTCAGTTCCCCAATACCATTTACCTCAACAATATTTGCCTTAATACCCTGTAAGGGTGTTGCCACAGAACCACCCAACGCACATATGGGCAAATCGGTTGTGATACCAGGGGCAGTCTCCACATAAGCGAATTCTGGAGTGCCCCGAACCCATTTCGGCACCATTACGGGCTGAAGCCAAACACGGTCAAGACCCATTGAATCCAATTGTAGTTTCGTGTATTCCACTGCTTGCTGTGACTGGATGGATCCCGAAAGCCTACCTCCAATCTGATTGGACAAATAATTGAGCCAATCGTAAGATGCACTATTTGTCAAAGCTGCATTGTAAATAGCCTTTAGCTGTTGTTCATCCTCTGATTGGGAATACACCTGCCAAGTAGCCAGAACAGCCAATATAAAAAATCTGAAAAATCTCATTCGCTCTCTAATTGTTGTTTATAGCTCTCTAAATTAGCCTTTATTCCATCATTAAGTTCAGGGGTTACTATATCTTCGTATTTTTTCAACGTTTCGAACAGAATATGGGCCACAATAAGCCTTGCCCCTTTTTTGTTGTCCGCCGGCACAACAAACCAAGGAGCCTTTGGCTTCGAGGTCCTTCGTATCGCATCTTCATAGCACTTCTGATACTTGTCCCACAATTTCCTCTCCTTTAGGTCATCGGGGGAAAATTTCCAATGCTTTTGTTCCAATCGTAATCTTCGAAGAAGCCTTTGCCTTTGTTCTTCCTTGGAAAGGTGAAGAAAGAACTTGAATATGATGGTGCCATTATCCACCAAGTGCTTTTCGAAATTATTGATTTGTTCGAATCGGGAATCCCAAAATTCCCCATCAACATCAGAGACCTTTCCGATTCCCGGAATATTCTCGCCCAAAATATATTCGGGATGCACACGGGTAACCAAGACGTTCTCATAATGGGTACGATTAAAAATCCCGAATTTCCCTTTTGCAGGAAGTGCGATATAATGCCTCCACAGAAAATCATGTTTCAATTCAAGGGATGTAGGCACCTTAAAGCTATGCACTACAACACCCCTAACATTAAAGTCCTTGAAGACCTCCCTCACAAGACTATCCTTTCCAGAGGTATCCATACCCTGTAAACATACCAGAACGCTATATTTACCATAGGCATATATGGTATCTTGAAAATCGCCAAGTTCCCTCCGAATCCTTACCAGATCTTTTTTCAGTTCCTTATCGGCAAGCCCAAAATCCTCATAAGTGGGCAATACCGCCAATTTTGTTGCTGAATCTGCCTTATATGTGCCTATATCGATATCATCCATGCCTTGAATATAAAAAATTTTATCGTTGAAATGCTTAAAATGTTAAAATATATAACCATTCAACCCCACTATTTTACAGGTTGTCCAAATTATACGAAACTCCCTACCTTCTATCGAAAAAAATAGGTGGCAACCTCATTCTCTGAGTACTTTTACCAATGTTATCACACCCAAATTCAACAACGGTAAACGGCCTACATTATGAAGAACCATTCCCTTTTGGCAATTGCCATAATGATCTTGTTTCCTTCCTTCAAGGTAGATAAGGCTTGCGAGTATGCCACCTCTAATATGGATTATGTAAAAGCAGAGACCAGGAAGGCAATTTCAAAAGAAAATATCAACCTAGCCAAGTATCATACTTACAAAGCCATAAATGCAATTGAAAAGTCCAAAGAACAAATGAAGGATTGTGGTTGCATTTATGCCGAACACAGTATCGAGGATGGGAAAACAGACCTTATCTTAGCGACAAGGACAACCTCCCTGAGTGGGACACGGATTTTATTGAATCGAGCGTTGGAGCACATTACCGGGGCAATAGAGTCCATTGAAGAACACGAATTGCATGACAGCCAGTATGGGATTGACCTTCTGGCAATGAACATAACCATTCACGAATCGGGAGAAGTGCCGATGAGGAAACCCACTGAGATTGAAATAAATCAAAAAATCGATGCTTCTTTGGAAAACTACCGTCGATCCCTTGAAAGAGTGATAAACAAAGTAGATTGTGCATCGGCCCGTGCCTTTGCAGAAAATATTCATTTACACTGTGAACAGCAGTTACTACGGCCCAACCTTAGTGAGGGGAAAAAATACTACAATTACAGAACCAAGGAAATCACGGCTAAAGCTTTGGAAAAGCTGAAAGCCTGTAAGTAATTATTTACTGGCGAACAATCTTACATCCCCTTCGGTCACCTGCTTGCCCCCTAGGATAATCAACCGTTCAACGACGTTCCTTAATTCACGTATGTTACCAGTCCAATCATATCCTTTCAATAGTTTTATGGCCCCTTTCGAAAATTCTTTGGGTGAGATACCCTGTTCATCTGCGATCTTACCCGCAAAATGATTGATCAATAACGGAATGTCATCCCTCCTGTCGTTCAATGCAGGTACTTTTATTAAGATTACCGCAAGACGATGATAAAGATCCTCCCTGAATCTATTCTCTTTGATTTCCTCTGCAAGATTTTTGTTGGTAGCGGCAATAACCCTGACATCTACCTTAATATCCTTATCCGAACCTACCCTCGAGATTTTATTCTCCTGTAGGGCACGTAACACCTTGGCTTGTGCGGAAAGGCTCATGTCCCCGATTTCATCTAGGAAAATAGTTCCCTTATTGGCCGCTTCGAACTTGCCTGCCCTATCCTTGACCGCAGACGTAAAGGCCCCTTTAACATGACCGAAAAGTTCACTCTCTATTAGTTCCGAGGGTATGGCCGCACAATTCACCTCTATGAAAGGTGATGCGCTCCTTGGGCTTTTTTCATGGATCCAATGGGCCACGAGTTCTTTTCCCGTACCATTGGAACCGGTAACCAAGACACGGGCGTCGGTAGGCGCAACTTTTTCAATAATGTCCTTAATCGCATTGATCTCCTTGCTTTCACCGATCATTTTATAATCCTTGCTGACCTTTTTCTTTAGGATCTTGTTCTCAACGATCAATTCCTTTCTGTCCAGTGCATTTCTTACCGTGGTCAACAAACGGTTCAAATCAGGTGGTTTCGAGATATAGTCAAATGCCCCTATACGCATGGTATTGACAGCTGTATCCAGGTCTCCATGGCCCGATATCATGATGAAAGGAATCTCAGGCTTGATCTTACAGGTAGTCTCCAACACCTCAACACCATCCATTTTTGGCATTTTAATATCACACAATACCAAGTCATAATCATTGTTCTTAATGGCCTCCAAGCCCCTTAAACCATCTTCTGCCTCTTCTACTTGATAGGAATCGTTCTCCTCGGACAGTATCTTGACCAATACCCTTCGGATTGCCGATTCGTCTTCTATCACCAAAATTTTTGCCATATTACAATCTTTTAAATCCCTATTCTAAATCCAGTCCTAAAATACATGCTAGGCTCATCATTCAACGTAAAAATATCATTTCTATCCTTATCACGTAACACGCCGTCCTGGAAAATCGTATACCCAGCATAACCGTAGAACGACATAATCTTTGATATGTTATATTGATACCCGATCGTTAACAGTGCCGTGGATGAGGAAACCGATGAGGCAAAACCTGTATTGGGCAGGATAATATTGTTCTGCAGGTTTACAAAATAACCATCCAGGATAAATTCGGTCTGGATCAAATGACCCCCACCCATATGGTGCTTAAGGCCGATCTTGGGAAGACCAACAACATAGGACCAATTGGGGTGGAATCTTTTTTCGTAATATACGAAAGGTAAAGGTATTCGTAAGGATACAGTTGAATTATAGGTCAAACCAAGTACTAGCCGCATTGGTTTATCTATATCCTGCCTTTCTTTAAAGGCGCCAGCAGTCAAATTGATGGAAACATCGCCATTTTCCAATGGGTTGGTCAGTGTCGATGATAGTCTTGGTGTTACCACGCCAATAAACCGCCAATTTTCATTATGCCTATAGACATAGGCCAGGTTTAAATCGACCACATGGAGGTTCTCTAGCCCTTTGCTATCAAAATACTCGTTACTTCCAAGCTTATAGGCCAGATAATTATATTCCGCACCGATTATAACGTTATCCTGTTTTTTGACCCTCAATGGCACATTGATTACCAATTTATAACGTGATAGTTGGGCATCCGCATTATTCCTGGGCATCATCATATACTCCAACCTGAATATATCGGGGGATTGGGCCACAATACCATCTTGGCCCAAGACGAACAGAAACATTAGTGCCATAATCACATTAATTCTTACAGCGCTGTCCTTCATTGATTCTTTGGGTGTTGGAAAACATGTATATCCCTTTGGGGAAAGGGTATGGAGATATTGTGTTGCCTGAATTCCGCATCAATGGTATAACGTACATCGCTCTTGACCTTTAGATCGGTAAAGCTGTCATTGGTATAATAGTTCAATGAAAACAAAAGTGCCGAATCGCCAAAATCCTCGAAAAGGACAAATGGTTTGGGGTTTTTTAAAATACCCCTTTGGTTTTCTGCGGTTTTTTCAAGAATCTTGGCAACCAAGGCAACATCGCTCCCATAGGCCACCCCTATTTTTATGCTCTCCCTGGTTGTTTTATGGTTTTGGGTATAATTGATTATGGTTTCATTCATCAACTTATGGTTCGGGATGATAACAACCTTATCATCCCTTGTAATTGCCCTGACCGTTCGGAGTTTAATCTCAAAAACCTTACCTATCCTACCTTCTATCTCTATAATATCACCAACACTCAATGACTTATCGATAATGATGAATATACCCCCGATAATATCCTGGAAAAGTTCTTGCAGGGCCAGCCCCAAACCTACAAAAAGAGCAGCGGATGCCGTTATCAACAATGTTATGTCAACACCTGCCATACTTAGGGTAATCAAGATAACTGCCAAATATGTCGCATATTTGATGAACTTGAAGATACTGATGAATTTAAGCTGGTCCTCTTGGACCATTTTACGGGTCAAGATCTGCCGCAACCACTTGAGCACGAAACCTGTCGTCAGGAACACCAGTATGACCGACAGGAACAACCCAATGGTCACATGGAGCGATTTATCACCTGTGCCTATATGTATTCCCCAACTGAGGACTTCTTGGATCGACCCCCAGATATCCACTTCGACAACCCCCTTTAACCTATCCGATCCATCCTGTACCATGGTCAATATTTTATCCACTTGAACAATTCCTTGTAGGTGGGTTTTTTACCGTACATAAGAATACCTATCCTGTATATCTTGGCCGCAAACCAAACAATCCCCAGAAATGTCACGATCAATAGAAGAATGGAGGTCGCCAACTCCCAGACAGGGACACCACCTTCACCAATACCTCCGGGCAAACGCATAAGCATGACAATGGGGGATGTTAGCGGGAACAAGGAAAACCCTACAGAAATAGGGCCATGGGGATTACTGAAAACCGAAAAGAAACCAACGTATATGGCCAACATCAGTGGCAATATTATCGGGAAGATAAATTGCTGCGTATCCGTCTCATTATCAACGGCCGCACCAATGGCAGCATATATGGAGCTATAGATCAAATACCCAAGTATAAAATAAATCACGAAAAAACAAATGAGCATAGCCCATGGTATCTTATAAAGTTCCTGTGCATACGCCTGTATGGTCTGATTGGGAGTTGGCACGGAAGGCATCATACCTCCTGTCATTCCCGTAACTTCCGCCCCATTTTGAAGGGTTGCAGGATCAATGTCAAAAATAGCAAAAGCGACGAACAAGAGTAAGGTAGCTGAAACGATCCAGATGGCGAATTGGGTGATTCCAGCCAAGGAAGTCCCAATAATCTTGCCCATCATCAATTGAAAAGGTTTCACCGAGGAGATAATCACTTCAATAATCCTACTGGTTTTCTCTTCGATGACACTACGCATTACAAAACCACCATAGATAATGATGAACATCATAATCAAATACCCAAACCCACCTCCGATAACAGCTTTGATCTCATTAACACCCTTTAGGTTTTGTTCTCCCTCAAAAGTTTCTGTATTAATCTCGTATTTTTTGTCCATTTCGGCAAATTCCGAAGAGGAGACACCCATATCCTGTAACCTTCTCTCCCTTAATCTTGCCTGAAAGACATTCTCCAATTGCTCAAGGACAGAGGAACTAGGTGTTTCTTTGGTGTAGAAATAAGAATGTTCGGCCACCTTCTCCAGTTCTTCTTCATGGGGGATATGCAAAAGTCCATAATACCCCATATGGGCAGTAGAATCCTTAGCCGCCTGCAAAGAAATATCATTGAACAACACATAGGAAGTGCTCTCGGTCGTGTTGAAATCGTTAGAGAAGTAACCACTTTCATTGAACACCCCGATAATGCGTTTTTGATTATCGTTTATTTTGGTCAGATAGGCGATCAGCACCACCATACCAACCATCAAAACAGGGCTTAGGAAAGTCATAATCACAAAGGATTTGTTCCGGACTTTTGCCAAGTACTCCCTTCGTATGATAATGGGCAGTTTATTCATTTGCATCTTTATCCTTTATGGTTTGGATGAATATCTCATTTGCAGAAGGAATGATTTCCGTAAATTGGCTGATGTTGGAATGGCTTGCAAAATAAGCCAATATTTCACCGGATCCATTGACCGGAACTTGAATGGTGAAGTCCAATTGGTTCTCCAATGCATCAACCTCGACCTTACTGATACTGAACTTACCCGATATTTCCTCTAAAAGCCGATTTACATTTTCTGCCTGTAGCCCCACCCGAAATATATTGTTCTTATATGCCTTTTTTATGTCGGACAATTTACCATCGAGTATTTTCTCCGATTGATGGATCAGGGTAATATACTCACATAATTCCTCAACAGACTCCATACGATGGGTTGAAAAAATTATGGAAGTCCCTTTATCTTTCAAGTGAAGTATCTCGTCCTTGATAATATTGGCATTAATAGGGTCAAAACCACTAAAAGGCTCATCGAATATAAGCAATTTGGGCTCATGCAGTATCGTAACGATGAACTGTATCTTTTGGGCCATTCCCTTTGAGAGCTCCTGGACCTTCTTGTTCCACCAATCACCGATATCCAAACGTTCAAACCAATACATCAATCGTTTTTTGGCCTCTGCCCTGTTCAAGCCTTTCAATTGCGCCAAATACAAGGCCTGTTCACCCACTTTCATGCCTTTATACAACCCTCTCTCCTCTGGTAGATAGCCTATCAAGGTAATATGCTTGGGCTTTAGAAGTTCCCCGTCAAAATACACCTCCCCTTTGTCAGGGTAGGTTATCTGGTTTATAATCCGAATCAAGGTTGTCTTACCGGCACCGTTAGGACCTAGAAGGCCATAGATGCTGTTTTTGGGTATTTCCAAGGAAACCTCATTCAAGGCCAAATGGTCCCCATATCGTTTGGCAACCTCTTTAGTGACCAAAATATTATCCATGCAAGCAATTTTGCCAAAGATATAGAATTGCTTTAATAATCACTTCCAAAACTACAATAATACTAGGATTAAAAAAGGTTTCCCGCATCCTTTAAAATCAGGAAAAAGCCGTCTGGCCCGATCTACCTTGAGAAAACAAGACCCATGTATGACCCCTAAAAGGATTTCTAGAATATACAAGACCAATTGTGCCGTTACCCCAAATAAAAAACACTTCGTATGTACCTGTATTATCCCGAACTCCCTAGGTAAAGAAACCAGTTCTTCGGTACCACTTATATTGTAGGATGGCCGGATATTTTGGAAAAAACACCCTAAAAACAAAACCCACCCTTAATAAAATCAAGGATGGGAAAAAATTGCTATGAAAAAGAAAATTAATATCGGTTTCCCAATATCAACCAAATATACGTTTTTTATTTTATACCTATACCAACATTATTCAAGAGAACATGTCCTTGACCTTCTCAAAGAAGGATTTATCGAATTTCTCTGGTTTTGGTATGAAGTTCTCATTACCATCCATACGTTCGAAAAATTTCCTCTGCTCCTTGTTAAGTTCCTTGGGAGTCCACACATTAATGTGTACCAAGAGATCTCCGCTACCATAACCGTTTAAATTGGAAATACCTTTTCCCCTCAGCCTTAATATCTTACCGGATTGTATTCCTGATTCCAATTTAATACGCACCTTGCCCCCTACGGCGTCTATCTCTTTGGAAGTCCCCAAAACGGCTTCGGGAAAACTGATATATAGATCATAGTGAAGGTTGTCCCCTTCCCTTTTTAAGGTTTCATGGTCTTGGGTCTCAATAGCTACCAAAAGGTCGCCCGGTATCCCATTGCCCGGGGCCTCATTCCCTTTTCCCGGGACTTTTAGCTGCATCCCATCCTCAACCCCGGCAGGGATCTTTATAGAAACGGTTTCTTCATTTACCTTAAGCCCTTGTGCATCCGCATCGGATGGTCGTTTATCTATAATCTGGCCACTACCACCACAAGTAGAACAAGGAGCCGCAGTTTGCATTCTACCCAATATCGTATTGGTTATTTTTGTTACTTGGCCATGACCACCACACGTATTACAGGTCTTATAGGTAACCCCCGATACCTGCATCTTACGCTTTACCTTCACTTTTTTCTCAACACCGTTGGCCACTTCCTCCAAGCTAAGTTTCACCCTTATCCTCAGGTTACTACCCTTGACCCTACGCTGGCCTCCACCACCGCCAAAGCCACTAAAACCACTAAAGCCGCCACCAAATGCCCCACCGAAGATATCCCCAAATTGACTGAAAATATCATCCATGTTCATTCCGCCTCCGCCAAAACCACCCGCACCTTCAAAAGCTGCGTGCCCGTATTGGTCGTATCTCGCCTTCTTGTCCGGATTACTTAGTACTTCGTATGCTTCTGCTGATTTCTTGAAAAGCTCTTCTGCATGTGCATCACCGGGGTTTTTATCCGGATGGTATTCCAGGGCCTTCTTTCTATAGGCCTTCTTTATCTCTGCGGCAGTGGCATTTTTACCAATGCCCAGTATATCGTAATAATCTTCCTTCATACTTGAATTTTAGTTCCCAACAACAACTTTTGGATGGCGGATTATCCTATCCCCCAATTTATAACCTCGCTCTACAACATCGATGACCTTACCTTTCAATTTTTTATTCGGGGCCTTTATTTGGGTAATGGCATCATGGATCTCCGCATCGAAGGCATCACCCTCTTTCACGCCCACTTCTTCCATGCCCTTTGATTTTAAGATGTCCCTGAATTTACTATTGATCAACTCAACGCCCTTGAACATTTCCTTATCCTCCGATTTGGACAATTCCTTTAAGGCGCGCTCAAAATCATCCAAGACAGGCAATAGGGCCACGATAACCTCTTGCCCCGCTGTTTTGAACAAATCCATTCGTTCCTTGGAAGTACGCTTCTTATAATTCTCGAACTCTGCAAACAATCTAAGGAATTTGTCTTTTTCCTTGGCCAGTTCGTTTTGGAGTTGTTCTTCAACAGACTGGGTCTCCCCTTCATTCGAAACACCCTCCTGTTCTTTTCCTGTATCTTTTATTGCTTGCTCTTCAAGGGTAGGTTCGTTAACCTCTTCAGCTTTGTTTTTATCACTCATTTTCGAATACTGATTTTATTCTTATTTCTTTCGATGGCAAAAGTACTGCCATTTATTTAAAAATGTCAAAATGTCATTAATCTTTGCCAAGTTTTTGTTCTGACAGTTCCTAAAAAAGGCAAAAGTATGATTTTAGTATTGGATCTTGACTTTCCAAGTCAGTCCATGGGTTGTTTTAACCCCCTTTATAAAAGAATTCGAGTGCATTTCCTATGTTGGGATAATCAAAAACAAAACCCTCTTCTTCGATTTTCTTACTACTGACCCTTTGACTTGCATATAACAGATATGACATTTCACCAAGGATCAATTTCATTATCACATGAGGGATATGAGGCAACAAAAGGGGTTTCTTGAAGATCTTCGCCAATTCATGCACCATTTTCTTATGGGTGATGGGATTGGGGGCCACCCCATTGTATACTCCTTCCAACCGATTTTCAACAACAAACAGAAAGAGTTTGGCCAAATCGCTGATATGCACCCAAGACTGCCATTGCTTGCCATTCCCGAAAACAGTACCTACATAGGATCTAATGGGCTTGGCGATTTTGGGCAGTGCACCACCATCTTTGGACAACACCAGTCCTATTCGAACTTTTGCCACCGAAAAGCCAAAATGTGAAAAAGTGTCTATCTCTTTCTCCCATTTCCGAACCACTTCACCCAAAAAGCTGTTATCGACCGCCTGATCCCCTTCTGTGTACAAATGGTCCAAGGAAGAAGGATAAACACCTATTGCCGAAGCCGACACAAACGATGTTATTCCTTTGGTGTCTATTCTACCCAAAGCATCGTTCAATGTTCTTAATGAATTTATACGACTATTCAGGATCCCATTTTTATAATCCGCCGTCCATCTTTTAGAAATACCCGATCCAGCAAGGTTGATGATTGCAGTAACCCCATCGAAACATTCCGAATCAATTTCATTACGACTTGGGTCCCAGTAAAAACCTTGGGAATTTTCCCTCGAAATTATCTTGTCCCTGCTCGTGGTCAAATAATTAATGGAAATCCCTTTCTTATTACCGATTTCAGCAATAGCCCTTCCTATCAACCCTGTAGCACCCGTAACCAATAATCCCATGGGGCAAAGGTATGGGATTTAAAGACTGTTACCCTATTTAATCCCTTTTTAACAACCTTAAAGTGGGCATTTAAGGCAACTCTTTGAATGTTATTAAAGCCCTTTCTCTTTTACCTAGACTTTTTTTGCCCTTAACATCTCCCTTTTTCCTGGGGGGCCGGGCAATCTCTCCACTTCAAAACCTACGGCTTGCATGGCCCTTCTAACACTGCCTTTGGCCGCATAGGTGACCAAGACCCCGTTTACCTTAAGGGCACTGAACATAAGCCCAAAAACATCTTCCGTCCACAATTCCGGTTGCACCCTGGCACCAAAGGCATCGAAATATATCAAGTCCATACAGTTTTCAAAAGTGATTTCCCTAAAATCACACTGTTTTTTAAAAAGCGAGAAATTATCGGAGACAACTACTTTTCCTTCCCAAGGGGAACTATGCATTCGGGCAAATTGTTCCTGAAAGCCCAGGGCCTTCAACTCATGGATATAATTCAATTGGGACAACTCATCTTGGGAAACCGGATAGGCCTCAATTCCATAATATGTGGTATCCAAACCTGATTTTGAATTCTCCAACAAGGTGATTAGGGCATTTAGGCCGGTACCAAAACCGATTTCCAGGATACACACCTTCCCTTTATTTTGGAATAAATCGAGCCCATGCCTTATAAAAACATGGTAAGCCTCTTGAATAGCCCCATGTTTGGAATGGTACTGCTCATCCCAATCTTTTATCTGTATGGTCTTCGAACCATCTGCCGTAGTAATTATTTCCCTTAGCATCAATCCTTTAATAGCACGCCATCTGCCGTAAAACCCAACGTTTTTTTAGGCTCTGTGATTTTTGCTATCTCCGCTTCGGACTTACCTGCATCCTCAGCATAATGCCTTTGCTCCCCAACACCCATTTCCTTAATGAACGCCAAACCATTAACAATAACTTCCTTGCCGGCAATATCCTTGGGCACAAAAAAGCCATAGTCCTTAAAGCGCACCATGACTTCTTCCCCATCTCCCAATTCAACCCTCATCCAACAACCCTTGACTTGGCAAACTTCCCTTACAACCCCTCTGAATTTCGCTTGCAAGGTGTCAGATACACTCATTGAATTGTACCTTTCGGACATCTCCTGACCAGAAATAGTGCCTGAGGCCTGAATGCCCTCCCCAAACGACCTCATTTCCTCTTGGGCATCCTGGGCATGGCCCAGGACAAAAAATAGGGATAATACAATAAACATGTTAAAACCTTTCATTATTCCGAATTTTTAAATTTACATGGTAAAATTGATCAATTTTAAAGGAAAAAAGAAGAACCCCTTGGGATAATTTTCTAATTTTATTAGATAAACAATATTCAATGGCGATTAAGATGAACATTAAAGTTGAGAAGGCAAAAACATCCAGAATAGAACAAGTAGATTTCAACAACCTTGCTTTTGGCAGTGTGTTTACGGACCACATGTTGGTCTGCAATTACAAAAACGGTGCATGGGATGTTCCGGAAATCATCCCATACCAACCCATCACCCTGGATCCCTCCGCCAAGATCTTTCATTATGGGCAGTCCATTTTCGAGGGCATGAAAGCTTATAAGGACGAAAATGACGATATATGGCTTTTCCGCCCCATGGACAATTGTAGAAGATTGAACATTTCGGCCAAAAGAATGGCCATTCCGGAAATTCCTGAAAACTATTTTATGGAAGGCCTTAAGACTCTTTTAAAATTGGATAAGGATTGGATTCCACAAACTTCTGGAAGCTCCTTATATATACGCCCTTTTATTTTTGCCTCTGGAAACGGTTTTCATGCTTCCCCGGCCGATGAATATATGTTCATGATCGCACTTGCCCCTTCTGGAGCCTATTTCCCTGGCAAGGTGAAAGTCCTAATCGAGGAAAAATACTCAAGAGCTGCCAATGGCGGTGTAGGCTTTGCCAAGGCGGGAGGCAATTATGCCGGACAGTTCTACCCGACCCAACTGGCCGTTGACAAAGGCTACGACCAAGTTATATGGACCGATGACAATACGCATGGGTTTATAGAGGAAGCAGGAGCCATGAACATTTTCGTCCGCATAAACGACACCTTGCTTACTGCCCCTACCAGCGATAGGATATTGGATGGCATAACACGCAAGAGCATTTTGAAAATAGCCGAGAATGAAGGCATTGTTGTCGAGGAGCGGAAAATAACCGTTTCAGAACTTGTCGAGGCCGCTAAGGATGGTTCCTTGAAAGAAATGTTCGGTGCCGGTACCGCTGCCGTAATATCACCCATTTCGGCTTTTGGTTTTAGGGATGTCGATTACGATTTGCCTGAAATACCCAATAGCTATGCCGCATTGTTCAAAAAACGCATTACCGATATCCAATATAATAGGGCTGAGGATAAATTCGGGTGGCGGCTTAAAGTCTAGCCCTAATTATAAATCCATAAAAACAGGATGCAAGGCCATTGACCATCATGGGGATTCGAAAGATGCCCCCATGGAAGACCGTTTGGAACATTCCAGGGAAACCGGTATCGCCCACCGGGTGGCCCCCCAACACAAGATAGGGTCCACGACCCTGGAAACCCGGGGCTTTTGGCCTATTTATGGTCATATAGGGCAAAGGTCGGGAATGGACAATGACATCCTATTTATCGAGAACACTTTGAATGTCGGGCTTAAAATAATTTGGCCCCTTAAGTACTTTTCCATCTTCCCTGTATATGGGTTTCCCATCGACGCCCAACTTGCTCATATTACTCTTTTGGATTTCCTCGAAAACCTCTTCGATCTTATGTTGCATGCCATGCTCCAGTATTGTGCCACATAAAATATAGAGCATATCGCCCAAGGCATCGGCGACTTCAACCAGATCATTATTGTTTGCCGCCTCCAAGTACTCTTTGTTCTCCTCATCCATCAAATTGAACCGCAAGGTATTCTTATCCTTACCCAGGTCCGCTTTCATTGTTTGGGATACCCCTAGACCAAAAGAATCATGGAATAATCTTACGGCATCTATTTTATGTTTCATATCTCTATATTTAGATTAGCTTTGCCTAAAATATAAAAGAAAGGTGTAATTCCTGAATCAACTTATCCACAATTAGACAGAATAATTGTCACAACATCCCGGAATGGAATAAAACCTACCTATTATATCATCGACAATAAATAACCATTTACCTTAGATATTATGTTCAGTACAGGACAATTGATTTTTGCCATTCTCTTCTTTATCGCATTTGCCGTAATCATAGCCGGCACCTACAAAAAAGACAAAAAACTTCACGCCAAGAACTATAAAGGTGTCAAATGGGTAGGAATAATATTCATAATATTCCTGTTAGCACTCTTTTGTATTAGATATTTACTGAAGAATTAGTTAAAATCTTACACACACCATAAAAATCACCCCTTTCACAACATTTTTTGCATTTCGCCCCGTATATAATACCAAACAACCTGTTTTTGCGTTGTTCTTTTAAAGGATCCAACAAATGATGACATTTCTTATTTTGGTGCTTATATTGGTCTGCATAAACGCAGCTATGATATTTACAAGCCTTTACGGAGTTCGCAAGAGTACACACACATCGAAAAAAGGATATGCCGAAACAACCGTTTCAAAAATCTATCCTTTGGATTTATTTACCCCAGACTATAAAAAAGCGGTTTAGTTTTATACCTTTATTCAAAATACCGGATTATTATATATTATGGGATATGTACTTTTGCCCCCTTTATATATAAAGGTTGTGAATCCAAGATGTTAAATGAAACAATTATTGCTTGTTTTTTTGGGGGGAGGTATCGGTAGCATGTTACGACATATTATCTCCAGGAATTTCAACGATTATTTCCAGCACTTTTATCTCGGCACCTTTTTAGTGAATATTACCGGGTGTCTTATAATAGGCCTGGTCCTTGGCCTCTCATTAAAGAACAACTTCCTGACCCAAAACCAAACACTTTTGTTATCAACCGGTTTTTGTGGGGGTTTTACAACATTCTCCTCTTTTGCCTTTGAAAACCACTCCCTGATCAAGGCAGAGGAAATATTGCATTTCTCCTTTTACACTATTTCCAGCATTGCCATAGGTGTTTTGGCTGTCTTACTAGGTTTCTGGCTATCCAAACTTATCCATTGATTACCATTCCTTTAGGATTCCCGAATTATACCAAGAAAGCTTGTCCCTACTTCCCGACACTCCTTTCTTCCCCTAAATTCAAAAATCCATATTATGGATATTTACACATATTTTAAACATTACCCCTATTTTTTAGGCCATATAAATAAATTATATTTAACGCAGTAGACAACAAATCACGAAGCAAATCGAAACGATTATCGGAAAGTCAAGATTTGACTATGAACTCGTTTAAACTTTTTGGGTTTAAGCGAAGATCAGTGGTTTTCTGTTCTGTTGAAAAGTTGCATGGCAGGGCTACGGAAGTAAAAAAGACAAAGCAGGCATTTACCAACTTACGGGCATAGTAGCCGTAGGGGCATTCCGTTACCTGTCAGCCTTTATCATTATTTCACCTTGAAAAAACTATGGGCATCAGGGTATCCAGGGAAGAGGAAATAGAAGGTCTCGATATTCATGAACATGGTATGGCCGCATATCCTGATTTTAGGATGGACCAGGCAACCGAAAAGATACCCCTTATCCTACACAACAACCACAGGACACTATTTCTTATCCTTGGCCTTTTTAAAATCCTTGACCCCTGCCAAGACTTTGGTATTCAAAGTATTTATAGCAGGTACGATAGGGCAGGAATATTTTTTATTATAGGCACAATATGGATTATACGCCTTATTGAAGTCGATGACAATCGTATCCCCCTTGGGTATCGACATATCGATATACCTTCCGCCAGCATAGGTTTCCTCCCCATTGGTCTTATCGGTAAATGGCAGGAAAAGATAATCCTCATAACCCTCTTCATGCATCAGCTCCCTATCTTGATAAAGTTCCAACCGGCACTCCTCCCCATTCAGCTCAAAATATGCTATTCCGAAAACAGTTTCTTCCGACTCCCTTTCAGTGGTGGTACTCATTAAAAATGGCAAGGCATCCGGTGTCAGAACAAATTTTGCCTTTACAATATAGTTTGTATCCGGCTCAAAAAAATCAAGCCCCACGAAATCCTTACGATATCGGTCCGGCAAAGGAGAGGTCTCGGGGTTCTTGAATTCTTCGTTCAAACCAGCCTGGAACTTAAGTATCCCCTTTAAGGCACTATCCGGAACATTCTCAATTTCAACCTTGCTTTCATCATGGTACTTTTTAACTTTCTTACAACCCAAGAAAACCAATGGCAATAATGCCAAGAGAAGAATACGCCTCATATCGTTACGCTTTTTTATATCCAAAAATACAATATATCATATTTTTAACCAGCTTTGCCACCAATGGGTAAAAATCATGGGACGGATATCAATTTACAACATCCCAAAAAATGAGCCCCCATGCCGCTATGTATGTAAAATAGAAATGAAAAAACCTTATATCCAACGGTTAACGTATAAACGAAGTAGCGACCTAAATAAGCCAAAACATTCATTTAAGTACTTTACTCGCTATTTTGTTTATACAATGTTACCTATATAGTTATTTTTCTTTAGGTTCACTGAAGTGATTTCCTTCGCCTAACCATCCTCTTTTAAGTCCTGTTAACTTATTAAACCCGTTGTGCATTTTAAATAATGCTGATTTTAATATTGTTGATATTTCTATTGAAAATGGACCTGTTGATATATTGAATGGTTGTTAAGGCGGT
>PDPR01000021.1 GCA_002749285.1 Maribacter sp.
ACAGGGAGTTCTTTTTTGAGAAAACAATAAAATGCAGGATAAAACCAATAAAATGGTTGGATTTTGTGACCAATAATTATTTAGGACAGGATTGATTTTAGGCTTTTTATTTCTCCATGACTTAGTAAAGCACCCTGAACTTGATGGTGTTCCCGATCTTACGAAGGGCCTTGATGACCTCCGTATTGTATTCCTTGTCCAGATCGGTGATCACATAACCCAACTCGGAATCGGTTGACAAATATTGCCCATTGATGTTCAACTCATATTGTGCCAATACCTTATTGATCTTGGCCATTATACCGGGAACATTCTTGTGGATATGCAAAAAACGATGTGCATTGGTTTGTTTGGGCAACCTGATATTCGGGAAGTTCACAGCATCCACGGTATTACCCGAATTAATATAATCCATAATCTTATTAGGGACATAATCGGCTATGTCACGTTGTGCCTCCTCGGTACTGCCACCAATATGCGGAGTAAGGATGACGTTCTTAAGACCTTGTAGCCTGGAATGGAATTCCCCATTGGCCCTAGGCTCTTCAGGGTATACATCCACGGCAGCACCCCCAAGCTTACCACTTTCCAACGCCTTGGAAAGGGCTTCGATATCAACCACAAAACCTCTTGATAGGTTGACCAACATCGCCCCATCTTTCATTTGGCCCAGTTCATGCTCCCCGATAAAGTTCTTGTTCGCCTTATTGTCATCGATATGTAAGGTGACCACATCGGAAATACCCAATAGGTCTTCCAGTGTTCCACAACGTACGGCATTACCAAGGGCCTGTTTTTCGTCGATATCATAATAATACACCCGCATACCTATGGCCTCTGCCAATACGGACAATTGTTTACCTATATTACCATAACCTACGATACCAAGGTTCTTACCCCTTACCTCCCTGGAATTGGAGGCCGTTTTGTTCCATTGTCCACCGTGGATCCCAGTGCTGAGTGGAAAGATGTTGCGCATAAGCATGATGATCTCACCTATGGCCAATTCGACCACAGAACGCGTATTACTGTATGGTGCGTTGAAAACAACCACACCCTTTGACTTGCAATAATCCAGGTCGATTTGGGCCGTTCCAATACAAAAAGCCCCGACGACCAACAATTTACCGGCAGCCTCCAAGACTTTTTTGGTCACTTGGGTCTTAGACCGAATACCCAACACATGAACGGTTTTTATACGCTCTATAAGTTCCTCTTCCGATAAACTGGTCTTTACCAACTCCACAGAAAAACCATCTTCTGAAAGGTTGTCGAAAGCTGCTGGGTGAACATCTTCCAGCAGGAGGATCTTGATCCTGTTCTTGGGATAGGAGATGTTACGGGGCAAATCGTTGATGAATAGAAATTCATCCATATTGGGTGTCACGTGGTCGGCGTTTTCCGCAGCCTTTTCCCGATGTACATTCTCGGTATAGGCAAAGAACTTATCGGCAATACCCGCTTCGCACATTACATAATCGCTATAACCGTCCCCGATCACTTGCACTTCCCCTTCCAAATCCAGATTCTTCAAACATTCTATTTTCCCATTATGGGTGGCCAGAACATTCCCTTCATCAAAACCAATGATCTTTCCTTGTTCGTCAAATTCAAAGGTGTTCGCGAATACCCTTTCGGGGGGAATATTATATTCCTTTACGATAGGAACTATAAATTCCTTGAAACCACAGGAGATAACGTATATATCATCAGAGAATTTCTCGAAAAATTCCTTGTTCGACTCAATGGACTTCGAGATTTTTTGACGTAGTTCATCTACCAATCCATCCAAATCATCTTTATGGGCCTCCAAGAGTTTAATACGTTGCTCCAAGGATTCCGTGAATGAGATGTCCCCGTCGATACCTAAATTGGTGATTCTCTGGATCTCACCGATTATCCCATCACGGTTCGGCTTGCCCCGTAAGGTCATCTCTGCCAAAACATCCAAGGCCTCGACACTGGTCAAGGTACTGTCAAAATCAAAAACGTATTTACGTGCCACTTCGGTTTTTATTTAGATTATCGCAAAGCCAACAGGTTCCCATAAAGTTGGAACAGACCTGATATCCTTTTGGATCAAACGATAAAAGTAAAAATTAATTCGTAAGCCTTCGGAGGAATCCTATCAAAAATTACCCCTACCACCAATTTTTTTTACTTTGATAAAAAACCGATCCTTTTTTTGTGGTATCAAGGGGAAACCTTTCAAAACCTGTGTTTTCGGTATTCCCTTTTTAGGACAATGTCCTAGTTCCCAAACATGTGTTGGATTACTCGGATTCCCCTAAAATCCCTTTAATGAATGTGACCTCCTCCCCGGAATATGGCGTTCCGTTGTTTCTGAGTATATCGTGGTGCCATACTTTGGGTTCTGTGGTAAAGGTAGAATCCCAGCTTTTCCAAGGATAAATGGTGTTGCTTTTACCCGAGACAAATCCCCAATTTATTGCAGCTATTTTCTCTTTCTTAAAAATAGGTAGTATTTTTTCAAAGGTATTACCTACTCCCCTGGCCAAATACTCGGTGCATAACAGGGGCCTGCCATATTTTTTAAGCTCCCTGATTTTTTTCTGCACATCCTCCATGTCTCCATCATAGGCATGAAAGGAAACTATATCTGAATTTTCGATCATATAACGATCAATTGCGGGCAGGCTATCCAGCGTTCCCCAATGGTCTATATCCCCTCTCCAAATACCCACTGTCAATGGTTGTTTTGGATTAACTTCGCGTACCCATTGTATTACCTTTTTTAACAAATGGAGGGAATACTTGTGCTTATTTACGACTTCCAGCTCTTTCCTCCCCGGTTGTACGGCTACATTATCGGGTTCGTTGTAAACATCCCACACCAATACGCGATCATCTTTGGCAAAGTGTGCCGTAACCCCTTTTATATATCCCTTTAACTCTTTATGTCTTATGGTGTCTCCTAAAATCCCGGCCCCTGGTGACTGCACCCAACCGGAGTTGTGCACATGTGGAATTGGGTCAGGTTGTTTTCCAAGTTTTGGCAAGGGATGCCAGACATCATCGAGTAGGACCAGCATGGTTTTTATACCATATTTATCGGAGATGGCAAGGTAATCATCTACCCGATTAAGGAATCCAATAGAATCTTGTTGCCATAACAGATTGTGCAAATAAACCCGATGAAGGTTCATTCCCAACTCTGCTGACCATTTTAGTTCTTTATCTATGGTCTCTGGATCAAAGGTATCTTCTTGCCAAAACTCCAACTGGTTTATTGCGGTACTGGGATTAAAATTGGCCCCTACCAACCAAGGTTGTTCTTTGTACCAGTCCCAGGCCTTGTGTTTAGGCCACACTTCTGCTTTTTTGACAGTTACCCCGCCACTAGTCTCCTTGCTCCTTACATCTTTACATGTAATGGCAAAAATTGCCAAAACCGTTAAAAGTATTCTTTTCATAATTCCATTTTTGTATTATCCAATTCCTGTATAGATAATCCCTGTAATAATGGCCAGGCCAAAACTAAGCAATGTTCCAATCAAAATATATTCCGTGAGTTTTCGATTGTTACTTTCCTTTAGGTCATTGAACCTGAAAACCGATTTTGCCGTAATCAATAGTCCGATCGCCTCCCATCTATCCAATAGTATAAAAGTAAGTACGAACAATCTTTCTATTATACCAATATATTTCCCTGCGTTGGGTAACGACTTGTGGTCCAATTTGATCTTGCCCGACATACCTTCCAACAATACGTTCATTATAATGGCCGTAGGAAAGCTCACAAAAAATATGGCCGTGACCATGGGCCAGTCTATACGGTCCATCAACAGTAGGGTATGTTCATATAGGTTGTCATAATAGGCACAAACGTACAAGACCGCTATATGTAATATTTGATCGATAAAGAATGGAACGGCCCTTCTCTTGAACAATTGGTTCGCGTATAACTTGGCCAAATCCAAAAAGTAGTGGAAAAAGGTTATGGTCAATACGATTTTCCAATATTTCAGGTTCCATAGCAACAGCATCATAAGTGCACCATGAAGTAGTACATGCAGGTATAGGTATTTTGATGTTATCTTATTTGCTTCCTTATGGATTACCCAACGGGTTGGTTGCAACAAGAAATCACCAATTAAATGGGCCAATAAAAGTTTTATGAACAGCATTATCCCTTAATGGTATTTATGGTTGTTTGGTAGTATGACAATAATTCCAGGACCAGATCCAATCTTGCCCTCTTGGCCCTTTGGCTCACCGCTGATTGTTTTATGTTCAATTGTTCGGCCAAATTTTGTTGGGGTGTATTGGGGTTACCCAAGATAAGGTATACCATTTCAGCGGAAACCGTACTCCAGCCATCCATAAAATCCGAAGCAAGCTTTAGCATCAGGTTCATGGTACGGTTATATTCCGTATCAGCTGTCACCAACATTAAATTGGCCTTGTTCTTCTTTAATGCCCCCAAGGTTGTTCCCGATCGTTGATAGGCCGTGCCATTGGATTCGCTTACACTTGCACCGACAAACGATTCATCACCCACGCCTATACCCATGCGAATGTCCAACCCTTTTATGGTTTTCACCAAGGCCTTTATTTTTATTGCCGCGAACAAGGCATCCCTTACCGGTATTCGTAATTGGATTTCATCTCCCCGGTAGATCTCCCATGTTTTTGATGTCTCCCCCCATTGGGAGAGGCATAATTTCAATTTACCAATCCATTCGGATGAGCCATACCCTCTGGAATTAACAATGTCACCTGTAATTACTGCTATCATCTTATCATTTAAAAAGCTAATATCGTATATTATAAGCTAATTTAATAATATTTATCGATATAAGTTAAATATGTAATAAAAAAAGGGGAATCAAGAATCTCGACCCAAGGTACGAGGTATGCATCCTAAAAAAGTTTTTCCATTTCGGGATAAGCCCCTTCATATCCTTTTCGGCTATCGCCCTACGATTAAAACCACCGCCTGACCCGTGTGCAATAATGGCGAAATTCCTTTCCATATACGGAAGTCAACACCTCCTCCTCTGGAATAATCTGGAACTTGTTCATATACCCTACAAAACCAGCGGCCAATAATGTGTTAAATGCATTGCCCAACCAAAGTCCCCATGCCGATAAAATCATTAAAAGCGCCAAATACATTGGGTTTCTTGAGTATTTATACAACCCTTTTGTAACCATAGCTGAAACCTTCGATGGTGTTCTCGGGTCTATGGATGTCTTTGAGATACGGAATTGGATCAATGAAACCGTACCCAACAGGATTCCCATTCCCACTAAAAAAAATACCGAGAATTTCCTGCCAAAAAACTCAAAACCACCAAAAGGCAGGGCTATCGACAATAGGTACATCAGTATTGAGAATATTATAAAGACAAGTACTGGGGGTAATTTCAACCTCATAAAACAAATCTATTCAATGGTAGATAAAATTACTATTTTTATGCCAGTTAAAATCCTTCTTGGACATTTACTTTCCCAAATCACTGTATTATCATGGTGCGGATCCATCATCAAGGGAATATTCATTAGGGGTATATCTTAAAATTGAATTTTGAATTGATCACTATGGAATTGGTTTTCGCCACACACAATCAAAACAAGGTAAAAGAGGTGCAGGCCTTATTACCCAAAAACATATCACTTTTATCATTGACCGATATCGGATGTAATGAGGAAATACCGGAAACAGGGGAAACCCTAGAGGAGAACGCCATTATAAAAGCTGATTTTGTCACAAAAAATTTCGGTTATCCATGTTTTGCCGATGACACAGGTCTGTTGGTAAAGGCATTGAACGGCGTCCCTGGGGTATATTCCGCCCGTTATGCGGGAGAGCAAAGGGATTCCAATGACAATATGGACAAACTACTATCCGAACTAAAATCCAAGAAAGATCGATCCGCAAGGTTCGAGACCGTAATTGCCCTAAATCTTGGAAACAGTCAGCATATTTTCAAGGGTATCGTTGAGGGGGAGATCGTCAATGAAAAAAAAGGGGGGAAAGGATTTGGCTACGATCCCATCTTTAGGCCAAGAACATATTCAGAGACCTTTGCCGAGCTCCCATTGGCCATAAAGAACAAAATCAGCCATCGTGGCAAGGCTATCCAAAAACTACTTAACTACCTAGAGGGCATCGCAAATGACACTGGGGAATAAGAAACTACAATAGCCAACAATCGAGGTTGTTACCGATCGAACTACCGGTAAAAGGTGAACCCTATTATCCTAAAATCTTTATCGAGACAGGCTCGATCCTGATTATGGCAAAAAAGGAGTACGATGATGAAAGAGGCGGGAATGTTGCCTTATACCATTAATTTAGTGACAATCGGGAGGTCGGAAAGAGGTTTTGTCTTTTCAGGGGTATCATCGCTGACCCTGTGTTCATTGATGTTGTTTAACTCTTTAAGCTCAAATATTCGGATGTAAATAAATAACAGTACCTTTGCACTTTTAATAATTGCCGCCGGTATGGCAGGTGTTGCTATGAGTCTAAATGGGTTACAAACGATAATCGCTCTATACAACACACATATTTGCGATTAAGTAATAAACATTATGACAAAATTTGAAGCACTGGGACTGCAGCAGTCCCTATTGGATGCCATTACCGATTTAGGGTTTGAAACCCCATCGGAAGTACAGGAAAAAGCAATCCCCATCTTATTGGGGGAAGAGACCGACTTGGTTGCCTTAGCGCAGACAGGTACGGGTAAGACCGCTGCTTTTGGCTTTCCCCTTATCCAAAAAATACAAAGTGAAAGCAGGACAACCCAAGGGTTGATTCTCTCCCCCACCAGGGAACTCTGTTTACAGATCACCAACGAATTGAAATTATACTCGAAGTATGAGAAAAACATCAATGTAGTTGCCATATATGGTGGTGCAAGTATCACGGAACAGGCCAAACAAGTGAAAAGGGGCGCACAGATCGTAGTTGCCACACCTGGGCGGATGAAAGATATGATAGGTCGTCGACTGGTTGATATCTCTAAAATCGATTATTGTATTCTAGATGAGGCCGATGAGATGCTGAACATGGGCTTTTTTGAGGATATCAAGGATATTCTTTCGAATACCCCAGAGGATAAATCCACTTGGTTATTTTCGGCCACCATGCCAAAGGAAGTTTCGGTTATCGCCAAAAAATTCATGCATAGCCCAAAAGAAATTACCGTGGGCGATAAGAATTCGGGTGCAAGTACCGTACAACATGAATATTATGTTGTTGGGGGAAGAAACAGGTACCCTGCCCTAAAAAGGTTGGCAGATACCAATCCCGATATTTTCTCGGTTATATTTTGCCGAACAAAAAGGGATACCCAAAAAGTTGCCGAAAAACTTATTGAGGATGGTTATAATGCAGGGGCACTACATGGTGACCTAAGCCAGAACCAAAGGGATTTGGTCATGAACTCCTTTCGGAAAAAGCAGATACAGATGTTGGTCGCTACGGATGTGGCCGCAAGGGGTATCGATGTCGATGACATAACCCACGTGATCAACTACCAATTGCCCGATGAAATAGAGACCTATACACATCGAAGCGGTCGAACAGGCCGTGCGGGCAAGTCAGGTATCTCCATGGTCATCGTGACCCGAAGCGAGTTGCGGAAAATAAAATCCATAGAGAATAAGATAAAGCAGAAATTCCTTCAGAAAACCATTCCCACGGGAATAGAGATCTGTGAGATACAGCTTTACCATTTGGCCAATAAAATAAAGGACACGGAAGTCAACGAAGAGGTGGAGAATTATCTGCCTGCAATCAATGATGTATTCCAAGGCCTTGACCGTGAAGAGCTTATAAAGAAAATAGTCTCTGTGGAATTTACCCGTTTCTACAATTACTACAATAAGACCAAGGACCTGAACAGTGCCAATCTAGGTAGTGGTAGTGAAGGTAGAAGGGAACGTGGCGGTGATGTGCCAACCAGTGGTTCGGTTCGCTACTTCATAAATGTCGGTGAAAAAGATGGATATGACTGGATGTCGTTAAAGGACTTTATCCGCGATACGGTAGACCTTGGCAGGGATGATGTCTTCAAGGTAGATGTAAAAGACAGCTTCTCATTCTTCAACACCGATGCCGATGTAACTGAAAAAATATTGGCAACCTTTACCGAATTCAAGGTTGACGGTAGGTTCGTGAATGTTGAGGTATCCAAAAACCCCGGAGGTGGTGGCAACCGAGGGGGAAGGGATAGGAAAAGAGGCGGTGGCAAGGACCGTAGCCGTTCTGGCAGAAGCAGGGACCGGAATAGTTCTGGAAAAGGAAGGGATAGAAGATCTTCCGGAGGCAATGCTACATATTCGGGCAAAAGAAGGAGTAAACGTAAAAGTGATTTCTTTTAGCTGACCGTGCATTGAATATATGCTTCCCAGTCTTTTTTTTGTTTTGATTAGTGCCTAATTATTCGGATCTTAGACCAATGATGAAATATATTACCGTAATCTTTCTGTTGATAGGTATAATGGGGTTTTCCCAAGAAACCGGACCGGAGGCACGAACATTCAGTGCGGTTATTGTGAATGCGCAGACAGACAGGCCCCTAGAAAGTGTCCATGTCGTAAATTTAAACAAGGTATTGGGTACAATCACCAATAAAAAAGGGGAGTTCTCAATAACGGCCACTGTAAACGATACCTTGTATTTTTCCTATCTCGGCTTTAAATCGCAGAAAATAAGGGTAACCAATGACATGTTCAAGTTCAAGGGGACCAGAATATCGCTTACCGAATTGGCCTATGCCTTGGAAGAGGTCATTGTACGCCCATACCAACTTACAGGCTATCTGGAAATAGACATAAAAAACGCACCTGTTAACAACAATGCATACCAATACAGTATTTCCGGGCTGAACGTGGGCTATGAAGCAGGGAATAAGAATCCTAGTGCCGTAACCAAGGTACTTGGTGCCATTTTGAACCCTGCTGATCTATTACGTAACCTTTTTGGGAAAAAACCCAATCAAATGCGAAAGTTGCGGCAGGTTAAAGAAGATAATGCCATACGTGACCTCCTTGCCTCTAAATTTGATAGGGAAACCCTTACCGAATTACTTCAAATTGAAAAAGTGGATATCGAGGATATCCTGAATAATTGCAGTTATTCCAAATCTTTTATCACCACGGCGAACGATTTGCAGATCTTGGATGCCATCAGTAGTTGTTACGAAGAGTTCAAGGTGCTAAATAGGAAAAAATAAATTTTCTTATTCCCACGGCATTTTATAGCTTTAACCAAAATAGACAACTATGCACCGATTATTGGTATTGATCTTGGTTTTGGTATTTTCCCACTCCTGTAGGCCAAAGAAGGAAGAAGCTGTAAAACAACCCGAAATCGTTGTTGACCAAAAAAGTAGTCCGGAAGCCAAGGAAACGATTCCTTTCGTTTGGGAAGGTGCGAACGTATATTTTTTGCTTACAGACCGCTTTAACAATGGCAATACCACAAATGATGTTAATTTCGAAAGAACCAATGAAACCGGCAAACTTAGAGGGTTCATGGGAGGTGATCTGGAAGGCATTACCCAAAAGATAGAAGAGGGCTATTTTTCAGACCTCGGTATTAATGCCATTTGGTTTACCCCTGTTGTTGAACAAATCCATGGGGACACCGACGAATCCACGGGCAACACTTATGGTTACCATGGTTACTGGACAAAGGACTGGACGGCATTGGACCCCAATTTCGGAACGAAGGAAGATTTGGAGAAATTGGTGAAGACCGCCCATAGAAATGGCATCCGCATTTTAATGGATGTTGTCCTGAACCATACCGGACCGGTTACGGCAAAAGACCCGGTATGGCCAGAGGAATGGGTCAGGACCAAACCTACCTGCGAATTCACGACCTATAAGAATACCACGGCATGTACCTTGGTAAAAAACCTCCCCGATATTTACACAGAGTCCGATGAAGCCGTCAATTTACCCGATGCCCTTTTGGCCAAATGGAAAAACGAAGGGCGTATTAGCACGGAACTCGATGAGCTACAACTTTTCTTTGACCGTACCGGCTATCCAAGGGCTCCTCGTTTTTATATTATAAAATGGCTGACGGATTATGTGAACGACCTAGGTATTGATGGGTTTAGGGTAGATACCGTAAAGCATGTCAATGAAGATGTCTGGTCCGAACTTTACAAAGAGGCTTCGATAGCCTTTGAGTCATGGAAAAAGAAACATCCGAACGATGTTTTGGATGATACCCCCTTCTTCATGGTCGGGGAAGTATACGGTTACAATATCTCAAATGGGAGATTATTTGATTTAGGTGACAAGGAAGTGGACTATTACGATCACGGTTTTAAAAGCTTGATCAATTTTGAACTAAAACAGGATGCGGATATGGATTATGAATCCATATTCAAAAAATACGACAAACTATTGCATACCGACCTTAAAGGCAAGAGTGTCCTTAATTACCTAACGTCCCATGACGATGGCAACCCCTATGACAAAGAGCGCAAGAAACCCATTAGGGCCGCCAATGTACTATTGCTTACACCTGGGGCCTCCCAAGTATATTATGGAGATGAATCCTCTAGGGACCTAACGATAGAAGGGGCTGTCGGGGATGCAACCCTAAGGTCCCATATGAACTGGAAAGACCAGGATAGCCTGCCCAAGACCAAGGGGATTTTGGCACATTGGCAAAAATTGGGCAAATTCAGGAGAAACCACTTGGCAATCGGGGCAGGTAAACATAAGATGATTTCCAAGAAACCATATGTCTTTGGCAGAACCTATACCAATGATGATTTCAAGGACAAGGTTGTTGTGGGCCTGGATCTACCTATAGGCAAAAAATCACTATGGGTCAAAGGGTTCTTCGGCGATGGCACAAAACTACATGACACCTATTCGGACACTTATATGGAAGTTCAAGATGGCAAGGCCATCTTCGATAGCGGTTTTGATATCGCCTTGTTGGAATTGGTACAATAGTCGGTCAGGGACTTTAATCGCAGGTCGATAGCCAAAAAGGGGCCGATTCCCCTAGTTGCCTCGAAATAACAAAAAAATTTTCGGAAGCGTTCCCATAACCCTGGCACAAAAATCACGAAGGGGGTGGATTTTTATATTCCTTAGGTTTCCGAACCGTATTCCAAAGCGTTTCTGTCTTACTGCCAACTATTGGATTCATGTTCCTGTCATTGGAAATGGCGGGGCATAAACCATTCGATTGGCCCTTTTGTTTTTTTTGATAAGCACCGGGGTGTTTATGCGTTGTGATCATCAAAGAAATATACCCTTATGCGGCAAATAGACCGTTTATGGGAATAAAAAATCACTATCTTAGGCATATAGTACGAATATACGCAATTGCGTATATACCATTGTTAGTGGCAATGCCTAAAGGCACGGGAAAACCGCGCGGGTCACAGACCGCGCTTCCTTTTTGCCCTATTGCCACTAACGGCCAGACAGTACGACCGTCATTCGCCGGCAATGGCCCAGGGCCTTCCTTAAAAAGCATTGACCGATCATAACCTATCGGCACTGCCACCAACATCGGGTAAGGCGAATAACGTCCAAAGGCTCTTATCGCTTATATTTGCAGACAAATACCGCAACTCGCCTTACCCGTCTGGCCGTTGTAATTAATTAAAATAACCAAATAATGAAAAAAATAATTTACTCTATTATATTTTGTGTAGTATTAACTTTTACTTCATATACCTATGGACAAACCATAGATAAAAACAATCTTGAAGTTAAAATTGATGCTCTAATTCCAAAACAAGTAAATGATTCAACTCCTGGATTAGTCGTTGGTATTGTTCAAAAAGGAGAACTTATATTTAGTAAAGGATATGGACTTGCAAATATGTCTTATGGCATTCCAAACAGCCCTAAAATGGTTTATAATATCGGCTCGGTAAGCAAACAATTTCTAGGGTATGCTTTCGCTATGTTACATGCAAAAGGCGATTTGAATATTGATGACTCTGTAAATAAGTATCTTAAAGACTTTCCAAAATTTAAACACAATGTAACGCTAAGACATTTGCTTACACATACTAGTGGTTACCGAGAGGCATATACAATGTCAGTTTTAGCAGGAAGAATTATTGGTGTTGACCACTTATCAAAAGAGGAATGCTTGGAAGTAGTTAAAAGACAACCCGAATTAGAGTTTGTCCCTGGTTCTCGTTGGGTATATAATAGCACAGCTTGGGTTATTTTAGCAGAAGTTTTAGAGAAAGTCACAGCTCAACCGGCAGATAAGTGGGTAGAAAATAACATTTTACGTCCTTTGAAAATGTATGATACACAAATAGAGAGTTATGTGGGTGAGGTTATTAAAAATTCGGCAGAATCTTACACTAAACATGGAGATAAAGAGTATAGTAACAAAAATAGCAATAGAGCTATTTTTGGTGCTGCAGATGTTTATACGAGTGTTTATGATTTAGTTAAATGGATTAATAATTACCGAACTGCAGAAATTGGAGGTAAGGCTGTTAATGAGCTGTTTCTTGCCCCATTTATTTTGAATGATGGAACGAATTCTGAATACGCATTGGGAATTAGAAATAATTCTTATAGAGGACTCAGGAGATACGAACATTCAGGAAGTCATGAGGCATTTTTAACACAACTAAGCTATTTCCCCGATTACGATTTAGGTATCATAACCATCTCAAATTTCGGTAACAACGGATTGATTCATTCAGAAGAAATTGCCGAACTTTTTCTTAAAGAATATATGACCACACAAACCAATAAAGAAAACCAACAAGAGGAAAACAACAATAAAATTAAAAAATGGACTCCAAATCAAGAAGATTTGATAAGTTTTAAAGGAGACTATTGGAGTGACGAAATAGAAACGGTTTACCATGTAAAAATAGTAGATAAAAATCTAACAATGCAACGCAGGTGGCTTGGAGAGATAAGATTAGAACCAATAAAACAAGATTTATTTAAGACGAATTTGGGTTACAATGTAAACTTCATTCGTAATAAAAAAGGTGTAATTTTAGGTTTATACATCCAAAGTAATCGTACATCGAATATATTTTTTCAACGTAAAGAATAACTAATTACAACATTGGTACCCGTTGCACAACCCATTAAAAGTCAAAAATCTAATAAAAACGACTTTGTTTAGGCCATTTTAAGCGAAGTTGCTTTTTTATTAATGAATTTTAAGTACTTTTTCGTAAGCTAGCAAAGGATAAGGTTTGGCTAAAGTGCAGTGCCGGAATTAAAGTTTAGGCTTTTTTATCCGCTACTGCTCATACACTAACCGATGTGGTGCATTATAAAGAAATGAACGAAAGATATTTAAAATTAGAAGTCACCTAGAAAGATAAACATATGTTCGAATTAAATGTTTCGGCAAATATGGAAGGTACTCTGGTATTATAGAAGTTTATGAAGTGTCTGATTCTTTACTCAAATCTGTAAACGAACTTAATAGATTTCCACTGGGGCAAGACATAGTGGGTTACTCTTGCGGAAAAAAAGATAATTATGCTTATTTTGAAATGGAACTTTATAAAATCGGATTAACTGGAAAATATGGATCGCAAATCACAATGGAGGAAAATGTTGCCACGGAATACAGAAAAGAAGAGAAAGACAAACTCACAATGGAATTGATAATTGAACCAAATTCGACTGATGTATTTTGTCGGGAATTAAAAGTGTTAGCTGAACAAGAAATTTGAGTTGCAGAATTAAAAGCTATTGGGAAATGTACGAATAGTATTATATAAATAACACACTACAACAAAATGTGAAAATTAATAAGGATTTTTAGTGCCAAACCGACGAGTAAATACCATTTTAATCCTTTACTATCTTATAAAAACACTGAACTCTAAAAGTTTAATGATAGAATTAAGACCACTTTCGCAAAACAATGTTTCATCCTTCTATAAATGGATAAACGATTATGAAGTTATAAAATATTCTTTACCACTTTTCTTAAAAATCAGTACAAAAGATGAAATTGATAATTGGTACAAAGAATTAATTGAAAATCAATCCTGTCCTAAATAATTATTGGTCACAAAATCCAACCATTTTATTGGTTTTATCCTGCATTTTATTGTTTTCTCAAAAAAGAACTCCCTGT
>PDPR01000015.1 GCA_002749285.1 Maribacter sp.
TTGTTCGGGTTCAAAATATGAAAACATAAAAGACTATTTTATAGACAGATATACGGAATCGTCAAGAAGTTATTTGCAATTAATGAAAGATAAATATCCGCAAGTCAATAAAGAGATTTCAGATTTTTTTATCCATACGGCTGCAGCATGGTGGATACAAATAGTATCGGAAATTGTATCGCATAATTTGAATGAAAAGGAAATATTATTATTCTTAAAAGAATATATGACCTTTGGCTCAGGTGGTTGGCAACGATTGATGAAATTGTAATTTGCGATTAGTGGACATATATTTTTTTGAACAAAAATAGAACGATGTTCTTTATTGATATGGTGTCCTTGTGGTCAAATACTAAAGGAATAAAGTTGGGAATAAATAGAATACTATGTTGCACTATGCGATCAAGATTTTAATTACGGCCATAATAATAGTAGTGGTTTCGGAAATAGGAAAACGTAATTCCGTAATGGCGGCAATTATAGCATCACTGCCCCTAACCACGATGTTGGCATTGATTTGGTTGTATATAGATACAAAAGACCTAACAAAAGTAAGTGCTTTATCATGGAATGTGATGATAGCGATAGTACCAAGTTTTATATTCCTTATATCACTTCCTTTACTTATAAAGGCCGGATTGAATTTTTGGCTTGCATTGGTAATTTCAGCAATACTTACTTTTTTGGGATATTGGGTGTACGTAAATGTTTTTAAAATAATGTGAAATCAGTGAATGGCCGAAGGCTAATAGCTAAAAACCATAAAATATGAAAGTACAAAAAATAAACAACAAATTCCGAAAACTCGGAGAGTTCCAGATGAAAAACAGATGGTTGCTGATAATCATTGCCATCATTTTTACAGTTGTGGGCATTGCAGGATTACAACACCTTCAACCGCATAATTCACGTGAATCGTGGTTTATGGAGGACGACCAAATTGAAATCAATACCAAAAAATTTGAAGCACAATTTGGGAATAACGATAATATTATGGTGTTGGTGAAAGCCGAAGATGTGTTTGCTCCCGAAGTGTTGAAAATGATGAAACGCTTGGGCAATGAACTCTTGGACAGCATTCCTTATGCCAATGAGGTAACCTCTTTGGTAGATATGGAAATATCCGTAGGTACGGAAGAAGGCATTCAAGTGATCAATCCTTTTGAGAATGGCATACCCGAAGACCCTGCCGAACTGGAGCGTATTCGTGAGCTGGTATTATCCCGAAAGGCATTAGCCAACAAAATCGTATCCGACGATTGCACCGAAACCATTTTAATGCTATCGCTCAACGAGTTTCCACCCGAAGCGGTTTGGAGCAAAGAGACAACCTTAGACCCTATTTTTCAGGCAGGTGAGCCGGCTGTACGTATTTTGAATGCCGAACGATACAAAAGTGACAAATATGAGCTTAAACCTGCCGGAATGCCTTATACCGAAACCGAAGAGCGTGACTTTTTCGGTCCCGAAATGCAAAAACGAATAGGTATCATATTCGCATCTATGATTATTTTATTAATCATTATGGTACGTTCGTTTAAAGGCGTGATAGCACCTGTGTTCACAATCTTTGTGGCAGGTATGTCCGTGTTTGGATTTATGGGCTGGCTGGGCATTGGTTACGACCAAAATATGGTTATGCTGCCTGCACTGCTGCTTATAGCCTTGTCTGTAGCCTACTCCATTCACTTAATCAATGCTTTTAAACGGTTTTTCAGGCAAACCGGAAACCGAAAGGAAGCAGCCATATCGGCTGTGGAAGAAACGGGATGGCCACTCTTGTTTACCGCTATCACAACCATTGGCTCGGTAGTGTCGTTTGCAACCGTTGGTATTCCCACTATTACTTGGGTTGGATTATCCTGCGGGGCATCAGTATTAGCCAATTACCTGTTTGTTATTGTGTTATTGCCCATCATTTTAAGCTTTGGCAAGAATAGAGAAGTGCAACAAAAAATTGCAAAAAAGAAAAAACTATTGGATACCTTTTTGTTAGGCATGGGGCATTGGGTGGTCAGAAGCAAAAAATCCATCTTAATTGTATATACATTGGTTGTAGTAGCTTTAATTCCGGCTTTGTTTAAAGTATATGTAGATATGGATGTTTTTGAAGGGATGGGCAGAAAAATACCTTACATAAACAGAGTATATCATATTGCACATTCCCAATTGGGTTCTTATATGTCTTACAATGTATCCATTGATTTTAAAGAGCCGGATGCCATTAAGTCGCCTGAAGTGCTTAAGAATTTAGATGTTTTCGTAGATTCTATCAGTCGTTTTGAGTTGACCAAAAAAGTAAAGAACAACTCTTCGGTATTTTCTATTTTGGATATTATAAAAGAGATGAACCAGACCTTGCATAGTGATAATACTAAATACCATAGCATACCCAATACACGCGAGGAAATTGCCCAAATATTACTGCTGTATGAAATGTCCGGAGGTACAAAGTCTTTTAATTGGATAGATGAGGAGTATTCGATGATGCGTGTGCAAGTACCCATGTATAAGTTTCAGGCCAAAGAAATCGTAAATGAATTAGATGATGTAAAACGCATTAGTAAAAAGTTGTTTCCAAATGCTACCACAACCATAGTAGGTAGTGCTGCTCAATTTAGTGTCATAGGACAAAAAGTAGTGGCAGGAGAGTTAAAATCGGTCATGATATCTTTAATTATCATTAGTATTTTATTGATATTGGTATTTGCCAGCATACAAACAGGCTTGATAGGTTTGATTCCTAACTTGGCACCCATGTTGGTTATAGGGGCGTATTTGGGTTATTTGGATGTGCCGTTAAATATGATGACGATGACCATTATTCCCATGATGCTGGGTATAGCAGTGGACGACACCATTCACTTTATCAACAGCATAAAGTATGAATTTGAGAAATGCGGTAATTATAAGCAAGCAACCTTGACTGCTTTTGCAACCGTAGGTCGCTCGTTATTGATGACAACTATTGTTTTGGCAGTTAGCTTTGCCACTTATATGCTTTCGCCAGTAAAAATGATAGCGAATATAGGATTGTTAGCCTCAATAGGATTGCTTGCCGCCTTAATTACGGACTTTTTAATTACCCCGGCTTTGATGATTATGATGAAACCGTTTGGGAAGGAAAACAGCCTTTAGCTATTACCTTTGGCTATCCCATAAAACCAAAAGCTAACAGCTAACATCAAAACAAACAATTTAATGAACAAGAATACAACATAATAATATATAACTCGCTAATAGCTAATAGCCAAAGGCCAACAGCTAAAAGCATAAAAATCAAATAAAATGAAAATCAAATTAATTACAGTAGCAGTTGCCATAATGACAGCATGTGTAACATTTGCACAAACAGGACGGGAAATAATGCTAAAAGCCGAAAACCGTCCGGAAGCGAAAACCAATGAATCGGAAATTACCTTGAGAATCATCAATAAACGAGGCAAGGAACGTGTTCGTAAACTCAAATCCTATTCAATGGATGTGGGTAAGGATAAAAAGACCTTGATGTTTTTTGAATATCCCGGTGATGTAAAAGGTACCGGATTCCTTACCTGGGATTACGACCAAATTGGTAAGGACGATGACAAATGGTTGTACCTGCCTGCCATGAAGAAAACCCGTCGTATCAGCGGGTCTTCAGCCAAGAAGGACTACTTTATGGGTACCGATTTTACTTATGATGATATGGGCGACCGTAATATTGATGAAGATACGCACAAATTATTGGGCGAGGAAACCATCAACGGCCATAAATGCTGGAAAGTAGAATCCACTTCTAAAGATAAGCGGGATATTTTCTCCAAGAAAATCATTTGGTTACGACAGGATATTTTTATCCCTGAAAAAGTAGATTTTTATGATCGTATGGGAAAATTGCATCGCCAAATGGTTATAGGAAAAGTAGAAAAAAGCAACGATTATTGGGTAATCACAAAGATGAATATGACCAATGTACAAACCAATCACAAAACCATTATAGAGTTTGATAATATGTCATTGGATATCCCTATGGACGACGAAAAATTTACTGTACAAACACTTGAAAAAGGAAGAATGTGATTTTTGGCTGTTGGCTTTTAGCTTTTAGCAAGTGATACGCAACAAATCGCCAACAGCCAATAGCCAAAACCCAACAAAATGAAACTACACACCATCATAATCATCTTACTGTTGCCGGTAATGGCGTTGTCGCAGACAGAAGAGAGCAAATTACAGATAAACGGATTTGTAGATACGTATCATGCGGTACGGATAAAATCGCCCAATGATTTTATGAGTTCGCGAACTCGTTTTAGGGGCGAATTGCAAAAAGCCTTTGGTAAATCCTCAATGTTCGTGTCGTTTAACTTAAATCAAAACAGTATTTTAAAAAAGTTAAACGGATTTGAATTGCGGGAAGCCTATTTTGATTATATGGCGGAACATTGGGGTTTACGAGCCGGCAGGCAATTGATTATCTGGGGAGCAGCAGATGGTCTGCGTATTACCGATTTGGTGTCGCCTATGGATTTAAGAGAATTTTTGGCACGCGACTATGATGATATCCGTATGCCCGTTGAGGCCTTGAAATTCAGATATTTCAAAGGAGCAATGAAATTGGAATTGGTGTTTGTTCCGGCTTTTAAAGGTTTTGTATTGCCAACAAACCCTAAAAATCCCTGGGCTATACCTATATCCGCCCCTCCTGATATGCAGCTCATAATGTTGCCCGAACAAAACCCTGATTTTACATTAAAGAACAGTGAGTTCGGCGGACGTTTAACGTTTAATTTACCCGGTATTGACTTTTCGTTGGCAACACTGCATACCCACGATAAAATGCCTGTTTTTATGACAAATATACAAGCTGATAGTATGGTGGTTACACCTGAATACCATAGAATGACCTTTGTGGGCGGTGATTTTTCAAAACCTCTGGGGCAGTTTGTTGTTCGCGGAGAGGTGGCCTTTAATATCAATAAACATTTGCCAACCCAACAAATTCCAACAGTACTACAAAAACATAATACCGTTAATGCTTTATTGGGTATGGACTGGTTCGCACCCAAAGAATGGATGCTTGGTTTACAAGTGTCCAATGATGCTGTATTAAACTATAAAAAAGAATTGCTTCAAGAGAAAAACACAAGTCTTCTAACGTTTAATATATCTAAAAATACACTCAACAGCACATTGAAATTATCCGATTTTATGTATACCGATTTAAACAATGGTAGTTTTTTTAATCGTTTTTCGGCGGATTATTCATTGAGTGACCAAATCCATTTACTGGTCGGTTACGACCATTTTGAAGGTGACAAAGGCATGTTTGGCGTTTATAAAAACAATTCTGAGGTGTGGATAAAAGCAAAATATAGTTTTTGAAGAAACCCTATTTGACATTTGTAGGCTCCGTATCGATCTGTTCATGGACCTTAACCGATAGCCAAAAAGGGTTTGATTTCCTGAAGCTTGCCCCGAAATAACAAAAATTTTTCCGGAAGCATACCTCGTACCCTTAGGTCGGGGTTGTTGGTTATTGTTGTCTTCTTCTTGTCCTTGGGGAAACACCGAATTTACGCTTAAATGCAGTACAGAAGTGTGGGGTATAGTCGTAGCCACATTGTAATGCTACTTCTGCGATCGTTCCGGAAAACGGCCATTTCATTTTATGTAACGTAACATAATTCTATGCTCAAATCATTATAATCCGTAACCAATCGGAAAATCTCAAATGCGGGTATTTATCATGTATTTGGTTAAAAATGCACTTTTTTTTAAAAATCTAACATTATAACAGGACATATTTTCGTAATTTCAATTCAAGTAATTGTCAAAAATGCTCCTAGCCTGTTAGGTCTGGAGATGAGGGTTGGGTAGCCGTGAGTGATCCTTATGGGATTTGTCAGATTCCGTATGGACTGTTACGATCCATGAGCACACAGGATTTGATAGAAACCTGTTTGGATTACCCTTTATTAGGTGTAATTTATGCCTAAGATGATCTTCAGGGCGGATTCAATAGGCTTAAAGAAAAAAATAATGGTTTTAGAGAGTTATTGCGCAGGGCGGATTCAGGAAGAGAATCAATTAAAATGTACCCTAAGAATGTCGACCCAAAATGATCCGAAGAAGAAAAAGGGCTTTTTGCATTCGAATTCGACTATATTGAAACTATTCTTGCCCAAAAAGATCAATCGAACTTATCCCAAAGCGAAAAAAAAGGAGTTAGTCGCTATAGGGGAAAATCGCAACACAAAGAAATTTTTGGTCAGGGCATGGCAACATCTGTTTGGGTCATGGCAAGATCTCTTGATAATGTGGCAACAGCAAAAGATGAGGACAGTGATAGTGATAGAGTGACTGCTGAATATGCGTTATTCGAATACGGTGTCGTTACTGACCCAAATATCATAAAAAGTGTTATCAATTAGGCTAAGGCATTTGTTAAATGAAAAGATATAAATTGATTTTTTTGGGTATTGTTCAACTCTTTGTGTCCTGCAATGAAAGCGACGAAAGTAATTGCGTCCAGTTTTTGCCGGAACCTACGGACAGATATGAATTCCCGATTAAACCTGGATCTGAAGAATGGATTGGGTATTCGGCACAACAACAAATCGACGCCCTCCAGATTCCAATTGAAATATTGGAAAACATGTCCACCAAAGGCATGGTCGAAACTTGTATGGCCTATCCGCTTTTTTCGACTATGTCGGCATTCGACAGTCCACAAAAAGGTCTGGAAAGACAAATTGGGAATTTTAACGGCCTACAGTTTTTAGAAAGAAGAAACGATGCGTCCAGGATGTTGTCCATACGTTTCAGCAGAATGGGGCTGGATTGCCCTCCTGAAGATATTCTGGAAAAAGGGCTATACGGTCTGGACCTTATACATATTACCATGTTATTGGCCCAACCGGTTTATATAGACAAGCTGGATTCTAGTGGTAAAAGGCAACTTTTAGAGGAAGCGATGAAAAAATATGAAGGATATTTATTGGACCTTGAATCCTGGGGAGTTTATTTGGCATCGGTGGATGCGGTGCTTATTTCCAGGATAATGATTCAAGATGGATATGAACCCTTTCTAATGGAAGTCCAAAACAACCAAGCATTGGCAGACTTTATCGATACGGCCAATTTAGGAAAAAACCTAGAATTGTTGAATAAGATCATCGAATATGCAAATAACTACTAAATCATATTTGTGGCCAGTGTTTAGGTTAAGATTACCCACTGGGCCGATATTGTTTTGTCAAGCTGAAAAGCCATTACGGACAGCATCAGTTTGATTATGGACCCATCGGGTGTGACCGCATTGATATGCCTTGGCATTAATGCGCATATTTGGCTTATCGAGGTCTCCATTCTTTTTCTTGTATGTTCCTTGATGAAGGCTACTGCTGGAACATCTTTCCGTTCAAGGTTCTTTTTCCTGCCTGTCATCAGCATAGGGGACCAGGATAAGTGCAAATTCTGCAACCTGTGTTTCCCTGTATAAGGATAAGGTATTTTTCGGTTTGGCAACGGATGAGGTAAAGGTTTCTATGTTTATGACCCTGCCACGGATAAAATGAGTGGCAATGCAGTGGTAAATTTCGATGGTTATCCTTATTTCGGTCTTTATGTAGGGCATAAGTATAATCGATAGATGGTAAGACCGCCCCATTCCAATGAATGGGGTGGTTTCTATTGTGCTATACATGTGTTGCCTATAACCCATTTGGATGGTATGGACTCAATAAAGGGGCTCTTTTCCCAAAGAGATCGGCAAAAACCACAGTGTATGGACCAACATAAAAAAGGATGTCTATAGGAAAGGGTCAATAGCTATAAAAAATAAACAGATGGATAATTTAATAAAGTCATTACACTTTTATATTTTTGCACTTTCTAAAGGAAATATTTATATCAGGTCATTGAACATTTTCGGTTAACTTTAACAGATGAGGTCCCTAAAACATAACATTATATGCCATTTATAGAAGAAAGCGATTTACTCGAATTGCATAAGGATATAGACAAGGCGCAAATTATAAACGAGCGTCTTTTAGATCAAATAAAGATAAAGAACAAAGAGCTCAAAAGAAGCAGGATACAACGTAATCTTTTGGCTGTGGTAACAGGCCTGTTCCTTATAGGGACATTTGGGATAACCACCTACACCGCCGGTTTAAGTACTTCAAACAACCTAGAGAACAGGAATAACCTTTTGGTTTCTATCGATAGCCTGGAGGCCCATAAGGCACGTATAGACAATCTTAGACGGCAGAATGAGGAGTTGAGCTTGGTAAAGGAATTTTATTTGGCCAAGAGTTTCTTGGAAAAAGAGAAAATTTATTCTGTTCAGATAAAATCATTTGTCGATAATAATGTGACCTTGGCCTCAGAGGCCCTGACAAACACACTTTTTGTCAAGACCAATCCGTTTTATTCCTATTCGTTAGGTACTTTTGAAACCTTGCAGGAAGCCCAGAAATTCCGAAAGCAATTGGTTGATCTAGGGTTCAATGATGCCTTTGTGGCATCGTACAAGGAAGGTAAGCGAATACAAATAGAAGACCCCTACTAGATTGCCGAAATTAACAACTTGGATCAATGCTGCCCGATTACGGACACTTCCCCTTTCGATATCCGGTATTTTGGTGGGTACGGCCCTTGCCGATTTCTATGGTAGTGGCAGCCTTGGTATATTTATATTGGCGCTTTGTACGGCCATTGGTTTCCAGATAACATCGAATTTCGCCAATGATTACGGTGATGGGGTAAAGGGTGTCGATAATGATGGCCGAATAGGGCCTAAGCGTGTTCTTCAAAGTGGTTTGCTGACCCGTAAGGCACTCAAAAGGGGTGTTGTTATCTCTGTCATGGTCAATATTGTATTGGTGGTCGCATTGGTCTACCTCGCTTTTGGATTTGAAAATTTAGGATATATTTTTCTTTTTATGGCCTTGGGCACGTTCAGTATCTGGGCAGCTATAAAATATACCGTGGGAACATCGGCATATGGTTATCGGGGATTGGGGGACATTTTTGTTTTTATCTTCTTTGGATTGCTTGCCGTTCTGGGAACCATGTTCCTGTTCACTAAAAGTATCCCATGGCCAGCTGTGCTTCCTGCCATTTCCATAGGGGCCCTAAGCACAGGTGTTTTGAACTTGAACAACCTAAGGGACCACGAATCGGATAAGACTTCCAACAAGAACACCTTGGTAGTGCAAATGGGTTATGAAAAAGGGCTTGTCTACCATACTTGGCTGATAGGTTTGGGGTTGCTGGGCTTATTGGTTTTTGTTTTTTTGGAGTTCGAATGTTACTCCCAACTCCTTCCACTAATTGTTTTCATCCCGATTTTAGTACAGGTCAAGAGGGTACGGGGGATACATACCCCCTCATTTTTAGACCCTGAATTAAAGAAATTGGCCATCTGTATATTTTTACTTTCCATCTTGTTTTATTTGGGTAATAATATTTTTTGTAATTTTGCACGAACTTACTAAACCACGAATGTCTTGGAACAACCAATCAAAATATTGATCGTTGAGGATAATGTTATTATTGCCGACGATATGCAATCAATGCTTGAGGAAATAGGTTATGAGATTGTTGATAACGTCATAGTGTATGAGCAGGCTGAAAAAGTATTGAAAACCGAACAGGTCGATTTGGTTCTTATAGATATTATCTTGGCATCCGATAAGACAGGGATAGATTTGGGAAAACATATTCGCGAGAATTATGATATTCCTTTCATCTTTGTGACTTCCAACTCGGATAGGGCGACAGTGGAAAATGCCAAAACCGTAAAACCAAATGGCTATTTGGTAAAGCCGTTCGAACAACAGGATCTTTACACCTCTATTGAGATCGCACTTTCCAATTTCACATATGGAACCAATAAACAGGCCGACGTTGAAAATAAGACCAATGACGATGATGTGCCCATGTCCAATTCCGTACTCAAGGACTCTATTTTCGTAAAAAAGCAACATTTATATTACAGGATCCAATTTGAGGATATCCAATTCATCAAAGCCGATAATGTATATCTTGAAGTAAATACGGTTGACAAAAAGTTTTTGGTACGTTCGCCATTAAAGAATTACCTTGAGAAATTGCCCAAGAACAAGTTCTATAGGGCACATAAATCCTATATCGTCAATGTGGACCATATTGATGCCATCAATTCAAAGGATATCATGATCAACAATAACCTGATACCTATTAGTAAGGATTTTAAGGAATTCATTATTTCCGCAATGAACTCTTAACGGTATATCAAACCCTCACCACGGAAATAGCACGGTTCACATCATTAAGTTTCCCAAAGGGACCGGTTCTTCTATACTAGCCCTGTGATACGATATTATAAAAAAGTATTACCTCTTAAAAAAGTAAAGGATTTTTCATATAGTGTTCTCGTAAAAGGCCCTTTTTGGTTATATGGCCTTCTTTGACTTCTGATGTTCTGGGCCGCCCTTTTTTCCTACAAAAACTCCATGAAAGGTATCGAAAAGACGATGAAATATACGCAGATGTCCCGATTTGTCATTTCACAACATAAAAAGGTAATTTCACAACATAATTGTAGGGTCAAGGGACCTATACCATAATTTTATGGTTCAAATTAGTTTCCCCAAACTTACTTGATTACTGGGTTGGATCCAATGCCTTCCATAAGTAGTGGGCTGTGTTGTTTATAGTTCCATTTAGAGGCCGAAAGCCTAGTGTTTTGTTAAAATATGGCGCGATTTGTTAAACAGGTGCAATCACAGGTGTGAAATTTCGTTCTATCGATACGCTAATGTTATTATAGGATGATTTGATTTATAACAAAAAATTTATGAAACCAACTATTTCAGGACAGTTTGGTTTTTATCATATATGAAAAAGCTGCTCTGCGATTTTTTATTATTTAGTATCCTTTGCTTGTTTATGGCTACTAAGGCGATATCCCAAGACTCGGTTCCTTTGGTTGACGATGTCTATCTCAATTTCAAGAACCAAGGCCAAAATGCTGAAAGGTTTTCGTATTTCTTCGAGACCCCCAATAGATATAAACAGTATTCGGCCTATGATTGGTTGGATTCCATAAACCAATATCTAAACGAGGCCATAGGACAAAAAGATTCCACCGCCATTAGGGACTATATGTTGATGCAATCCCAAGTGTACTATGACCTTGGTGATTACGACAAGAGTTTGGCCATATCAAGTGAACTCTATGATATCAAGGATAAGCTAAGCCTTGATTTCAAGGGGAAGTTATTGGGATTGATGGACCAGAATTATTCAGAACTGGCACTCTATACGGAACAAATAGATATCCGTAAGGAAAAGAAAGAGCTTGGCCTTACCGATGATATCGTATTCTATGACATCTATTCCAATTTGGGCCTTCACCGAAAGGCGATGAAGGACTATATTATCGAAGTTCGGAAAACCTTTCCCGACGACGATGAGTTCAGTATGGCCAAATACCATAATAATATTGGTAATTATTTGCGATTGGATAATTCCCCATCGGTTGCACTCAATAAATACAGGGAGGCCAAGGGGCATTTAACGGTATACCTTAACAATGTTACCGTGGCCAAGACGGAAAACGAAACAATAAGTGCCAATAGCCTCATGGGGGTTATTGAAGGCAACATAGGCAAATGTCATTCCCAACTGGGACAGTATGAGGTTGCGATTCCCTTCCTTAAATCCGGTATAGAGAAAATCATGGAGAACAGTAAGGGGAAATACTCTTCCGATATTGCGGAAAACACCTTGGAAATCGCTAATTGCTATTTGCAATTGGAGGATTATGGAAAGGCGGTGGAATATTTGAGTCTTGACGTAAACCTAACGAAAACCGAACATACCCTCAAAAGAAACCGCTTGTTGGCGTCTTACTATGATAAAACCGGGGATTACCAAAATTCCGCAGCATACCTAAAACGCAATATGCATATTAGGGACTCTATTGATATTAATGAATCGGAACTAAGGACACAACAACTGGCTACCGTAATGGGAAGGGATTTGGCCAATACCCAAGCGATGTTCGAGGAACAGAAAAAAAGTTTGGAACAGCAACGTTTGGAAATGACGGCCCAAGATGAAAAGATAAGCCTTGTGTTCATTTCATTGGTGTTCACGCTTTTGGGTTTTGCAGGTCTTGTGTATGCGTATTTAAAGAGTATCAAGAACCAACGCTTGATCGCGGAACAAAAATATATCATCGAAAATTCACTGACCGAGAAAGATTCCTTATTGAAAGAGATCCACCATAGGGTAAAGAACAACCTTCAGATGGTCTCAAGTTTATTGAGCCTACAGACAAAGAACACACGTAGCAAAGCTGCGATAAAAGCCTTGGAGGAAGGGAAGAGTAGGGTAAAGGCCATGGCGTTGATACATCAGAAACTGTATCAGAATGACGATCTTTCCGTAATCGAGATGCAGGGTTATATCGAAAGTCTGATCAATAGTGTACAATCGGTTTATAAAAAGGGAGGACATAACATTAATATCACCATTGATGCCGAGGGGGTCGAGTTGGATATCGATCGGGCCATACCATTTGGATTGATATTGAATGAACTGGTTTCCAATTCATTCAAATATGCATTCCCGAATGATGAAGAGGATGGTAAGATCTACATCCATATTCGAAAAGTGAACGGAAAGGAAGGGTTCTTTGAATATACCGATAATGGAATCGGCCTACCTGAAGATACGGATATACGCGCCCAATCCTCTATGGGTATCCGTCTTATGAACCGTTTGGCCAATCAACTGCAGACCAGTTTGAATGTGGATAAAGTTCCAGAAGGTGTCCGCTTTTGGTTTAATTTTAAATAGGGTTCTGTAACTTTGGAGTACTAAATACCTCAAAAATGAAAATTACTTTCCTAGGTCATGCTTCACTTATGGTTGAAGCTGAAAATTTACGTATACTGGTGGATCCCTTTATTTCAGGAAATGAAAAGGCCTCCGGAAAAATCGATATCAAGGACCTAAATCCAGATTATATTCTCGTTACCCATGCACACCAAGACCATACCTTGGATGTGGAAGCCATCGCCAAGGCTTCTGGTGCCATTGTGGTGGGTAATTTCGAGATTGCGACATATTATGGGGCCAAGGGGGTAAAAGTGCACCCTATGAACCATGGGGGCAATTGGAAGTTCGATTTCGGAAACCTCAAATACGTGAATGCCATTCACACCTCTTCCTTTCCCGATGGGGCTTACGGGGGGCAGCCAGGTGGTTTTGTCCTCTCTTCCGAAGGAAAACACATCTATATTGCCGGTGATACGGCATTGACCATGGACATGAAGATCATTCCTATGACTACAACATTGGATCTGGCCATTCTTCCAATCGGGGACAATTTCACTATGGGAGTGGATGATGCGGTATTAGCCTCCGACTTTATAGAGTGCAACAACATATTGGGCTATCATTACGATACTTTTGGGTATATCGAAATAGACCATGCCAAGGCTATGGATAAATTCAAGAGTGCCGGCAAGAAATTACATTTGTTGGATATTGGGGAGGACATAGCTATCTAACCTGGCTCCTTAAAACGGCTTTGTGCAGTAATTTTGGGAAAAAGCGTTTGAGGTAAATGCCCCTTGTCTCTTTTTTGCCAATATAGGCTTCGAACTTTTTCCTTTCTATGGCCTTGATCATTTTTTTTGCGAAAACAACGACAGGAAGTCCGTTTTGGGTAGCCACATCGTCTTTTTTCTGTTGGCTTCCATTTGCGGTGAGGGCGTTTTTTGCAATATTGGTCTGTACAAATCCCGGGCAGATAAGGGTAACATCGACCCCGTCCCTTTCATGTTCCATCCGTAAAACATCAAAGAACCCGTGTAGGGCATGTTTGGAACCACAATAGCCAGACCGGTAGGGGGAACCGAATTTCCCCATTAAACTGGTGACCGTAACAAAATGTCCTTTATTCCTTTTAATGAAATAAGGCAGCAATGCCTTGGTAAGGGCAATGGTTCCCAGATAGTTGATATCGATCAATTTTCTGTAGACCTCGAATTCGGTATCGATGATCAAGGAACGCTGGCTAATACCGGCATTATTGATCAAGATGTCGATTTCGTTGAACAATGAGAGGGCTTTGGCCACTAGCTGGCCCATGGCATCAAAATCCCCTAGATCCAAAGGTAATATCCTCACTTGGTCTTTTTTGGCACAACTGTCCCTCACCTTTTGCAAGGCTCTTTCATCCCTGGCGGAAAGGATCAGTCTGCAATTTTTCCCCGCCAATTCATATGCCAAGGTCTCACCAATACCAGAAGAAGCCCCTGTAACCCAAACCACTTTACCTTCGATACTTTGCATTTATTTGGTTTTTAGACCTAAAATATAGTTAAATTTGGCGATGAACTCGTTTAAACTTTTTCGGCTTGCCAGAAAATTGCCGTTTTCCGCCCTATTTTTTGTCTTTTTTTACTTCCGTAGCCCTGCTATGCAACTTGAAAAAGCCTTCAATAGAACAAAAAAACCAGTGGTTTCCGCTTAAACCCAAAAAGTTCAAACGAGTTCAGTATCGGATGCAAGCTAAAGTAAAAAAATACACATTGGATTTTAAAAGGCCCAGCGGTACCTCCCGTGGGATCCTCAACCAAAAGGAAACCTGGTTCCTGGTCTTGGAACAAGAAGGTCGTTTTGGAATTGGGGAATGTGGCATGTTCAAAGGCCTTAGCTTTGATGATGTGCCTGGATATGAGGCCAAACTCCAATGGGTCTGTGACCATATAGAAAAGGGGTTGTCATATTTGTGGGAGGAATTAAGGGCATACCCGAGCATACAGTTCGGACTTGAACAGGCATTTTTGTCCCTGGAATCAGAGAATCCCTATGTGTTGTTTCCCTCGGCATTCACGTGCAAGGAAGCACCGATACCCATAAATGGACTCATTTGGATGGGGGATAAAGGATATATGTTGGAGCAGGTCCAGCAAAAATTGGAGGAAGGGTTTCGTTGCCTTAAAATGAAAATAGGGATTGACCTTCAATCCGAGATCTCCATTTTGGAGACTATTCGAAAAGAGTACCCCCAAGATCGGATTGAATTAAGGGTCGATGCCAATGGGGCATTTAAACCAGGGGAGGCGTTGGGTAGACTCACTGAATTGTCCAATTTTGGATTACATTCCATAGAACAGCCCATACGGCAAGGCAACACTATGGAAATGAAAGACCTGTGTGAAAAAAACCCTTTGCCCATTGCCCTCGATGAGGAATTGATCGGTGTTACCGATGTAACGAAAAAGGCGAATTTGCTACAAACCATAAAACCCCAGTACATTATTCTAAAGCCTACTTTGGTCGGTGGTTATAAAGGTAGTGGGGAATGGATCGAAATAGCCGAACGCATGGGGATTGGATGGTGGGTTACAAGTGCCTTGGAAAGTAATATAGGTTTGAATGCCATTGCCCAATGGACATACACCTTGAACAACACGATGCCCCAAGGGTTGGGGACGGGAGGCCTTTATACCAATAATTTCGAAAGTCCGCTCAAAGTAAAGAAAGGATATATTCATAGCCGTATGGATAAAGGTTGGCAGCCAAATTTAATAGATAGATTATGTATATAGAACAGGGATACAAAGGGAATTTGGGATTATGGAAATACTGGGTTCCTATTTTAGGGTTTTCGGCAATGATGGTGGTCAATTATATTATGACCATCAATTCACCGGTAGATGCAGATGTGATGATAGCCGATATTATCGATAAAATAGGGCTTAACGCATTTTTTGTTTTAGCTATCGCCCCGCTGGTGGCAGGGTTTTTCATTATCCTTGGATGGGTGTATTTGGTCCACGGGCAGTCTATTGTCTCTTTGACGACTTCCCGTAAAAAGGTCGACTGGAAACGTGTTATGTTCTCCTTTTTACTTTGGGGGGGTATAACGACCCTAATGATGTTGGCGGATATCATGATGTCACCCGATGATTATGTCCTTAATTTCAAACCAGTGCCTTTTTTGATATTGTTGGTTATGGCCATAGCCCTAGTGCCCCTACAGACTAGTTTTGAGGAGTATATGTTTCGTGGCCATTTGATGCAGGGCCTGGGGATCATGGCAAGGAACAGATGGGTGCCTTTGGTGGTCACCTCGGTTCTTTTTGGGATTATGCATGCCGCTAATCCCGAAGTAGGCAAAATAGGGTACGGTATTATGGTGTTTTATATCGGGACAGGGTTCTTTTTGGGGATTTTGACCCTGATGGATGAGGGACTTGAACTGGCACTTGGCTTTCATGCTGCGAACAACCTGACAGCAGCATTGTTGGTAACGGCTGATTGGACGGCTTTTCAGACCAATTCAATTTACAAGGACGTGTCACAGCCTACCTTGGGGTGGGATATTTTTATTCCCGTATTGGTCATCTACCCACTACTTTTATTGGTCTTTTCCAAAAAATACGGTTGGACCAACTGGAAAGAAAGACTTACAGGAAAAGTAATGGGTAAGGACATTTTTATCGCACAGAATACAAAAGAATAGGATATATGGATATTATTCATCCAAGATTCAAATTGAATGGCATATCGATCACTTACCACGACTTGTATGAGGTGGGCTATAGTTTGATCAAGGAAGGGGAGCCATATCAAGTGACCTTGGGGGGATTCATATTGGATTGGATCGATAAAGAGGATTTTATCACTGTAAAAACTTCGGGGTCAACAGGAACACCGAAGAATATCCGTTTGGGGAAACAGCATATGGTCAATTCGGCCTTGGCAACTGGGGATTATTTTGATCTTTATGAAGGGGACAAGGCCTTACTTTGCCTTCCGGGCGATTATATTGCTGGGAAAATGATGTTGGTCAGGGCCATGGTCTTAGGTTTGGATCTTGATTGGGTGCCACCTTCCTCAGACCCTTTGAGGTTTCTTGACCACTGTTATGATTTTTGTGCCATGGTCCCTGTACAACTGGAAAATTCCTTGGATCGGGTCAACCATATCAAAACCTTGATCGTCGGTGGAGCCCCACTTTCGGAAGACCTTAAAACAAAGGTTCAGGATAAGACCACTAATATTTTCGAAACCTATGGGATGACGGAGACCATTACCCATATAGCCGTGAGGAAGGTAAACCAAGATAGGGGTGTCAGTTCAAACAAGGAAAGGGACCATTTCACAACGCTTCCAAATATTACTATTGAAAAAGACGAAAGGGACTGCCTTGTGATCAACGCCCCAGACCTGGATGCAGCACCTATAGTCACTAATGATATAGTAGACCTGATATCGGATAATGAATTCGAATTACTGGGAAGGTATGACAATATAATCAATTCCGGGGGTATTAAATTGGTGCCAGAGCAGATCGAACGTAAACTCGCCCCGATCCTCAAAGGTAGATTCTTTGTCACGGGAATCCCTGATACGGAATTCGGACAAAAAGTAACGCTCATAGTTGAAGGTAAGCCAAGGAAGGCTGGACTTTTAGAAGGGATAAAAGCTTTGGAGGGTCTTGGGAAATATGAAGTCCCTAGGGCGATAGTCTATATCCCTAAATTCGTTGAGGTTCAAAATGGCAAGGTTTCCAGAAAAGACACCCTTGCCACGATCAAAAGTCTTGACCGTGAATAAAGTTTGTGTTTTCGGGGAACTTCCTGGATAGGGTATTCGCTATCGAAGGGAATACCACAGCGATTGTTCAGGAACGGAAAATGCGTTTCCGAAAATATTTTGGTCAAACCTGTAACACACCCATGTTAAAAGGCTTTTCCATAGGTGCATGGTTTGCTGCCTCGATTCCCATTGATATCCATTTGCGGGTGTCCAAGGGGTCTATAATGGCATCTGTCCATAATCTTGCAGCGGCATAATACGGTGAGACCTGGTTGTCATAACGTTCTTTTATTTTGCTGAATAGGGCCTCTTCCTTTTCCTTGGTGATCGTTTCCCCCTTTTTCTTTAAAGAGGCTTTTTCTATCTGTAACAAAACCTTGGCAGCCGAATTGCCACTCATAACGGCAAGCTCGGCACTGGGCCACGCCACGATCAATCTTGGGTCATATGCCTTTCCGCACATGGCATAATTGCCCGCCCCATAGCTGTTGCCGATAATGATCGTGAACTTGGGTACGACAGAGTTGCTTACGGCGTTCACCATTTTGGCCCCATCCTTGATAATGCCCCCTTGTTCACTTTTACTGCCTACCATAAACCCGGTGACATCCTGTAGAAAGACCAATGGAATCTTCTTCTGGTTGCAATTGGCGATAAAACGTGTGGCCTTATCCGCGGAATCCGAATAGATAACTCCCCCGAACTGCATTTCCCCCTTAGCTGTCTTGACCACTTTTCGTTGGTTGGCGACAATGCCTACGGCCCACCCATCGATCCGTGCGTAGCCTGTTAATATGGTTTTACCATAACCGGCCTTATATTCCTCGAATTCCGAATTGTCGACCAATCTACCGATTATCTCTCCCATGTCGTATTGGTCCGTTCTGGAGCCGGGAATGATTCCGTAGATGTCCTCAACGTTTTTCTTAGGTTTATGGGCGGGTTTGCGATTGAATCCGGCTTTGTCAAACCCCCCGATCTTATCCATGATATTTTTGATCTTGTCCAAGGCATCCTTGTCATCCTTGGCCTTATAATCGGTCACGCCACTTATTTCGCTATGGGTCGTTGCGCCACCTAAGGATTCGTTATCGATTTCCTCGCCAATAGCCGCCTTTACCAAATAACTTCCGGCAAGGAAAATACTACCCGTTTTATCAACGATCAAAGCCTCATCGCTCATAATGGGCAAGTAGGCGCCACCGGCAACACAACTACCCATGACGGCCGCGATCTGGGTAATCCCCATACTGCTCATAATAGCATTGTTCCTGAAGATGCGGCCAAAATGTTCTTTGTCCGGGAAGATTTCGTCCTGCATGGGTAGGAATACCCCGGCACTATCGACCAGGTAGATGATGGGTAATCTGTTTTCCATGGCAATTTCCTGGGCGCGAAGGTTTTTCTTTCCGGTAATCGGAAACCAGGCTCCGGCCTTTACCGTGGCGTCATTGGCCACTACGATACATTGTTTGCCCTGCACATGGCCTATTTTTACGACCACTCCGCCCGAAGGGCAACCACCATGTTCACCATACATATCCTTACCTGCGAATGCACCGATTTCCACACTGTTCCCGTCATCATCCAATAAATAGGCAATACGTTCCCGGGCGGTCAGCTTCCCTTGGGCGTGTTGCCTCTCGATCCGGGATTTCCCCCCGCCCAATTTCACTTGGGCCAGCAATTTTCTTAACTGGGATAATTTTAACTTGTTCTGATCTTCGTTTTTGTTGAACTTGATGTCCATGAATATTGTGTTTGTTAAATGTTAGGTTAAAGATAAGGAGTAAAATTGATTACTTTTGGGTATAATGTAAAATGAATATGGAACAAAAGATACGATGGGGAATTATAGGTTTAGGGAGAATTGCCCATAAATTCGCCAGTGACCTCAATTTGGTAGATGGATCGGAAATTACCGCGGTCGCCTCAAGAAGTATGGACAAGGCAAAAGTATTTGCCGAACAACACCAGGCAAAATATGCCTTTGGGTCGTACCAGGCATTATTTGAGTGTGGGGAAGTGGATGTGGTTTACATTGCCACGCCACATACGGGGCATAAGGAATGGAGTATTAAGGCCATGAACCATGGCAAACATGTTCTTTGTGAGAAACCGATGGGAATGGACCGCTCGGATGTGGAAGAGATGTTGTCAGTTGCAGGGAAGAATCAGGTCTTTCTTATGGAGGCACTTTGGTCACGCTTTAATCCTTCGATCAAGAAGGTCAAGGCTATGGTTGACGCGGGGGAGATAGGTGAGGTAGGTTATTTGCATGCCGATTTTGCATTCTACGCTTTGGACAGACCAGAGGAAGGTCGGTTGTTGAACCCCGATCTGGGAGGCGGTTCTTTGTTGGATATTGGAATATATCCCATTTTCCTTTCCTATTTGTTATTAGGGATGCCAGAGGCCATAAAAGCATCTTCCAGATTCTATAAGACGGGGGTAGAGATACAAACATCCTTGATATTCGATTACCCTAAGGCACAAGCCATTTTATATAGTGGGTTTACTTCCTATTCTAAAATGGAAGCGGAAATCTCAGGAAGTAAAGGGGCTATATTGATCAATGGTCAATGGCATGCCGCACAGGGGTATTGTTTGGAAATGGAGGGGCATGTCATCAATGATGTTGGGTTGCCTACATCCGGAAATGGATATACTTATGAAATAGAGGAAGTTAATTCCTGTCTACAAAAAGGAAAGTTGCAAAGTGGCCTGTGGACACATCAAAACAGTTTGGATTTGGCCGAATTGTTGGAAACCATTAGGGTCCAAAACGGAATCAAGTTTCCTTTTGAGTGATAAAATTGGGGTCTTTACGTTTTTTTTCACCTAAAAAACACGATATTTGGAATTACCAAAAACCAAACTGATTTAAAAATGAATAAAAATACTGTATTAGCTTGGGCCACCTTTATCATGATATTTGTTGGCCTGGCACTTATAGCTTTAGGTGCTTTTAGATATGACGAAGTGGCAGGATGGGGATTCGCATCGGTAGGTCTTGGTTTTTTTGCCATTGCCTGGGTCTTTAATGCCCTTAAGGGTCGGGTCTGACCGTTCATCCACATTATTCAATAATTTAATACCCAATATCAAATGTCTGACGACAAGAAGGTTATCTTCTCAATGTCCGGGGTTACCAAAACGTATAAAAATGCGAACACCCCGGTTTTGAAAAATATTTACCTAAGTTTTTTCTATGGTGCCAAGATCGGTATTCTAGGATTGAACGGCTCAGGTAAATCCACTTTATTGCGCATTATTGCAGGTCTTGATAAGAATTACCAAGGCGATGTGGTTTTCTCCCCAGGTTATAATGTGGGGTACTTGGAACAGGAACCTAAATTGGATGGGGACAAGACGGTCCTTGAGGTTGTTAGGGAAGGTGCTGCCGAAACGGTAGCGGTTTTGGACGAATACAACAAGATCAATGATATGTTCGGTCTGCCCGAAGTGTATGAGGATGCGGATAGGATGCAAAAACTCATGGATCGGCAGATGGTGCTTCAAGATCAGATCGATGCCACCAATGCATGGGAGCTAGATACAAAGTTGGAAATTGCCATGGATGCACTTCGAACCCCTGAACCGGACAAAAAGATCGGGGTGCTTTCCGGAGGCGAAAGAAGACGTGTAGCACTTTGTAGGCTTCTATTGCAAGAACCGGAGATACTTCTTTTGGATGAACCTACCAACCATTTGGATGCCGAATCCGTACATTGGTTGGAACACCATTTGGCACAATATAAGGGTACGGTAATCGCCGTGACCCATGACCGTTATTTTTTGGATAATGTCGCAGGTTGGATTTTGGAACTGGACCGGGGCGAAGGTATACCATGGAAAGGAAACTATTCCAGTTGGTTGGACCAGAAGTCCAAACGAATGGCCCAAGAGAGCAAGTCCGCATCAAAACACCAAAAGACCTTGGAACGGGAATTGGAATGGGTACGGCAAGGGGCCAAGGGAAGGCAGACCAAGCAAAAGGCGCGTTTAAGGAACTATGACAAGCTCATGAGCCAAGACCAAAAACTGCTCGATGAGAAATTGGAAATATATATCCCCAATGGCCCACGTTTAGGAACCAATGTAATCGAAGCGATAGGGGTAAGCAAGGCTTATGGCGATAAGTTGCTCTACGAGGATTTGAACTTTAGACTGCCCCAGGCGGGCATCGTCGGTGTTATTGGTCCGAACGGGGCCGGTAAGACGACGGTTTTCAGAATGATAATGGGAGAGGAAACCCCGGACAAGGGTGAGTTCATTGTAGGGGATACTGCCAAGATCGCCTATGTGGACCAAAGTCATTCCAATATAGATTCCGATAAAACAATATGGCAGAATTTCAGTGATGGGCAGGAGTTGGTCATGATGGGCGGAAGACAGGTAAACTCAAGGGCCTATTTGAGCCGATTCAATTTTTCGGGTAGTGAGCAGAACAAAAAGGTGAGTATGCTTTCCGGGGGAGAGCGTAACCGTTTGCATTTGGCCATGACCTTAAAGGAAGAAGGGAACGTACTGCTTTTGGATGAACCTACCAATGATTTGGACGTGAATACCTTGCGTGCCTTGGAAGAAGGTTTGGAGAACTTTGCGGGTTGTGCCGTGGTCATTTCCCATGATAGGTGGTTCCTGGATCGTATATGTACCCATATTCTCGCTTTTGAAGGGGATTCCCAAGTATATTTCTTTGAAGGTTCATTCTCTGATTATGAGGAGAACAAGAAAAAACGTTTGGGAGGTGACCTGGTTCCAAAACGTATTAAATATAAGAAATTGATACGATAGGATATCGATTTGTCCCAATGGGATGTTTCATCCAGAAACCGTCAGTACCCATACTTTTTGTGGCTGGTGGTCTTGTTTTGTTTTTCTGTTTCGTAGGAACGCCCGACGTTTTTATGGGTCGGGGTCTGGTTGGCCCCACAGCTGAATGGGGTCCATAAGGGAGGTGGGTATTCCCTAAGATCCTGAATATTAGGGTTTACGGCAACTGATTAAAGATGAAACCATCTAAAGTACACTTCTTGTTAATTATATTCGGTAACAAATATAACCCCCTTCCTTATTGTAAGGGTTTGTTGTGGCCCTGTACCGATGTCATACAATAATCCATTAATAATCCATGCCCTCAAAAACCAGGTGTTTAGGAGACTTATTGTGTCTTGGATGTTGATTTTTTTCAATCTATAAAAGTCCAATCCGAAAATTGAACCGTATATAGGAAAACGAACAAACACTTTTATCGAATAAAAGTTTAATTAATTTATGGATTATGACTGAGACAAAGAATAATAATGGATTGAAAGTATTGGCAGGTTTGCTGGGAGTTGTACTTTTAGGTGTGATCATTTACACTGTGAGTCTTTACCAAGAAAAGAAAAAGACCGAGTCTGTACTTACAAGGGAGAAAGAATTGGTTATGGAGGATCTGAATAGCCTAAAGTCCGAATACGACAAAGCTATTCTGGAAAGCAATGCCACCAATGAGGAGTTGGTGACAGCTAGGGATAATATTGCAAAATATCTGGATTCGGTTAAAACCATGAAGGCCGATATAGCTTCTTTGTCTAGGTATAGAAGACAAGTTAGGGTTCTTAAAGCAGAAAGGGAGCAATTGCTTAAGCAAGTGGATTCATTGACACGTTCAAACACCATGATCGCCATGCAGCGTGATAGTACATACGTTGAGCTGGAAAAACAAAATATATTCAATGATTCCTTGGTTGTGCAAAACACCCAATTGGCCGATGTAGTTGAAAAAGGATCAGCCTTGAACCTTTCCAAATTCAAAGTCGATGCTGTCAAGGAGCGCAATAGCGGTAAATTGGTATCTACTTCAAGGGCGGGAAGAACGGATAAGTTCAAGATCTGTTTTACCATAGCGGATAACATTATAGCCGAAGCGGGTGATAGGGAATTCTATTTAGAGGTTCTTGACCCACAAGGTAATGTTCTTGGGGGAGGTTTCTCAAAGACCAATGAAAGTGGAGCTTCCGTAACGTACAGTAAAGGCACGAATTTCTACTATGAGAATAAGTCCTTGGATGTTTGTGATTATATCAATAAACCAGCTGGTGATTTCCAAAAAGGGAATTATATGGTGAATGTTTATGATGACAAATTAAAATTATTGGGAACTTCCAAGTTCACTTTAAAATAAAACACACTATCCATGAAAAAGGGGCATTCTTAATTGATTGCCCCTTTTTTTGTTTCCAAACGGTAGAGGTGATTTATTTTAAACTGCCTACCATTTCCTCGGGTTTGACCCATTTATCATAATCCTCCGCTGTAACATAGCCCAGGTTGATAGCTTCCTCTTTTAATGTGGTGCCATTTTTATGGGCCGTATTGGCTATCTCAGCAGCTTTGTAATACCCTATTTTGGTGTTCAGGGCAGTTACCAACATTAAGGAGTTGTTCAATAATTCCTTGATTACCTCGTGGTTGGGCTCAATACCTGTAACACAGTTAACATCGAAACTGACACAGGCATCGCCTATAAGTTGGGCTGACTGTAAAAAGTTCGCGGCCATAACGGGCTTAAAGACATTAAGCTCATAATGTCCTTGTGTTCCCCCTACGGAGATGGCAACATCATTGCCCATTACTTGTGCGCAGACCATGGTCAATGCCTCACATTGGGTAGGGTTTACTTTTCCTGGCATAATGGAACTTCCTGGCTCATTGGCCGGGATTATGATTTCACCGATTCCAGATCGTGGGCCGGATGCCATCATACGTACATCGTTGGCAATCTTGTTCAATGAGACCGCCAACTGTTTCAGTGCCCCGTGACTTTCCACAATGGCATCATGGGCAGCTAGTGCCTCGAATTTATTTTCAGCCGTTTTAAAAGGTAAACCGGTAAACTTCGCAATGTATTGGGCCACTAATACGTCATACCCCTTTGGGGTGTTTAGACCTGTCCCTACCGCTGTGCCCCCAAGGGCCAGTTCGCTAAGATGGTCTAGGGTGTTGTTCAGGGCTTTCAACCCATGTTCCAACTGGGAAGCATAACCAGAGAACTCCTGCCCCAAGGTTAGGGGGGTAGCATCCATCAAATGGGTACGCCCTATTTTTACGACATCCTTGAATTCCTTTGATTTTTTGACCAAAGTGTCTTTTAATTGGGTAACCCCTGGTATCGTTACCTCTATTATCTTTTTATAGGCCGCAATATGCATTCCTGTAGGGAAGGTGTCATTGGAGGATTGCGATTTGTTGACATCATCATTGGGCTGTATGGCCTTTTCCCCCTCTCCGATAACCCTACCTGAGATTTCATGGGCACGATTGGCGATTACCTCGTTGACGTTCATATTGCTCTGTGTGCCAGAACCGGTTTGCCAAATGACCAATGGAAATTGATCGTCATGCTTGCCTTCCAGTATCTCATCGCAAACAGTGGCTATCAAATCCCTTTTTTGCTCATCGAGTACCCCTAGTTCATGATTGGCATATGCTGCGGCTTTTTTCAAATAGGCAAAGCCGTAAACGATGTCCAAGGGCATAGAGGCCGAAGGGCCGATTTTGAAATTATTCCGGGAACGCTCTGTCTGGGCACCCCAGTATTTATCAGAGGGTACCTCAACTTTTCCCATTGTGTCTTTTTCAATTCTGAAACTCATAATAAGGTGTTTTGGTTTCCTGCAAAGGTACTTCATTATGTGATCTTGGGGAATATGGCAAACCTGAATTTTCAATAAATAAAGATTTTTTTGTATTTGATTTGCTCTTTTAGGTGTTTTCAAAGTATATTTGTTCTAATAAACAAGCAAGGATGTTCGATTTTGACCAATATTTAGGATTTTTAGCATTTTTAACCATATTGACCATTGGTTTTTGGTTGATGATTTTCTTATTGACCTTCGTGGTGCCCTATTGGTTATTTGGTAATATCCGTGAATTGATAAAAGAAAAACGTAAAGCCAAAAAGGCGGCACGTTTACAGGAATAACAAAAAGGAAGCCATTTGGCTTCCTTTTTGTTTTAGACTGTTTCATTTTATAATGGCCATGGTGGTTTTTGGTTGTTTTCCTTCGATCGACTTTATCTTCGGTGGTATCGCTGAAGGCCAAATCGGTACTCAACACGCCTTTGCTTTTTGGTTAAACGATAGGCCATTGAAATCGGATATAGATACGATTTCAATTCGTCATAAGGATAATAATCTTTATCTTTCGGGTACTAAAACCTTGATTTTTGTCAAAGTACCTGTTTAAACCCAAAAAGTTTGAACAAGTTCAAAAGTAATATGCAAAAGAGGTTTTCGAATTTAAAGGAGTTGGGCAAAAGGGATCGACAGAAAATATGGGGTTTTGGAAGTTGCCATTCCAGATTGGATGACCATGAAAAACACCCCATCCAGGAAAGACCTTGAAAAGTCGGGTAGCCTTTTGGATGTTTCAATAAATGGATTTAATGATAGAGTCAATAGTCGGATACGAACTTTTATTAATAGGCTTATCACTAAGGTTTAATGGGAGGGTCTCGTTTGCTTCAAAATATGTAAATGAAGGGGTTTCTGGGCTTCATCCGGATAAAGGAACCAACAAACGGATGGTGTCGGTATCCAAGAAATGCATTGGATCGGTATGGGAACTTAAATAATGTGAATATATGTTTTTGGGAATAGATCTAGGTAGTTCGTCTGTAAAAGTAGCCTTGGTTGATGCTGCTTCAGGGAAAAAATTGGCATTGGTAAATGAGCCGGAAAACGAGATGGCAATTACTGCATTAAGAACAAATTGGGCAGAACAAGACCCGAAAATGTGGTGGGAATATATTTGCAAGGGAATTAAACGGGTGATTGTTGAAGCCCAAATCGATGCCTCAAAAATCAAGGGAATCGGTATCTCATACCAAATGCACGGTTTGGTCGTGGTTGATAAGGATATGGAACCATTGCGAAATTCGATTATTTGGTGCGATAGCAGGGCAATTGGGATTGGGGACAAGGCCTTTGACGAACTTGGCCATGATAAATGTTCGGAGCATTTATTGAACTCACCAGGTAATTTTACCGCTTCAAAACTCAAATGGGTATTGGATAATGAACCGGGAATCTATAAAAAAATACATAAATATATGTTGCCAGGGGATTTTGTGGCCGCAAAATTTACAGGAACGATATGTACCACTAAAAATTCGCTTTCTGAAGGGGTTTTATGGGATTATAAAGAAGATAGATTGGCTGATTGGCTATTGGATTATTATGGGATCGATGCAAGTTTAACGCCAGATATTGTTGGGAATTTCACCAATCAGGGAGGGGTAAGCGAACAAGCCTCGAAAGAAACCGGACTTCCGGTCTGTTGTCCGGTAATCTATAGGGCAGGCGATCAGCCGAACAATGCACTTTCATTGAATATCCTCGATCATGGTGAAGTAGCGGCGACAGGAGGGACATCCGGTGTTGTTTATGCCGTGACCAATAAGTTGAAATCAAAGGAATCCTCCCGTATAAACAACTTTGCACACGTTAATTATTCCAAGGAGCGTACCAATGTTGGCAAGTTGCTGTGCATCAACGGATGTGGTATTATGTACCGTTGGCTGAAAAACAATACAGGTATAAACTCTTACGGGGAGATGAACAGTAAGGCTTCAGGGGTCCCGGTCGGATCGGATGGGCTGGTTGTTGTCCCTTTTGGAAATGGAGCGGAGCGGATGCTGAACAATAAGAACGTAGGCGCACATTTCTTGAACCTCAACCTAAACCAACACAACAACGGACATCTATGTAGGGCAGCTTTGGAAGGAATCGCCTTTTCATTTGTGTATGGAATGGAAATCCTAAGGAATGACAATGCCGAATTGAAAGTAATAAGGGCAGGGAACGACAACTTGTTTAGGGCCGGGATCTTTGCCAATACAGTTGCAACGCTAATAGGCTATGACATTGAGATATACAATACTACCGGAGCGATTGGCGCGGCAAGGGCCTGTAGCTTGACCGATTGTGATTTTGGAAGGTTCGGGGCGAATATCATGAATAACGATTACGTAATGACATATAAGCCCTTAGCGGATAAGGAGCCTTATCTAGAGGCATATAACACTTGGAAAACAGAATTGGAAAGAATATTGAAAAACGAATAACATAAATATTATATACAATGGCACTTATAGGAAATAAGGAATACTACAAAGGTATTGGGGAAATAGAATTTGAGGGAAAAGAATCGGACAACCCGTTGGCGTTCAAATATTACAACCCCGAACAGGTTGTTGCAGGTAAAACAATGAGGGAGCATTTCAAATTTGCAATTGCTTATTGGCATACATTCTGTGGGCAAGGAGGGGATCCGTTTGGCCCAGGAACCCAAAATTTCGAGTGGGATAAATCCTCGGACCCAATCCAGGCAGCAAAGGATAAAGCGGATGCGGCTTTTGAATTTATCACGAAAATGGGATTTGATTATTTCTGTTTTCATGATTATGATTTGATCCAAGAAGGCGCAACGTTTTCAGAATCAGAAGAAAGACTGGCTACAATTGTTGATTATATTAAAGGGAAACAAGCTGAAAGTGGCGTGAAATTACTATGGGGGACAGCAAACTGTTTCTCTAACCCACGCTATATGAACGGGGCTTCAACAAATCCGGAGTTCGATGTAGTTGCCCGTGCAGGGGGGCAAATAAAATTGGCGTTGGATGCAACCATGGCTTTAGGTGGTGAGAATTATGTGTTCTGGGGAGGAAGGGAAGGTTATATGTCCTTATTGAATACCGATATGGGAAGGGAATTGGACCATATGGGACGATTTTTGGGAATGGCACGTGATTATGCACGTTCAAAAGGGTTTAAAGGAAACTTCTTCATCGAGCCAAAACCCATGGAGCCAATGAAGCATCAGTACGATTTTGATTCGGCCACTGCAATTGGGTTCTTAAAGGAATATGGCCTGGACAAGGATTTTAAAATTAATATCGAGGTAAACCATGCGACTTTGGCACAACACACATTCCAACACGAATTGGAAGTAGCTGCAAAAGCAGGTATGTTGGGAAGTATAGATGCAAACCGTGGGGATTACCAAAACGGATGGGATACAGATCAATTCCCTAACAATATCCAAGAAACCACAGAGGCAATGTTGGTGTTCTTAAAAGCTGGGGGGCTACAAGGCGGAGGTGTTAATTTTGATGCTAAAATCAGAAGAAACTCAACAGATTTGGAAGATGTGTTCCACGCACATATTGGCGGGGCGGATACATTTGCAAGAGCCCTGTTGATCGCCGATAAGATCATGGCCTCCTCTCCTTATGGAAAATTAAGGAAAGAACGCTATGCCTCATTTGATTCCGGGAAGGGAAAAGCCTTTGAGGAAGGTAAGTTGTCAATGGAGGATCTATACAAAATAGCCCAGGAAAACGGGGAGCTATCACCAAAGAGCGGTAAACAGGAATTGTTCGAGAACATCATTAACCAATATGTTTGACCATGGGCCATAATAAATCATTTGTTTACGTTATAACCCTTGTGGCAACTTTAGGGGGGCTGTTGTTCGGTTATGATACCGCTGTGATTTCCGGGGCAGAGAAATCGGTACAATCTTTTTTGATCGAACCTTTGGGGTTAGGTTCTTTCCTGCATGGTATAACCGTTTCATCAGCCTTGATAGGGTGTATTATTGGTGGGGCGATATCAGGTATTGTCTCTTCGGGATTTGGGAGAAAAAAAGCCTTGATTATAGCAGGGATCTTGTTCCTTTTATCGGCTTTGGGTTCAGGCAACCCCGAGTTCCTGTTTTTTGAAAAAGGTGTTCCGTCAACAGGATTGTTGTGGGCATTCAATTTTTATAGGGTCATAGGTGGTATTGGGGTAGGACTGGCTTCAGCTGTTTGCCCAATGTATATTGGGGAAATCGCACCCGCCGGAATAAGGGGCAAGCTGGTTTCCCTAAACCAGTTCGCCATCATTTTCGGTATGTTGGTGGTTTATTTTGTAAACTGGGGAATAGCCGATGGCCAAACCATAGAATGGATAAATGAGATTGGTTGGAGAAGGATGTTCCTATCCGAGGCGATTCCGGCTTCTGTATTTGCTTTTCTAATGTTCTTTATGCCCGAGACACCAAGGTATTTGGCCTTACGGCATCAAGATGGTAAAGCGTTGTCGATACTTTCCCGTATTAACGGGGCGGAAAGGGCAAAGCAGATCCTTAATGAGATAAAGGGCACTGTTGAAACATCCAAGGCCAAACTATTCTCATACGGTAAGATTGTAATCATCGTCGGTGTTCTGCTTTCGGTTTTCCAACAATTCGTAGGTATCAATGTTGCATTGTACTATGCACCCCGTATTTTCGAGAGTATGGGAGCTGCAAAAGATGCATCCATGCTACAGACCATTATAATGGGGTTCGTAAATGTCGTATTTACGGTTGTTGCGATCATGACCGTGGATAAATGGGGGAGAAAGCCATTGTTGATTACCGGTTCCATTGGCATGGCGATCGGAATGATCGCTATTTCAACATTGGCATTTTTCGATATTATCGGTATAGCGACACTTGTATTCATTATTATCTATACCGCTTCGTTTATGATGAGTTGGGGCCCTATCTGTTGGGTGCTTATTTCTGAGATCTATCCAAATAAGATCAGGAGTCAGGCCATTGCGATTGCAGTGGCGGCACAATGGGCGGCAAATTTCCTTATTTCATCCACATACCCCCCAATGATGGAGTTCAGTAGCGGGGGAACGTATTTGTTTTATGGGATTATGAGTATTCTTTCCGCACTATTCGTATGGAAAATGGTTCCTGAGACAAAAGGGAAGACCTTGGAGGAAATGGAAAATATATGGAAATAGGTAAAGCTGGCTAATGCGGCGCCTTGAAGTATGGTATTTGTCCTTTATCCGATTATGATGGATGTGGTAACCTTCCCCTTGTTGGAGTGGGCATGACACCCGCACCAGCGAGGGGTATCGGTTGCTTGTGACACCACGATTGTATCGTGTGGTATAATGGGCTATTGTTTTTTGTCCTTATCCCTTTTCTTTTTTTCCTTTTTTTTCCTCTTTTTTTTCTCCTTGTTGGTCTTGGATACCCCTTTTTTCTGCAGTTCTACGAATGCCTCGTATTTTTCCAACGGTAACCCTGCTTTCAGTTCCTCGGTTTGGCGCTGTGTTATTTTTTCCATTTGCTCCCGCATTTGGTCTGGCTCCAACTTGAGTATCTGCATTTCAATGCGTTCCTGCACATATTTTTTTAAGATACTACTTAGGACAGCGGTTTCAAACTCATTCAATTCAAGGGCCGATGCAATCGCCGGTATTTCTTTGTCCACAATTTCGTCAGCGGTCAAGGGTTCCGGTTCTTTTTGTGGTGCCGTGGCCTGGGGTATTTGGGTACGTGCCCTGCCACCATATCCATATCCATAGCCACCCCTTCTTCCATAGCCGTAACCATTGCCATATTGCGCATGTGCCTCTATACCTACCAATAATAAGGTGAACAGTACGATTAAAAACGATTTGTTGATTTTCATTATGTTGGTAATATTAGGTTTCAAAAATAGTTGAAGGTTCACCCCTCAAAAGTTAAAATTCCATTAATTCAGATGCCGTGCATTTTTAAAACAAACAAGAAAGATGCCAAAATGCGGTACATGGTCATGTTCCACCAAAAAAATCATTCTTTTAATAGCTCGAGTATATTCTCGGTAGGCCTCCCAATAACGGCCTTATCCCCTTTTATAACAATGGGTCGCTCTATAAGCTTGGGGTGTTGGGCCATGGCATCTAGGATATCGTCCTCTGTCAAGTCCTTTCCCCTGTAGTTCTCTTTCCAGATAGCCTCATTTTTACGGACCAATTTTCCTGCGGGCATATCCAAATGGTCCAAGATTCTTTTCAATTCCTCTTTAGAGGGCGTGTCCTCTAGATATTTGACGATTTTGAACGGCCGCCCTGAGGCTTCCAGGGCACTTAGGCCCAAGCGTGATTTGGAGCATCTTGGATTGTGGTAAATCTTGATCATGGTGTTTTTCTTGTTGTATTTCGGTGCCTATGGCACTTGGTTCTTTTTATAATCGGTCGGAATCCTTAAAATGGATACCCTTGGTTTGGGCCAGGGTCCGGTATGGATATTGTCGCCTGTGAGAACGATGGGTTCCCATAGGATTCCTTTTTGTCCATATGGCCTATTTGCGCGATCATTCTTCTTTTTGTCCTATCATCATAAGGTAGGCTTTTAGGAATTGGTCTATATTCCCATCCATAATGGCATCTACATTCCCGGTTTCTTCCCCGGTCCTGACATCCTTCACCAATTTATATGGGTGCATTACATAGTTCCGTATCTGTGACCCCCATTCGATCTTCATTTTGGAAGATTCGATTTCCTCCCTGGCTTCCATTTTCTTTCGCAGTTCAATTTCGTACAATTGGGATTTCAGCATTTTCATGGCCGTAGCCCTATTATCGTGTTGTGAACGGGAATCGGAACATTGGATCTGTATGCCTGTGGGCTTGTGTACCAATTGTACCTTGGTCTCGACCTTGTTCACATTCTGCCCCCCGGCACCACTGGATCTTGCCGTGGTTATCTCGATATCGGCAGGGTTGACCTCGATTTCGATACTATCGTCTACCAACGGGTACACATAGACGGAAGCGAATGAGGTATGTCTCTTGGCATTACTGTCAAAAGGGGAGATCCGAACCAAGCGGTGCACACCATTCTCACCTTTTAACCAGCCAAAGGAATATTCCCCCTCGATCTCAAGGGTAACTGTCTTGATACCGGCCACATCACCTTCCTGGTAATTGAGTTCCTTGACCTTGTACCCGTTTTTTTCGCTCCACATCATATACATACGCATGAGCATGGAGGCCCAGTCACAACTTTCGGTACCACCGGCACCAGCGGTGATCTGCAGGACGGCACTTAGTTCATCGCCTTCCTCGGAAAGCATGTTCTTGAACTCTAATTTCTCGATAAGATCGATGGCTTTTTCATACTGGGCCGTAACCTCGGACCCAAGTACTTCGCCTTCTTTTTGGAACTCGATCAAAACCTCTAGGTCACCCACCATGGTCTTGGCGGCAATATAGTCATCGACCCAATGCTTTCTTGATTGGATAAACTTCATTTGCTTCTGTGCTTCTTTGGGGTCGTCCCAAAAATCAGGGGCAAATGTTTTTTCCTCTTCGTTCTCTATCTCAATAAGCTTGGCATCTATGTCAAAGATACCTCCTTAACGCACCAAGGCGCTCTATAAGATCTTTGGACTGATCTACGGTTATCATATTTTCTGGTTTAGGTACAAAAATAATATTCTTTAATGGGACTTTTCGTGGTATATCCAAAAGTTTTATTGTTGCCCGTATAGAGAACCTTGTGGGAATTAAATAAAAACCGCCCTGACAGTATCGTCAGGGCGGTTTTTATGTTCCCTTATGGTTTTTTTGGCATCAATCCAAGAAGCTATACTTTTCGGAATACATTAGCATTTGCTGTTCAAAAGACTCTGGTTGGGTAACCTTCACATCAATGATCTCACCTGAATCATTGGTCTCGGGAACCAATACCGGATTTACGAACCCACTGTAAGGGGCCGATTTAAACTGTTGGTTACGATTCAATACTTGTGCGTGTAAGGATTGGTCCACTTTTACGCCATACCCCTCTACCAAATCCTGGGCCGCCTTAAAATCACCTTCGGATTTGATACGTTGTGCCTCACGAAGCAATTCGCCGAACAATTCACGGAGTTTTTTATAGTCATTGATGTTATAGTAGGTTTTGCCATCTTTTTCTATTCTTTCGATGACATTATCGGCCTTTCCTTTTTCATAGACCCATGAAGAGACCCATTGCCTGTTTACCATATGGTCTTCCTCGATATCATCACCAAGGTTTATACGTACCAATTGGGTGATCAATCCATTTCTGATATAACCATCATATGCGGCTTTACCTACAGATTCCCAGTCATCCACCAAACCAAGCTCCTGTAATTTTGGATCCATCAAATAATAGAGTCCGACCAAATCGGCCCTACCTTCCTCCATAGTGGACGCATAGTTCCTCAAGGTTTCCTTAGGTTGGCCAACACCAGGGTTTATTACCCCCGAGGCATGGCCTATGACCTCATGCAAGGCGGTATGTAGCTTGTCGGCCAATTTGCCATATTTCTCTTCCAAGGCAATTTCCTCCTCATCATATGCGAATTCCTTTAGTCTTCCACTTCCGCCCGCATTATTATAGGCTTCTATGATATTTCCCAAGGAAACCGATTTGCTACCGTGTTCTTGCCTGATCCAGTTGTTGTTGGGTAAATTCACGCCAATGGGTGTGCTGGGGGATGAGTCGCCCGCTTCGCCGGCTACATTGATGGTCTTATAGGATACCCCAACAACATCGCTCTTTTTGTGTGGGTCCATTAAAGGTGCGTTGTCCTCGAACCACTGTGCGTTCTCCGATAGTACGGCCATTTGTTTTGACATTTCAAAATCCTTGACCTGGATAATGCTCTCATAGGAACCCCTATAGCCTTTAGGGTCGTTGTACACTTCGATAAAGCCGTTGATCCAATCGATATTGCCTTCGGTGGATGTTGCCCATGAAATGCAATATTCGTCCCAGGTGTTCAAGTCCCCGGTTTTATAATAGTCGATTAACAATCCCAATGTTTTGGCTTGTTTTTCATTTTCCGCAACACCCTTGGCTTTTTCAAGCCATTTGATGACCTCATCAATGGCACTGCCATATAATCCCCCTGATTTCCAAACCTTTTCAACAACCTTTCCATTTTCACGCACCAAAGTGGAGTTCAACCCTGCTTCAATGGGTTTGCCCTTAGGCCCTTTATAGGCAGTTTTGTAAAAAGCGTCGACATCGGCATCCGTTATTGTTGGTCCGTAGAAATTAATGGCGGAAGAAGCTATATTGTCCACCCCCTTTTTCTTATTGACCTTTTTCGCATCCTTGTCATTGAAAATAACATCAAAGGCCTCGCCTTCCAGTTTGGAATCGGTTTCCTTTAATAGGAAAGTAAGGTAGTCCGGTTTAAAGCCGGGCTTGAGCTTGTCATTGGAATAGTGGTGATGGATCCCGTTAGAGAACCATACCCTTTTCAGGTATTCCTCAAAAGCCAACCAATCTTTGGTTGTCTTGTCCCCGTTGTAGTTCGTATAGATGTTCTCCAGGGCATCCCTGATCTCAAGGTTATATCTGTAATTCTGGTCCCACATGATATCCCGACCGGCCAATCCCGCTTGGGTCATATAATATACCAATTGCTTTTCCTTTAAGCTAAGCTCATCGAAACCAGGTATTTGGTAGCGTAATATCTTAATATCGGCAAATTCGTCAGCAAGATAATCAAACTTCTTTTCAACCTTTACGGGTGGTGTTTCCCCAACTTTATCTTTGCAAGACCAAAGAACCCCAACCAAAAATAGCCCCAATAAAACATGTTTTAATTTCATGACATCTGTTGTTTATAATAAGATTACGAATTTAACAAAACATCCGCTAATAATAGTTCTATTTTAGATACTTATGTACCTTGAATTTGAGTTCCCTGTAAAAAAGTGGTGTAGGGGGCCATATTTGGGCATTCCCTGTTTTAATCGCAGGGCGATAGCCAAAAAGGGTTCAATGCCCCGAGGCTTGCCTCGAAATGATGAAAGTTTTTTCGGAAGCATACCCCGTACCCTTGGGTCGAGGTTGTTGGTTTGTCCGGATTTAAGGAAAAGAAAGAGATCAATCCCTCATGGACTCTAAAATACGCTCTTCGGTATCCTTGGTCGAGAAGTTGATGGCACACTCGATCAATGCCAAATGTGAATACGCTTGCGGGAAGTTGCCCAATAGCCTTTTCGACTTAAAATCAATATCCTCGCTGAACAATCCTAAATGGTTGCCATATCCCAAAAGTCTCTCGAAATGCTCCTTGGCCTTGTCCACTTCCCCTATTTTGAAGAGGCTGTTCACATACCAAAAGGTACAGATAGTGAACGATGATGAGGGTAGCCCAAAATCATCTTGGTTCTTGTATCGGTATAGCAAGCCATCGTTACTGAGTTCTCTTCCAATAGCTTTGACGGTACTCACGAATTTAGGGTCTTTGGCTTCGATAAATCCGTAAGATTCCATCAACAGTACCGATGCGTCCAAATAGGGGGAACCGTAAGATTGGGTAAAGGCACTTACCTCTTCGTTCCAGGCATTTTCATGGATATCGGCTTTTATTTCCTTTTCCAGAAGGCTCCATTTTTCCAGTTTCCGGGTCTTTTTCAGGATTTTAGCGACTTTGATCGCCCGATCGATAGCTACCCAACAGAGTACTTTGGAAAAGGTAAAGTGCCTATCCTCTGTACGGAACTCCCAGATACTCTTGTCCGGCTCTTTCCAGTGTCTTGAGACAATCCAGGCAATGGCCTTGGTAATACCCCATAATTCCTCCCCATTCTCAATGTCGATGCTAAACTCTACCAATTGGGCATGTATGACATTCATAAGGATACCATAAATATCATTTTGTTTTTGTTTGTAGGCGGCATTTCCTATACGTACGGGTTTCGAACCTTTATAACCACTTAGGCGGTCCAAGGTCTCCTCGGTCAATTTCTTTTCCTTATTGATGCCGTACATGATCTGTAGCTTTTCATCCTTGTCCGGTATAAGGTCGATGATAAATTGAAGGTACCTTCTTGCTACGTTCTTATGCCCAAGCCGCCCCATTACCTTAATGACCATTGAGGCATCCCGAATCCAACAAAAACGATAGTCCCAGTTCCTGACCTCGCCTAGGGTCTCTGGCAGGGAGGTGGTCGCGGCTGCTAGAACCGCCCCTGTCTTATCATAACTCAATAACTTAAGGGTTATCGCACTTCGTGATATTTCCTGATCGTATTTTTTATAGGTTGGCGTTTTGTTCGCCCAATTCAGCCAATAGACCTTGGTCCGTTCAAGGTCCAAATAGATTTTCCGTATAGTTGGTTGTAGGATCTTCTCGTTATAACCCATTAGGAAATAGCCGTTTTCCGTTACCTTGATTTCCTGGCCTTCCAAAACGGCATTCTTGTCGAAAGAGGTATAAAGGAAAACGGAATCGAATTTTACGGTCTTGGTCAGGCTAACTATGAAATTATTTTTGGCATAGGTTTTGGTCTCCCCCAGGGCATATTCCAATTTGGGGATGTATACCACTTTGAAAACGGGCTTCCCCTTTATATGCTTAACATACCTTATCAATTCTGGAGGGGCATGGTACTTTCCGTTTTCACCATGGTATCGGGGCATAAAATCATGGATCTCGAACACATTCCCTTTATTGGAGAACCGTGTGATCAGGATAGCCGTATTCTTCTTATAGCGCTGTTTTATGTTGTAATTCCCCGGAACCTTGATTTCAAAACTCCCCCCGATTTCCTCGTCCAATAATTTGGCGAAGACCGATGGTGAATCGAATTTGGGCAAACAACACCATTCTATAGCCCCTGTTTTCGATATTAGGGCTGCGCTCCTACAATTTCCGATAATTCCGTAATCCAAATTGTCCATATTGCGATTATCCTCTAAAAGTCCTTTATTAGTTGGTTTTGCGATGCAATTTGACGAATTTTATAGAAATAAGGAACAAAACACTTTAAAAAAAATCCACTTTATGGGAAAAACGATCATAATCTCAAATAGGCTACCTGTACAATTACAGATCAGTAATGGAAGTATCACTGCGATACCAAGTGTTGGTGGTCTGGCCACGGGTATGAAGTCCGTTCATTCTGGAAGCAATAGTATTTGGATAGGTTGGAGCGGTCTCACGGATGAGGAGATTCCCAAGCAGTTGGCACCTAAAATAGATGAGGCCTTGGCCAAACATGGATCCTCTAAGGTAAACCTTGGCTCAAAAGAGGTCGATGGGTTTTATTATGGGTTCAGTAACAGGACCATATGGCCCTTGTTCCATTATTTTTTGGAATATTCAGAGTTTGAACTCGAAAGCTGGAATACATATAAGGCCGTGAACCAAAAATTTGCCGATGCCATTCTTGGGAAAGCAGGGGATGATGACACTATTTGGGTCCATGATTATCAATTGATGTTGGTGCCGAGGATGGTTCGTGAAAAACGGCCCAATATTGCAATCGGCTTCTTTTTGCACATCCCTTTTCCATCGTTCGAGATCTTTAGGACCTTGCCTTGGCGTGAGGAAATATTAAAGGGACTTTTAGGTGCGGATCTTATCGGGTTCCATACCTATGACTATGAGCGTCATTTTTTAAGCTCGGTACGGCGTTTATTGGGGTTGGAGGTGAGCTTCAATGATATTTATCTTGACGATAGGGTCATTAAGGTCGACTCTTTCCCAATGGGTATCGATTACAAAAAATTCAGTGAAGCGGCCAAAGAGCATGAAAGGAACACAACAGCGCAGCAGACCGAACTACAACAACGCCTGAACAACCATAAACATTCTACCCCCGATGCCAAGTTGATACTTTCCATCGACCGGTTGGATTACTCAAAGGGCATCGCAAAACGATTGAATGCCTTTGTGTATTTCTTGAATAAATACCCACAGTATAAGGAGAAGGTAAGGTTGATCATATTGGCGGTACCTTCCCGGTCCAACGTGCCCCAATACCAGTTGTTGAAGAAAGAGATCGATGAGCTGATAGGGCGTATCAACGGGGATTTTTCCACAGTGAGCTGGACCCCTATCTGGTATTTTTACCGCTCGGTCCCTTTTGAGAACCTTATTGATCTTTATACCTCCAGTGATATCGCTTGGCTCACCCCCCTCCGGGATGGTATGAACCTTGTCGCCAAGGAATACATAGCCTCCAGGACCGATAAGACAGGGGTACTTATATTGAGTGAAATGGCTGGGTCGGCCAATGAGATGAACGAGTCACTCTTAGTCAACCCCAATAACTTTGAACAAACTGCCGATGCCATTTATGAGGCGATAAATATGCCCAAAACTGAACAGATAGCACGAAATACAGAATTACAAAAACGCTTGGCACGCTATAACGTTGAAAAATGGGCAAATGATTTTATGTCTTCCCTAAACAAACAAAAAGACAGGGATGCGGGCAATGTTTCAAAACAATTGACCGAACATCGTTTAAGGGGTGTCTTGGGTGGTTTTAAGAAGGCTAAAAAAAGAATATTCTTCCTTGATTACGATGGAACCCTATCCGGCTTTCATGTGGATCCACAGAAGGCAGGGCCAGATAAGGAACTGTATGCTCTTTTGGATGCTTTGAATGCTGCGGAAAACACTGAGGTCTATTTGGTCAGTGGTCGCGATAAGGAAACATTCACCAGGTGGTTCCTGCCCAAAAAATATAATATGATCGTGGAGCATGGAGTCTGGATTTCCCAAAATGGGGAGGATTTTAAACTGCTCGAAAATGTCAAGAACGACTGGATGGAAAAGATACGTCCTGTGTTGGAATCCTTCGTTGACCGGACACCGGGGAGTTTCATTGAGGAAAAAAACTATTCCTTGGCGTGGCATTACCGCAAAACAGACCCGGACTTTGGTAATCTTAGGGCCAATGAACTTAATACCGTATTGACCAGTTTGATCGCCAATGATGATCTAAGTGTCCTGAACGGGAATAAGGTTATGGAGATAAAAGGCAATAATGTGAACAAAGGCCGGGCAACAATGCGTGTTTTGGGTGAGGACGATTATGATTTTGTCCTAGCGATCGGTGATGATTGGACCGATGAATTTATGTTCCAGGAACTCCCTGAAAGCGCCGTTACCATTAAGGTTGGAAGACAAAAGACCCATGCGGGGTTCTTTGTCGATGATATAAAATACGTTCGTGCTGTCTTAAAACGATTTGTCGATTGAATAGCCCAATTGTAAAAATTGCCCCCATAGGTATGGGCCAATACGATATTATCGATGCTGTTTCCGTTGGATCGATGCAGGTTGATGTAAATACGATCATGTTATGATGAAGCCGAATATATTTTTATTGTTTTTCAGTTTGTTTACCCTAGGCCTTTCAGCCCAACAATTCACACATCAAGATACACTAAGGGGGAGTATTACAGCGGAACGTGCTTGGTGGGACTTGAAGTTCTACCATTTGGATATTGAGGTGCGACCCGATGAAAAATTCATTTCGGGAAGCAATCTTATCCGGTACCAAGTATTGGATCCCCAAAAAGTACTTCAGATAGACCTGCAACCTCCTTTGAAAATAGACAAGGTTACCCAAGGGGGAAAGGCCTTATCGGTTATTTCCAAGGGCAACGCCCATTTTGTACAACTTGGGAAAAAGCAGCGGAAAGGCGAGGTCAATGAGATAGTGGTACATTATTCAGGTCACCCTAAAGAGGCAAAGAATGCCCCATGGGATGGGGGCTTTTCTTGGAGAAAAGATACTAATGGCAAGTATTTCGCCGCAACGAGCTGCCAAGGTATAGGGGCTAGTATATGGTGGCCCAACAAGGACCATATGTATGACGAGGTCGATAGTATGGCCATTAGCGTAAAAGTGCCCAGGGGTCTTATAGGTGTGTCGAACGGTAGATTGAGAAAGGTAGATAAGGTAAGTAATACCTATCATTGGTTCGTGGCAAACCCCATCAATAATTATGGCGTGAATGTAAATATTGGGGACTATGTGCATTTTGGCGAAAAATACCAAGGGGAAAAAGGTATCTTGGATATGGACTATTATGTGCTACGGGATAATTTGAGGAAGGCCCAAGAACAATTTAAACAGGCCTCGATGACATTGAGGGCCTTTGAATATTGGTTTGGCCCCTATCCTTTTTATGAGGACAGCTATAAATTGGTAGAAGTGCCTTACTTGGGTATGGAGCACCAGAGTTCTGTCACTTATGGCAACCACTACCGGAATGGATATTTGGGAGGGGATCTTTCATCTTCCGGTTGGGGGTTGGAATTTGATTATATCATCATTCACGAATCGGGCCATGAATGGTTCGCCAATAATATAACCTATAAGGATATTGCGGATATGTGGATACACGAGAGCTTTACCTGCTACTCCGAAAACTTATTTTTAGATTACCATTTTGGCACTATGGCAGCCGAGGATTATGTAATAGGCCTACGAAGGAATATCCAAAACGACATTCCCATTATCGGCCCTTATGGTGTAAACCGGGAAGGGTCTGGGGACATGTATTACAAGGGGGCCAATATGTTGCATATCATCCGTCAATTGGTAGGCGATGACGTGAAATGGAGAGTGGTGTTAAGGGGAATCAATAGGGACCTATACCATCAGACCGTTACTACGGCCCAAGTGGAAAAGTACCTTAGCGACCATACCCAGATCGACCTTAGCTCTATTTTCGAGGAATACCTACGAACAACAATGGTTCCTGTCCTGGAATATAACATTTCGGGAAATACCCTAAAGTACCGTTATACCGATGTAGTAGATGGATTCCATATGCCTTTACGGATTTATGTTGGGGGAAAGGCACATTGGATTTCCCCGATTGGAACATGGCAGACCCAGACTTTCACAGATGACCTTTCGACCATGGAAGTAGATAGGAATTTTTATATTAAAACCATAGAACGTAGGCAATGAACCCCTTACCATTGGTTCTTATCGAAAAAACAACACGTTTAAGCAGTAAGGGGAATGTTCGGTGTTTTAACCCATAGCCTTTTTTTGTGCAATACGGTTTAAACGATATACGAAAATATAGTAACCCAATGCTATGAAAATTGTCCAACCCGTGCTTACCACAAAAAGAACCTTTGTCGAAGCCCCATAAGTTGTTGTAATTTCAGGGTACATATATGAAAGTATCACGATATGGAAAATCCAATTGATATATTTCCGTATCCCCATGACTTTAGGGGATCCTTTTTCTGTCCAACCTTCCTACGTTTTAAGGTCATCCAAATACCTGATAGCACCAATGAGGAGATTCCCAATCCACCAATAAACCAGATTACTTTGGTTGCCAATCCTCCCCAAGAGCCAAAATGTAGGGGGTCTGCAATATCATTAAGCCATATTAAGGTACTTATATCCTCTGCTTTTTAAACCTTATAGTTGTTCGGGTCTATATAGACTCTGTTGGCCCTACGCCTAACTAGGGGGTACATGTGAATGTCCTCTTAAATAAATATGATCCCCATGATCATCAGGAGGATTGAGTCCACCTATTTTGAGACTAGGTATTTCTTGTTTGGCAATGGCAATTGCCCTATCGTAATCTATATCATAACTGGGATCTTTAATTTTAAGATTCTCGTTTTTGCCCAATTCCCTATAATTTACATACAGACTGAATTCTTCCCGTACAGGTAAATCAGCTTCAGTGTGTTTTTTGAATGACAGGTATATACTTTATGTCCTTGCCCAGTTTCCCATACCGGGGTTTTGTTGGTTTGTGCGTTGTTGAAGACCACCCTGGCTTTTTGGGTTGGGGTTTGGACTGTTTTTGCAAAGTTGGATGATTTTCCTGCCCATCTCTTTTTTTTTAGGGGTAAACTTCGATGAAGGCGAAGTACATAAGAAATCTTTTGATCGTTCCTTTTCCTCTAATAACCTGCCCGCATAAGGGCCTACAAAACTATAATAGGGTATCCTGTCTTTTGAGGCCCCCAGGATTATTGACCTGGATGCATCGATGAAGTCATAAAAATGGGATGGTACCTCATTTTCGGATTGGCCCTCGTAAGATTCCAACAATTCCCTTAAAGGAAGTCTTTGCCTATTTTGGGGGCCTACGAATACGGGTGGACAAGGGGTTTCAGTTCTTGTTGAAAGGCATGGATACATCCTGTTATGTATATAACGAAGACAATGACCCCCTATTGAAAAGACCAATCCACAAATGAATTGTCCTGAATAGGCTTCTGGTCTTAAAGTTCATTTTGCGATTAAAAAAACAAAGCCCTAAGATAAAGTATCATTAGGACTTTGTAAAATTAAGGAAAATATAATCTAGGCTCTACAGCTTGCTTGACAAGTACCGATGAATTGGACCTAGAGCCATTGGCTTTTTCATAAGTGTTATCCTTTCCTGCCCATTTTGAACGTGTGAAATAGAAATCTTGGTTATTGATAACAAACAATGATTTTCGTCCATTCTATTATTAATTAGACTTAATCAACTTAACGTTCCCACGAATACAAATATATAAACTAATCCTATTTCTTTCAATACATTACTTGGAATTATTTTAAATAACTTTTTGTTGGTATGCAAACAGTATATGGAAATGAAATAGGATCCCCCTTCGGACAACCAATGTATAAGGCCCTAAGTCGTGTTTTTCCCGCGCCAGACATTCTGTACATAACCCTATGGGATGATTTATCTTCTGACGGGGATTGATGTTCAACCTCTTTTGAATGTGTTTTCCAATTGGGGAATAGGTTCTCCCTAACCCGATTGTTCTCTACTGCAATGGGCACAATTTTTTTCAAGTCCTTTGTAAGTATACCATATACGGTATATTCTTGTGAATTGGCGGAAGGGAGTTTGAAAAATGGAATGGGAACCCTAAAGGAGAAAAAGTTAATTAAGATTTATTTAACATGCTATTGCGTTATATTTGGAATTGCAACCCAACCAAATAATGATTACCTTACAAAGACTACTTATTGTTTCTGCCCTAACTATTATCCCACCGATTTTCGCACAAAAGAAACAGGTTGTGGTAAAATACACGGATACACCTATTGAAATTGATGCTAATTTAGATGAAGAGCCATGGCAAGGCATCGGGTTCGCAGGTGGTTTCTGGCAATACTTCCCGTCTGATAAAATACAGGTAGAGAATCAGACAGAGATCAAAATGCTGTTCGATGATAAGAACCTGTACGTAGGTATAAAGGTATATTCGTCTGGCAAGGATTATATAGTGCCTTCCTTACGGCGTGATTTTAGGGCGGGTGGCAGTGATAATGTCACGCTGCTTTTCGATACGTTCAATGATGGTTCAAATGCCTTTGTCTTTGGTTCGAATCCGTACGGTGTAAAGCGGGAGTTTTTATTGTCCGGTGGTGGCAAGGAGTTAAGGGGGTTCAATAGCGCCTGGGATGTGAAATGGAAGGCGGAATCAAAAATTTATGATGGCTACTATATTTGTGAGTGGGAAATCCCATTATATGCATTTAAATATAAGGAAGGGGAGACAAGGTGGCGATTCAATAGCTATCAATTTGATGCCAAAGGCAATGAGCGGAACACTTGGATAAATATCCCGCAGAATCAATTTATCTTTAATCTGGCCTATATGGGTGATATGGTCTTTGAGAGACCTTTGGGTAAATCGCGTTCGCCAATAGCATTGATACCCTATGTGAATTCTGGTATTTATAAGGATTACGAAACAGATAATGAGGATGTTGAGTTTAAGATAGGGGGTGACGCGAAAATGACCATAGGCAATAGTATGAACTTGGACCTAACGATCAACCCGGATTTTTCACAGGTGGAAGTGGACAGGCAAGTGACCAATTTATCACGTTTTGCAATAGCGCTGCCAGAGAGGCGTCAGTTTTTCATTGAGAACAGTGATCTGTTTGGCGATTTCGGAACCAATAGGGACGCTAGAACCTTTTTTTCACGTAGAATAGGTATTGCAAGGGATTTGGATAACAATACGATACAAAATGAGATTATTGGCGGTGCGCGCTTAAGTGGGAAATTGACAAATGATTTACGAATAGGCCTCTTGTCCGTGCAGACAGCCGAGGATAGGGCCAATGAGATCCCCACGAATAACAACTCGGTCTTGGCATTGCAGCATAAATTGTTCAACCGTTCCAATCTGAGTTTCCTGTTCATAAACAGATCGGCCACGAAAGAGTATGGTTTCCTAAACGATAGTGACGGTGACGAATCCAACAATACCTACAATAGGGTCATTGGTCTGGATTATAATTTGGCGTCCAAGAATAATAGTTGGACAGGTAAGTATTTTTTCCATAAGTCATTTTCACCGGAAACAGATAATAAGGATTATGTAACAGGGGCATCGACAACGTATAATAGCCGTTATCTGAATATGCGTCTAAGTGGTCTCTATATCGGTGATAATTTTCAATCCGACCTTGGTTTTATCCGTAGGACGGGCATACTAAAGTTTGATCCACAGATCCAAGGGAATTTATGGCCAAAAAAAGGTGTTTTTAATAAACATAGCCTGTCGTTCACACCGATTGTGCTTTTTCAGCCAGAACATGATTATGAAAACTCGGATTATTTCTTGATAACGAGATGGGGCAGTAACTTTAGGAGCCAGGCGGAATTCAAGGCTACCATGTTTAATATGTATGCGAGGTTATATGATGATTTTGACCCTACAAGAACAGCCGGGGCCGTAAAATTACCGGCAAATTCAGACTATCATTATACAAGTGTGGAATTGGAGTACCAATCAGATAAACGAAAACAATTTTCATATAAGGTACAGCCTACCTATGGCGGTTTTTATAACGGCAAAAAGTTTTCCCTTGAAGCGGATTTAAACTGGCGTTTGCAGCCCTATTTTGTGGCTTCCGCACAATTCAGGTATGACAATATTGATTTGCCGGACCCATATCCTGACGCAAAGATCTGGTTGGTGGGGCCTCGTTTTGATACCACATTCAATAAAAAGTTATTCTGGACAACCTTGGTTCAATACAGTAGCCAATCGGATAATATTGGTGTGAATAGTCGTTTGCAGTGGCGCTTTAGGCCATTGTCCGACTTATTTATAGTGTATAACGACAATTACCATACAACTGTTTTTTCACCGCGGAGTAGGTCGATAACGGTTAAGTTCACGTACAGGTTGGATATATAGCCCTTGGTTTTCGCGGTGCGCTGGGCAAGAAGAAGCCTTTGCGGCCATGTAACAACTTTCTGTATTCCCTACGCAGAAAAACACTGGTGTCCGTTCGTAACAGCTGTCATACCTGCTGAAGTTCTTGGTTTCGTAGCGAAGGTGGCAACAACGGTACAATTTCCTATATCTATGATGCTACCAGGGCAAAACCTTGGAAGAACGTTCTTGAAAATGGTGTTGGCACTTCTGCCGATTATGCGGGTATGGAACTCCCCATAAGGGAGATGGGAATGAATCGAACAGGGTAAGGGAATAAATCATTGGGAAATTATGGGTGCAAGCTTAGAGGAAATGATTGAGAATATCGATCTTTTGGAAAATGACGATTTGAAGATCAATGAAATACATCGTATTTTGGAAATTATCGATTCGTGCGAATAGGTGAATATCAACAGTATTATCCAAAAGGGTGTTGTGTCAAAAGACCACGTGCACATGTATGTTGAATACCGTCCATCGATGAGTGTGGGCCATTTGGTCAGGAAATTGAATAGTGGTTCATTGTCGGAGTGGGTAGGATTGAAATGCTACTTCGTTTCCTTTAAATCGGGCACTTTCAACACTTCTATCAAAATCAGGTAACCGAATAGGCAACCTTTGGGAAGACTTGGTTTGGTTCATTTTAGACAAAAATCGAACATCTGAACGCATGATGGGCAACACATGGGGCCATTTCCCGTCTCGATTACAAGTTATTCCATTAATCTTTTGATTTACAGGGTTTTTTATTGTGTATTACTTAATATTTCCCCGTATACTCCCCATAAAAAAGTTGGATTAAAACAAAATAACCCGTAATTAGGTAATCCATGGTCAAATGTTGGTATTTTTTATGGAAAAGGTCGGTTGACGATATTCTTCTTTGGAAAAACTTAATGATTGTTTTTGGAATCTTGTATAAAATAACTTTGACTTATATTTAACATCTAGTGGCCGATCTTTATTATAAAATGAAACAGATTCTTGCTTTTTTTATCTCAGTTTTGATTACACCTCTTTGGCTTGGGGGACAAAACCTTTTACCCCCCGTAAAAAACTATAAGGCCTTTGAATATAATGCCGCAAGTAAAAACTGGGGACTGGCCGTTGATCAGGATGGGGAATTATATGTTGCCAATAATGCCGGATTACTCCATTATAATGGAGAACGGTGGACCTTGAATAAGTTGCCGAATAAGACCATTATCCGCTCGGTAGCCAGTGTTGGGGATAGGGTTTATACAGGTTCTTATGAGGAGTTCGGGTATTGGGTAAAAAATAATGTTGGCCTTTTGGAATATACCTCTCTTACCCATTTGATAAAAGGCCATGAATTTACCAGTGAGGAATTTTGGGAGATATTACCATACGGAGAAAGAATAATCTTTAAATCTTTTCCAGCAATTTACATCTATGAAGATAATAGAATAACCATGGTAAACCTGGACATGATCGTCTCGGATATCGTAGCATATAACGGTAAGGTCATAGTCGCAGGGGATAGGGGAGGTTTATATGAGTTGGTCAATAACGAATTGATCTCCCTTGGGAATCCAGGTTTTTTGGAAGGCAAAGCTATTACGGACATGGTCGAGACTCCGGAAGGCCTACTTATAGGCACCAAATTGAACGGGTGTTACTTATATAAAGAAAACTCCCTTATACCTTGGGAAGAAAAAATCAATAATGAACTGAGATTGCACCAACTCAATAAAATGCTCGTGCTCACCAATGGAAAAATAGTTTTCGGAACAATTAAAAACGGTATTTACTTATATGACCCGGTCAAGAATCATTACGAGGTACTGAACATGAGGGTAGGCTTACAAAATAACACGGTACTTTCCATGCTCCAATTCAATGAACAGTTATGGGTTGGACTTGACAATGGTATAGATCGTATCCAATTGGACAACCCACTTACTTATTATAAGGATTTTTCGGGAGTAGTAGGCACCGTTTATGATATGGCTGTCCATAACAACCTACTTTATATGGGGAGCAATACTGGGATTTATTATTTTAAGGGCGATGATTTACGGTTTATGGAAGGTTCGCAAGGACACGTCTGGGACTTGGAGGTTATTGATGGCGATTTGTTTTGTGGACATAATACAGGGACCTTTGTAATCAATAAAGAAACCATCCGCAAAATCTCTGATATTTCAGGAGGATACCAAATAGTCAAGATTCCTGGCACAGAATCAGCTTTCTTACAGGGCACATATACTGGTATTGCCAAATATCAAAAAGATAAAAACGGCGACTGGATTGTCACCAAGGTTCCCGGTGGTTTGGACTTTCCCGTAAAATATTTATGTTTTGAAAATGACCGGACCATATGGGTCGCGCACCCGTACAAAGGGCTTTATAGGGTTACACTGAATACGGGCAGGAATCAAGTATTGGGTTTCCGGGAATTCAAAAACGATGTTATCCCCAATAATTACAACATCAAACTTTATAACATAAAAAACCAAATTGTACTTTACAGTGAGGGCCTTTGGTACAGATATGACCCCCTTCAGGGAAAAATCCTTGTTTTAGAGGATTTTAGAATCTATGAGAATAAAAATATCGCACACACTGATGATGACTTTTTTTGGTTTATAGATGATGAAAATGGGGGGCCGAAAGAAGTTGTTTATTCCAATCTAAAGGAAAAACACCTTGTATTAGATGATGTTCAACTGCAAGAGCGATTGGCACCAGAGGCTGAAAACATCGTGAAGTTGAACGATTCTATTTATTTTTTCATGCTACATGATGGTTTTGGCAAACTAGACCTTTCTAAATTCCGTGATCATTTGAAGGATTTCGAATTGCCAGTACCCAAACTTTACGCATTTGAAGATAATGAATTAAAGTACCCATTAAACGGGCAACCTTTCGAGATACCGTATGAAACTTCTCGATACCTTACCATTAATGTATCTGCAGCGAGCATGTTTCAACCAAAGTATCATTATGAACTAAATGGGGCCATGAAACAAACATCCAATATAGATAGTGGTACTATTAGCTTTCAAAATCTTCCTTTTGGTTATTATGAACTGGATATTTCAACAACCAGTATAGACAACCAACGGTCCCTGCCCAATAAAATAACGTTTCAAATTGCTCCCCCATGGTACCTTTCAAAATTGAGTTTGGTATTCTACGTCCTGATCCTACTAGGCGTTTTTTGGACAATACGTTGGTACAACAGGAGAAAATTAGAGAGGAAGCACTATAGATTAAAGTTACGGTTGCAAAAAGAACAAAAGGAACAATTGGCCCTTTTGGAAAAAGAAAAGCTTGAAAAGGAAATAAAGCTCAAGCAAAAAGAATTGGCAAGGACCACTCTGAATATAGCTGAAAAAAATAAAATTATTCTTGAGCTGAAAGAAATGCTACTTGTAAATAAAAATCAATTTTCTAGCCAGAAACGATTTCAATCCTTTATGAAAAAGTTGGACAACTCGATTAACGATGATGGGGATTGGAAACTTTTTGAGGTCAATTTCAAGGAACTACATGAGGACTTTTTTGAAAACCTGCTCAAAAAGTACCCGAAACTTACCCCCAAGGACCTCAAATTATGCGCTTATTTAAAAATGAACCTTTCTTCGAAAGAGATTGCTCCTTTAATGGCAATTACCAATAGAGGTGTAGAGATACATCGTTATCGTCTTAGAAAAAAGCTTAAAATAGACAGTTCACAAAATCTTTCGAACTTTCTGATCAAATTTAATTGATTATTATGGCTTTCTCCTTGTTATCACCTAGTTAGCATGGTACTCGGATTACATCATTTCTACATCACTATGTTATTTTTTAATATTGATTTAACATATTCACTACTGCAAACGTCCTCTATATAGGGTATTTGAAAGGCAGATTGCCTGATGTGTTTTTTATGTACCCAAATAGGAAGTCAACAGCTTCTTTTAATAGTAATTTAGTAGGGATTCGAACAATTTTTTAAATAATCTTGAAAATGAGGAATAAATTATTATTAATCTTCCTTTTATTGTCACAAACGGCGATTATTGCACAGGATGGTATTACTGTGTCCGGAACGGTGTCCGATACAGAGGGGCAACCCTTGCCGGGCGCCAGTGTTGTAGTAAAAGGGACTACAACAGGGACGCAAACAGATTTTGATGGTGTTTTTACTTTGAACAATGTACCATCTAATGGTATCTTGACCATAAGCTATCTTGGTTTTGTGGCCCAAGATATACCTGTGGAAGGAAGGAACTCTATTTCCACATCTCTTTTAGTGGATGCGCAAGCCTTGGATGAAGTTGTTGTGATTGGTTATGGTGAAATGAAGTCAAAGGACCTGACCTCTGCCATTACCACAATAAAGTCAGATGAATTAGCTGCTACACCAACAGGTCAAGCCATGCAAGCTTTACAGGGTAAAATTGCAGGGTTACAGGTGGTGAGCAACGGTAGCCCAGGACAAGGGCCTAATGTGCGGGTACGTGGAATAGGCTCCTATTTAGGTAATGCATCTACCCCTTTATATGTAGTGGATGGAATGTTCTTCAATAATATTGATTTCCTGAATATGGCGGACATAACCTCCATATCCATATTAAAAGATGCTTCTGCCGCGGCCATTTATGGTGTGCGTGCGGCAAATGGTGTGGTTTTGATAGAAACCAAATCAGGTTCGTACAATAAAAAACCAGAGTTCACCTATGACGGCTATAGTGGTTATCAAGTAGCACAGAATGTATTGAAACTGGCCAATGCCGAGCAGTTCACAACATTGGCATTGGAATCGGGATCCGATCCTGATGCCCAATTTATATTGAACGCTATGCAGCGGTACGGGCGAAGCCGCATTAATCCGAATGTCCCAAATGTAAATACAGATTGGTACGATGAGATTATTCGCTTGGGGGTCATTCAGAACCATAGCATAGGTGTTACTGGAGGTGGCGAGGGTGCAACCTACGCCATCGGTGCCAATTATTTTGGTCAAGAGGGTATTTTGAAAATGAAAAATGAGTACCAACGTTTCAATCTGCGGGCCAAGCTCGATTTTAAAGTGAATGATTGGCTTACAATGGGGGCAAATACCGTAATTAGCAACGCTGTAAGGTACGATCCGGAAAATTCCGCTTGGCGTACAGCATATTATGCCGTACCGATTATGCCCATTTATGATGAAGCACTTCTTGCCGATGACCTAGGTGTTTTCCCGAAAAATTATGCAAATGCACAGGATTTAGGGTATCGTGGTGGCCAAAATCCATTTCCGATATTGGACCTTAATGAGAACAGGTTAAAGATTAAGAACATATTGGCCAATTTTTATGCACAGGTTGATATTGTTCCCGACAAGTTGACTTTTAAAACATCTTATAGCCATAATTTTGAAACCCTTGAATCACGACAAGTTCGACTTCCTTTCTTTGTCGGGAACAACTTCAAGCGGGATAATGCCACATTGGTTAAAAGAAAAACGATAGTATCCAATCAAATTTGGGACAATACACTATCCTTTAGCGACAGCTATGGGAAACATGATTTAATGGTTTTGCTTGGCACTTCCTATAGGAATGAAGCTTTTGACTTTATCGGGGCGACAGGCCTTGATTTTCCACTTCGTGAAGAATCTTACTTTTTAGATCGTTCACCGACCATCCCCGAAGAGAGTGTTATTGATGGTGCTGGACAAGAATTTGGACTTTCATTTTTTACTAGGGTTACTTATAATTATGACAATAGGTACTTGCTCTATGGGACTTTCCGTGCCGATGGTGTCAGGAAATTCAAAAAAAAATGGGGTTATTTCCCAACGATTGGTGCTGGCTGGGTAGTATCCAAGGAAAAATTCATGGAAAACAATGGTGTTTTCGATTTTTTGAAATTGAGGGGAAGCTGGGGCCAACTAGGTAATGATAAGGTACCATCACAGTCAGGTGCCATCACTTCAACCCTATCACTGACCGCCTTGGGCGACTTACCTTTCAATGGTCTGATTACTTCCAGTGATTTCTCGGAATTGGATTGGGAACTTACAGAAGAAATAAATACAGGACTAACGGCACATTTTTTGAATAATCATTTATCATTGGATGTCGATTACTATATTAGAGATACCAAGAATGCCATTATCCCAGTCCAAAGAGTCCTAATACCAGGTAGTATATTGCAAAATGTTGGGGAAATAAGGAATACGGGGTTCGAGGTCGCTCTAAGTTGGAACAAAAAAGTATCGGAAGACTTCAGTTATAGTATTGGCGGTAATTTTGCCTCACTACGGAATGAAGTCCTGGATTTGGGTGATCAATTACACTTGGATGCGGGTACGGCCGAATTCAGACAACGATCGATTGTGGGAGAACCTATGTTCGTGTTCTTTGGCCGTGAGATCACTGGTGTTTATCAAAATGATTCCGAAATTCAGGCCGACCCTGTTGCAATTGCCAACGAATTAGAACCAGGTGACTTTAAGTACAAGGACAATAATGGTGATGGGGACATCACAGATGACGATAGAAAAGTCTTGGGATCCTTTTTGCCCTCGTATTCTTTTGGGATCAATGTTGGGTTCGATTATAAAGGATGGGATTTTTCAGCAAGTTCAATAGGTCAAGGTGGTAACAAGATTCTTAACCGAAAAAGGGGTGAGGTGATTTTCACAAACGATACCAACTGGGACCGCGATTTTGCCATTAACCGTTGGCACGGTGAAGGTACAACCAACAGTTATCCCTCTTCAGCGGGAGTTAGAAAAGGGTGGAACCAAAAATTAAGTGATTATTGGGTAGAAGATGGCGACTTTTTCAGGCTGCAGAATATTACCATAGGGTATACGGTCAACAAAAAGGGGGATTTAAAAGGTATCCCCAGAACCCGTATTTATTTTACAGCTGAAAAGCCTTTGACCATATTCAATTATAACGGATTTAATCCTGAAGTAGCGAACGGTGTAGATAATCAAACGTATCCGATACCAGCGGTCTATACGGTTGGGGTAAATATTAAAATTTGAAAAAATGGAAATGATTAAGAAGACTAAAGTACTTGTTGATTACTTGGCTTTGATAGCACTATCGGCAATAATGGCCGTAGGGTGTACGGATAAATTGGATGAACCCCAGATCAATAACGCATTTGCAGGAGATACGGATTTTGATAAAACCGAGGACATGATATTACATGTAATCGGGGCCTATGCGGCTTTTCAATCTCGTGGATGGGAGCAACCACTTTTGATTTCGGTACGAGGCGATGATGTCAATGCAGGTGGTCTAGGTGACCAACAGGATTTTGCCGAGACGGACCTCTTTAATTATAATAAGGATTATTGGATGTACAATTCACTATGGGAAAATGTATATGTAGATATTATTTCCGCCCATACCGCTATGGATCAGATTGCAAGATTCCAAGAAGTTGCCGATGCGGCCGGCATTGGGAAAGGGAACCAGTATATTGCCGAGATAAAAGTTCTTAGGGCCATGATGCTCTTTCAAATTTCGCAAGTTTGGGGTGATGTTTTTATTCCGGAATCATCAAATACCAATGAACTATTGGATGTGGAAGTCTTGCCGACAAAGGATGAGGTTATGCAGCATATCTCCGACCAAATGGACGAAGCCATACCTTTCTTGCCTAATGTGCGGCCCAATGAGCGTATTGATATTCCGGGAGGGGTTACTCGATATACCGCATTGGCCGTCAAGGCCTTGGCAAATCAGGAATTGAAGAATTATCAGGAAGTGGCAGATGCGACAGGACAAATAATAAGTTCTGGGAAATTTAATTTGTATTCCGATTTTTATGAACTGTTCAAGATTCCAGGAAAATTAAGCGATGAGAGTATTTTAGATCTTCAATATTCCGATTTTGGCCAAGGGGAAGGCGATCGTTCGGGCCATCTTTATGCTCCTTATGGCCCACAAGGTTGGACTCCTGCGGTAGAAGGCGCTTCAAGTGGTTGGGGCTTCTATGAACCAAGTATGAAGTTTATTAAATTCATGCTGGATAGAGGTGAGACCGTACGTTTGGAGACCAGTGTGCTCTTTACCGATCGCGGTATCGAAGAACTTCAAACAGATCCAGCCTATGCAACCTTACCAGCATTTGTTTCCAACACAACACGCGATGGTGATGTAATTAATGACTATGCCCGGGCATTATTCGCCAGTGGAAAACATTATTTGCCCTCTAATCAATTGATTCCTGGTAGGACTGGTTATGGAAGTAATAAAAATTATAGTATAATAAGATATGCCGAAGTTTTACTAATGTATGCCGAAGCACTTGCCCAAGGAGCCTCAGGCTCAGGTATGACGGCGGACCAAGCTGTTAATCAAGTCCGTGAGAGAGCCGGTATGCCCGCCTTGTCAGGAGTGACCCTTGACCAGATCATCGATGAGAAGTTTGCTGAATTGGGTATGGAATGGGGCAAACGCTATTTTGATATGCTCCGATTAGGCAGGTATGACGAATTAAGTTACGATGGAAGGACATTTAGCGAAGATAAGAGCTTCCTGCCCTATCCCCAGACTCAAGTAGATCAATTCCCGATTTTGGGCGACTAGACAACTAACACTTTGGAAAGATGAAAACAATAAAACACATATTCGCAAGCTGGTTGGCCGTTCTGTTTTTATACGGCTGTGACCAAGGTATAGATGACATTACCGAAGTTGCTCCAGGTACTGATGTTACTGCACCCCAGATTACCGTTAATTCCCCAACAGAAGGTTTGTCCATTAAGGTCTTTGAGGAAGTTACCGCATTGGATGTGGATTTGGAAGTGACCGATGATATTGAAATTGCTAGCATCGAAGTGCTTCTCAATGGCACGGAAATCGCCAAATTCAGTAGTTTTAAAGACTATCGTAGGGTTTTGGAGGAATTCACTTATGGCAACCTAGTTGACGGAAATCATAAATTGACCGTTAAAGCCACTGATATTGAAGGCAAGACCACTACGGTCGAAGTAAATTTCTCAAAGGAACCACCCTACGTATCCATGTTGGACGGTGAATCTTTCTATATGCCGTTTGATGGTGACTATAGGGACCAAATAAGCTTTGGGGTCGCTACTGAAATTGGGATGCCCGGATTTTCAAGTTCGGGTTATTCGGGGATAGGTGCCTATAAAGGAACTACTGACTCTTATATAACTTTTCCCGCAGGAGAATTGTTGAGCGATGAATTTAGTGCCGCATTTTGGTATAAAGTCGATGCAAATCCTGATAGGGCCGGTATTTTGGTTGTTGGTGATGATGCGGATGATCGTTTCCAAGGGTTCCGTCTGTTCAGGGAGGGAAATGCAGATGAACAACGAATAAAACTTAATGTTGGGACAGGAGATGGTGAAAGTTGGAATAATGGAGGGGTAATCGATGTTACGGCTGGTGAATGGATCCATGTAGCCTTCACGATTTCACAGACCCAAAGCGTTATTTATTTCAACGGAAACCAGGTGAATACTGCCGATTTGGCCGCACCGATTGATTGGACCGGTGCGGAATCGATCACCATTGGATCTGGTGGCGAAACCTTCAGTTATTGGAACCATTTATCGGATAGTAGCGATTTGGATGAATTGCGCTTTTTCAATAAGGCATTGACACAGACTGATATCCAGGTCATGTTGAATTCGTTCAATCCCTATACACCGCGATTTAATGGAGAATCATTTTACATGCCTTTTGAGGGAGGTTATGTTAATTTAGTGGGAAGTACTGTCGCGACCGAAGTGGGATCGCCTCAGATAACCGATGATTCCCATGAAGGGGAAGGTGCCTATCTGGGAGCGATGGATTCATACCTAACACATCCTGCCCCAAGTTATTTAAGCGATCAATTTAGTGCCTCGTTCTGGTATAAGGTAAATACAGACCCGGATAGGGCTGGTATATTAGTCGTTGGTGATAATGCAGATGACCGTCTACAAGGATTCCGTTTATTCAGGGAAGGAAATGCAGGTGAACAACGAATAAAACTAAATGTGGGTACTGGCTCAGGCGACGTTTGGAACGATGGTGATGTCATTGATGCTACGGCAGGGGAATGGGTGCATATTACCATGACGATATCGGATACCAAGAACAAGATATATTTCAATGGCGTAGAGGTAAGGTCGGCAGATATGGCGGCACCTATCGACTGGACAGGCTGTGAGGAATTTACCATTGGGTCTGGTGGCCCCACTTTTGATTATTGGGGACATGGATCGGATACAAGTATCATTGATGAGTTGCGTTTTTTCAACAAAGAACTTACTCCAGAAGAAGTGGCTGAAGTTGCTGGTGGTGAATTTACCCCAAAAAACTTTGGGTCAACCCTTTATATGCCTTTTGATGGTGCCAATACGGAAATGAACAGCAATACCGAACCCACCATTGTAGGGACACCTGGTTTTGCGGGAGATAGCAGTAAAGGTTCAGATTCCTATGCAGGTGCAGCGGATTCTTATCTTACTTTTCCGATCAATGGCCTGTTCAACGATCAATTTAGCGGTGCATTCTGGTATAAAGTAAATGGAGACCCAGATCGATCAGGGATTTTAACAGTCGCTCCGCCAATGGACGGGACCGATAATGTACTAACCTCAGGGTTTAGGTTGTTCAGGGAAGGAAACGCTGATGAACAAAGGATAAAACTTCATCTTGGTACCGATGGCGGTGATGTTTGGAACAATGGTGGGGTAATAGACGTCACGGCAGGTGAATGGATACATATTGCTTTTACGGTTTCCGAAACTGTAACACAGATATATTTCAATGGGGTTGCAGTTGAAAATTCCGGTGATATGTCAGGTAAAGTCATTAGTTGGGCCGATTGCGAAATTTTATCCATTGGGTCAGGAGCTCCAAATTTCATGGGCTGGAACCATCTATCCGATAATAGTTTTATTGATGATCTTTTGTTATTCGACAAGGTTTTGACACCTGAGGAAATATTGGCCATTATGGATTAGTATTGGCCTAAAGGAACATAGTATCAAAGTTGGTTTGAGTTGGTTTATAATATCATTTATGAGGTTTGTTTTAATCACGATGGCCGTTGCATCTTTGTTAGTTGGTTGTAACGGTCATTCTTTTAAAAGGAAGTCATCCGGGAATATTTCGGATATTTCTGTTGTTCCCGATAATGAAGCATTATTGGACACTGTACAAAAACAGACATTCAATTATTTCTGGGAAGGAGCCGAACCGATTTCCGGCCTCGCTAGGGAGCGCATCCATATGGACGGTATTTACCCTTCACATGACAGGGACATCATAACGACAGGAGGGTCTGGCTTTGGTCTTATGGCCATACTCGTAGGTGTTGAACGTAATTTCATCACTCGTGAACAAGCATTGGAACACTACGAAAAAGCAATAACATTTTTGACCAAGGCAGACCGTTTTCATGGGGCATGGCCACATTGGTTAATGCCGTCAGGGAAGGTTGTCCCTTTCAGTGCCAAAGACGATGGCGGTGATTTGGTTGAGACCGCATTTTTAATTCAGGGATTGCTAACCGTAAGGGAGTACTTTAAGGAAGGGAATGAACGGGAAAAACAACTTGCTGATAACATACAAAGACTTTGGGAGGAAGTTGAATGGGACTGGTATACCCAAAGAGGTCAAAATGTACTCTATTGGCATTGGTCCCCCAATTATGGCTGGGAAATGAATTTTCCTGTCAGAGGTTATAATGAGGCACTGATTATGTATGTTTTGGCGGCGGCATCCCCTACGCATCCTATAAAAAAAGAGGTTTATGAACAAGGGTGGGCGCGAAAAGGGGCAATAAGCCAAGATACGGTTTACTATGGTCTCAAGACTCAACTTGACCATTACGAACATGGCGAATCCCCTGTAGGACCGCTCTTTTGGGCGCACTACTCTTATTTGGGATTAAACCCGAAAGGGCTTTCCGATCAATACGGGGATTATTGGAAATTAAATCAAAACCATGCAATGATCCATTATAGATATGCAGTTGACAACCCTAAAGATTATAAATATTATGGGGATAACTGTTGGGGATTGACCTCCAGCTATTCCATGAAAGGATATGCTGGACATCGCCCTGATAGGGATGTTGGGGTAATTTCCCCCACTGCCGCATTGTCATCCATGCCCTATACCCCTGAACAGAGCATGGATTTCCTACGGTTTATTTATGTTGAGCAAGATTCCTTGATTGGCAGATATGGCCCATATGATGCCTTTAGTTTAGAACACAAATGGTGCCTGCCAAGGTATTTGGCAATTGATCAAGGCCCGATTACTGTAATGATAGAGAACTATAGAAGTGGGCTGTTCTGGAAATTATTTATGGACAATAAGGATGTTAGGCGTGGGTTGGGCAAATTGAATTTTAATTTTAAAGCCATTGAATAATGAGTAAGTTTCTTGTGGTTTTGTTTTGCATTCTAGTGCTTTCGGCATGTTCATCCGAAGATACTCCAGGTCCTATCGGTATTTCTGAACTTCCTCATGGGCCGAAAGAAAATCCTCCCATAATAGATGAACCCGCAATTGATGATGAGGCTTTAATGGACTTGACCCAAAGGGAAACGTTCAAGTATTTTTGGGATTTTGCTGAAAGTAATTCCGGTGCAGCCCGTGAAAGATACCATCCTTCCAATCCGTCAAATGACCCACTTACGGTAACAACAGGAGGTACAGGTTTTGGACTCATGGGCATTCTTGTCGGTATCGAAAGAAATTTCATCACAAAAGAACAGGCCATTGGAAGACTGAACAAAATATTCGGTTTTTTGGATACTGCAGATCGATTTCATGGGGCATGGCCACACTGGATGGACGGCAGTACTGGCAAAGCAATACCATTTAGTGCCCTGGATGATGGCGGGGACCTGGTTGAAACAGCATTCCTGGTACAAGGGCTTATCTGTGTAAAAGAGTATTTTAAAAACGGGAATGATACCGAAAAAGCACTATCCAATAAAGCGGATGTCCTTTGGAAAGGGGTGGAATGGGACTGGTATACCCAAAATAAAAACACATTGTACTGGCATTGGAGCCCCAACCATAATTTTGCGATCAACCTTGAACTGAAAGGATATAATGAAGTTCTGGTTACTTATATTCTGGCAGCAGCGTCTCCAGACCATTCAATAATAAAGGAGGTATATGATAACGGATGGGCCTCTAACGGTGATTTCATATCGGCCGATACTAAATACAATCTCCCTTTATTATTAGATCATGTTGGCAATGCACCCTATGGCGGACCTCTGTTCTGGGCACATTATTCCTATTTGGGATTAAATCCGAAAACACTGTCGGATGAGTATGTGAATTATTGGGATGTGAATGTGAACCATTCCAAAATAAACAATAATTATTGTGTTGAAAATCCGAGGAACTACGTCGGTTACGGAAAGGATTGTTGGGGGCTTACGGCAAGTTATACTCGAAATAACGATGGGAGCATAGGCTATAATGCACATAGTCCTTCAAATGACACTGGGGTAATTTCCCCCACTGCCGCAATAAGTTCTATGCCATATACGCCTGAGGAATCGATGAAAGCACTTCGTTATTTTTACAAAAACAGGGATAAGCTTTTAGGTCCTGCCGGGTTTTATGATGCCTTTAGCCCATCGAACGGCTATTGGGTGGCAGAGGCATACTTGGCCATTGACCAAGGCCCACAGATTGTAATGATAGAAAACCATAGGTCAGGTTTATTGTGGAATTTATTCATGCAAAATGAAGAAATCCAAAAAGGATTGGATGTATTGGGCTTTTCCTATTGAATGTTCATTTTTCCCTGCTTGCAGGTAGCTTTGGCATTTTGAACTTAAAATAAATCATTGGGAAAAATCGGGGACACTTGGTTATATTTGTGTTGCTGAATATCTTTGCGACCCGAGGCTAGGAAGAAATATCCGCCTATTACAATTCTTATGAATACAGACCAGACCTATTTACTTTATCGTTGTGGAGTTTTTAAAGGAAATGGCGTTTTGCGAAAATCAAAAATTACAACCATAGAATAATTCAAGTAAAATGAAAAAATCCAGAACCATACATTATTTGACCATATTACTTTTTTGCCTTGTCGTAACCAAGGCGCAAGCACAAGGGACCATTCCGCTAGTAGAGGAACTCTTGGAAAAAATGACCTTGGACGAAAAAATAGGGCAGTTGAATTTATCGGGATCCGGGGATGTTATAACCGGACAAACGAAAAGCTCCAATGTAGCCAGGAAAATCGAAGCAGGAAAGGTCGGTGGGTTACTGAACATAACCTCGGTTGAAAAAATCAGGGAAGTTCAAGAAGTCGCCGTGACGAAAAGCCGATTGAAAATCCCATTATTATTCGGCCTGGATGTCATCCATGGTTATAGGACCGCATTTCCAATACCCTTGGGACTGTCAACTTCCTGGGATATGCAATTGATAGAAAAAACTGCCCGAATGGCCGCGATAGAGGCTAGTGCGGATGGTATCAACTGGACCTTTTCCCCTATGGTCGATATTTCTAGAGATCCGCGATGGGGAAGGGTTTCTGAAGGGGCTGGGGAAGATCCTTATTTAGGTAGTGAGATAGCAAGGGCCATGGTTCGTGGATACCAAGGGGACGACCTGGCCAAAAACAATACGATCATGTCATGTGTTAAACATTTTGCACTATATGGTGCTTCCGAGGGTGGAAGGGATTACAATACTGTTGATATGGGCAGGATTCGCATGTATAATGAATATTTACCTCCTTACAAGGCCGCAATAGAAGCTGGGGCAGGAACCGTAATGGCATCATTCAATGAAATTGATGGGATCCCGGCTTCGGGGAATAAATGGTTGCTGACGGACCTTTTAAGGAAGCAATGGGGTTTTAAAGGTTTTGTGGTTACTGATTATACGGGAATAAATGAAATGATCGCCCACGGAATGGGTGATTTGCAAACTAGCTCGGCCTTGGCCTTAAATGCGGGTGTTGATATGGATATGATAGGTGAGGGTTTTCTGACTACCATTGGTAAATCTTTGGAAGAAGGGAAGGTGAGGATGGTTCAAATCGATAATGCCGTAAGAAGGATATTAAAGGCCAAATATGATTTGGGGCTATTCGACAATCCCTATAGATATTGTGATGTGAATAGGGCAAAGACAGAGATCTTCACTAATGAAAATCGGCATTTTGCAAGGGAAGTAGCCTCGCAATCAATGGTTTTATTGAAAAATGAAAATCGGTTATTACCATTAAAAAGGACAGGGACCATAGCTGTTGTGGGCCCCTTGGCGAATACGAAAGAGAATATGGCAGGTACATGGAGCGTCTCGACCATACAGGATAGGTCTGTTTCGTTCTTGGAAGGTATAAAAAACGTTGCCGGCGATAAGGTCAATATAGTATATGCAAAAGGAAGCAATTTGACCTATGATGCCGAATTGGAGAAAAGGGCAACTATGTTTGGAAAAGAAATCGATAGGGACGGTAAATCCGATATGGCGCTATTGAACGAGGCCTTGGAAATAACCTCAAAGGCCGACGTGATCGTTGCGGCTATAGGGGAGTCGGCCGAATTTAGTGGCGAAAGCAGTAGCAGGACCAATATTGGAATTCCCCAGGCCCAAAAGGATTTATTAAAGGCTTTGTTGAAGACAGGTAAACCTGTGGTCATGGTATTGTTTACCGGTAGACCCTTAGCCTTAAAGGAGGAAAGTAAGACAGTACCTGCAATATTGAATGTCTGGTTTCCGGGAAGTGAGGCAGGATTGGCGATTTCAGATGTGCTTTTTGGGGATGTCAATCCATCGGGAAAACTAACTGCCACATTCCCACAGAATGTCGGGCAGGTTCCGATTTTCTATAACCATAAGAACACGGGGCGTCCTATTCAGAACAAGGAGGGTGAATTTGAAAAATACACATCAGGCTATATTGATGAAAGGAACAAGCCGGTTTATCCATTTGGTTATGGCTTGAGCTATACTACTTTCAATTATGGGAACCTAAGGGTAAGCTCTGATATAATGAATAAGGACGATACTATCGAAGTAACTGTGGATGTGACCAATACAGGGGATTATGATGGTAAGGAAATTGTACAATTATATATTCGTGATGTAGTCGGAACAGTTACCAGGCCCGTTAAGGAATTGAAAGGGTTTCAAAAAGTGGCATTGAAAAAAGGGGAGACGAAGCCAATAACCTTTTCAATATCGATCGAAGATCTTAAATTTTACAATTATGATCTGGATTTTGTTGCGGAACCTGGGGAATTTGAGGTTTTTGTAGGTACAAATTCAGATGATACCCTGAAAACATCCTTCCGGTTGATAATGGAATAGGTATGGTCGGCAAAATGGCCTTTGCTTTGCCCTTTTTTCATGAAAATAGCCCATAAACGCCATGTTCATTCGCTATTGGTCGTGGGGTTGTTTCCCAAGGAATTGATTATGGAGGGAATCAAGTGCATTTATAGAGTTCAATACCATTAAGTATTGGGGGGTAAAAAAACGTTTTTCTTTCAATCACCTTGTAAAAGTGGTCGAGCATAAAGAATGGTTCCGGCCCCTGTTTGATTACAATGAGCCGTTCCGTGTCTAAAACGAAAACAGTTGTCGTTCCCCCTTCCCGCTAGTTTATAACTAGTGGTGGGTATGGGTAAGTTTACAGGTGTTTCTTTAGTTTACCCTTATTGGCTATTCCGCGAAGTTTGCAGCTAGTGGCCGGTAAGTATAAGGGTGGGGCATGGTATAGGGCAAGGAATAAAGGGAAGCCATGGCTTCCCTTTATTCCGATTCCAACGGTATGGGCAGTAAAAAAAATAAACCTTAACCATCTAATTACTAGAAAGTCAAGGTTTTTTATTGCGGAGAAAGAGGGATTCGAACCCCCGGAGGTGTGACCCTCAACAGTTTTCAAGACTGCCGCATTCGACCACTCTGCCATTTCTCCTTAGCGGATGCAAATATAGAAACCTTTTTCAATTCCAAAAAGGGAAAAGGGATTATTATTTTCGACAAAGCCGGTATTATTTTATTCTAGAAGCTATTTTTGCATCATGGAAGCGTGGTACCATTATGTACTTTTGATCGGGGTGGGGTTCACCGTTGGGTTCATCAATACCGTGGCGGGTGGGGGATCCCTGATTGCCTTGCCTGTTTTGATATTTTTGGGACTTCCGCCCAGTGTGGCCAACGGAACCAATAGGGTGGCCATTGTGGTACAGACGGCATTGGCCGCATCAGGGTTTAAGAGCAAACAGGTTTCAACATTCCCTTTTAACCTTTATCTGGGCATGTCGGCCCTATTGGGGGCCATTATAGGGGCATATATTGCGGTGGACATCCGTGGGGGGACTTTTAATAAGATACTGGCCATAGTAATGGTGCTTGTGGTACTTGTCATTGTTTTTAAGCCTAAGATACGATTGGAGGCCCTACAGGAACGTATTACGGGAAAGTACCTCTGGATCGGTACCGTCTCTTTCTTCTTTTTTGGGATTTATGGTGGTTTTATCAATGCGGGCCTAGGTTTCGTAATGATACTTTTTTTACATTTCGTAAGTCAAATGACATTGGTTCGGGCGAACGCCACTAAAGTGGTCGTCGTATTCATTTATACGCTTTCGGCCTTGGCGGTATTCGCCTTGAATGATAAGGTAAATTGGAAAATGGGATTCATTTTGGCGATAGGGAACGGTGCCGGTGCCTGGTTGGCAAGTAGGGTATCGGTGAACAGGGGGGATGGGTTCATCAAGACCTTCCTGGTCATAATGGTATCCATTATGGCGGTTAAACTATGGTTTTTTGACCTTTAGGGATAATTGATTGATAAAAAGTTATTGATGGAAAAAAGTATTGCACATTTAAAATGGCGTTATGCCGTTAAGGAGTTCGACCCAGGGCGGTTATTGCCCAAAGAAAAGATCGATGGGATAAAACAGGCCTTTAACCTAACAGCGACATCATACGGTCTGCAACCCATAAAAATGGTAGTGTTGCAGAACAAGGGGATACAAAAGAAATTGGTCCCCTGTTCCTATGGCCAACGTCAGGTTGAAAATGCCTCCCATGTATTGGTTATCTGTATAGAGAAGAGTATCAATGCAGAATATATTAACCAATATTTCAACCTGGTAAAGGAGGTAAGGGGTACCAATGACACTGTATTAAAACCATTTAGGGGTTTTTTGGTTCAGGATTTCGAGAAGAAAAAACCCGGGGATATCAGGATATGGGCTACCAACCAGGCATATTTGGCATTGGGCAACCTGTTGTCCTATTGCGCCTTGGAGGAAATTGATTCGTGTCCCATGGAAGGTTTCCTACCAGGGGATTACGATAGGATATTGGGATTGGGGAAACTAGGCCTGGCACCGGTATTGGTATTGCCGATAGGGTACAGATCTGGTAACGACCCCTTTTCCAAGATGAAAAAGGTACGAAAGAATGTAGCGGAAAGCGTTATTGAAATATTTGATTGAAGTTGAAAAAATAAATTGGTATGCCTGGATTTGAGTTTTTTGGGGAAAAAGAAAAAAAGGAAGTGCAAAATGTGCTGGACACCGGAATCCTAATGCGTTATGGTTTTGACGGGATGCGTCAGGGCCAATGGAAGGCAAAGGAATTGGAATCGGCCCTAGAGCAACGTATGGGGACCAAGCATGCCCATGTGGTAAGTAGTGGGACGGCGGCATTGACCGTGGCCTTGGCCAGTGCCGGTGTAGGGGCAGGGGATGAGGTCATATTGCCCACCTTTACATTCGTCGCCAGTTTTGAAGCTGTTTTGGTTTTGGGGGCGATCCCTATATTGGTCGATATTGATGATACCCTTACCCTAGATCCCGAATCTGTCGAAAAGGCCATCACAGAAAGGACCAAGGTCGTTATGCCCGTACATATGTGTGGTTCTATGGCGGATCTGGGTAAGTTACAGCAGATCTGTAAGGCCCATGGGTTATTGTTGTTGGAAGATGCATGTCAGGCCATAGGCGGTAGTTATAAGGGAAAACCGCTTGGAAGTATCGGTGACCTGGGTTGTTTCTCTTTCGATTATGTAAAGACCGTTACATGTGGAGAGGGAGGGGCATTGATTACGGACAATGAAAGCTATTACAGGAATGCAGATCATTATTCCGATCACGGCCATGACCATATTGGAAAGGATAGGGGGGCGGAGAGCCATCCTTTCCTAGGGTATAATTATCGTATTTCAGAGCTTAATGCAGCCGTGGGTGTGGCACAATTAAGCAGGTTGGATGAATTTATTGGTATTCAACGACGTAATTATACCATTTTGAAAAATACCTTGAAAGAGGTTGGGGGAATAACCTTTAGAACGGTTCCCGAAGGTGGTGTTGGTAATTATTCCTTTCTAAGTTTTTTTCTGCCCGATGGGGAAAAGGCGCGAACAGCACAAAAAGCCCTTTCCGAAGCGGGTGTGGATGGTTGCTTTTATTGGTACGACAACAATTGGCATTATTACCGCAAATGGGGGCATTTGACACACATGGGGTCTTTGGGTAACCTACCCCAGGAGGTAAAGGACCAATTGCCCGATTATACCCAGGCCGATTTTTCCAAATCGGACAAGTGGATTCAACGGAATATCTCCTGTTTGGTCAAATTAAGTTGGTCAGGGACGGAAGCCCAAGAACGGGCCACAAAGATGGCAACTGTTTTAAGGGGGCTTATGTAGTTTTTTTAAAAGGGGGTTAGTAGTTGACGTAATCCACGATTTCCAGACCATAGCCAACAATGCCAACACGTTTGGTTTGTTGGGTATTGGTCAATAACCTTATTTTGGAAATCTTAAGGTCGTGCAGGATTTGGGCCCCAACACCAAAATCCTTTGTGTCCATCTCGATCTTTGGTGCTTCGAAAATACCTTCTGATTGTAATTTTTTCAATTCGGACAGCCTATTTAAAAGGTTCAGGGATTGGGTTTCCTGGTTGATAAAGACAAAGGCACTGTTTTCAACATCATTCGTGGCCTTGAATATATGTTGTAGCTTCTCGTCGGGATTATTGGTCAAGGCTCCCAATATATCATTGTTCACCAATGTGGCATTGATACGGGTCAAAACAGGTTCACCCAACTTCCAGCTTCCTTTGGTCAATGCAATATGGATCTGGTTGTTCGTTGTTTGTTGATAGGCGTGTAGCTTGAATTTGCCGAATCGGGTAGTGATCTCAAAGTTCTCTTTCTTTTCAATAAGGCTATCGTTTTCCATACGATAAGCAACAAGGTCCTCAATCGAAATGATCTTTAAATCAAATTTCCGTGCCACCTTCATCAATTCTGGCAAACGGGCCATGGTACCGTCCTCATTCAGTATCTCGACCAATATGCCGGCAGGCTTAAGTCCGGCCAACCTTGCAAGGTCGACCGAGGCCTCTGTGTGGCCTGTTCTACGAAGAACGCCACCACTCATTGCCCTTAACGGGAAAATATGCCCAGGGCGGCCTAAGTCATGGGGTTTTGTGGAGTCCTCGACCAAGGACAGAATCGTTTTGGAACGGTCATGTACCGAGATGCCCGTGGTGCAACCATGCCCTATCAGATCCACTGAAACCGTAAACGGGGTTTGGTGCAATACGGTATTGTGCTGTACCATCATGTCAAGATTCAATTCCTTGCACCTGTCCTCGATCAATGGGGCGCAGATCAACCCACGTCCATACTGGGCCATGAAGTTTATCATTTCGGGGGTGGCTTTTTCGGCCGCTGCGATGAAATCCCCTTCGTTTTCGCGATTTTCATCATCTACAACAATGATTACTTTCCCTTTGCCGATGGCCTCTATAGCCTCTTCAATGGTGTCTAGTCGTATGTTTTTTTTCATCTCGGTCTCATGTCGTAACTGTTTCTTTTCCTTTCTTTTTCTTGTTGAATATTTTCTGAAAGAATTCAACCATCCCATCCAAGTTCATCAATCCCCGATCCGCAGTTGCCCTTTTTGTCAGGACTATACTCAAAGGTAACATTATCATGGTGGATAACCATGCCCCGATAATTGGATGTATCTCATTTTTTTTGGCATAGTTCCCTGCAAAAACCCCGATAAAATAATAGGTGAGGAACAGAATGATCGCAATGACCATTGGGAGTCCAATGCCCCCTTTGCGTATAATGGCACCCAACGGGGCACCAACAAAGAACAGGATGATACAGGAGAGGGCCAAGGCATATTTTTTATGTAATGCCAAAATATGTCTGTTGTATATCTCATAGCGTTTGGCCAACTCATTCTTTTTGCCCTTAATAGAGGTCATTAAGTTTGAGACATTCGTTTTGGCAGTGGTCACGATCTGTACTTTTTGCCAGTCCTGATAAAGGTTTATCATGTCTTTAATGGATGTGATACTATCTTTCTTAACGGTATCATTTTTTATCCTTGCCTTTATTTTTTCTAGTTCAGGGGGTAATAAGGAATCTTTTTTTGTTTTGACAAAGGCTCCCATACGGCCTTGTATGTTCTTTGAAAAGGCCCCGACGATCCTAAGGTTGTCCTGTTTTAATGAATCTATGTCCTTGGTGAGTCGGGATACATTTTTCATTTTTTCGGTACTGACGTCCCGTTCCTCATCCATATCAACATTATTGAACCCTGATAGGTCGATATTCATGGTATAGGTCTCAAAATCCGCATTGGCGAAAGGATACTTGTTCTTGCCCTTGGTGGTACTCTTTTCCAGATCACGGTAATAATGTCCGTTATATAGCACCAACTGTAGAATATCGGAGGTTTCACTGCTTTTCAACTCTCCGGTCTTGGCCTTTATAACCGTTGAGTTTACCTTGGTCTTGGTTTTCAAATGAATGGTTATATTCTCAAGAAAACGATCGTTCTCACCATATTTCCTATCGACCTTTATATTCATGTCGGCATCCTCAAAATCACTGAATGCGCCTTCGACAATGGCTATGGCAGGCTTTACCTTGGCTATGTTCCGACGTAGGTTGTATATTTTCTGTTCGGAGGCAGGTATCACGATGTTCGCGAAATAGAATGTAACACCCCCTAGGAAGGTGATAAAGACAATGAGGCTCAACATAGCCCTCTGCAAGGAAATACCAGAGGCCTTCATGGCTGCGAATTCATAGTCTTCCGCTAAGGTCCCAAAGGTCAGTATGGAAGATAGTAAGACCGTTAACGGCAGTACCTTTTCGGTTAAATTGGGCATTAGGTAAAAAAGGAACTTGCCTATAATGATGATGTCGAGACCCTTGCCGGCCAAATCATCTATAAAAAGCCAAATCGTCTGAAATATGAAGATGAACATCAATATCACAAACGAACTGAAAAAATTAAAAAGGAATCTCGATAAAATATACCGATCTAGAATTTTCAATATAGTAATGTTAATTTAAATAAAACCTACGATAATGTCAATCTCCATAAACTAAAACATTGCCCTGTAACCTAAAAACGGCACTTACCCGATATGGTCCAACATAAGAGGCAAGGTTGTACTGTCCTCCAAGGCCATAACCAAAACCTTAATTTCTTATAATGTAGTAGCCTTCGTCTTTGTACTTGTTCTCGTCAAATGTAAATAAGGTTTTCGATAAAGGTTGGTTTGTTTTAAAAGAATTAACAGTTATGGTCGTCATTGTGCCATTTTTGCCTGTCTCGATTACCTTGTAAATGTGTTTGGTCTCCGCATCTATACCTAATAGAATGTATTTTATCTCTGTATTGGTATCAATAGGAATCAATTTAATGAATTGTATTTTTTTCCCTTGCACGTTCTGAAGGATATCCCATTTGTAGGTGTGTCCTTTCTTATAGAAGGTCAACATTTTTGAAGGGGTGATGGTGTTCCCATCATCTGATTTCTCCTCAATGGTAACTTCCTCGTTCTCGGGGACTATGGTATATACCTTTTTGCCGTCATAGAGTTGTTGTGCCCCAAAAAAGTTGGCAAGGTACTTGTCCCCTTGCATGGTGACATCACCTCTTGTCTCATCATTGATGCCGGCTTCCTTGTTGTTGAGGACATACCTGAAGTCCACAAAGATATTGTCATACCCTTCGACCTTGTTATAGACTTCGTCCAAAAGTGCCTTTGCTTTTTCCGAATTCTGGGCATTTGAAATATTTAGGGCTAAAAATGCAACTGTAATTAAAAATATCTTCTTCATTAAATTTACTTTAACTCGTTATTCAATAATTGATCTAATGCTATCATATCGGGTACTAAAACCTGTCTGGCCTTACTACCCTCGAAAGGTCCAACAATACCTGCGGACTCCAACTGGTCGATAATACGTCCTGCCCGGTTGTACCCTAGTTTTAGTTTTCGTTGCAACAATGAGGCAGATCCCTGTTGTGCGATTACGATGACCTCTGCCGCCTCCCTGAACATGGCATCCCTTTCGCTTATCTCATAATCAATATTTGTGCCAGAATCCTCGCCAAGGTACTCGGGCAATTCATGCGCTTCGGGATAAGCCCTTTGCGAACCGATGTATGCCGTTATTTTCTCAACCTCGGGAGTGTCCACAAAAGCACATTGTAAGCGGGTAACCTCATTACCTTGGGTAAACAGCATATCCCCACGCCCGATCAATTGATCGGCTCCTTGGGCATCTAGAATGGTTCTTGAATCGATCTTGGAGGTGACCCTAAAGGCGATACGGGCAGGGAAGTTTGCCTTGATGATACCTGTGATTACGTTTACCGATGGTCTTTGGGTAGCGATAATCAAGTGAATGCCAATGGCCCTTGCCAATTGTGCCAAACGTGCAATCGGGGTCTCGACCTCCTTGCCCGCGGTCATGATCAAATCGGCAAACTCATCGATGACCAAAATGATATAGGGCAAGAATTTATGCCCGTCATTCGGGTTCAGTTTACGCATTTTGTATTTCGTATTGTATTCCTTTATATTCCGTACCATGGCCAATTTCAATAGTTCATATCTATTGTCCATTTCTATACAAAGGGAATTCAGGGTGTTGATTACCTTGGTATTGTCGGTAATAATGGCTTCTTCCGAATCCGGGAGTTTGGCCAGGAAATGCCTTTCGATCTTATTGTAAAGCGTAAGTTCCACCTTTTTGGGGTCTACCAGGATAAATTTAACTTCCGCTGGATGTTTTTTGTAGAGGAGGGAGGTGATTACCGCGTTCAACCCTACCGATTTACCCTGCCCTGTTGCACCTGCCATAAGCATGTGGGGCATTTTGGCCAAATCGACAATAAAGGTTTCATTGCTTATCGTTTTCCCGAAGGCAATGGGCAATTCCATTTCCGCCTTTTGAAATTTACTTGATACAATGACCGATCGCATTGATACCATTGTTGGATTCTTGTTGGGGACTTCAATACCGATGGTGCCCTTGCCTGGGATAGGGGCGATGATACGAATACCCAAAGCGGCCAATGATAAGGCGATATCGTCTTCCAGGTTCTTTATTTTGGAGATGCGTACCCCGGCCTCGGGTACGATTTCATAAAGGGTGACCGTTGGGCCAATGGTGGCCTTGATTTGCGCGATACCTATCTTGTAGTTCTTTAAGGTATCGACAATTTTGTTCTTGTTCTCCTCAAGCTCCTCTTGGTTTATGGTTATTCCGCTTGTTTTGCCGTGTTGTTCCAGAAGGTCGATAGTAGGGAACTTGTAATTGCCCAGTTCCAATGTAGGGTCGAATTCCCCAAAATCATCGACTAGTTTATTGGCAAGGGCATTGGTGTCTTCCTGTTCCTCGACTATTTTCTCTATCTCCATGGCCAGGATATCATCCTCGATTACTTCCTCGGTCAGCACATTGACCTCGAAATCATCGATGGTATTTTCTTTCTCTATGGGAGGGATGTCATTTTTGTGGGTATAGGGGTCGGGAATGACCGGGACCTCATCCTCTTTTTCAAAATCAATGGAATCCGTACCCTCTTCCGTATTGGTCTTGAATCCTGAGGAAATGGATTTTCTTTTGGCCTTAAAATAATTGGCAAGTCCTTCTGGTGTAAAATGGAACAACCGGACCAAAATAAAGGTCAGCCCGAATAAAAGAAGTAACAATACCCCGATCTTACCGGCATAGTCTTGAAGGAAATCGTTCATCTCGTAACCAATGATACCGCCTAATAAGGGTTTGTCAACAGCAAAGAAACCAAGGCTGATCGATATCCAGATGATAAAGACCAATCCCCATATCCATTTTTTCAGCAATCCTTCCCCTTTAAGGTTTAGGAACATGTATAGCCCTGTGTAACCGAGTAGGAACGGAAATATAAACGATGCCAGCCCAAACCCTTTATACATGAACAAGTGGCTTACACTTGCCCCGAATTTGTTCAAAAGGTTTTTGGCCTGTTCATTCCGATCGGCAAACTCGGTCAATAGACTTTGATCGTCCTGCCATGTAAAATAAAATGACACAAAAGAGAAGAACAAGGCCATACTGAAAAGAATCAAAAGACTTCCCAGGATGATTTTATTTTGATTGGATATCGATAAACCCTTTTTTGGGGTCTTAGGTTTTGATTTTCTCCCTTTCTTTGCCATTAATAGAATGATTCTTGGCGCAAAAATACAAATTTACACCCTAAGCCAAAGCGATGAATGTTTTTAAAAAATTTTTGGTATATAGATAATCATTCCGATAATACCCGCACCGATCGATACCAGCATAACGGCTCCAGCGGAGATGTCCTTGATAAAGCCTATTTTCCCATCGAATTCGGGCTGTACAAAATCGGATAATTTTTCAACAGCGGTATTCAATCCTTCAATGCCCAAAACCAGGGAAATCGCGAAAACCTGAAGTATCCACTCCGTAGGGGATATATCAAAATAGAATCCGCCAACGGTTACCACCAAAGCGATGAACACCTGGATTTTTATACTTGCCTCTGTCCTTATCAAAAGCAATGCCCCTTTAAGGGCGAAGCCCACACTGCGGATTCTATTTTGAACAAAGGGTTCCTTAGGCCTATGCATCCATCAATGCCGCCAAGGCAGCCTTATAGTTAGGCTCATCAACAGTTTCGGCTACTTGTTCCGAGTAAACCACATTGCCTTTCCCATCGATTACAACAACCGACCTGGACAAAAGACCTTGCAATGGGCCATCGGTAAATTCGACTTGATAGGCCTTCCCGAAATTACCATCCTTGTAATCGGATAGCATTACTACGTTTTCAATCCCTTCGGCACCGCAGAAACGGGCCTGGGCAAACGGAAGGTCTTTGGAAATACAGAGTACGATGGTGTTTTCCAATTCAGCGGCTTCTTTGTTGAATTGTCGTACGGAAGCCGCACAAGTACCTGTATCTACACTTGGGAATATATTAAGGACTAATTTCCTGCCTTCGTATTCCGATAGTGAACGGGTGGAAAGGTCGCTCAAGGTCAATTTGAAATCGGGGGCAGCACTACCCTTGGATGGTAAATTGCCAATAGTATGTATTTCGTTTCCTTTGATTGTTACGGTAGCCATAATATTCTATTTTAATATGAATGGTGAAATTAAAGAATATATACTTGAAAAAGGAATGATTGTCAAATAAAAAAGTCCGTACCAAAAAAGGTGGTGCGGACTTTATTTCCTATATAAGGTTACCCTAGGAATCAATGGATCCCATAACACGCTTCATGAACTCGTTCAAGGCCTCCTTTTTGTCCTTGCCTTCCTTTATCGCTTTGTTTACCTCGAGTGCCCCATACATATTTGAGATGATCTCGCCGATGACATCGAGTTCCCCGTCCTTTAATGAGGGCACTTCGGTAAGCGCCTCAAGCGTCTCAAGGGTCTCGATGATATAGTCCTCATCGTTCTCCTCAATAAAGCCGGTCAAATGTTTAATTACCGGTAATTTCATTGATCAATTCTTTTAAGACATCATATTTGTTTGTCTGGACCTGGTTCTTCAACTCCCCATTTACGAATGCGGCAAAAGTAGGGAGGTTGTCGACTTTGGCCAATTTTCTTGATTCCGGGAATTTTTCGGCATCGACTATGACAAAGGTGGTGTCTTCATTCGTTGAGGCTTCTTTTTTGAATTTCGGTTTCATGATTCGGCAATTGCCACACCATGTTGCCGAGTACTGTACCACAACATTTTTATTTTCTGCGATGATTTCATCTAAATTATCCTTTTCCAATTCTATAAGCATACGATTGTTTTATTAGTGATGAAAAACGGAAATCGGGCAATGGCTTATTTTATATAAAACCATTGCCTGATTTCCACTGTTGCTAGGAATGTGTGGACAGATACTCGGACACCCCTTTTCTATCGGCGGTCATCGCATCCTTGCCTTCTTCCCAGTTGGCAGGGCAGACCTCACCTTTTTCCTGAACGTGGGTATAGGCATCGATCAAACGTAAAAATTCCTTCACATTCCTTCCTAATGGCATGTGGTTGATGCCTTCGTGAAAGACAGTACCTTCCTCATCGATCAAATATGTGGCCCTATAGGTAACATTGTCTCCGTCAACGGTAACCACTCCCGTTTCCTCGTTATATTGCTCATTGCTTATATCCAATATACCCAAGGTAGAGGCAAGGTTTCGGTTGCTGTCGGCCAATATAGGGTAAGTCACCCCTTCGATACCTCCATTGTCCTTTGCGGTATTCAACCATGCAAAGTGTACTTCGGCCGTATCACAGGAAGCACCTATAACCACTGTGTTCCTTTTTTCGAATTCCTTTAAGGAGTCCTGAAAGGCAAGTAATTCGGTAGGACAAACAAAGGTAAAGTCCTTTGGGTACCAAAAAAGCAATACCTTTTTGTTGTTCTTTTGGGCTTCTTCCAAAACATTAAGTTTGAAGGTGTCACCCATTTCATTCATTGCGTTTACATCTAAATCCGGAAATTTTTTCCCTACAAAGGCCATATATGATATTTTTTAAGTTTATTGATTCTTTTGCAAAATTACATCACAACTTGTATAATCCAACCTATTGTTTATTGGTAAAATCAATACTTGTATAATTATTGTATATACTTAAGGATGAAAAGGGTTGTTTTTGTAAAAATAGGACAAAAATGAATGAATCCGTGTTGGTTTGGCAAAAAACAAGAGATTGGATCACGGACTTCGCAATCTGGTTTTTTGGTTTTTTCAATTAGGGGTTCAAAGGGTTTTGGCCAATTGCTTTATCTTGATATGGAAAACAGCGAAAACAAGGGTCATTATAGGGCTGAGCCAGTTGAAGATGGCATATAGGAGGTATTCGCCCACTCCAACACCCAACACCCCACTATGATACGCTCCACAGGTATTCCACGGAATCAGTACCGATGTGACCGTTCCCGAGTCCTCAAGGGTGCGACTTAGATTTTCCGGAGCAAGATTCCTATCGGAATAGGCTTTTGCGAACATTTTCCCGGGGACAACGATGGCCAGATATTGGTCAGAGGCCGTAATATTGAGGGCTATGCAGCTACCGACGGTACTGGCAAACAGACCGAAGGTGGTTTTTGCCATGTGCAGAAGTGATTTTGTGATCCGCGACAAGGCCCCGATACCATCCATGACCCCCCCAAAGAACATCGCGCATATAATAAGCCAAATGGTACCTAACATCCCTTCCATGCCTTTGCCTGTGAATAGGTCGTTCAATGCGGGATTATCGGTCGCCACATTGGTTTTGACGGTTATGGCCATTAAGACACCTTTGTAACCTGATTCAAAGGTCAGGTTTTTTGAGTTGGTCAATCCTGCGACAATATCTGGTTGGAAGATAAGTGCAAAAATAGCCCCTAGGATCGTGCCGATCAATAAAGCGGCCAATGGGGGTGTTTTTTTAATGATTAGGAATATAACGGCAGCCGGTACCAAAAAGAGCCAGCCATTGATATTGAAGGTCGAGTCTATATCGTTCAATATAGAAGCGGTATCGGCCGAACCGGTAGTATCTATGATAAACCCAAGGATAATAAAGACCAATAAGGTGATCGTTATGGTAGGTACGGTCGTATAGGTCATGTACTTTATGTGGTCGAATAGATTGCCTCCGGCCATGGCGGGGGCCAAATTGGTCGTGTCGCTCAAAGGGGACATCTTATCGCCGAAATAGGCTCCTGATAGCACGGCACCCGCGGTCATGCCCAATGAGATCCCCAGGGCTTCACCAATACCGATCAATGCGATACCAACGGTTGCCGAAGTTGTCCAGCTGCTCCCTGTTGCAATGGATATGACGGCACAGATGATAATACACGCTGCCAAAAATATTGTCGGATTCAATATTTGAAGTCCATAATATATCATTCCGGGAATGATACCGCTTATCAGCCATGTACCGGCCAAGGATCCTACCAATAGTAGGATAAGTAAGGCCCCAGTGGTCGATCTTATATTTTCGGACACTTCGTCCAACATCTGTTTGTAGCTCACCTTGTTAAGGAAACCAACAATGGCCGCTACGGCACCACCGAGCAAGAGTATGAACTGATTGGAGCCCCCAATGGCCTCGTCCCCAAAGACATAAACGTTATAGGCAAGCATACCCACCAATGTAATTACGGGAATAAGTGCTTTCCAGATACTCAGCTCCTTATTGTCCACAATATGCTCATCCTCTCTATGTTCATTAGGGTTGTTTGTTTGCATTGGTTTGGTTTTGGTTTATTCGTAATATTACGATTTTACCACTTGTTCTGCAAGTCCAAAAGTAAAAGGGTGTTAAACCACTGTTGTTTTAGGTCAAAGAATATCAAGTTCTACCATGCATTCCCGCATCATGTTGTAAGTCCTTTCGATATCATTGTCAAGTCCTATGGAAAAACGGACCAATCCATCGGTCAACCCCATTTGTTTTTGTTCTTCCAACGGAATCTCTGAGGAAGTGGATGTTCCGGGGGCACTGAAAAGGGTCTTGTAAAAACCAAGGCTTACGGCCAAATAGCCCAATTTCCTATTTTGCATGAGTTCCATAAGGGCATTGGCCTTGTCCAACGACCCAACATCGATGGTCATGAGTCCTCCAAAACCATACTCATGGTTCATGAATCTTTTTAGTTTTTCATGGTCTTTATGGGATTCCAGACCAGGGTACACCACCCGTAGCCCGTCTTTTTCGAAATTCCCTGCTAGATATTGGGTGTTTTCGCTATGTTTCTTCATGCGTATATGTAGTGTCCGCATGTTCTTCAGGATAGAAGCCGCCCTAAGACTGTCCAAGGTACTGCCCAGTAACATACCGGCGCCACTATGAACGTCTTTTAAGGCAAGGCAAAATTCATTTGTGCCACAGATCACCCCAGCAACACAGTCACTTGAGCCATTGATGAATTTTGTCAGACTATGTATTACGATTTCGGCCCCAAGCTTTGCAGGTGAGATCGAAAGGGGGGAGAAGGTATTGTCGACCACTAATGGGATTCCGTGCTTTTTTGCTATACCCGATAGGGCCTTGATATCGGCAACCTCCAATAAAGGGTTGCTCACAGCCTCACAATAGATCATTTTCGTTTTTGGGGTTATGGCATTTTCGACAGCTTCCAGATTGGTTATGTCAACAAAGGAAGTCGCTATGTTGAATTTCTTAAGGAAGTTCTTCATAAAGGCATAGGTCCCCCCATAAATGGTCCTACTGCTCACGATATGGTCGTCTGTATCGCATAATTGCAACGTAACCGCTGTAATCGCCCCCATACCGCTAGCGGTAACATTGGCGGTCTCGGTTCCTTCCAGTGCCGCTAAGGCCTCGCCCAAATATAGGTTGGAAGGGGAGGAATGTCGTGTGTATAGATAGCAACCCTCCGTATTTCCCTCGAAGGTGTCGAACATTTTTTTTGCTGATAGGAACGTATAGGTTGATGAATCCGATATTGAAGGGTTAACGCCTCCATATTCACCAAAATATTGTAGATCCTGTAAATTATCCGATGCCTTGTTTTTCATAAGAATGGTGTTTTGAACACTAAATTTACAATTAAGGTGTTTTGTATTCAATAAAATATCCTATACTTGGATTATAAAACTATTAAATAGCATTAATTTAGAATAATTATTTATTTATTAGGGAAGGAACACGTATTAAACGAAAAATATTCCAAATGGGATTTGATAAAACCGATAGTCGACTTCTTGGTTTGTTGCAAGAGAATAGTAAAAGGACAACAAAGGAATATGCAAATGATTTGAATCTTTCCGTTACGGCTGTTTATGAGCGTATCAAGCGTTTGGAAAAATCCGGGATGATCAGAAAGTATGTCGCCCTTATAGATAAGGCAAAAGTCGGTAAGGCCTTTGTCGTACTTTGCCATGTTAAATTGATACAACACGCCAAACCCTACGTGCTACAGTTCGAAAAGGAGGTACAAGGGTTGGAGGAAGTGGTAGAGTGTTACCATATAAGTGGCGATTATGACTATATCTTAAAGATCTACGTTCGTGATATGGAGGCGTATAGGGATTTTATGGTGACCAAACTCACGGCTCTTGACCATATAGGGAGTACACAAAGCTCATTTGTGATCAACGAAGTGAAGCATACGACTGGAATTCCCCTTTAAGATCGGAAAATAGTGCTAATTTTGTCACATATAAAAATCAAAGACTATTATGACTGAATATGATGTGGCCGTAATCGGCTCTGGTCCTGGCGGATATGTTGCAGCGATTCGTTGCGCCCAACTTGGAATGAAAACAGCGATTATCGAAAAATACAGTACTTTAGGTGGTACTTGCCTGAACGTAGGCTGTATCCCCTCAAAAGCAATGCTCGATTCCTCCCACCATTACGAGAGTGCCATAAAACATTTTCAGGAACACGGTATTGAGGTACCAGGGGAAATAAAGGTCGATTTAAAGCAAATGATAGCCCGGAAACAGGGTGTTGTGGATATGACCACCAAAGGGATCGATTTCTTGATGAAGAAGAATAAGATCGATACCTATGAAGGTATCGGTAGCTTTAAGGATGCCACTCATATTGATATAGCAAAGAGTGGTGCCAAAAAGGAAACGATAGTGGCTAAGAACACCATTATAGCTACGGGCTCAAAACCTTCGACCTTACCTTTTATCACCTTGGACAAGGAGCGGGTCATTACCTCTACAGAGGCTTTGGAGCTTAAGGAGATTCCCAAGCACTTGATCGTTATCGGTGGCGGGGTTATCGGTTTGGAGTTGGGTCAAGTATATAAACGCCTAGGTTCAGAGGTTTCGGTCATCGAGTATATGGATCGGATCATTCCTACGATGGATGCCGGTTTGTCCAAGGAATTGATGAAGTCAATGAAAAAGCAAAAGGTGAAATTCAACTTGTCCCATAAGGTGAAATCCGTTGAGCGCAAGGGTAGGGAGGTCATTGTAAAGGCTGATGACAAGAAAGGTAATGAAGTGTCCCTTACAGGGGATTATTGTTTGGTGTCGGTTGGCAGACACCCCTATACCCAAGGTTTGAATGTTGGGGCAGCAGGTGTTGAAATGGATGATCGTGGTAGGATCGCCGTTAATGACCACTTACAGACGAATGTTCCGAATATATACGCTATTGGCGATGTAGTCCGTGGTGCCATGCTGGCCCATAAGGCAGAAGAGGAAGGTACAATGGTAGCAGAGATCCTTGCAGGTCAAAAGCCACATATTGATTATAATCTGATTCCAGGGGTTGTCTATACTTGGCCAGAGGTTGCCGCAGTGGGAAAAACGGAAGAGAAATTAAAGGAAGCCGGTACCGCATATAAAGTAGGCCAGTTCCCAATGCGGGCCCTAGGGCGTGCACGTGCCAGTATGGATATTGATGGCTTTGTGAAGATCCTTGCCGATGCCAATACCGATGAGGTACTTGGTGTGCACATGATCGGGGCACGTTGTGCCGATTTGATCAGTGAAGCGGTCACTGCCATGGAGTTTAGGGCGTCTGCCGAGGATATCGCCAGAATGAGCCATGCACACCCTACGTATTCCGAAGCGGTCAAAGAGGCTGCCTTGGCAGCTACCGGGGACAGGGCCATACATGTATAGGGCATGGTTTAAACCCTATTGGAAGAGTTCTCCATTGCCCTGAAAGTGGGTTATGGTATATGGGTAACTTTATACGGGAATCTTGGTTTGGGTGTACCAAGTATTGCTTCTGTGTAAAAAGGAGGGTATTACATCAGTCTTGGTTTATTGCGGATCAAAATCGATGTATTTGATCCTTAAAGGAATATAAAACTTAAGTCAGGAACAGCGATTTAATTTTTTGTCCACCCAATGGACCTAAGTAATTTGGATAGGTATCCTTTAATCGGTTTTTGGGAAAACGCATACCCAAGTTGTACATTTCGGTATAGCTGTTTTGTTGCCAGGATTACGCCATTTTTAAGCTGTACCTTGTTACTTTCATATTGCAAAGCCGTAAAGGAGCATACGGCCATGAAAAAAATGGCCCCCAATATGGCAGCGGTGGGACTCAGTTCCCGGTGGAAGAACCTATAAAGCCCAAGCCCGGTAAAACTACCATATAGTATAACGAAATGGATGACGTAGATGCTTAAGGTATTCTGGCCGATCTTTAGTAGGGTAGGGTGTGCCATCAGCTTTCTCAAGGTCATGAAAACGGTAAAGACAAGGAACACATCACCCAACCTTATGAAAAGGTAATTGTTCATTGCAATGGCGGCAAAAAGGTCAGTCCCGGTCAAAAGGGAAAGCCCTAAAAAGAAATCGGAGGAAAAGAAGATCAAAACGATGCCGATCAAGAGTGATGATAGAATGGCATATTCGTACAAAAACCCATGACCCTTATACCGAGTGAACAAAACGGACAAAAAGGCACCGAATGTGGCATAGCCGAACCAAGGTATAAAAGTGAATACCGAGCCATTGCCCCTAGTGAAAAAATTGGCCAAGGCTATGGGTAGAAAATCAAAAGTCCATTCCTTATATACGGGCTCAAACAGGAATAAGAGCAAGGTGGCCCCCAATAATAGGGCAGAAAACAATGCCTTGCCCGTTTTCTGTGCCAAGAGATAGATTCCTATGATTCCCAATAGGGAAAGACCAATACAATGAAGTACATCCACAAGGAAAAAAGCATCATAAACCTTTCCCGACAATAATCCCAGAAAATCCAACCTTAACAGATACCCGATGAACAGTAATTGCAAACCACGCTTTATCCCCTTTGACACCCTAGGGTTTTGCCAACCTTTTTGAGGGACCTTAATAAGTAGGTAGGTGAATATAAAGCTGGAAACAGTAAAAAATACCGGGGCGGTAATACCTCTGAAATATTTCCAGATGATATAGGTCGTATTGGTGCTGTCCTTGAAAGCAACGTCCAAAAGCCCATCGATAAAGTGGCCTTGGAGCATCATCAGTATGGCCCAAGCACGCATGGCATCGATAAAGAATAATCTGGCAGTTTTTTTTTCCAAGGGAGGGATTTAAAATATATTCAATGTATTTGTAAAATAGATACTTTCCATATACTTGAATAACAGGGTGTTTAGATGTTTTAGTGTGCAAAATTAAATAAAATACTCGCATCTAGTGGTTATTTGCGGTATTTTTGGTCGAATACTATAACTATCATTACTATGTCGTTCATACTAGCTTTTGCAGGAAGCAATCCACCCTCGTCCATAAATTCCAAATTGATGGGGTATACATCCTCCTTGATCCAAGGCCATGAAATTGAAATGGTGGATAAGGCCCACAAAGATGCCTTAAAAAAATTTCTACAAGAATCATAGCATTTTGCGTACTATAAAATCGTTTAGGGTTTCTGATGAATCGGTCTTTAAGGACCATATGCTAAAATGGTCCCAACAATTCTATGAAACGGTTTGGTTGGAGAGCAATGGGCATACCATTGACTATAGTTCGTTCGATGCTATTTTGGCCGTGGACGCCCTTACCTTGGTGCAAACCGATTCAGTAGGGGCATTTGGGGACTTGAAGGCCTATCAAAAGGAAACCAAGGATTGGATATTCGGTTACCTGACCTATGACCTTAAGAACGATGTTGAGGATCTTTCCTCGAACAATCCAGACCAACTCCATTTTCCAGAGCTGTTCTTCTTCCAACCTAAGAAGATCATCAAGATCATTGGTAAAAAGGTCGAATTCCACTATTTGAAAATGGTTGCCGATGAAATAGAGGAAGATTTTGGTTTGATCCAAAAAGGAGACCATGGGTATGCTTCTATTGCGCCTACACAGGATATTCGTATAAAAATGCGCATTTTCAAGGACGAGTATTTTCATGGAGCCCATGAAATGCTCGGGCATATCCACAGGGGGGACATCTATGAGGTCAATTTTTGCCAGGAGTTTTATGCGGAGGACATACGAATAGACCCGTTAGGGACTTACGAACGCTTGAACACTATTTCCAAGGCGCCCTTTGCGACCTTTCTGAAGTTGGACGATAAATACCTATTGTCGGCTTCCCCGGAAAGATATCTAAGAAAACAAGGGAATAAGGTCATTTCACAGCCTATAAAAGGTACGGTAAAAAGATCTGCCGATATTGGGGAGGATGAAGGCTTAAGAAATCGATTGGGACAGGATCCGAAGGAACGGGCAGAGAATATCATGATCGTCGATTTGGTAAGGAACGACCTATCCAAAAGTGCGATAAGGGGATCGGTGGGGGTAGAGGAGTTATGTGGGGTGTATTCCTATGACCAGGTCCATCAAATGATATCGACGGTGGTCGCTAAGGTTGAAGTTGGCCAGAATCCGGTCGATATAATCAAGGATACCTTTCCTATGGGTAGTATGACCGGGGCTCCGAAGATATCGGCCATGCAATTGGCAGAAAAACTGGAAGCCTTTAAAAGGGGGCTCTATAGTGGGGCCGTAGGTTATTTTGCTCCGGATAATGATTTTGATTTTAATGTGGTAATCCGCAGTATCTTATACAATGCATCAAATGGTTACGTCTCTTATGCCGTTGGTAGCGCATTGACGGCCAAGGCCTCGGCCGAGGCCGAGTATGAGGAGTGTTTGTTGAAGGCGAAGGCCATGCGGGAGGTCTTGGAGAAATCCAATGATCGGTATTAAACGAAAAAACGCCTATTTTGCTTTATGGAAACACATCATTTTAATATAAAAAAGAGTGGTATCCCTATCTATGCGGGTTATGTACAGCCTAGGACCGTCAAAGGGGCCGTGGTTTTGGTACATGGTTTTGGGGAACATTCCGGCCGCTATTTGCAGGAGGTGGTGCCCATGCTGGCCGATGTGGGCCTGGCCGTTTTGTTCTACGATAATTTCGGACATGGTAAGTCAGGGGGTAAACGAGGTCATTGCCCTAATTATGGGGCACTCCTTGCCCTGTTGGCGGAAATGGTCGAAAAGGCCACGGACTTATTCCCCAAAATGCCCCAATTTCTTTATGGCCATAGTATGGGGGGTAATTTGGTCCTGAACTATGCGTTACGACATAAGAACCGGTTAACGGGGGTAATAGCCTCAAGCCCCTATTTGCGATTGGCTTTTGAACCGCTTAAATGGAAAATGGTGCTAGGCAGGGCAATGTGGAAGATATGGCCATCATTAACCATGCCCTCAGGTTTGGATTCCAGTGGAATATCGGGAATAGGGGACGAAGTGGCGCGGTATAAGGCAGATCCATTGATACATGACAAAATAAGTCCCATGTTCTCATTTCCTATTATGGAGGCAGGTGAATGGGCCATACATAATGCCGCCGACCTACGAATACCGACTCTTTTGGTACATGGTACGGGTGACCCCATTATCGATTTTAAGGGAAGTGGGGAATTCCATAAAAACAACCCTAGGTTTACCACATTGAAGCTATTTGAAGGCGGATATCATGAATTGCACCACGATCGATGCCGTCTAGAGGTGTTCAATTCCATACAGAGTTGGCTACGGCAACAACTTTAAGTAAATTTACAACGTGCAGAATGAATTTAGGAAACATATAAAGGAACAATTCCCCCAACTGTTACAGCATAGATTTCTTTTGGCCTGTAGTGGCGGATTGGATAGTGTTGTGCTTGCCCATCTATGTCACCAATGTGGACTTGATTTCTCACTGGCCCATTGTAACTTTCAACTTCGTGGGGATGAAAGTGACCTGGACGAGGAATTTGTCCGGGAATTGGCAAGACAATTGGATAAGGCCATATTCGTCGAACATTTCAATACCAAGGCCTATGTGGACAGCCATAAGGTTTCGGTACAAATGGCGGCAAGGGAATTGCGTTATGAATGGTTTGGGGGTTTGATGGCGGAGCATCATATAGAAACCTTGGTAACGGCCCATCATGCAGATGATGTCCTTGAGACCTTTATCATAAACCTTTCCCGGGGAACAGGTATTAAGGGGTTGGCCGGTATTCCTGAAAAAACCGGTTCAATGGCAAGGCCCCTACTGCCATTTTCAAGGGTGCAATTGGCCCGGTATGCGGAACAAGAACAGATTACTTGGCGTGAAGATCAAAGTAATGCCGAATTAAAATACCTGCGGAATAGGATTCGCCACAAGATCATTCCTTTATTGAAGGAGATACACCCAGCCTTTCTCCATAATTTCCATACAACACAGAAAAACCTGCAACAGATCACCGATATTTCGGAGGCCCATTTGAATGAATTGAAAAAAGTGCTTTTCAAGCAGGATGGCGATGTTGTTCGTATAGCGATCAAACCCTTGCAAAAGCTTGAGCCTATTGAGGGTTATTTATATGGCTTGTTCAATGCGTATGGGTTTACGGCCTGGGATGACCTAAAGCAGTTGCCTATGGCAATGAGTGGTAAGGAAATACGTTCAAAGACCCATCGTTTGCTCAAGGATAGGGATGAATTGCTATTAAGCAGGATAGGGGACGAACAGCCAAGGACCTATAGCATACCTGAAAATACCACGGCAATAGAGGAACCAATAGCATTGACAATAACCTCGGTTGATCGTATTGGGGAAACAGGCCCCAATGTAATATATGTTGATGGAAAAACGTTAAAATATCCCTTGGTGTTAAGGAATAGGAAAAAAGGCGACTATTTTTATCCATTGGGAATGCAAGGACGAAAAAAAATATCCAAATTCTTCAAGGATGGGAAGATGGATGTTTTTTCCAAAGAAAGGCAGTGGTTGCTCTGTTCGGATGGGGATATTGTCTGGGTAGTGGGTAAACGCCCCGACAATCGTTTTAAAATAACCCATGGCACTAAAAAAATATTAAAAATAACATTGAATTCATGAGACATATAATTGCTTTTGCACTATTGGTTTTCAGTTTGTCGTTTTATGCCCAAGATGATGAAGACCCGGTATCTTGGTCACAAGAACTGAACAAGGTTTCGGATACGGAATACGACCTGGTCATTAAAGGGGATATTTTCGAAGGCTGGCATGTTTATTCCCAATTCACATCTGATGGGGGATCTTTGCCAAGTGAGCTTACCTATAAAAAGGCAGGGGTTGATTATGAGTTGGTAGGCGCAACCAAGGAGAGTCCGACCGAAACGGCCTACAGCGATATCTTCGAAGTTGAAGAGACTTTCTTTAAGAAAAAGGCCATTTTTACCCAAAGGATTAAATTGTTGGACCAGGATGTACGGCAAATCGATGTAAACCTTTTCTATCAGGTTTGCAAGGAGGTATGTTTGACGGTGGATAAGGATTTTTATTTTGTGTTGGATGGGGGTGGGGCCACGACTGTTGAAAAAACGGTTGATGACCGTAGTTTGGCTATGGGTAGTGCCTTAAGGTTGGATCTTAAGAACAGGGATCGTTTAAATGAGGGTAATAACCATAACAATGAACGATCAAGTCTGTGGGTCATTTTTGGATTGGGCTTCCTGGGGGGATTGATAGCCTTGTTGACCCCATGTGTTTTCCCGATGATCCCTTTGACCGTATCGTTCTTCACCAAGCAATCCCATAATAAGTCCAAGGGAATCGTAAATGCGGTTCTATATGGCTTTTTCATTATTCTGATATACTTTTTATTGAGTCTCCCGTTCCATGTTTTCGATTCGGTCGATTCCCAGATATTGAATACCATTGCGACGAATATTTGGCTCAACCTTGCCTTTTTTGTCATTTTCGTCTTTTTCGCTTTCTCATTTTTCGGGTATTATGAATTGACCCTCCCAAGTTCATGGGCCAATAAAATGGATGCTGCCTCGAACAAGGTCGGTGGTGGTATTGGGATATTCTTTATGGCAGTTACCCTTGCCATAGTCTCTTTTTCATGTACAGGACCTATCCTTGGGGGGCTTTTGGGAAGTACGACCTTGGCCGAAGGGGAGGTGGCCAATAACCTTACCGCAGGTATGACTGGTTTTGGTGTCGCTTTGGCCCTGCCGTTCGCTTTATTCGCGATGTTTCCAACATGGTTGAACTCCCTTCCTAAATCAGGGGGATGGATGACTACCGTAAAAGTCGTACTTGGTTTCTTCGAATTGGCCTTGGCCTTCAAGTTCCTTTCCAATGCCGATCTGGTAGGCAACTGGGGGATATTCAAACGGGAGATCTTCTTAGGGGTATGGATCATACTTTTTGTGTTATTGACCTTGTACCTCTTTGGGGTGTTCAGGTTCCGGCATGACGGCCCCAAACGTAGATTGTCATCGGGCAGGAAGATAGCGGCATTGGTAAGCTTCGCCTTTACGGTCTATTTAGGCCTTGGATTGGGGAATGTCGTTAACCTAAGATTATTGAGTGGCTTTCCACCACCACAATTCTATAGTGTTTTCCAACAAGAGAGCGATTGCCCATTGGGTATCGATTGTTATAAGGATTTTGAAAAGGGTCTGGCCCATGCCAAATTGGTCAATAAGCCGGTCTTGTTGGATTTTACAGGATGGGCCTGTGTAAACTGTCGAAAGATGGAAGAGAATGTATGGAGCGACCCTGAAGTCTATCCGTTGTTAAAGAATGGTTATGTGTTGATTTCCCTTTATATCGATGATCGTAAGGAACTTTCTAAGGAAGAACAGTTCGATTATAGATTTGGGAACGGTAGGGTAAAGGCCATCACTACTGTTGGCCAAAAATGGGGCACTTTCCAGACCATCAATTTCAACTCGGCCTCCCAACCCTATTATGTCCTTATCTCGCCGGAACTGGAAATATTGAACAATGCCATACAGAGTACCGATAAGGATGAATATCGGGATTGGTTGTCGGAAGGGTTGGAAAATTATAAAAAGCATATGGCCAAATAAGGTTTGTTAAATGCCCCATAAGATAAAAAAGCACCCTTTTGGGTGTTTTTTTTATACCTTAAATAGCCCTATCTTTCTGATTGATTAAAACCAAACCTATGAAACGCTTCAAGAAAATAGGGATTATCGTATTGGTATTCCTGGCAATTACAGCTATTTTGGCTGGGGTATTCGTTACTGCCTTGTCGCCCACTTATGAAGGGGAAAAGATCCTTTCCGAACTATCGGATGAGACAAATGTATATTACGACACCTATGGGATTCCACATATTTATGCCGCCAATGAGGAAGATGCCTTTCGTACCTTGGGCTACGTACATGCCCAGGACCGTTTATGGCAAATGGAGTTGTTACGAAGAATAGGGACAGGAAGGCTGTCAGAAGTATTTGGCGGTAAATTGTTGGGTACCGATAAATTTTTTCTTTCGTTGGGGATTGATGAGGCCACAAAACAAACAGTGGCAGGATTGGATAAAAATAGCCTGGAGGTACGATTGTCGGAGGCATATTTAGACGGAATAAATCAATTTATCTCCGAAGGTCCAACGCCTTTGGAATTCTATCTTACGGGAATTGATAAAAAGCCTTTTCAATTGGAGGATATCTACAATACCATCGGGTATATGGCCTTTAGTTTTGCCATGGCCCACAAGACCGACCCCTTACTGACCAATATAAAGGATAAATTGGGCGGGGAATATTTAGTGGACTTGGATATTGCTATTGATACAAATACGGTTTGGATCAAAAACCATAAGGAGAAGACGGGGGAACCCCTACAGAATTCAATTACCGCATCGGTTTCCGAAGCCTTGGAAGCATTGTCCTTGCCTTTGTTCGAAGGTAGTAATGGTTGGGTAATCGCCCCGGGGAAGACAAAGAACGGTAAAGTCATCCTTGCCAATGATCCCCATATTGGGTTTTCGCAACCAGCTGTTTGGTACGAGGCACACATAAGTACCCCGACCTATGGGAAATATGGCTATTATTTGGGGGGGGTACCTTTTCCGCTATTGGGGCATGACCATAATATCGCCTATGGCGTGACCATGTTCGAGAATGATGATATTGATTTCTTTTATGAAGAAACACACCCGACGGATAAAGGAAAATATAAATCCAAGACCGGGTGGTCAAGCTACGAAAAAATAAGCAAAACCATCAAGGTCAAGGATTCCTCGGATTATGAGTTCACTTTTTTGAAAACCGAACATGGCCCCATTATGAATGGTATTGCCGATCAGGTAAAAGGGGAACGGCCCATAGCGATGTGGTGGATATATACCCAACATGAGAATAAGGTCATGGAGGGTATGTACGGTATGGCACAGGCAAAAAACCTCAAGGAATTCCAAAGTGCCTTACCCAAGATACATGCCCCTGGTTTGAATATTATGTATGGTGATGCGGAGGGCAATGTGGCCTGGTGGGCATCGGCCAAGCTTTATAAGGACCACAATAGTACAAGGACCAAAATGGTGCTGAACGATAATTCGGATCTGAACGCTCCTGATCGTTATCTGGATTTTTCCGAGAATCCCCAAGCCATAAATCCGCCGTGGGATTATGTGTATTCGGCCAATAACCAACCCGACTCCATAGCCGGTATGCAGTACCCGGGGTACTATTTACCGGAAAACAGGGCCAAACGTATCGTTCATCTATTGGATGCCAAAAACGATTGGTCTATGGATGATGTAAAAGGGATGGTCAATGATGTGGTTTCATCAGTGAACCCTTCGATAGTTGATCATCTAGGGGGGTATATCATCGAAAAAGATCTTTCCGATGCCCAAATTTCGATTTTGGACAGTCTAAAGGACTGGAAGGGGGAAAACAACCTAGGGAATATTGAGCCGACAGTATACCATCGTTGGATATACTTTTTTCTCAAAAACACCTTTGCTGATGAACTGGGGCAGGAAATGTTCGAACAGTTCCTGTCTACCCATTTATTAAGTAGGAGTATAGCCCCTATGGCCGCCAAAAGGGAATCGATTTGGTGGGACAATATAGAAACCAAGGAAGTAGTGGAGACAAAAGCCCAAATTGTGACCACGGCTTTTGTTCAGGCCTATAGATCCTTGGAGAACGATCTTGGACCGGATAATGAGGGTTGGACATGGGATAGGGTGCATACGTTGGAACATCCACACCCTATTGGGGAAGTCGGTGCATTGCGTTCGTTTTTCAATGTAGGCCCCTTTCCCGTTACGGGTACACGGGAGGTCATTAATAATTTGACCTTTGGTTATAGTGGTGGTGATATGTTCAAAGTTACCGTGGGACCATCGACACGGCGCATTATTGATTTTTCCGATGTAGAGAATAGTATGGGCATATTACCAACGGGGCAATCCGGTAATCCGTTCAGCGAACATTACAGTGATCAGGCTGGGATGTATGTGAAGGGGGAATTTAGAAAAATGATGCTGAATGAAAAGGAAATCAAGGACACCTCAAAATCTTTACTTACATTTAAGCCTACACAATAATAGATAATATGCTTACAAAAGTTTTTGGAAGTGCCATATTCGGGGTAGAGGCCACAACGATCACGGTAGAGGTCAATGTAGATAAAGGGGTAGGGTATCATTTGGTAGGATTGCCCGATAATGCGATCAAAGAGAGCAATTATCGCATTGCGGCTGCCTTATTGAACAATGGCTATAAGATCCCAGGAAAAAAGATAACCATAAATATGGCTCCAGCTGACCTTCGCAAGGAAGGGTCTGCCTATGACCTGACCCTTGCCTTGGGGATTTTGACCGCATCGGGTCAGATACGATCCAACAACCTGGAAAAATACCTGATCATGGGTGAACTCTCATTGGACGGTAGCCTACAGCCCATTAAAGGGGCCTTGCCCATAGCCGTTAAGGCAAGGGAGGAAGGTTTTATGGGGTTTATATTGCCGAAGGACAATGCAAAGGAGGCCGCTATCGTTTCCGATTTAAAGGTTTATGGTATTGAGAACATCAAGGAGGTTATCGATTTCTTTGACAAGGACGAACCTTTGGAACAGACCATTGTGGATACCTGTGCCGAATTTTACAAAAGTCTTGATTTCCCTGAATATGATTTTTCAGATGTAAAAGGACAGGAGAGTATAAAACGTTGCATGGAGATTGCGGCGGCAGGCGGACATAATATTATTTTAATAGGCCCTCCCGGGTCAGGAAAAACCATGTTGGCCAAACGATTGCCCTCCATCCTACCACCAATGACCTTGCATGAGGCCTTGGAAACAACAAAGATACACAGTGTTGTGGGTAAGACGGAAAACAAGGGTTTAATGAGTCAACGCCCTTTCCGTAGCCCTCATCATACCATTTCGGATGTAGCCCTTGTCGGAGGTGGCACCTATCCCCAACCTGGGGAAATTTCCCTATCACATAACGGGGTATTGTTTTTGGATGAGCTTCCCGAATTCAAGAGAGGGGTCTTGGAAGTAATGCGCCAACCTTTGGAAGACAGGGAGGTTACCATTTCCAGAGCCCGCTTTACGGTGACCTATCCCAGTAGCTTTATGCTGGTTGCAAGTATGAACCCCAGCCCAGGAGGGTATTTTAATGACCCCGATGCTCCCGTAACCTCTTCGCCAGCAGAAATGCAGCGTTATTTAGGGAAGATATCAGGGCCGCTTTTGGATCGTATAGACATTCATATAGAGGTAACCCCTGTTCCGTTCGAGAAATTATCCGAAGAGCGTAAGGGGGAAAGTAGTGTGGATATTCGCAAGCGGGTGACAGCGGCAAGGGAGATACAGACCGAACGTTTTAAGGAGTTGGAAAACGTACATTACAATGCCCAGATGAATACCAAACAGATCCGGGAATACTGTAAACTGGATGATGCTTCAAAATTACTTTTAAAGAATGCCATGGAGCGGTTGAACCTATCTGCCCGGGCCTATGATCGTATTTTAAAGGTGGCACGTACTATTGCCGATTTGGAAATGGGCGAACAGGTCACGGGTTCCCATATCAGTGAGGCCATACAGTACCGGAGCCTGGATAGGGAAGGGTGGTTGGGATAACCGAAACCCAAGATGCACAGTAGTTTGTGGGCAAGGTTCAATTCTTGTCGACCCTATAGGTCACCTTTCTGTTGGTGATGACGGTTTTGGCCCTAATGGTCAATGTGGCGGTATTGGATGCCGGTGTACTACACGCATAGGCGGTATTGGCCAAAATAGCCCTGTATAGATTGCCATTGTCGTCCGGTGCTACACCGGTGACCGACAAGATATCCGTGGAGGTGCCACTATATATTCCAGTATCCGTAAGATCGACCCAATTGGTGCCGTCGAAGACCTGCCATTGGTAGGAGGTCGTATTCGTGGCCGCAACCGAGAACGTTGTGCTACAGCCCGGGCAGATAATAGTGCTTGTCGGATGTAGGGTGATCGTTGGCAAGGGTGAGACCTCCAAAAAATCATAAACTCCGTTGGAATCGTTGTCATTGGGTGTGGTGTACCCGCCTAAGAGTCCTGTTCCCGTTACTAGACCATCACTGTCCGTGATTGTGGGCAATGTACCCAAGATACCATCACCGTTGTCGTCAGGGTATCCAGCTTCCCTAACATCGTTACAGGCATCGTTGTCCGAATCCGTATCAAATGGGTTATAGATTCCGTCACTATCCGAATCAGCTATGGTATAGGTCAAATCCGCAACTTCTGTATCATTGTTCTCGAGACCTATATGGAGCCCGTTGTTGCCAAAGTCCCAGGAATCTCCGTCGATCCTACCGTCGTTGTCCGCATCATCGATTCCCGATACGTCCAGTACACCCGACTCGACGATATCGTATATACCGTCATTGTCCGAATCCAGGTCCAAACTGTTGATTACCCCATCCCCGTCAGAGTCGCACAGGGTACTAGCGAACAATTCCCCCGAAAACCCTTCCTGACCAGAGCCGGGATAGTTCGTAATGGTAAAAACGTTATTAGAGCCAGGAATCCAATTGATCGTGTTGAAAGGGGTGTTGGATTGTACTCGCATAGGTTCAAGTGAGGTGGAAGAGGTAGTCCTAGAGCCATAAAGGGCCACATTACCCGATTCATCCACTATAATCCGTAATCGTGGCAACCCATTGGTGTTCTGTGTCCATGGGGAGTTGATAAAGGCATTGTCCGACTCGAAACGGATATATTTTCTCCCGAAGAATATTACCCATAACCACGCATTATTATCAGATTCCATAATGGATGGGTGGATCGTTGTTCCATTTATATCAAGTTGGAACGAACTGTTCATTGAGTCAAAATCCAGACGAAGGTATCCAGTACCTGTATGGTTTATGACCACCGTTCTATTACCGTGGGTATTCTGTGAGGCTAAAAATGCTGTATGGGTGGTCGTGCAATATTCCTCCTCATCGGTTATACCGTCGTTATCATCGTCCAGGTCCACATCATCCGGAATACCATCATTGTCCGTATCGGGTGGGGCGGGATGGGCGGTGGCCATAACATCATCGGGGTATACACGGTCGTCATAGCCGGGTACAGGGCCATTATTGTCGTATCCTGTCCGATCCGTCGAAAGGTTGGTGCCAGTATGGGCAAGTGCAGGGAAAACATCGGGATAGGTCTCATGTCCCAAGAAGAGGGTCAAATATACGAATGGGATCAAAACGGGAAATAGGACTTTCATATTATTGAGAAAACGATTGTACCAACTAAGATAATGGTATAATGGCATCCATTGGTTTCAATGTTGTGAATGTGGTGCATTATGTTGCAAAAGTACTTCCTTGGTTGAATCCAAGGTCATGGTCGTTGTGGTCGAAGGGCGATATCCAAAAAGGGTTTAGGCCCCGAAATAGTAAAAATCACACCTTCTGAGAAGGTGGCTTTGGTTTAGCCCCTAAAAGGGGCGACAATGGCCTGTCCTAAAAATCAAACTTTTGTTGATCATTTTCTACTATCTTCTTTCTCTTGATACTTGACATATTTCCTTGTCATTTCTTCGCCTAAACCAACTGTGCCCACAAAATACCCTCTTCCCTAAAAATGATTGCCCCGATAAGGCTTCTGTTTTAACACGGGACAACTCTTAAATATCTTTATTGCCAACTTTTCTTTTAAAACTCCCATTAACTTTGAAATAGAAACCTTTGGTGGAACAGAAACCAACAAATGAATATGGCCTTCTTGAACATTCAATTCTCGAACTTCACAGTTTTTTCATTCACACAACAAACGAACATCTCTTTCAACTAAATCCTTGGTCTCACCCTTTAGTATTCGTAAACGATATTTTGGGATCCAAACAATGTGATAGTCGCATTTATGAATTACGTGGCTAAGTTTCCTAATATTTGCTTATACCGCAAATATAAAATATAGGCATAGCCAACAGAACACTACCACCTGCAAAGCAGGTGGTTTTATAAGTTGAAATAAAGGTTTTTTCGGAAGCATACCTCGTACCCTTGGGTCGAGGGTTGTTGATTTTTTCAACCTATCGGTTTGTAAACCAGTGGGTTAAGCTGTGCTTATTTTTTTCTGAAGATAGCGGAACCTAAAAAAAGCAACTAGGTAACCAAGTAGTAACAGTAGGAGCAGCTGAATGATCTCATGGCTATACAGGTATGCGTCCACTCCCATAATGGCGTGTTTCTTTATAAAAACAAAAAAGGGTTTTAGGGGGAGGAGGTTCGATATGAACTGTAGGAACAGGGGCATATCGTTTATTGACCATGTAATGCCTGTGATCAAGAGGACAGGGTAAGATGTAAAGGCCATAATCTCCATTGCTATTACCTGTGAACTAAAAAAAGATGAAATAAACCAACCGTATAGTAGTGTCGCCATTAAGAAGACCAAGGACACGAAAAACAATGTGGTAAGGTGGCCTTTAATGGGTAGGTCGAAATAGGGAAAGGAAACTAGGAACGTGAATAGTAAATAGGCCGAATAAAGGAATAGGTGAAAGCCCAATTTACCGGTAATATAAGTAAGGAAGTTGTTTTTGCCTGTTTCAAAGCCAACCTTCATCAATCTTTTTTTACGGTCAGATGCCACACTTTCCGATAGCCCTATGAGTAGTGTTTGGTGTAGAATGAGCACCAATAGGGCAGGTAAAAGGAAGTTCCCATAATTATTGGTCGGATTATATATCCCGTTGATCTGGGTGGTTATGGGGTTGGCCTTTAGTTCTGCAAACGTCGGGTTTATTCCTTTGGACTCAAAATACTTTTGTCGGGACTCCATGGCGTAGTCTATTGCCACAAGGTTCACAGCCTTGTTAATGTCGTTTGATGACAGGAACCTTGTGTTGTTCAGTATAAGTCCAACAGGGGAACTTTCATTTTTTTTGAGCTTTTTCCCAAAACCATTGGGAATACTGACAACTCCTTGGACCTCAAGTTTGGACATTCCGTTCCTAGCTTCCGGAAGACTGTTGTAAACATGGGTGATATCGACCTTTTGCGTAGCATTGATCTTATTCAAAAAAGACTTGCTACTTTTGGTCAGGTCCATATCCACAACCCCTATGCTGACTTTTTCCTCATCTTTATTGATGTAGGTTGATCCCATCATCAACAAATAGAGTATAGGGGCAATGAACAAGACCAATAAGATACTTTTATCATTGAACACCATTTCAGCTTCCTTCTTGACTAATTTCCAAATAAGTCCCAGGTTCATAACGTAGCGGTCTTTTGGGTAAGAAAAATAATCTTCCTATTGGTCATGAGTCCCATTGCGATCATGAGAACCCCAAACAACATGAACAACATGAGTTTAAGTACCTCTGGCCAGATAAAGTCCAAAGGCGCATCCAGTTGGTATAATTTTAGAAAAGCCGATAAAAAGTGGGTATAGGGTATTATCTTGGCATACCATGTATTGAGCCAAGGCATGGCCCATATCGGAAAAGTGAAGCCACTGAACACAAAAGCAGGTGAATTATAGAATATGGCGGCATCAAGGGCGATGATTTCATTTTCAACCAACAAGGATACCCCAAACCCCATTATAATATTAACACTGATGAAAAGCAGCAATAAAGCCAGTATATAGCCTATGTTCCCGTAGATAGGTATTCCGAAAACGGGGAATATTACGGCGAATATCAATCCGGATAGACCAAGGGCATATACCATGAAAGCAAGATATTTGCCTATGATCATCGCGGGTATGTTTCCTTTTGAAAGGGAATATAATTCCTGATATGTGTTTTTTCTCCATTCATGGTTGAAAGCCCTTGATGCCGCTATAAAAATGATCATCTGCAATATAACGGTGGTCAGCCCAGGTAATAGATAATATACATAGTTGTATTGGGGGTTCCCCAACATCCTTGTATTTACGTCAATGGGCAATACGGTACCCAGTATCTTGTCCGGATTGATGCCCAACGGCGTTATTCGTTTGGCTACTATGGCCCCATTCAGGGTTTGGGTAATCTGTAATGCGGTCTTGTATAATAGGTTTCCGAAAATGATGTTCGTGGAATTCGTATATACACGTATCTGGGTGGGTACGTCTTTCAATATATCTTTATGGAAATTTTTTGGGATATAAAACACACCCTGGACCTCTTTTTCAATGAAAACATTCTCAATGACGTCCTTTGATGATAGGTAATGGGTGACTTTTAGGTTGGGTGAGGACTCCAAAAAACGGATATACGTTCGGCTTAGGGTGCTGTTGTCATTATCATATACTGCAATAGGGACTTTCCTAAGAGCTCCCTTGGAGTAGATCCCACCCAGTAAAAAGAACACGATCAATGGAATAACGATGAATAGGTTCCGTGTTGATTTTAGCCGGGCCAATCGCAGCATTTCACGCTTAAAAACACGATATACAGGCCAATTCTTGAGCATAGTGTTTATTTGTAAATCTGAATGGACATACCGGGACGTAGCTCTTCTATGCGTTCTTGGGGTTTTAGGTGTACCTCAAAGGTCTTCAGTTCATACTCCCCCTTGGCCTTTATCGGGACCCAAGTGGCGAAATCTGCCATGGGGGAAATGTAGGTCACTTTGAATTTGACCTCTTCATTACCCAAACCGGGTACTTTTGCCGTATAGATATTGTCTTTCTTGAAATCAGGTAGGTCATCTTCCCTTACATTGAAGATCGCATGGATTTTTTCCGGTCTTTGAATGGTCAATATAGGGTAACCTGCTGCCATTACCTCCCCTTCTTCGGCAATCTGATTGCTTATGGTTCCTGCAGTGGGGGCGATGATCTGTAGCTCATCGTAGAAAGCCTCAACTTCCTTATAGGCGCCTTTGGCACTTTCATAACTTCCGTAGGCTGCTTTGATATCTTCCTTTCTAGCCCCGCTTTTAGCCATTTCCCATATTGATTTTGCGGCGTTCATCTGTTCTTTGGCAGCGTCATATTTAAATTGAAGCTCATCCATTTCCTGTTTGGAAATAATATTGTCCGCATATAAGGCCTTGTATCTCTTATATGTCTTTTCGGCAAAATCAAATTGGCTTTTGGCCATTTGGTATTGGTTTTTCAGTGCGTTTATCTCTTCCGTCCTCGCACCGAATTCCGCTTTTTCGACCAAAGAACGGGCAGCCTTTACCATACCTTCGGCCTGACCTTTCCTTGCGTCGAGTATATCTGGCTCCAAAGTAGCCAATAACTGACCTTTTTCTACTGTTTGGCCTTTCTCGACCACAATGGTATTTACCCTTCCCGGAATCTCGGAAGATACGTTTACCTCTGTGGTTTCCAAGATACCTGAATATATTTCCGGATCGGAGGTACTTGCACGAACGATAAAGTATACAATTGAAAATAAGATGACAAGTACCGGAACAGCTAATGTTATATGTGCTTTTTTCACGATGGTGCTTATTTACTAATGATTTGAATTATTCTTTCTGGTTCCCCTATGGCGGTATATAGATTGGCAATGGCTTTGTAATAGCCATCCAAGGCCACTAGTTGTTCTACTTTTGACTTTTCGTACAACAATGAGGCATCGATAACATCGATGGACTTGCCAATGCCCTCCTCGAACCGTCGTGTGTTTATCCTAAGGTTCTCCTTGGCCAGATCAACGGTGGTTATATGGCTATTGTAGAGTTTTTGCTGGTTGAGGGCTTTGGTGTAGTTGCTTTTTACCATTAAGTGGATCTGTTGTGTGGCGTATTTTTTTGCGTTTTCCACTTCTTTTTGCAGATGCTGACTGGCCTTGATTTTGTTGATATCCTTAAAACCATTGAAAATATTGATCTGTGCCTGTACGCCGACCATAAATTTAGGCGGGATTATGGGCAGGTCCTCCCGAAACATATTATAACTTCCAAATGCGGCGATATTGGGCATGAATTTTGATTTTTCTATGGCATGGGCCTGTTTTGCCATTACTTCTTTCTGCCCTATCAATTCCAATATGGGCTGTTGGGCATATGCTGTATTCAGGAGGGCATCGAAATCAAGGTAAATATCCCGATATGGGATACTGTCGATAACTTTGAATTGGACCGAATCGGGCAGGTTCATGGTGGAGCGCAATGCCATTTCTGCCAGTTGCATCTTATTGCGTTCATTGTTCAGGTCTTTCTCTGCATCCGCCACGGCAACCTGGGATCGTAATAGAACATGCTTGGGAAGGATCTCTAACTGGATGGCACGTTCGGCCTGTTCCTTATGTTTCAACATACCATCGTAAACCTGCTCACGAACCTTGATGACCTGGCTTAGCAATACGACATTCAGATAACGCTCAATCAGTTCATTGGCGATTTCATCCTTAATCTGTCTAAGTTCTATATCGGCAGATTGCAATTCCGCCTTTGCATATTTTTTGGCGGCTATTATCTTTCCTCCCGTAAATAAAGGCTGGGTAGCGGTCAAGGTCGCGGTCACGAATTCCTGATTGTCCACGATCATATTGGTGTAATCGGGGAATTGCCCCAGAACATTCACCATAGTGCTGAATACGCTTTCCGCACTAACACCCGATAGACCAATATGCTCACCATAGGCCTGTACGAAAGCGGCGTTGTATTTACCACCCAATTCGTCTAGGGAGCTAGACATTTGGGAAGAGTTTACCTCGATATTCTCACTAAGGTACGTATAGCCACCTAGAAAATTCACAGATGGCATAAAATTGCCCTTTGCGGCTTTGTCCTCATAGGTTTTCTGCTTTAAGCGTTCTGAGTAACGTTTGATCTGTTCATTGTTGTTATAGCTTAGATCCAATGCCTCGGAAATGCTAATTTCCCGTTCCTGTCCATTCACAAAAGAGGTGAATGGAATCATGACCAATAATATCATGAGTATCCTGAATGGGACGTCCGATATTTTTTTCATCCAAATATTTATCATATTCATCCGATAGTAAAAATGCACATTTAGAATTTTCAAGGGCAAAGATGCCGCTATATTTTATTACTGCTTATGATGAAAATCATAAGCAGTTTGTTTTTTTTGATTATCCTCACTTCGAAAATATGTTTTATAACCCGTTGTGCATTTTGATTGAAAGCCAAAAAGTTGTGCAAACTACTGGATAGCAGTGTATTGTAATATGCGACAGAACAACCAAGGTGCACAATTTCGATGAAATTCACGAAAGAATACCGGAAACATTGGGAAAGATATCGCCCACGGCCATTTTTTAGGAAATAGAAAAAGTCAGGACGAGTTCATTGGTAAAACAATAAAAAAAGTTAGATTTGTGTGGGTTTTTCAGCAAAAAAACCGAGATAAAAAGACAAACTGGTAATTTTTAGAACAAACATCAAATGGACAAAGAAATCAATCTGCAATCGGCTGACAATATAAGGGCCTTGGCAGTGGCCATGGTTGAAAAAGCAAATTCAGGACACCCAGGTGGTCCTATGGGGGGTGCCGATTTCATGCATATCCTATATTCAGAGTTTTTCAACTATGACCCAAGTGATATGACCTGGCCTTTTAGAGACCGTTTCTTTATGGATGCAGGTCATTTGTCCACATTAATGTATGCACAATATTATTTGTTGGGTAATTATGGCAAGGATGATGTTGAAAATTTCAGGCAATGGGGTTCGATCACACCCGGTCATCCGGAAGTTGATGTGAAAAGAGGTATAGAAAACACATCCGGTCCTTTGGGGCAAGGGCATGCCATGGGTGTCGGGGCAGCAGTGGCCGCTAAGTTCCTTCAGGCCCGTTTTGGCAATTGGATGAACCATAAGATATATGGTTTCATTTCCGATGGGGGCATACAGGAAGAGATCTCCCAAGGTGCAGGTAGGATCGCAGGGCACTTAGGCTTGAACAACTTCATAATGTTCTACGACTCCAATGATGTTCAATTATCAACAATGACCGATCAGGTAACCTCAGAGGATACCGAAATGAAATATAAGGCCTGGGGTTGGAAGGTGATCACTATCGACGGCCATGACCACGATGCGATCAGAAGGGCACTGACCGAGGCAAATGCAGAGACCGAGAGACCTACTTTGATCATTGGTAAAACAATAATGGGCAAAGGCTGCGTTACGGCTGATGGGAGCATGTTCGAAGGGCATTGTGAATTACATGGACAGCCTATCGGACATACAGGTGCGGATTATGAAAAGACACTGTTGAACCTAGGTGTCGATCCAGGTGACCCTTTTGGGATAAAAGCTGGGGTAAAGGAATTTTATAAGGATATAGTGGCCAAAAAGAAGGCCAATGCCCAAAAGAAAAAGAGGGAGATCGATATATGGAGAAAGGGGAATAAGGAATCGGCCGATAAATTGGATCGTTTTCTTTCCGGTGAATTGCCAAAATTGGATTTTGAATCGGTAGTACATAAAGACGGACTCGCAACTAGGGCGGCATCTTCAAATGTCCTGGCTTATTTGGCCGAGAATGTTGGGAATATGATAGTTTCTTCCGCAGATCTATCGAATAGTGATAAGACCGATGGGTTCTTAAAGAAATCGTATGCCTTGAAAAAAGGGGATTTCTCAGGGGCGTTCCTACAAGCTGGTGTAGCGGAGTTGACCATGGCCTCCTTGGCAAACGGTATGGCATTGCATGGTGGGGTTATTCCTGTAGTGGCTACCTTCTTTGTATTCTCGGATTATATGAAGCCTGCAATACGATTAAGTTGTATCCAGGAATTGCCCGTAAAGTTTGTATGGACACACGATGCCTTTAGGGTAGGGGAAGACGGCCCGACACACCAACCTGTTGAACAAGAGGCCCAGATTCGCCTGTTGGAAAAATTAAAGAACCATAGCGGGGATTCCAGTTTTGTTGCTTTACGCCCTGCGGATTCCCAAGAAACCAGTGTTGCTTGGAAAATGGCCATGGAAAACCAAAAAACACCAACAGGTTTGATTCTTTCCAGACAGGGGGTCAAGGATGTGCCTTCCCAATCGGGATCGAGATACACTGAGGCGTTAAAAGCAGAAAAAGGAGGGTATTTGGTAAAGGAGACAGCAAGTCCGGATGTGGTCTTGGTAGCCAATGGCTCGGAAGTGTCCACATTGGTGGAGGCTGCGGAATTATTGGAAGAAAGGAAGAACCTAAAAGTGAACATTGCCTCGATTCCCTCTGAAGGTGTTTTTAGGCTACAGCCTAAGGATTACCAAAGTAGTGTTATCCCCGAGGGGGTTCCTGTTTTCGGACTTACAGCTGGATTGCCGGTGAACTTGGAGGCTTTGGTCGGTGCGAACGGCAAGGTTTTCGGGTTGGATCATTTTGGGTATTCGGCACCTGCGAAAGTGTTGGATGATAAATTTGGTTTCACGGGGGAAAAGGTATATAAAGAAGTTTTGGATTTCTTGGAAAGATAACCCCAAAGCGCATAAAGCCTAAAATTGGGGAGTATATAATTTAAAACGGCCTGGGGCCATGCGTATAGGCCATTTTGTTTAGGGTCATGGGCGGCATTATCGATACATAGTATACGTGCTATCTGTTAATAGTGCGGTAAATTGGATATTTTTTTGGTTTTTTAAATTATATTGAAGCAAAAAAATAAATATATCAATAATATACCGTTGCGGTTATGGATGCCTTCATAGATTTTTTTGCCCATTTGACCAGTCTTCATAAATTGATCTGGATTGTTGGCCTGTTGACGGTTTTTTGGTTTTTTGAAGAGACTTTCCCTCTTCGGAGATTCAATTATAGAAAATGGGAACATGCCGCTCCCAATTTAATCCTACTATCTTCTACAATGTTGATAAATGTCCTTTTTGGCCTGGCCACTTTGGGTATCTTCAACTGGTTGGGGAATAATGAATTCGGATTATTGAACTTGGTCGAACTTCCTGTATGGGTGGAATTGGTCCTGGCCATAATGTTATTGGACTTTTTAGCGCAATACGTAGTGCATTTTATGTTGCATAAAGTCCGGTTTATGTGGCGATTCCATATGGTGCACCATAGTGATACCAATATCGATGTGACATCTGGCACAAGACATCATCCGGTAGATTTTGTCATGAGGGAGGTTTTTGCCTTGTTGGCTATTGTGATTGCAGGTCTGCCTTTGGCCTATTATGTGGTTTACCGTGTATTGACCATATTGTTCACTTATTTTTCCCATGCCAACATAAGCCTGCCGATTTGGTTGGATAAGGTTATCAGTCTGGTTTTTATCTCGCCAAACACACATAAATTCCACCATCATCATGAAATGCCTTGGACAGACACCAATTATGGCAATATCTTCTCGCTTTGGGATAGGGCATTCGGAACCTTTGTGTACCATGACCCAAAGGACATTGTCTATGGTTTGGATATTCTCGATGAGGATAGATCGAATGATATCCTGTATCAATTGAAGGTGCCATTTGTTTACAGGAAAAACGATATGGATACTTAAATGGATATTTGAAGGGTATGTTAAATTAAAATCCTTTAAAAAATAGGTCCGATATGTTTATTCCAAAGGTTTTTATGATTAAATTGAACAATACTTTGTAAAAATGTTACCTACCGTTTAATTAAATTAATAGTATGAAAAAAGCAAATAGCCAAAAGGAGACGACACTGAATGGCACGAATTCCAGAAGAACTTTTGTAAAAAATACAGCTTTGATTTCCGGAGCCTTGGTGTTACCGACGTTTCAGATGGATGCCATGGTGAATGTATTCAATGAAAAGAAATTGAAAATTGCCCTAGTGGGGTGTGGTGGCCGTGGCACAGGGGCTGCTGTACAGGCACTGAAGGCAGATGGTAATATAGAGTTGGTAGCAATGGCAGATGCTTTTGAGGATAGGCTTAAAAGTAGTCTCATGAACATTTCCAAGGAAATGGGAGGGACCAAAAAGGTAAATGTAAAGGAAGAACATCAATTTGTGGGTTTTGATGCGGCCAAGAAAGCGATCGATCTAGCGGATGTGGTTATCCTGGCCACCCCCCCGGGGTTTAGGCCCCAACATTTTGAGTATGCCATTGATGCCGGCAAACATGTGTTTATGGAAAAACCTGTGGCTACTGACGTACCGGGTGTCCGTAAGGTTCTGGCAGCGGCAAAGAAAGCGAAAGAGAACAGATTGAACGTGGTGGTCGGCCTTCAAAGACACTACCAATCAAGTTATTTGGCCGCTATAGAACAATTGGGGCAGGACAAAATAGGTAAAATCGTTTCTGGACAGGTATATTGGGATAGTTCAGGGGTTTGGGTACGAGAGAGACAGCCTGGGCAATCCGAACTGGAATACCAAATGCGGAACTGGTACTATTTTAATTGGTTATGCGGGGACCATATTCTGGAACAACATATACATAATATCGATGTGGCCAACTGGTTCATTGGGGAAACCCCGATTTCTGCCCAAGGTATGGGAGGTAGGCAAGTAAGGACCGGTAAAGACCATGGAGAGATCTTTGACCATCATTTTGTTGAATACACATACCCAAGTGGTGCTGTGGTCGCAAGTCAGTGCAGGCATCAACCTGATACTATGCGAAGGGTCTCGGAATTTTTCCAAGGAACAAAAGGAACTGTTTCAACGGCAGGTGATAATGTTGAAATGAAAGATTGGGACGGTAAGCCTATCTTTAACCACAGGGGCAAGGATGACCCTAACCCTTACCAAGTTGAACATGACAAGTTGTTTGCATCCATTAGGAATGGAGGGTTGATCAGCGACGCCGAAAATGGGGCAAAAAGTACCATGAGCGCCATTATTGGGCGAATGGCAACATACTCCGGTCAGATCATCACATGGGAAGAGGCCATGAAATCAGAATTGAAATTGGTTCCTGACGAATTGACTTGGTCCTCACCTGCACCTGTACAGCCGAATGCAGATGGTAGTTATAAAATACCTATGCCAGGGAAAACGGTTGTAATGTAATATTGTATTCTGAGATCCAATACCCTGATATTGTCCCTGCTTTTGTGGTAGGGACAATTTTTTTCAGAAAACAAGATCATCGGATACAATAAAAAAACCGATGAGAGTCCAATATCATATGCGTTTTTGATCAATCACCGAAATCATAAGTGATGTGGAATGGATCACTCTTGGTATTATCATGGCACGATAACCAGTGTCCTTTGAACAAGGGCAATGAACTTGAAAGTAGGTGTCATTTATACCGGACATTTGATTTTTTATAATGATATTTATCATGGTTTCATTTTCGTAAAAACGATAGCTTTACATGAACCTTAACTTTAAAACCATATAAACTATGACAATCAACATTCAATATGTCCAAATGCCTACAAGTGAAGCAATGAATGAATTAATAAACACAAAATTAAATCGCCTTTCTACAAAATATGAATGGGTAATAAGGGCAGAAGTATATTTTAAGCATGAAAATGATCCTACAGGTAAGGGAAAAATATGTGAGATGGAGCTTAGTGCACCTGGACCTAGGATTTTTGCAAGATCTAATGAGGATGATTTTGAGAAGGCGGCTGCGAATACCATAAAAGACCTTGAAAAACAATTGAGCAAAAGAAAGGCTATTATGCACAAGCATTGATATCAATTGTGCAGGGTCATAACCATTGTTTCTTGTGAAGAAAATACTCGTATCGGTTGATTTTTCCAAATGCTCTGAAAATGCATTGGAGGTTGCTGCCCATCTGTCCAAAAAAACCGATGCCGATTTGATTTTGTTGCATATGTTGGGGTTGTCCAAGGCTACTTTTGTAAAAGATGAAGCCCAGGAACTCATGGAGGCGGAATATTATATGGAATTGGCGAGGGGAAGATTCAATGACTTTCTGGACAAGCCCTCTCTCAAAGGGGTAAAGGTGTTCGGGATTATACAGAATTACAAGGACTTCAACGAATTGAACAATGTTGTAAAGGAACACGGGGTAGACCTTGTTGTAATGGGGTCGCATGGGGCAACCGGCATTAGCGGACTATTTATAGGGTCAAATACCGAAAAGGTGGTTCGAAACTGTGGGGTGCCTGTACTTGTTGTCAAAAGGAAGAGAGCTGATTTTGATATCAAAAGAGCAGTGTTCGCCAGTGATTTTGGGGTTGAACACAAGGAAGTTTACAATAAGGTCTTGGAATTTTTCAACATATTTAATGTTGAGGTTTATAAAGTCTATGTAAACAGGCCCAATCAATATTTTAAAAGTACTGATGAGATCAAGGCACGAATAGACCTTTTTATGGGGGTGGTCCATCATGGTAAAATACCGGCCAAGGAGGATGTCACTATCCTGAATGATTATAATATAGAGCAGGGTGTTTATAACTATGCCAAAATGATAAATGCCGATATCATTGCACTTCCTACCCATGGGAGAAAAGGACTCGCACATTTTTTCAAAGGTAGCGTAGGGGAGGATATAGCCAATAGGGTCGACTTACCTGTTGTTACTTTTAGAGTGTGATGGGGCTGCGATAAAGGTATGGCTATGTCAAAAGGTACTGATTTTTTGCTTTGGGCGGATGATGGAGTAATGGGTTATGTGATATTTCATGGTTTTTTTTGATGTTCAGGATGATTTGCATAAGTCTACAGGTACATCTTTTTAACCATAGGGGTGATGTTGAAAAGGGTTTAACCCCCTGGACGTAACTCAGAATGGATTTTTTTTTTGGAAGCATATCTCGTCCCCTTGGGTCGAGGTTGTTGGTTTTTTGTCTTTAAAACAATGACTTATGAATACTGTATTGGCAATTGATATCTGAGGTACTTATACGAAGATCGGTATTGTGGATGAAAATGGGGAAATTCTTGATTCCTTGGTTTCCGGCACAAGCCAAAAGAGCCTTTTGCGATTTATTTAAAGGAATTGATATCCGATATAGGGCAATTACTGGGCTTCCCAATGGCAATTCATTGACAGGGCAGATCGAGAACGCGCCAAACTTGAATTAGCATCCCCTTCGTAGTATTAGCTTTGAGAATCTAACAGGAGAGACTATAACCAAGGCAGCATTGGAAAGTGATGTGCTGGCCTTTGGTATCATTTGAGCCATAAAATGGCCGATACAGTGGCTCATTTGAACCCTAGGGCCTTTATTCTTGGCAAGTCAGGGATATTCTTTTAAAACCTGTTATGGCAAGTATGGAGAAAAACCTTTTTGTTGCCTATAAAGGGAAAATAAGAACATACCTGTCCGAGACACCGGGGGATGCTGCTATATTGGGCCCGGCGGCATTGGCATGGCCCCATGTTTCATAAGGCTTTATTCATCAAGTAAATGTTCTAGGTTCTCAGCGTCAACAATGTGTTCCGTAATTGCGAACACCTGCTTTCTATTGCCACGGACTGTTTTATAGAAATTAGCGATATCGTCCTCAAGTTCCTGATGTTCCTCACGGAACAACCTTGTGTCGTACTTGAATGGATCCTCAATGGTCTGGGCGATATGGGCAAGGTGTTCGTCCACTTTTTTTAAGAGTTGCCCACCTGTCTTTTTGTCCTTTAAAATACCTTTCCCGATTTTTTTGACCGCATCTAGGTTGTCCTTTTTTGTAATCCAAATGAAATATTTGTCCAATAATTTAAGAAGAAAATTCAGGTCTTGTTCGTAGAAGGTCAAATCGGATTTCCAATGCTTGGTCAAGACATATAATTCATTCCAATCCGTCTGCTGAATATAATCACCCTTGGGTCTAGTTCTATAATTTTCCATTAGAGTCTTGTTTTAATCGGCATTGTGCCATTCATTGTTTGTCAAAGTTACCTTTTGTCACTTGTATTTTTTATGATTTTTATCATAATGCGCTATTGTTCAACAGTGCTTTTTTAATTGCTATCTTGGATATATGCAAAATTCCATCAGATATTGCCCATAATCAAAATCAAGGTTCGCAAACAATAAACCTCCGACTCCGGATATGCTGTTTAGCCTCCAGGACCTTTTTTTGGGACATATATTTTTGTCATCATCAATATTCCCACAACCCACCAAAAACAAAAAGATCGCTACTAAGCTAAGATGTTTTTTTATATTCATTCACAACTTTCGGATAGTTGTGGCCAATTACCAATCATCAAAAATTATGTGATAACTTTAGCCCAATTTAATGTTTGATCGCAGGGCGATAGCCAAAAAGGGTTTGATTCCCCGAGGCTTGCCCCGAAATAAAAGTTTTTTCGGAATCATACCCCGTACCCTTGGGTCGAGGTTGTTTATCTGGTATTAAGTGCCGATGGATGGGGAAGTACTTTTTGTGTGCGGATCACGAGTGGAGGATATGAGTGGGAAAGTGTGGAAATAGGGCTTTCCCCATAGAGGTATGATAATGGGGAACACGGATTTTTGCCTTATGGTACGGGGCGACGTTTTGCCAAGGGTATTTTGAATATGGACTTAGGGCATTTCGTTGGATTATCGAACGTCTTTTAAAGGGATCAAAGCATATCAAAAAAACGATTCCACGGTTTTATGTAGCCTATAGGAAAAATAGATGCTTTGGAATAAATCATGGATATAGGTCCGTTACCGTTTGTTATTCATAGAAGTCTACCTTGTTTCTTAAGGAGATGATTTCGTTCCGCATGTGCTCTATACGGTCCAATAATTGGTGGATGACCTCTATTCCCTCCAGATTGATGTTCAGGTCATTATGTAGGCGTACTATTTTTTCGATTTTTGGGAGCTCATCAAAAGCAATATATCCGGCATCCTTTTTTTTGACGATTTCAATCAGTCCAAAATCATGCAATTGTACAATGAATTGTGTGGAAATCCCATGGCCGTGGCAAAATTCCTTTACTTCAATATAGTTAAACTGTTCCATCTTCAGTGGCTTTTAAATTGGCAAGCTCCTTAAAAAGTTCCTTTTCCCTGACCGATAAACCAGTGGGTGTTTTAACGTTATAGGTAATATATAGGTCACCAAACTGACCTTCTTTCTTATACACGGGAAAACCTTTGCCTTTCAGTTTTATCCGTGTTCCGCTCTGTGTCTCTGGTTTTACTTTTAGTTTGGCTTTGCCATCAAAGGTTGTTACGGTAATCTCCCCACCTAGAACAGCAGTATATAGATCCAAATCGACTGTTCTGTACAGATTGTCACCATCGCGTTTGAATGGCGTATTGTTTTCTATGGAAAAAGTGATGAACAGGTCACCTTTGGGGCCACCATTACGTCCAGGCCCACCATGTCCCTTTATTTTTATGGTCTGCCCATTTTCTATACCGGCAGGAATGGTAATACGAATATTCTTCCCGTTGACCGTCAACGTTCTCTTGTGGGGGGTGTACACATCCTTTAAATACAATTTAAGCCCAGCATTATAGTCTTGCCCCCGATATTTGACTTTTCGGCCACCGGAAAACCCTTGGGATGTACTGCCCCCGAACATGGATTCGAAGAAATCCGAAAAGTCATGTTCCCCGAACCTGCCGGAAGTATGACCTTGTGAGCCTCTTTGTTGTTGGGCCTTTCTTGCTTTTTCTATTTCTTCCGCATGTTGCCAATCCTTTCCATATTCATCATATTTTTTTCTATTGCTTGCATTACCCAACACTTCATTGGCCTCATTGACCTGTTTGAACTTGCGTTCCGCCTCGGGGTCATTGGGGTTTACATCCGGATGGTATTTGCGGGCAAGCTTACGATATGCTTTTTTGATATCGCTTGCGGAAGCATTTTTTGAAACACCCAGTACGCTATAATAGTCAATGTAATCCATTTTCCATGTTTACTTTGTTGGTTAAACCGAAGGATTGTGTATTAGGTTTGGAACAGGAGGTTTTTCGCTTTGAATCACATCGTTGGCGATAATCAGGATTTCTTTTTCCACTGACACAACATCCTCTATGAGCAATTTGATGTTCTTTTTGATCCAAGATTGTTCCTCGTGGACAGAATCAGGGTCATAGCCCGATTTCCCTTTGATAATGTCGGCCAATCGGTTCTGATGGTCTTTCAAACGTTTTTTAAAAGACCCACAATCATAACATACATCCTGAAAGCGCATTAGGCTTTCACGGACTTCATCTAAATTCCCATTTTGTATTATCTTATCTAGATAACGATTCAATAATTGTTGTAAAAAACGGATGTCCTTGGTCTGTACCGCCAATTCCGATTTTAATTGTTCACATTCCTGTAGGTATGTTTTCCATGTATCCCCTGTGTTCAAAATATCCAAGGAAGAAACCAATTTTCCCATAATAGACTGTTTTGACCAAAGTTACCTTGATAAATGATTTTAGAATATGATTTTTGTCATAACCTGGGAATTGGCGACAGATTACCCTATATTATAATTTAAACGAGGCCATATTTGTCGGCGATACCAATTGTGGTGTGATTCCATCAATAAGAAGTAAGGGAAATGTAGGGCAGGGGCAGAAAGAAATATGGGATTGGTGTTACGGTATCAATGTGGATAAGGTAGGCCATAACCTTAATATTGACTAACTTGCTGTCCAATTCAATAAAATATCCACCCAAGAACAGCAAAAATGGATATTTTAATTGAAATTGTGTAAAGTCAGTGTGGGCTGCCACTAACAATTAAAATACAGGACTAAACTAGACAAGATGAGCAAGGTGTTATTGATAGAGGATGACCCTGTACTAAGGGACAATACGGCTGAGTTGCTGGAACTTTCAGATTATGAGATGTTTACGGCGCCTAACGGGAAGAAAGGGGTTGAGGTTGCAAAGGAGGTTTTGCCAGATATGATCATATGTGACATCATGATGCCCGAATTGGATGGGTATGGTGTCTTGAAGCAGTTGGCAGAAGACCAAGCAACAAAGCATATACCCTTCATATTCTTATCGGCCAAAACCGAAAGAAAGGATATACGCAAAGGTATGAACCTAGGGGCTGATGATTATCTGACAAAACCTTTTGAGGAGTCCGATCTCATTAGTGCCATTGAGAGTAGATTGGCCAGGGCAGCGATTTTAAAGGAAATCCAAAGTTCAAGACCAGAGGAGGATAAGGAAATAGATCTAGGTATCTGTTCCATTCATGAATTCAAGAATTATCTGGATGACAATGGGGAGGAACTGGAATTTGCACAAGGTGAACAGATTTATCGCGAGGGGGGCAATGTGCATATGATCTACTTGATTGTGAGAGGGGCTGTAAAGACCCATAAATTGGATGAAAATGGCAAGGAACTGATTACCGCGATTTATAAAGAGGATGATTTTTTCGGGTTTTCCTCCCTGTCGATACATGAAGTCCATGAAGAAGATGCCACTGCTATGGAAGATACCAAATTGGTTGGTGTAAACAAGGATAAATTAAGGGTTGTCTTAGAGGAAAACCATAGGCTTGCCCTGGAATTGATGCATGTATTGGCCGAAAACCTTACCGAGGCAAAAAAGCAATTATTGGAAATGGCCTATGGCTCGGTACGTAAGAAAACAGCAAGTACCCTATTGAAGTTCGCAGATAAGCTTGAATGTGATAAACGAGGGAACATACAGATCTTACGTAGTGATTTGGCCAGCGTTGCGGGTATGGCCACAGAAACCCTGATCCGTACCCTTTCGAGCTTTAAAAAGGAAGGGCTGATCGCTATGGAAGACCATAATATAAGAATCCTGGATCGAGAATCCCTAGGCCGTATTTATTAAAGTGTATTGGGAAGACCGTATATGATACTGGTCATGGGCCGATCGGGGTCGACAACCTGATTTCAAGGTTTACACAAAAACACATATAGATAGATAGAATGATGCATATTTTAATCCCGACCGATTTTTCCGAAAACGCATGGAATGCCCTTAGCTATGGGGCTCAATTATATAAGGACGTTCAATGCACTTTCCACTTGCTGCATATCAACCCTATTCCGGCCTATACGGAAGCAGGGACATCTGTGCGGATTTCCTCTAAAATGGAGGAAGGGAATATTTTGATCGAAAGTAGGGCCAGTCTGGAAAGATTATTATTCAAGATTGAAAAAGTAGATACCAACCCCAAACATTCCTATACGACCATTTCCTTACGCAATTTTTTTATCGAGGCGATTGAAGACGAAGTTAAGAGCAGGGGAATAGATTTGATCATCATGGGAACAAAAGGGGCTTCGGGCTTAAAAAAGGCAACCTTGGGCAGCAATACGGGCAATGTGGTTACCAAAGTCAAATGCCCACTTTTGGCCGTGCCGGAAAATACCGTTTACAAAAGACCTAGGGAAATAGCTTTTCCTACGGATTATCATTTGGGTTATGACCTTAATGTACTCGATACCCTTGTAAAAATGGTCAACTTGAATAAATCGGGCTTGCGCATACTGCATATTTCAAAAAAAGGGGAGGGGTTAAGTGGTGGACAATTGAGGAACAAGGAATTTTTAGATGATTACCTACAGGGTGTCGAACATAGTTTCCACTCGCTGACAGGTGGGAATCTAGAGGCTTCGATCCAATGTTTTACAGAATCAAGGGATATAGATATGATTACCATGGTGGCCAAGAACCTTAATTTTTTCCAACGTATTCTATTTAGACCAAAAGTGGAGCGGATCAGTTATCATACTGATATTCCTTTTTTGGTACTTCATGGGTGATTTTCACAATTGGCTTTTTGATCGTACCATTTGTACGATATCCCTTTTTTGGAGCACACCCGATTGCCGCCATAATTGTTTGCCCTCCTTGAAGAGGATCATGGTAGGCACGCCCTTGACTTGGTGTTGGGAAGCTATTGATGGATTTTTGTCCACATCAATCTTAACAATCCTGACAGCATCGCCTAATTCGTTTTTCACCTCCTTGAGAATCGGGGCCAGCATTTTGCAAGGGCCGCACCAATCGGCGAAAAAATCAACAAGTACCGGGGTTTTTGAACCGATGATATCTTTAAAACTACTTTTCATATTATATTATGATGATGATTCAACACTGCAAAGTAATATAAAGGACAAAATTACCCAACTGATTAATGTCATGGTTTTTAATTTTGTTAAAAGTTAAATTTGATGAAACCAAAAACACCTTGTGCCATGAGAAAGATATTGGTTCCGACCGATTTTTCAGATAATGCCTTTAATGCCCTGAAATATGCCTGCCAAGTATTCAAATACGAGGAATGTGAGATTTTCATTATGCATGCCTATGCCGATGAGGTCTACCAACAAGGAGATCTGACAAAAAGAAGCCTTTTGGATGAACTTAAGGAAAGAACATTCAGGGAATCGGAAGAAAAACTTAACGGGATATTGAATAAAATAAATCATGAAAACCCAAACCCACATCACAAGTATAAACCAATATCCATTTTTGGCTCCCTGATCGATGAGGTCAATGACTTGGTGAACCTGGAGGATATGGATATTGTCGTAATGGCGACAAGAGGGGAGACCAACAATCGTAGCCTAACCTTTGGGAGCAATACATTGCAGGTGCTAAAGTATATAAGTTGCCCGGTTCTGGCCATACCCGAGGGATATACCTATCATGCGCCAAAAGAGGTGCTTTTTCCGACCAATTACCTGGTGCCTTACAAAAGGCGGGAATTGAAGTTGCTGTGTGAAATGTCGGGTTCCTTTAGGTCGACCATACACATGCTTTATATCGATCCCATAAAAAAACTCACACTTAGGCAAGAGGATAACCAGCGATTCCTTAAAGAGTGCCTTCCCAAAGCCACGTTGGTATTCGAGACAACCGTAGGGAAAGATAAGACCGTTGCCATTACCAAGTACATTGTACATAAAAATATCGATATGTTGGTCTTGGTCAATACCAGACATTCATTTATGGAGGATATGCTGACAAAATCAACTTTGGACAAAATCGGATTACATATCAAGATTCCGTTTTTGGTGATGCAGAATCTGTTCAGATAACCTTAAACAAAAGTAAAATGAAACGTATAATCCTACCCACCGATTTTTCAGAAAACGCCTATAACGCTATACGTTATGCCATTCTCCTTTTTAAGGACGTAGAGTGTACATTTTACCTTTTGCATACATATACACCAGCCATTTATCAGGCAGAATATGTATTGCACAGCCCTGGTCAAATTGGTTTGGGTGATGTTTACCAAGAAGATTCATTGGCCCAATTGAACACATTGAAGAAGAAATTGGTTTCGGAGTTCAATAATAGGAAACACACTTTCATCGTTCATTCGGCCTTTAATACCTTGATCGAGGAAATAGTGGAGACGTCCAAGAGGGAAGATGCCGATTTGGTGGTCATGGGCACTCAAGGAGCCACAGGGGCCAAAGAGATTCTCATCGGCACCAATACTGTCCATGTAATAAAAAGAGGCTGTTGCCCAATTTTGGCCATACCCCCTGGTTTTGAATTTGAGGAGCCTAAGGAAATATTGTTCCCCACCGATTTCGAAATCGATTATCAGCATGGGCAATTAAAGGAAATAATGCAATTGGCCGAACTCCATAATTCAAATATCCAGATAATGCATGTGTCCTCGGGATATGACCTGACCAGTTCCCAATTACAGAATAGGACTAAATTGGATGGTATTCTGGGGAAAATACCACACCTGTTCCATGAAGAGCCCAACCAAGGCATTATGACGGCGATCGATACTTTTCAAAAAAAGGCGAAAATCAATATATTGGCTATGATCCAAAATCGCCATACTTTTTTAGAACGATTGTTCATAGAACCAATAATCAAGAAATTAGGGTTTCATGAGACCATTCCATTTTTGGTAATTCCACCACATCAAAAAAAATAATTGACCATGCGAAATATTTTAATTCCAACGGATTTTTCAGATGATGCCTACAATGCCCTTTTTTATGCATCAAAGCTTTTTAAGTCCAAGACCTGCAATTTTTATCTTTTGAATGCTTATAGTGGGAGTACCCCATTATCTGGTGGAAACACAGATGTAGTCGATGGTAAAGTGCACCGTAAAGGATTGCTAGGGCAACTTAAGAATGAATCCCATGAAAAACTGGAACGTACTTTCCATAGAATCAATTTAGATCATAAGCGGCCTAATCATACATATAAATTGATTCCAATGAAAAAAGATCTGACCGAAGCGGTTTCCGAGACCATAGATGAGTATGGTATAGACCTTGTGGTCATGGGAAATAAAGGAGGGTCCAATGGTCTGGGGGTTTATTTGGGGAGTAGTACCACCAAAATTTTGGCAACGATCAAGAATTGTCCTGTTTTGGCCGTGCCTATGAATGCCGATTTTCAGATACCATATGAAATCGCATTTGCCACCGATTACAAAAGGCCCTACACTACCAAGGTACTTGACCCTATAAAATCAATGGCGAAACATTGCGGATCGGCCATACGTATATTGCATATTAACGAGGAGGAGCGTTTGTCAAAAGCCCAGAAAAGCAATCTGGAAACATTGGAGGCCTATTTGGACACTATCCCGAATTCGGTTCATTGGATGCCCAATTTCACAAGTAAGACCAAGGCCATACAGGTTTTCTTGGATGAGTTGGGCATAGGAATGCTAGCAATAGTTAACTATGAACATGGATTTTTGGAAAAATTATTGAAAGAGCCTATTATTAAAAAATTGGCATTCAATATCGATATCCCTTTCTTGGTAATACCGGATAAGTCCTGATCTTTGTCATTGTACGATGGGACACGAATAAAAAAACCAAAGACCACTTGGGAACATGCTTTACAAACAGATCGTAAACCATGAGAATAGTATTGGTGGGATATTCGAATATGCTAGAGGGTATTATGAAAAAAACAAGCCCAATAGATAATCAGTGGTAACGACCTGGTCATGAGGTTATGAGTATTTTCTCCAATGTCTCTTTATGCGATCTGCTCATGGGTAATTTTGTGCCGGCGATCTCTACCTTGGTACTACTCCAATTATCAATTTTTTTAGTGTTCACAATATAAGATTTGTGTATTCTAATGAATTCTTTTTCAGGTACTTGTGCCAAGAAAGCTTTCATTGTTGAGAGGACGGTATAATTATCCCCGGTCGTCGTCACTATTTTAATATAATCGCCTAAAGCCTCGACCCATTTAATGGTGTTCATATATATTTTCTTCTTTTGAAGATTAACATTCACGCATATAAAATCTTGGTTTTCATTGGCTTTTCTTATTTGGTTATGTGTTTTGACCACTCGGCCTATGGCAGTTGTAAAACGGGCCTTGTCAATTGGTTTTTGCAGATAATCGGTGATATTAGGATATTCAAATGCTTTTAGCGCATAATCACTTTTATCTGAAATGAGGATAATCTGTGGGGGGGTCTCTAAAGAATCAAGTAGGTCAAAACCGTTTACGACAGGCATTTCGACATCAAGTAAGATCAAATCTACCTTGTTTTTCCGAATGGCGTTCAAGGCGAGTATGCCATTTGAATAATCACCCAGGACATTTAATCGGGGGTGTTCCTTGGCGAATCTGGTAATTACCGCCCTTTGGGTGTCAGAATCTTCAACTACTATGGTTTTTAGGGTTTTATGGGTCATTTAGGGATCTTTTATCACACCGTTATGCTCTATTTCCGACTTTATTAGCTGCCGTTTTATAATTCGGAAAATCGATTAAAGATACGAATCTAGACAAATTTGGCAAGCTTCAAAAATATGGGGACAAAAAACAGGCTTGTAGTATTAAAATTACATGTTAGGTTATATAAGGAAAATCCTCGTATTCAATAATCGGACATTGTCGTCATGACTGATCTAAATCATTTATTCAGAACAATAAATAAGATACCTTGGAAGTGGTAGTAACATGATGTTCTATTTTAAAGGGCAAAACAGGTCCATATCATTAAAAAATATAAATATGAAAGCTAAAAAACAGATTTACAGATATCTGGAATGGAAAAGTCCAGAAGAGATGCATGAAACTTCATTGGAGTGGATTTCAGGGTTGCGATTCGTAAAAGACGAACAATTGTTCCTAAATGATCTGATTAAGTCCTATACACTTCAGATTACGAGCCTAGGGCTATATGAGGAAAGTAAGGAGCTGGTTACCTCAATCTCCGATTTGGAATTAGAGGCTGATAAGCTCTTGAAAAAGGCGATTGTACATGAAAACCAATTATCTATTATGTTGGACGATGTTGATCAGCCCAAAATGGAGAAAGCCTATGTGGAAAGCCATAAGGATATGGTTTATATTATCGATACTTATTTGGTCGATTATCGAAAATTAAAAGGAGATCTATTCCGATTCATTTCAAAGATCCTTAAAAAGGAAAAACAGAAAAGGCTCCTGAATTAGGGTTGTCAAAACAAGAAATACGGTAAGGTCGATCTTATCGGCATCCATTCTACTTCCGATAATGGGGTGTACTCCGGATATTACGGCTTCTTTCCTTGCCCGGTCAGACAAACTCAGGCATAGGCTTATACAGTGGCATCCAATAGGGATATCTTTGATCTTATCCTGAAGTTCGTAAGTTTAAAACGGACTTGCTGTCCCAGACCTCCCAAAAAAACGTAATAGTGATCCCTGAAAAGCTCCCGGCTTCTATTTTTGTTGATAGCTTGAAGGGGGGGTGGTTGGGCATTCCTAAATGGTCAAGGTTGCCTGTTGCGGAGCGTAAACCATCACTTATATCCCGTAGGGATTGACTCTTTGCGAATTGACAAAAGGGCATAGATGCCAAATGGGGTGGGAGTGTAGTGCGGGCAGCCTTTAAACGCATCAATACCATTGCCCAAAAGATGGTCTGCACATTATAAAATGAACACCTTATGAACTTAGGTTGTCAACAATTGTTCATTTCTTTATGCGTCCATTTTGGTAATTGGTTACAGCGGTCTGTGCAGTGTTCCCATTGTTAAAGTGTCAATTCCCCCTGTCGACCCATGGCTTATTCTCGAAAAAACTGTCCCATGGTTCTTCGTATGCTCTACTGAGCCAAATTTAACCACTACATTATTGCTTATAAGACTTTAAGTAACACTACACCGTATTTGTATAATACTGTTTATCTGTATTTTAGATTTATTATTTAAACTACATTGGTTTTAAAAAAAATTACAAATTGCATATAATGCCTTTTGGGATATGCCATAAATCCATCTTTACTGTTATCTTTACTATAAGTTTAATGGTTTCTAAAAGACTATAGTAATGTTTAATATTTTTAAAACATCTAAATCTGTTTCTTTAAGTATAGATGAGTTCTTTGACAAGGTCGATTTAGGCATTTTGAATTTTAAAAAGGGCGGCAATAATTATGTGAATAATAATATTGGCGAATTTTATCAAAACGTAAAGACGATAAATCTTTTGGAAAAAGATGCGGACTCGATAAAAAGGAAAATAAAAAATGATTTCTATTTACATTCCTTAATGCCGAATTACTCAAGTGATATCCTAACCTTATTGGAAAAAATAGATGACATTATGGATATGTCAAGGGATGTCTTGAACCAATTTGATGTTGAGACTCCGCATATACCGGAATTAATCAAAAAAGATTTTTTGGAATTAATATCACTTTCTTCCAAATCCGCAGAAAGCGCATTGTCCGCGGCAAGAATATTTTTCACTTCCCCGGATGAGGTCAAGGACAAGATACAAAAGGTATTATTCTATAATAGGGAAGCAGATGTATTGTCCAACAATATAAAACGCAAGATATTCCAAGAATTTGATTCATTGAAATTAAGTGAGAAGATTCACTTGCGTTATTTCGCCCTTCATATAGAACAGGTTTCGGATATGGCAAAGTATATAGCGCATTTGTTGTCGTCTTTAGTGATTAAAATTAGAATGTAAAAAAATGGCATTTTTGTTCTTTCTATCCAGTGGGCTTTTTTTAGGATGGACATTAGGTGCCAACGATGCTTCCAATGTTTTTGGTTCTGCGGTAGGTTCTAAATTGATTCGATTTAGGCAAGCGGCCATTATCGCCTCAATATTCGTGATTATAGGTGCTGTTCTACAAGGTGCTGGTGGGTCACAGACATTAGGGGAACTTGGTTCGGTCGATGCTTTGGGAGGAGCCTTTACCGTGGCTCTTGCATCAGGGATCTCTGTTTTTTGGATGACAAAATCAAAGCTTCCTGTTTCTACCTCACAAGCCATTGTGGGTGCCATAATCGGATGGAACTTTTTCACGAACAACCCGACAGATTTGAATTCATTGACTAAGATTGTCACAACTTGGGTTTCTGGGCCAATCCTAGGAGGTGTTTTTGCTGTCCTCCTCTTCTTGTTGTTGCGTCGTATGATAAAGAAGAACAAAATACATTTAATAAAATTAGATGGCTATATAAAGTATGGGTTATTGATTGTCGGGGCTTTTGGCTCATACAGCCTAGGTGCCAATAATATCGCAAATGTAGTGGGTGTCTTTGTCCCTTCCGCACCTAATATCTCAATAGATTTTGGCTTATTTACCATGAACGGAACCCAATTATTGTTTTTTGCGGGTGGTGTGTCAATAGCAGTGGGGATACTGACCTTTTCAAAAAGGGTAATGATGACGGTGGGAGACTCTTTGATGCGATTAAATGCGGAAACTGCATTGGTTGTAGTGTTGGCACATTCATTGGTTCTGTTCATGTTTTCTTCCCAAAGCATTTCGGATTTACTCATTAGTATAGGTCTTCCCCCCATTCCTTTAGTACCTGTTTCCAGTTCACAGGCTATTGTAGGTGCGATAATTGGTATTGGAGTGCTAAAGGGAGGTAGGAATATCAAGTTGGATATTATTGGCAAAATTGCCATTGGCTGGATAGTGACACCGATAATTGCAGGGTTGATTGCTTTTTTCGCCCTATTCTTTATGAGTAATGTGTTTAACCTTAAGGTGACCCAAAACACATCATCAACATTTGTTAGGGAAGAAATCATTTCAAACGAAAAGGCAAGCACTACAATCGGTAAGGATCCCAAGGTCATCACAAGTGTCGATACAAGATCAGATGGGCCTAGGATAATCACGATATACAAACCCTTCGTTTTATTGGTCATTGTTCTTCTTACCGTTATAATTATTTACCAGTTTTATATTATCGATAAATTAAAGGAAAAAGACAAGGTCGAAGAGTTCCAGGAGAGTATAAGGAAATACAATTACCAGCAAAAATTATTGGAAAATGAGTTGTATATTACCAACACCGCAAATTTAAAATTAGAAAAGGAAATCGAGGCCAAAGAAAAGCAGCAAAAGAAAATAGCACTCAGCATAATAAGGAAAAACGAGATTTTATCCGATTTAAAGGATAATATAGAAAATTTAAAATCCAAACCCGAGGGTACATTAAAACATAGCGACCTAAATAGTCTGAAAGTATCAATAATCGAAAGCCTGAACATAGATAAGGAAAGAAAGTCATTTGAGAAATACATTAAAAACATAAACAACGATTTTTATAAAAACCTTAAAAACAAATATCCTGACTTAACAGAGAACGAGAAAAAACTATGTTCATTATTACGTTTGAAATTATCATCAAAGGAAATAGCTTCGATTTTGAATATAACACCTAAAAGCGTGGAAGTGGGCAGGTACAGATTACGTAAAAAAATGAACTTCGGTAAAAAGGACAACCTATCCAAAGAGTTGAGGAAATTATAAGCAAAATAAATAACGGTAAACAAATCAAGTAAATGAATTAAAAATGAAAAATGAATTTTATATTTTATTAGGGGCAATGATGCTTTCAAGTATAGGGTCATTTGCACAAAACGTAGAAAAAGGAGTTGATTCTGTTAAGCTAAACCAATATGGGCAAAAAGTCGAGTCCTTCGATTTGGAAACACAGGCCAGGAATTCAATCATCACATTCGAATCCAAGGATGGGGACTATAAGTTCTGGATGGATAACCGTGTTCTGTTCGATGGTGCATACTTTTTTGACAAAGACACCTATAACTCGGTTGGTAATGGTGTAACTATCAGACGGGCCCGTTTGGCCATTAAGACTATTTTGCATAAAAATTGGTATGCGGAATTGGATATGGATTTTGCAGGCTCCCAATTGGAATTAAAGGATGCATACATTAAATATACAAATGATAGGGGCGATTTGAACCTTAAGGCAGGCCACTTTAGGGAAGGTTTCTCCATGGAGACCACTACAACATCGAGGTATGTGACATTTATAGAGCGTTCATTACCTTCTAAATTCTCACCTTCCCGCCACTTGGGTTTTCAAGTTAACTATATGAAAGAAAGATATTTGTTCACAGGAGGTGTCCATTTCAATACCATAGGGGATCCGGAAGAAACAGAATACGCACAGGATGCCAACAAAGGTTCTAGTACGGACGAGGGTTATTCCCTTACAGGTAGATTTGTCTACCGACCAATATATGATAATGACAAGGTGTTGCATATTGGTAGTGCAGCTTCTTACAGAACACCGAAAACCGATCTTGAGGTACCGGACAGTTATAGGTTCAGCACACGATCGATCTCGAATATCAACAGGAAAAAATATTTGGATACTGATGATATCCCGAATGTAGGGAGCAACACATTGTTCAATGTTGAATTGGCCGGGTCGTATAAAAATATTTTCTTCCAATCGGAATATTTCAATAACGATATAAAAAGGACCGAAGGTCTATCCGGTGTCAACCTCAATGGTCTTTATGCACAAGTGGGCTATTTGTTGGGGGATGGCAAATACAGGTACAATAAAAACGAAGGGGAATTCACCCAGCCAGGACTAGGGGGGAAAGGCGAGTTCGAAGTGGCATTTAGGTTCGATTATATCGATTTGAACGACGAGGTCGCCAATATATATGGCGGTTCGGCTAATGGCTATACCCTTGGCTTAAACTATTATGTTAATCCGAACGTCAAATTAATGCTCGACTATTCGTACCTGAATCATGATAGATATGCCAACGGCAAAGGTAAATTGTTTGTCGGTACCGATATTGATGGCAATCCAACAAAGGACCCTAGGGAAGTAGTCGAGGCAAAGGGTAAGGCAGGAGAGGATTTTGGACAGGTCCAATTTAGGATCGAAATAGACTTTTAGAATAACAAAAAACAATCAAAATGAAAAATTTAAAATATTTAATACTAATATCGGTGGCCTTTGCGACTTATAGTTGTGTTGAGGATGCTTTGTTTGAAAGCGAGGAAGTTATTGTTGAAGGTAGTGCCTTAAAGCTGAATGAGATAATGTCGAAAGATGTTAATGATAATCCTGATTGGATCGAGATCTACAATGGCGGGACCGAGGATATCGATATCTCAGGTTATATTCTAAACGATAAGGATGTTGCGGAAGGTGGCTTTGTGATTCCTTCAGGAACAATTATCCAAGCAGGAGGGTTTTATCGCGTTGATGCCGACACATCAGGTGAGTCTATCAGCTCAGGCGGAGAAGACGTTTCCTTGGCAAAACCAGATGGAACCATTATTGACCTAACTACAACCCCGGATATGAGCGGCAATGTTGGGCTAACATGGGCAAGGGAGATCGATGGTGATGGGGAGTGGATGATCAGCCCACCAACTCCCGGCACGTCGAATGGGTCGGCTGCTAATACAGCACCGATCTTATCTGCTTCGGAAATAACCGAATTCACAAGTGTTTATAGTGTAAACGCATCGGATACGGATGGCATTTTATCCGTAAAATTAGTTTACATGGTCAATGATGGTGTCACATCATTTGATATGTCCCTTGTGGAGGGTGAATACAAAACCTCTATACCCCAAGCAATGGTTGGTGATGTTGTTAAATATTACGTGGTCGCGACCGATAAAAAGGGAATGTCATCCTATTATCCGGAAAATGGCAGTAACGAACCGGCTGAATTTGTTGTAGTAGGGGGTATTGGTGAGCTGGACATAGAAGGGGAAGATGCAGGTTTTAGGGGGGAAGTCACATTTACGGCAACTCCTTATTACCCTGGGCAAGTTGATGAGATTAGATTGTATTACCTGCTTCCCGGTGAATTACAGGATGATGTTAATGACGACAAGACGAAAGTTGTGTTGACCCAGGAAGGAGATACATTTACAGGTACGATCCCTGCCCAGGACACAGGTGATATCATTGGTTATTATTTACGTGTAGAATATATCGACGGTACAAAAACATATTTCCCAACGGAGGAATTGGATGCGGATGAAAATGTTATTGGCGATTTCAACCATGATCTGGGCACTACTTGGCCCAATTACACAGTTGAGGCGATTACATATGACGATGTGGTCGGTGGGACCGTAAACCCAACCGAAGGGCCTTTGACAAGTCTTACATTCCCCACTAACCCGGTTCCGGGTACTGATATTAACCTGGTATTGGCTTATACCAGTACTGAGGAAATCAAAGAGGCCAGGGTGTATTTTGCTGTTGGTGACTCCCCAGTTTACATAAAGGCCAATAAGGTGCGTGGTGAAGATGATCCATCATTTACACAAACCAGTGTGACGATAAACCTAAAGGATGAAGTTTCGGATGCTGGGGAACCTTTAAGTGCAACCGGGACAAAAGTCTCATTCTATATCCGTATTGCTACTGACGCTGCTGAATATTATTATTCGAATACTGGAGCAATGTTCTTGGATGATACCCCTGGTGGGGGAACCACGGATGAATCCGATGCCTTTAAGGAAGACCCATCCCTTTGGAATGTTTATAATGTTCAATAATCATCAATATACAAAATCAGCTTACGGTGAAAACCGTAAGCTGAGATATATATGTTACCGTTAAAAAAAACAATAATGGTACTGGTTTCCGGGGTCATCATTAATTACTCTTGTAGTAGTGGTAATGATAATGTTCCGGGCAATGCCGAATTGGAACTGGAAGCATCCTATGGGATCAATGTTTCGGAACCTTCGGGATTGGCTATTGCCAGTTCTGGCAACGTATTATATACGGTTAGTGATAATTCCGCACAAGTTTACAAATTATCGACTACAGGTAATATCCTCAAAACCTATGGGTATAAAGGTTCCGATTTGGAAGGGGTATCCACCTTTACGGACAACAAGCTTTTGCTTACAGAGGAAAGAACCAAGGAATTAATTGATTTTGACATTACCACAGGTCGGTTTTCAAAACACCCTATTGATTATAAAAACAACAATGCAAACAGTGGGACCGAAGGCGTTGCTTATGATGCCAACAGCGAAACTATTTTTATACTGAATGAAAAGAACCCTGGTTTATTACTGAGATTAAGATCTGATTTCTCTGTTATCGCGGAATATGGATTGGATTTTGCCAATGACTATTCAGGAATATTTTACGAAAGTCCATCAAATAGGTTATGGATTATCAGTGATGAGAGTAAGACAATAAATAAATGTACCCTCACAGGTAAAGTTCTTGAACGTTATTCCATAAATATTCCCCAAGCGGAAGGAATCGCAATTGCGGACAATAAAATTTATGTGGTAAGTGATGCGGAAGCAAGATTGTACATCTTTTTGAAACCAGACGAATAGTGAATATTATGAATAAAACAAAATTTAAGAATATTATGGCGAAACCAGAAATGAAAATAGGCGAGATATCCAAGCCTAGATTCGAGTTTAGGACATTTGGGCAAGATTTTGGGGAACAAGCCTTTCGTATGGCGAGATTATCAGTTCCAATCCCAGAAAAAGTTTGGGAAAGACAATCCGAGGAAATTTATATTTTATCCAAAACGAACGATATCAACAACACCAAAATACGTGATGGTAAAATGGACATTAAAACCTTTGTCCAAACCGTAGATGGCCTGGAACAATGGAATCCATTAATGAAAGGTGGGTTTCCCATATCCAAGGAAGTTTTGGCCAATGAGGTTTTCCCGGCCTTCAAAGTCGATATGCCCGTATTGGCCAAGGACACTTATACGTTAAAAGAGTTTTTGTCGATGGTCGATGCCCATAAAGACCTTCAAAGTGTCAAAGTCTGTAAACAACGTTTTGGGTACATGGTAAATGATACTTTGTGCGAAGTGGGCAATGTATTGGTCAATGGGGCCAAAATAATGACTATAAATTCCGAATCCACTGATATTGAAAATATTAAAAAAACAATAGTGGATTGTAAGTTGGAGGGATATGAGAACATAAACTATTTGCAGGTAATAAAAAGAATAATAGGTTGGGTAGACAAACCATTAGCAAATTAATGTATTATGGCACAAGAAATAGAAAGGAAATTTTTGGTTAAAAACGATGGTTTCAAGGCGGAATCCGTACACGAAATGAGAATAACCCAAGGTTATCTGTCATCGGTTCCCGAAAGAACAGTACGTGTGAGAATAAAAGGGGATAAAGGTTTTCTGACCATAAAAGGAATCGGGAACGAATCTGGGGCATCCCGTTACGAGTGGGAAAAAGAGATTGCCGTAACGGATGTTGCCGAATTGCTTAAAATATGTGAACCAGGGGTTATCGATAAAATGCGTTATAACGTAAAGTCTGGCGAACACATTTTTGAAGTTGATGAGTTTTATGGTGACAATGAAGGCCTGACCGTTGCGGAAGTAGAATTATCCGCAGAAGACGAGGATTTTAAAAAACCTGATTGGTTAGGGGCGGAAGTAACAGGGGAAGTGGACTATTACAACTCTATGTTAATGAAAAAACCATATAAAGACTGGAAATAAACGGAAGTTTAATAGTAGAATATAGAAAATGAGTGTGTTACCACAAAACGGGTTCGATGTATTGGATATGAAGAACTATCGAATGGAAAAAATCCCTAAAAGGGAGAAATCCAGATTCGAGAAAGCTCTAGTGAATATCGGAGGTCCTTTAGCGATCATTTCATTTATACTTATCCTTTTTGTGTTAAAGATCCCTTTTTTGGATAATTTGGATACATCTTCATTAAGTGCAAATGCCAAAGCGAATTTAGAGACTATCGGGTTGCAGAATTTCATCTATTCCAACAAGGCGATGCTCGCCATATTTATAGCATCATTGATTTTATGGATCACAGAGGCCATCCCTAACTACTTAACATCCTTGATCTTGATAATTACCTTGGTCCTAACACGGGTGTTGCCAGAAAGAGAAGCTTATGCACAACTTGGCCATCCGGTAATGTGGTTGAATATCATGTCGTTTGTTCTGGCGAGTATGCTGGTTGCCACAGGTGTTGCGAAACGATTTGCATTATGGTTCATCATCAAATTTGGCAAAAGTGCCTCTTCAGTGGTTTTAAGTTTTATGGTCATTAATATCGTTCTGTCTTTGTTTATTTCGGCCACAACCGCAAAGGCAGCTATATTATTACCTGTTTTTATGGTGGTTGCCGCCATTTATGGAGCGTCCAACGGTAATAAAAATAACGTAGGCCGTAATGTGTTGCTCCAAAATTTATTTCAGAATAATATGGGGGCCAGTTCTTTTTTAACAGGTTCGGGGGCCAATCTTTTAGCGGCATCCTTAATTGCCGGAGCCATCGGAAAGGATATATTCTTCTCAGAATGGATGGTTGCCTCCTTTCCCGTTGCCATGGGGTTGATGCTTATAGGTTGGCTTATTGGCATCAAGGTTATTTTCCCTATAAAGAAAGAAGACCGGAAACCTAGTATTCCCGGTGGAATGGATAGTCTTAAGAAAGATTTGAAGGAACTTGGGAAAATATCCTTTAATGAAATAAAATCAATTTTCATATTTGTGAGTATCCTTGTTTTATGGGTAACCGATAAGTGGCATGGCGTAAGTCCCACAGCCGTCGCATTTGTTGGGGCCATTGTAGCTTTAATGCCCGGAATTGGCATTGTAAAATGGAACGAGGTGGATATCCCATGGCATTTGCTTTTGTTCTCGGCAGGAGCCTATACACTGGGGGCAGGTTTTAAGATAACCGACCTACCTTCAATTTCTGTAAATGCATCTTTTGATGCCTTGGGTTTTGGGGCGGACACACCTTTCTGGGTATTGTATGTAGTACTTACCGCTGCCATGGTCTTTAGTGCCCTGTTCATGCAATCGAAAACCATGCGGGCCATGATCTTTATCCCGATAGCAATTGGTATTGCTATGCGTTTTGACTATCCTATCATGAGTTTGGCCTTTCCTGTAGCCTTACTTATTGAACATGTTTATACATTGCCCTTTAATAGTAAGCCCGCCTTACTCTTATACTCTACCAATCAATATAGCATGACAGATGGTTTTAAATATGGACTGACCATGCAGGTAATTGCTTGGGTGGTCTCTATAGTAATGGCCATGACCTATTTCAAATGGTTGGGGATTACGCCCAACGGTCTCATATAGTAGCCCGTCAGTTGGGGTTTGGGGTATTAAGCACGAACTTTCGGATTAATCACCTGAATATCTATTATTTACACACCACTTAACTTTACAAAAATATTAAATTTGTTCAATCCTTTGGTAGATTTCTTTTTTAGAGTTCTCAAAAATTTCCCCACCAAATTCTTCATTGTCCAATGAAATTGTGGTAATATCCTTTATTCCCATAATCCCGAAAACAAATTTCAAGTAGGTTGTTTGAAAATTCATATGTTCGTTTTTCTCATTTTCTCCATAACCTGTATCGCCACGACTTGATAGAATGAACATTTTTTTATCTTTAAGAAGTCCAACATAATCTCCATCAGGTTTTCCAGAACGAAATTTCCAAGTTTCGTTGATTCGCATAAGTTGGTCTATATAGGACTTTAGTCCACTTGGAATTGACCAATTATACATTGGCGTACCAATAACATAGATGTTATGTTCCTTAAATTCTTTAATTAATTTATCACTCAATTCAACGCCTGACTGATTTTCTTCAGTCCTATCTTGAGGCTCAATAAATGCACTTGCAATCCATTTTTCATTTATCGGCGGAATTTCCTCCAAGCCAATTTCTCGATGAGTAAAAATATCATTAGGTTTTTTCTTTTTCCAGCTATCTTTAAAAAGTTGCGTTAGTTTTCGACTGTGAGATTTTTCATTTCTTACACTTGCATTGATGATTAATACTTTGTCCATATTCTTAAATTTTGATGATGAAGCAAAGTTCCGAATTAAGAAAGTGAATAAAATTGATGTAGTTTAAGGTGTTTTGATTTTTTTACGTATTCTACTCAAAAATTCAGCAGTAATTCCCAAATAAGATGCAATCAGATAGTTTGGTACTTTCTCGGAAATTTTTGGATAACTTTCTAAAAAATCCAAATATCGTTGTTCTGCATCAAGAATGTTGTTTAAGATTATTCTTCTTTGTAAACTCCCAAGATAATTTTCAAGGATGATTCTAAAAAAACGTTCAAGTTTTGGAATTTGCTTTAACATTTCTTGAAAAGAGTCGTAGCGGATTTGTAGTAATTTAGTTTTTTCAATGGCTTGAATG
>PDPR01000017.1 GCA_002749285.1 Maribacter sp.
CACATACAGGGAGTTCTTTTTTGAGAAAACAATAAAATGCAGGATAAAACCAATAAAATGGTTGGATTTTGTGACCAATAATTATTTAGGACAGGATTGGTTTTCAACCATTTAATTTAAAGTTATTTACGTATTTTTCTTTTGTGGGGCCGGATTATTCAACGGAGTTTCCCCCTAGGTGTGTAACATCGGCAAAACCCTGTTGCCGATAGCCAAAAAAACAAGTTAGGGGAAGAAGTATATTATGGGGGTGTGGCAATTCCAACCCAAATCGTTATTTTTGACAAAAAATACAGAACATGTTGATCATCGGGATTGCTGGAGGGACAGGCTGTGGAAAAACCACGGTGGTAAACCAAATAATCAATGAGCTACCAACCGATGAGGTTGGTGTTATTTCCCAAGACTCCTATTATAACGACCTATCCCATTTACCACTCGTCGAAAGAAAAAAAACGAATTTCGACCATCCTAAATCCATAGATTTCAACTTATTGGAGAAACATTTGACCGAACTGAAATCGGGACACTCCGTGCAACAACCTGTATATTCGTTCATAGAGTGCAACAGGACCTCAAAAACGGTAGAGACACATGCCAGAAAGGTAATGATCGTTGAGGGTATCTTGATCATGACAAATCCCAAGATCCGTGAAATGCTCGACATTAAGATTTATGTACATGCCGATTCTGACGAGCGATTGATACGAAGGTTGAAAAGGGATGTTAATGAACGTGGATGGAACATGGATGAGACTTTGGACAAATACCAATCCACCCTCAAGCCCATGCACTTACAGTTTATTGAACCGACCAAGGAATACGCAGACATCATAATCCCCAACAACAAATACAATACCGTGGCCGTTGATATCGTACGCACCATCATCACCGAAAAATTGGTCTAACTAGGATTATGGGCTTCAAAAATCTCAAAAACAAAAAATGGTTTGCCATACTCACCAATACTTATGTCTTGGTATTGACGGTATTTGCCATTTGGATGCTGTTTTTCGACACCAACTCCCTGCTGATCCACAGGGAGCTGGAAAAAGAGATCAGGAACCTCCAGAAAACACAGCGATTTTTACGCAACGAGATTGAAAAGGACAAAAAGGTCCTCAAAAAATTATCGGATACCAATGAACTGGAGAAATTCGCCAGGGAACATTATTTCCTGAAAAAGAAAAACGAGGAAATATACTTGATCGAATATGAGGATAGCCTAAAGCTTGAAGAGGTCGATCGGCAAGACTGATGTAGGCTATGACCTTCACCGAAACCCTTTATGATCCGTATAAAAACAACAGCCCCACTCTACCCGGTTTGCCCCCCAGATTACAAGACCGCTCCTACAAAATGCAGTTGGCACCCCGCCTTACATGCCTAACCTATTACGGAACATTTACCATATACCGTCCTGAACAACAGGACAACGGGGTATATCAAGACAATATTCCATCAGGCATGGAATCAAGGTCAACTTTAACCCAATTTAAAGGCCTTGACCCCTGTTATTCACGCTGTGTTAACAAAATTGATTTTTTAACGCCATAAATAATCGTATTTTTAACCCCTAACTTACTACAGATATATGGGCAAGATCATTGCTATAGCAAACCAGAAGGGTGGGGTAGGTAAGACTACCACTACCGTAAACCTAGCTGCCTCATTGGGTGTTCTGGAAAAAAAGGTGTTACTTATCGACGCCGACCCACAGGCGAATGCCACTTCAGGATTGGGCATCGATGTTGAAGGGATAGAAACAGGGACCTACCAATTGTTGGAGCACACCAAAAATGCGAAGGAAACCATCATTCCCACGGATTCCCCCAATTTGGACTTGATTCCCTCACACATCGACCTTGTCGCCATTGAAATAGAATTGGTGGACAAGAATGAGCGTGAGTACATGATGAAAAAAGCAATCTTGGACCTTAAGGACGATTATGACTATATCCTCATTGATTGCGCCCCTTCTTTGGGTCTTTTGACCCTGAATGCCCTAACGGCCTCAGACTCGGTAATCATACCCATCCAATGTGAGTACTTCGCCTTGGAAGGTTTGGGAAAACTCCTGAACACCATTAAAAGCGTTCAGAAAATCCACAATCCCGATCTGGACATTGAAGGACTTTTACTAACCATGTTCGATTCCAGGCTAAGACTTTCCAACCAAGTGGTCGAAGAGGTACACAAACATTTTTCCGATATGGTTTTCGAAACCATCATCCAACGTAACGTACGGTTGAGCGAAGCACCCAGTTATGGTGAGAGTATCATAAAATATGATGCCAGTAGCAAAGGGGCCACCAACTACTTGAATTTGGCAAACGAATTATTGAAAAAAAACAAGGAAACCGTTTAAATGGCGAAGGCAACAAAAAAACAGGCATTGGGCCGAGGACTTTCCGCCCTGCTCAAAGACCCTGAAAACGACATAAAGACCGCTTCGGATAAAAATGCGGATAAGGTGGTGGGCAATATTGTGGAATTGGATATTGAGACCATTGAGGTCAATCCGTTCCAACCCCGTTCCAGCTTTAACACTGAGGCCTTGGAGGAACTTGCATCCTCAATACGGGAACTCGGTGTCATACAACCTATTACCGTACGGAAACTCAACTTCAACAAATATCAATTGGTATCGGGTGAAAGACGTTTCAGGGCATCTAAACTGATAGGCCTGGAGACCATCCCTTCATATATTCGAATAGCCAATGACCAGGAATCCCTGGAAATGGCCTTGGTCGAAAATATCCAAAGGCAGGATCTAGACCCTATTGAAATCGCATTATCCTATCAACGCTTGATTGATGAGATTCAACTGACCCAAGAAAAATTGAGTGAACGCGTGGGCAAAAAAAGATCGACAATCACCAACTATATGCGCCTTTTACGATTGGACCCGATTATCCAAACGGGAATCCGGGATGGGTTTGTGAGTATGGGCCATGGTAGGGCATTGGTCAATATAGAGAAGAAGACCGACCAGATCGATCTCTACGAGCGTATTATCGGGGAAAACCTATCCGTTCGTGATACCGAACGTATCGTAAAATCCTATCATGAAGGGGGTCATACCAAGAAAACCCTGAAAAAAGGTAGTACAGCCCCGGCATTCGTGAAAAAATCCTCCCAAGAAATTGGAGATCATTTAGCGACCAAAGTATCTGTAAGCGCTACGGAAAATGGCAAAGGCAAGATTACAATCCCTTTCAATTCAGAGGAAGAATTCCAACGTATTAAAAAATTGATTGTCGGTGGATAAATTCATTCTCGCCCCCTTATTATTAGTAATGACCATTTTGACGGTGTCTGCCCAAGAGAACGATTCCATACCCAAAGTGGTGGATTCCTTGGACATTGACCTGAAGGCCGAGGGAGTTGTCGTTCAAGATGTCGTGGCAAAAAAAAGAAGGGACATAGACCCCTTGGCCCCTAGCAAGGCCGCTTTTTATTCGGCTGTGTTGCCAGGATTGGGACAAGTATACAACAAACGTTACTGGAAGGTTCCTATAGTTTATACCGTTTTAGGGGTTGGCATCTATTCCTACAAATTCAATGATGACTTCTATGACCGCTTTCGAACGGCATTCAAAAGAAGGCAGGCCGGTTTTACCGACGATGAGTTTTACGACATCAATGGGAATAATGCCGAAGGCGCCGATCCCGATCTGGATATGGATGACCTGGAACGACAACAGGAGAATTACCAGCGGGACCGCGATTTGGCGTTGGTCATCACCATAGCCATGTATGCTTTGAACATTATAGATGCCAATGTGGATGCACACCTAAAACAGTTCAATGTGGACGAGGATCTGGGTCTCGACATAAAACCCTATCTGGACATGGACCCCATTACCAATAACCCCAATTATGGGGTCGCATTTACCGTAAAATTCTAACCTTATGGATATAGCCTTGTTCGGATATGGGAAAATGGGCAAGATGGTTGAACAAATCGCTTTGGACAGGGGGCACCATATCGTTGCGAAAATAGACATGGACTCCACTGAAATCGATTTTTCCAAAATGGATGTGGCCATAGATTTCAGTATGCCAAGTGCCGCATATGCAAATATCAGGAAATGTATAGACCATAAGGTCCCCATAATATCAGGTACCACAGGGTGGCTCAAGGATTATGACAATGCGGCAAACTATTGCAGGAAAAAAAAAGGGGCTTTCATCTACGCCTCGAATTATAGTTTGGGGGTGAATATATTTTTTGAACTGAATGCATATCTGGCAAAAATGATGCAGCATTTAGGCCAATATAAGGTTCGAATGGAAGAAACACACCATACCCGAAAGCTGGATGCCCCAAGTGGCACTGCGATTACACTGGCCGAAGGGATTTTGGCGAATTCAAAATATAGAAACTGGAGCCTTGACCAAGGAAACAGCAATGAGATTGTCATAACGGCAAAACGGGAGAACGACGTACCGGGCACACACCTTGTGGAGTACAACAGCGATGTGGACCGTATCGAGATCAAGCATACCGCACATAACCGGGAAGGGTTTGCCCTTGGTGCCATAATCGCCTCAGAGTGGATTATTGGCAAAACAGGCGTTTTTTCTATGCGCGATGTGTTAAACCTTGGTTAACAAGAACAATAAACAAGACATAAAAACCGTAATTGCATAGCGGTTACATTAAATCAAACAAGAACAATGAACGGTATAATAGCCCGAAAATTATAATTATATGAACGGTACCCATTGGATTATTTTCATCTTGATCATTCAGGTCATCCATTTCCTAGGAACTTGGAAATTATACGTAAAAGCAGGCAGAAAGGCTTGGGAAGCCGCCATACCTATTTATAACGGTATTGTTCTGATGCAGATCATCAATCGGCCTAAATGGTGGGTGGTATTACTCTTCATACCCATTATCAACCTTTTGATGTTTCCTGTGGTATGGGTAGAGACCATTCGAAGCTTTGGAAGAAAAAGCCTTATGGAATCTTGGCTTGTTATCCTTACCCTTGGCTTCTATATTTATTATGTGAACTATACCTTGGATGTAAAGTACATCGAAGACCGCAGTCTGCGCCCGACCACTGCATTGGGCGAATGGGTAAGCTCTATCGTGTTCGCCGTTGTGGTCGCTACTTTGGTACACACCTATTTTATCCAACCTTATGTCATTCCTACCGGATCATTGGAAAAAACACTTCGCATTGGGGATTTCCTGTTCGTAAGCAAGTTCCATTATGGGGCACGGGTGCCTATGACAACCATTGCCGCACCTATGGTACATGACACTATCCCAGGTTTGGGAATACGCTCCTATGTTGCCGATGTAGACCCCGAAACCTACAAGAATTCCTTACTTAACAAAACACACCTGCCCTATATGCGGTTGCCCGGCATCACAAAAATAGACAGGAACGACATTGTGGTCTTTAGCTGGCCGGCAGATACCGTATATCGCTTTTTCAAAAAGGAAAGGGGTGTAAAAAAACCTATCGACAAAAAATCAAATTATGTGAAACGCTGTGTAGGTGTCCCCGGGGACTCCTTGGCCGTAATCGATGGTTATGTCTACATCAATGGGAAACAGACCGTCTTACCCGACAGGGCCAAGCCCCAATACGATTATATGGCGTATGCACAAAAAGGGGTTTCCTCCAAACTACTAAAAAAAATAGGGGTAACGGATTTCAATCGTATATATGTCACGCCCCGCATAAACCAAAATCAATTGAACCAGATCATGCCCTATTTATTGGGAAGCAGACAAAGTAAATCCGGTAACATCCAACTCATTACCAACCATTTGGGCATCCCTGCCAGTGTGATTCGAAATGCCGGACTCTCACTAAAGGAGCAAACCGACCGGAGACGCTTATTGACCATCACAGAAGGTTTGGCCAAAAAATTAAAAAACAATGCGGGAATCGATTCCATCGTGAAAATCATAGCCCCTAAGGGTGAAAAAGGGTACAACATCTTCCCTCAAGATAATTCATATGCCTGGAACAATGATAATTTTGGCCCAATCTATATTCCCGAAAAGGGCAAGACCATAGCATTGAACCTTGGGATCCTACCCATTTACAAAAAAATAATCAAGGATTATGAAGGCAATACATTATCAGTCAATGGCAATCAAATAAGCATCAACGGCAAGGTAACCGACACCTATACCTTTAAACAGGACTATTACTGGATGATGGGGGATAACCGCAACCATTCCGAGGATAGTCGAACCTGGGGATATGTACCCGAGAACCATATTGTGGGCACACCTATCTTTATTTGGATGAGTATCGATAATTTCAGGGATGGTTGGCGTAATTGGAGTATACGATGGGATCGGGTGTTTACCACGGTAAACGGATCGGGGGAACCTGTTTCCTATTTCAAATATTTTTTAATCGCACTTGCGGGTTGGTTCATTTTCGATTCTTTCAGAAAACGCAAAAAGAAGGCGAAAAGTTGATTCGGATTTTAAACGTGGACAGGATTCCTTATAGACTGGACAAAGTATTTTATTTAACTGAAACCATGATAGAGTATTCACAAACCTACAGATAAACCCTTTGAAAACACTTCTACACCCCACATACTTCCCTGGTATCGTCACCGCTTCGATAATGGCCCAGAACGAAGTGGTTTGGGAAACCGAGGACAATTACCAAAAACAGACCTATAGGAACCGTTGCCGTATCTGCACCGATAGGGGGCTTCACTCTTTGAGTATCCCTATAAAACACGTTGGAGGCCTTCAAGGAAGACAGAAGTACAAGGATGTAAGACTTGACAATGATTACCAATGGCAACGGCAACATTGGCGTACCCTTCAAACAGCTTATCGCACATCCCCCTTTTTTGAATATTACGAGGACGAACTGGCCGTGTTGTACAATAAACCCCATAACTTTCTCCTGGATTTCAACTTCACGGCAATTACCATTATAAGTGAATGCCTACAGATCGACACCAGGAAAGAAAAGACCGACTCCTACACAACAGATCTACCAGATGGTATCTTGGATGGGCGTTTTTTAGTGCATTGCAAGAATGAACAGGAATTTGGGCAAAAAGCCTATATACAGGTTTTTGGCGACAGGCATGGATTTATAAAAAACGTAAGTGTTTTAGACCTCCTTTTCAATGAAGGAACCAATGCCAAGACCTATTTGAACAATTTTGATCTCGGATTTTTGAATGCTTAGATCCATGCTACATTACGGCATTCATTTTTTTGTCCCCATTTTTATTGCATTTTATTTTTTTAAGGGCCAAAGCCTTAAAATAGCGATTGTTCTTGTACTGGGAATAATCATTGATGTTGACCACCTCTTCGCCAATCCTATTTTTAACCCTAACCGTTGCAGCATAGGATTTCACCCCTTACATGGTTATTTGGCTATTGTCATCTATACGATATTCCTGTTTTTTAAAAAAACCCGTATTATCGGTATTGCCTTAATGATCCATATTTTGGCCGATACCGTAGACTGCCTCATGTTGTTACTGCAATCGGAATGATGCCCTGACCGGAGTATGGTCGGACATTCGAACATTGAAGTTCTTATGGGATTGAACCTCTAGCCCTTGATCCACCAATATAAAATCTATACGAAAAGGAAGGAATTTGAAATCATAGGTATTTCCCAAACCAGATCCCTTTTCATGGAACGAATCCTTCATATCCCCTTTAATGGTATTGTACATATTGGAAAACTGGGTGTTATTAAGGTCACCACAAATTATTTTCCTATAACCCACCTTACTGGCATGTTCCTTTATCAAATCGGCCTGCTGCTGCTGTTTTCGAAACGATTCATTAAGACGGTTGAACAATCGATCGGGAGTTTCTTCTTTAAACCTAAAGGATCTGGGCCTTACTTGAAAAGATTGCAAATGGATATTGTATACCCTTAAGGTGTCCTTGCCTATCAAAACATCCGCATAGATGGCATTGTTCTTTGAATTTGGAAAGTCCAATAACCCCTTGGCCATAATAGGATATTTGGAATAAATGGCCTGTATGCTCTTATCGGCTATATCCGGGGTCTCATATTTATAAGGAAAGTCATTGAGTTCCCTGTTGGCCCCTTTGTAATGCTCTTGAAAGCATACGATATCGACCTCTTGTTGTTTTACAAAGTCGGCCATCTCCCTAACCCCCTCTTTATTCCTAATCTTTTGAAGTCCGCTGAATCCATGGACATTAAAAGTCAAAACGCCAACTTCACCTTCCCCTGGCACTTCGTTGGAACCAAATACCCTATAGAAAGGCTCCTGGGTGAGGTAACCAAAAACCAGTAATAAAAAAGACAGCCAAAATTGTTTCCTTTTCCTTACACCCCAATACAAGAGAAAAAAGAGGTTGACCGCCACCAAATAGGGTAAAAACAGACTTGGAAAGGATAAAAAAGAGAAAAAACCAAAAAACAAAAATCGGTTTATACATGCCATCAGCAATAAAAATGCAAACAACATATTACACAGAAAAATGAACTTATTGAACCTACCAAGACCTTTTCCCAAAATCAATCCTCTTTACCTGCTTTGAACAAAAAATCCTTTTCTGCTTTCGAAAGACTTTCATAACCAGACTTGCTTATCTTGTCCAAAATAGCATCTATCTTGCGCTGGTGGCTTTCTTTATTGTAACCCACCTTAGCCCCTGAAGTACTTTTCTTATTACGGTAGACTGTTCTCATTGGTGCCTTTTTCCCGGTCTTTTTAAAGAGGTTCACAATAGCATCTACCGTTCTTGAAAAACCTTCGCCAATATCCTTCCCGTCCAACAATTGCCGGGCATAGACATAACCCAGTAACGCCCCACCCAAATGGGCGAAATTACCTCCTGGGTTTACGCCCATGGACAGTTGGACCAAATCCATCACCACGATAAACGCACCCAAATACCAAAGTTTAAGATTGAAGAAAACCAAACGGACTTGCTGGTTTGGCATATAGGCACAGATAAAGATCAAAACGGCCCTTACCCCTGCAGATGCACCAATCAACACTGTATTCACCTTGAAAAATGCAGAAAAAACATTGTAACCCGCCATAAAGAACATGCCCCCTAGGATAACACCTAGAAAATAGACATTCAAAAAACGTCTTCCATTGAACAAATTCAGGAATATCCTTCCCACATAGTAGAGCACCAACATGTTCCAAAAAATATGACCAAGCCCCTTATGGAAAAAGGAATAGGTGACCAAGGACCATGGTTGCACCAAAAAATCAAAAAAATCTTTGGGCAATTCAAACCATTGGACCAGGGCATCGGGATTCGTACGGAACAACAATGCGACCAATCCGTTTACGACGAACACCAAAACATTGACCACAATGAGCTTCTCCGCAACGGACAATCCCGCATATTGATATTTTAAACTCCTTGTATCCATATTTAATTCCACCGTTTATTATTGAATTGGTTCTTCTTCCAATACCACATCATTATAAACCCTACAACAGCACCCCCTACGTGTGCGAAATGGGCGATACCCCCTCCGAACAGCGAATACCCCGTTACCCCGGAAAACAGATCGAGCCCGATCAATACGGGGATAAAATACTTGGCCTTGACAGGAATGGGCAAGAAGATAAGGAAAAGCTCACTGTTCGGGTATGACATGCCAAACGCTACCAACACCCCATAAATGGCACCGGAAGCACCAACTGCAGGAGTATTGTAGGCACTTAAAAAATTATCAATAGTACTTTTTGATGCAACATCGTACCATGCAGGGCTGTATTGCCCCCCGGTAATAATCTCCATGACCTGACTTTCCCCAATCCCGGAATTCACCAATGCCTGCATCCCTTCATTAAAATGGTAATAGTTCACCCCCGTATGTATCAATGCCGCACCTATTCCTGCCGAAAAATAAAAAAACAGGAATTTATTCCTACCCCACATACGCTCCAAAGGTGTGCCAAAAGCCCATAAGGCATACATATTGAACCCGATATGGGCAAGACCGCCATGCATGAACATATGGGTGGCTATCTGCCATAATCCGAAATTTTCATTTTTCGGAAACCAAAGTGAGAACCATTCATACATTTGGTCACCATAAAGTGAGGTGGCCACGAAAAAAAGTACGTTTACGATCAGTAAATGTTTAATAGCGTCTGTTATCCTACCCATCTAAATAAATTTTTTATCAATATCATTTTCGGTTATGGTCACATATACGGGTTTATTAAACGGGCTCCATCTAGATTCCTTACAGGCAAACAAATCGTTCACCAAGGCCAATTGTGACTCATTGTTCAATACTTCCCCGGTCTTGACCGATAATGTTTTCGCCAAGGTCTTCGCCAATACATCGGTCTGTGAAAAACTATCCTCGGTTATCTGCATTTGAAAATCCGAGATCAATTGGTCCAAGACCATGCCCACCTCACTTTCGGAGATCAAAGGAGGCACCCCTATTACCCGCACTTCTTCCTTGTCTATATTCGAAAATACAAAACCAATGCTTGACAAACTTTCCTTGATCTCTTTCAAAATAGCGATATCGGAATTCGAGAAGGACAATTGCAAAGGAAACAACAATTGTTGGCTAATTGCTTGGTTCACTGTTATATTTTTCAAGAACTGCTCATAAAGCACCCTTTGATGGGCCCTGCTTTGATCTATGACCACCATTCCCGATTTTATGGTCGTCACAATATATTTTCCCCTCAATTGGAAAGTGGCCGCAATGGATTCCAAATCGTCTTGTTGACCCTCAAAAAAAGACCCTGTATTCGATTCGGATTCAAACCTGACACTGCTGAAACCATCAGCTTGGCCCACCTTGGACTCCAATCCCACATATAGATTCTCCCAACCTTCGGTATTCTGTTTTTTATAACTATGGCCACTAGGTGGTTTCCTGCTTTCTTGTTGAAAAGGGTTGAAGGCTCTATCGACGGTCACATTGGGCTGTGCCACATGCTTGTCTTTATAACCATATGGTGTCTCAAGGTTTTGGTCATGTTCAAAATCCAATGCGGGAACCACATTGAACTGCCCCAAACTATGTTTGATGGTAGATCTTAAAATGGCATAGAGTGTATGCTCATCATCAAATTTAACCTCTGTTTTCGTAGGGTGTATATTAATATCTATGGATGCCGGATCCACGTCCAAATACAAAAAGTACCCTGGATAGGAATCCGATCTTATAAGTCCTTCAAAGGCCGCCATTACGGCGTGGTGTAAATACGGACTTTTTATAAACCGATCGTTCACAAAGAAAAACTGCTCCCCCCTACTCTTTTTGGCAAACTCTGGCTTAATGATGAATCCCGATATCCTGACCACTTGTGTCTCCTCATTTACGGGCACCAATTTTTCATTGGTCTTTCTCCCAAAGATATGGACGATCCTTTGTCTTTGGTTCGCTTTCGGCAAATTGAACAATTCGCTCCCGTTATTATAAAAATCAAAGGCTATACCAGGGTGGGCCAAGGCCACCCTATGGAATTCATCGGTAATATGCCTAAGTTCCACTTGGTTCGATTTAAGGAAATTGCGTCTTGCGGGGATATTGAAAAAGAGGTTCTTCACGGACATCGATGTGCCTTTGGGCGCCACACATACTTCCTGAAACTTGATTTCGCTTCCTTCAATACGCAAATGGGTGGCCATTTCATCCTGTTCAGGCCTTGTCTGCAATTCAACATGTGCAATGGCCGCTATAGAGGCCAAGGCCTCCCCCCTGAATCCTTTTGTATTCAAATTGAAAAGATCCTCTGCCTTTTGTATTTTGGAAGTGGCATGTCTTTCAAAACCCATACGGGCATCTGTTGGCGTCATACCCATACCGTCATCGATAACCTGGATAAGGACCTTACCACCTTCCTTTATGATAAGTTTTATTGAAGTGGCACCTGCATCAATAGCATTCTCCAATAGTTCCTTGACTACGGAAGCAGGCCGTTGCACAACCTCTCCTGCAGCTATTTGGTTGGCGACATGGTCTGGCAAAAGTTTTATAACGTCCGCCATTATTACCCGAAGAATATTGAGATATCAAAATCGATTATGTAGAGGAAGGCTAGGATCAAAACTGCCAAAATCACGGCCAGGCGAATCCTCAAATTCCTATCACCCTTTGTTTTCACATCATCAATGGCCGAATTCAACTTACCCTTGATCCCTCTTGGCACATTAACCGTAGAACGGAATTTGTCGAATCTTGGCTCTATCTTATAAGGGTTGCCCTTTCCCTTATCGTCATAAAAACGAGGTTTATAATCGAACTTCCTGTTTTTTCCTATATGTGTAAATTTCCTCAGTATACTCACAACTTCCAAAGTTACTCAAAATCAAAAAATATGGCGTATACGTATTCCCAAAATTTGTTAACAGTACATTATTGGGAATAATATTATGGAAAATCAACAAGGGAACTATTTGGCCAAGTCTGCCATTTTTATCGCCGCTATTGCAGCTTCGGCCCCTTTATTGCCATGTTTGCCCCCACTACGGTCGATAGCCTGTTGCAGGTTATCATCGGTAAGGACACAGAAAATGACCGGCGTACCATAAAGTACGTTCAGGTCCTTTATTCCTTGGGCAGTGGCACTACATACAAAATCGAAATGCTTGGTCTCACCTTTGATCACGCTACCTATTGCGATGACCGCATCAACATTCTGGGTGGTGATCATTTGTTTTGAACCAAAGGTAAGCTCAAAACTTCCCGGGACATCACATCGTATAATATTCCCCTCGCCCGCACCACAATCGATCAAGGCTTTATAAGCCCCATTAAAAAGTCCTTCTGTAATTTCCGAATTCCATTCAGACACAACAATCCCGAATCTAAGATCCTTTGCATCTGGGATTGCCGACTTATCGTACTCCGATAAATTTTTATTGGCTGTTGCCATTATTCGCCATTTTTGGCCATTCCAATAAATGCATCAATGGTATTCGCTTCCTTGGAGGAAGGAAAGTCGTCCTTGATTCTTTGGAAATATCCCAAGGCCTTATCGTACTGTTTCAATTCAAGGGCCGTAACCCCCGATTTATACAGAAACTTTGGTGTAGTAAAGTCATTGACACTATGCGTAACGGCACTTTCATAATACACCAATGCATCTTCCGGTTGATCCAACTGCATAAAAGCATCTCCGATACCACCTTTGGCAAGAGCCCCCAAAATAGCATCATCCGATGAAAAATCTTCCAAATGATCGATGGCCCCTTGATAGTTTTTCATATCCAGATAAGCCATTCCCGCAGAATAGCTGGCCAAATTAGCGGCCTTGGTGCCAGAATACCCATCAATGATATCCAAGAAACCATACTTGCCCTCTGCCCCGTTCAATGCCAAGTTGTACAGTGAGTCCTTGGCCGTAGTAGCGTTCAAGGCTTGCTCAAAATACTTCTGTGGGTATAAAAGTTCATTGGTAGCTTCTGCCTCTTTCGGTTTTTGAACAAACTGGTTGTAGGCCAAAAAACCTAAAACCGCAACAGCGATGACCCCAATGACCCCAAGAATATAATTCTGGTTTTTGGAGACCCATTCCTCTGTTTTCGAAGCGCCCTCATCCAACGTACTGAACACTTCGGCCGTTGTACTTTCCTGCTCATGGACCTTTTGCTCTTCAAGTTTGTTTTTCGGTTTAAAACCCCGCTTTTTATATGTTGCCATTGGTAATTTTATTAATCGCGCAAAAATAAAGTTTTTATTGAAATCCGAAGCGATATTTATTCGTTATTTTTGATAATTTGCAAGATATACTTGTTTCAGTATTCAAAAAATCGAGGTTCCCACAATGTTTCTCAAGAGATTATCGCTCATTAATTATAAGAATTTCGACTCCCAGACCTTTGGGTTCGATGGCAAGATCAATTGCTTTGTCGGCCCCAATGGCATAGGAAAGACAAATGCTTTGGATGCTATTTACCACTTGTCTTTTGGAAAAGGGTATTTTAATCCTGTCGCTTCCCAGAACATAAGACACGGGGAGGAATTTTTCGTGATCGATGGGGAGTTTGAAAAATTGGGCCAGGAAGAAAAAATCGTTTGTAGTGTCAAAAAGGGCATGAAAAAAATCATCAAACGAAATGGCAAGACCTATGACCGCTTATCCGACCATATTGGCCTATTGCCATTGGTCATTATCTCACCGGCGGACCGGGACCTTATTATCGAAGGCAGTGACACACGTAGAAAGTTCATTGACGGGGTAATTTCCCAATCGGACAAGGAGTACCTTCAAACATTGATCAACTACAACAGGGTACTTCTCCAGCGTAATTCACTATTAAAATATTTTGTTGCCAACCAAACTTTCGATGCATCGACACTTTCGGTATACGATGGGCAACTACATACGTACGGCTCCGCCATATTCAAAAAAAGATTGCGTTTCATCGAGACGTTCATCCCTATCTTCAAGGAACAATACAAGGCCATATCGGGAGGCAACGAAGAGGTTATGTTGGGGTATGACAGTAAATTGCTACAGGACAACCTGCTCGGGCTGCTTGCTATGAACATCGAAAAAGACAGAATCGCGCAATATACGGGTGTAGGTATTCACAAAGACGACCTGATCTTCAATATTGCCGGGCATCCCATTAAAAAATTCGGAAGCCAGGGGCAGCAAAAATCCTTTTTGATCGCCTTGAAGTTTGCCCAATTCCATTTTATAAAAGAACAGGCCAGAACAAATCCGATCCTATTACTTGATGATATTTTCGATAAGTTGGATGAGCATCGGGTGGCCCATATCGTCGGACTGGTCAACAACGAGAATTTTGGACAGATCTTCATTAGTGACACCCATGCCGAACGTACAGAGGATATCGTCAAGAACATACATCAATCCTATAAGATCATTAGACTATAAGATGAAGCGATTATTTTTTTTTGGATTTCTTTTTATATTGACTGCCTGCCAAAAAAAAGTCACACAGGAAGACTTGCATTTCTTGAATGGCTATTGGGAGATCAAAAAAGTCAGTATGCCCAATGGCCGCACCAAGGAGTATACGATAAATACCACGGTCGATTACATCGAGACCAAGAACCTATCGGGTTTCAGAAAAAAGGTATATCCCAAATTGGATGGTACATTCGACACCTCTAACGATACCGAGGAGTTCACCTTGACCCAACAATCGGATGTATTTGAAATACATTATAAAACCGAACTCAGTGAATGGGTCGAAACCTTGAACTCCCTAAACAAGGATTCCTTTTCGGTGACCAATGCAGATAAGATCACCTATACATATGAACGTTTTCAACCTATAAATGTGCAAAGATAATGGCCAAACGAAACAATGACAATATACCTTTAAGTGAAGCCCTAAAAGATTTCATTCAGGAGAACAAGCTTCAACAAGGCATTGACAAGGTTAATGCACGTGAGGCATGGATACAGTTAATGGGGAACGGCGTAAACAATTACACAACGGCCATTGAACTTCGAAAGGACACGCTTTTTGTCTCCCTTTCCTCATCGGTACTTCGCGAGGAACTAAGTCTGGGCAAGTCTAAAATCATAGAAATGTTGAACGAGGAACTTGGAAAGGATCTCGTGAAAAAAATAGTTTTACAATAAAGAAAGACCTACCAAGTCGCAAGGACTGGATAGGTCTTAAATATCCATACGCTTTACTTACCTAGTAAACCTCTCTTCCTGAAAAATGAAAAGCCCCTTCAATGGCAGCGTTCTCATCACTATCGGAACCATGGACGGCATTCTCCGAGATATCGGTAGCGTACATTTTACGAATAGTACCTTCCGCAGCTTCCGCAGGGTTGGTCGCCCCGATCAAGGCCCTAAAATCCTCAACGGCATTTTCTTTTTCCAAAATCGCGGAAACTATGGGACCCCTTGTCATGAACTGAACCAAATCCGCGAAAAATGGACGTTCCTTATGTATTTCATAGAATTTCTCAGCATCCCTTTTGCTCAGCTGGGTATATTTCATGGCTATGATCTTGAATCCAGCAGAATTGATTTTCTCCAGGATAGCCCCAATGTGACCTTTTTCAACCGCGTCAGGTTTGATCATCGTAAAAGTTCTGTTTGTCGTCATCTGTAAAAATTTTGGCAAAAATACGTTTAATTCCTAGAACCACAAGTATTAATTTCATTGTTGCGTATGCCAAAGCATCGCTATTTGACCCTCTAAAACACAGGAATCCATTCCCCCAAATCCAAATAGATCCTTGGAAAACCCAGAACATTGATGGCAGCTACCTGCAAACCATCCGAGTAAGTACATTCCCCTTATCACACTCGGTACAGAAACCCAAAACAATACCAAGGCAATCGAACCCAAAGGAAGTTACAATCTTCCCCCATGTCCAATCCACAAGTTACAAAAAAGGCTAAAAACAACCTTGAATAGTAAAATTCCATGCTATATCACTATATTAGCACCCATGAATCCAAAGGATATAAAAGCGATTGGGAATCTACTGTCCAAACCCCAGAAAATAGTCATTGTCCCCCACAAAAACCCTGATGGCGATGCCATTGGCTCCACGTTGGCCCTTTGGCATTATTTAAAGAACAAAGGACAAGAGGTGCATATTATCGCCCCAAATAATTTTCCGAAATTCCTGAAGTGGATGCCAGGACATGATCAAATATTGATTTTCGAAAGGGAGAACGCACGATCCATGGCATTGATCGACCAAGCTACGGTTATCTTCACATTGGATTTCAATCACTTGGGACGTATTGGACAAATGGAACCGGCACTTAAAGAAAGTAATGCCACCTTTATTATGATAGACCACCATCAGGCCCCTTCCGATTATGCCCAATATATGTATTCGGACGTACTCATGAGTTCGACCTGTGAAATGGTCTACAATTTCATAGCCTTTTTAGGGGATGATGATAAGATCACCCCAGAAATGGCCAATTGTATCTATACCGGTATAATGACCGATACAGGGTCTTTCAAATATCCTTCCACCACTAGCAGAACACATACGATTGTTGCCGCATTGATCGATAAGGGGGCTGAAAACACCAAGGCCCATAATATGGTTTATGACACGAACACCCCTAACAGGTTACACCTTTTAGGCTGCGCCCTTAAGAATATGGTAATCTTAAAGGACTACAACACGGCATACATTACCCTTAGCCAAGATGAATTGGACACCTATGATTATCAAAAAGGGGATACCGAAGGATTCGTTAATTACGGCCTTACACTACAAGGAATTTGTTTTGCTGTGATTTTCATTGAGAACAAGGAGGAAGGCATTATAAAAATCTCGTTCCGGTCCGAAGGGGGATTTTCGGTAAATGAATTCGCCAGGAAACACTTTAACGGGGGCGGCCACACCAATGCGGCCGGCGGCCGTAGCGATATACCATTACAGGAGACCACTGAATATTTCATCTCACTCCTAAAGGATTACAAGACACAATTGAACGCATGAAGAAACTTCTATTGATTTTATTGGTTTTCGAATTGGCAAGCTGTGGCGGGCCAGAACCAAGACGTCCGGTAAAAAAGAGAACCACAACCATAAACACCTCCATTGAACGTAGCAAAAAACTCTTGGCCCTAGAGGAACGTATGATCAACGAGATAATAAAAAGGGACTCTATAAACGAATACACCCATAGCAATACCGGTGTCTGGTACCACTATATCAAGAAGAACGATAAGACAGCCTATACCCCACAACCAAATGACCTGGTCACAATGACCTATAATGTCATGGGGTTCAATAATGACACCATATACACCCAGGATGAGATCGGTGTCTTTAATTATAAGGTAGATAAGCAGGAACTTTTTCCGGGATTGCGGAATAGTGTAAAACTTCTCAAGGAGAAAGAGACTGCGACTTTTCTGTTTCCCTCCTCACTGGCCTATGGCTATCATGGGGACAACAATAAAATTGGGGTTAATGTTCCGATAAAGGCAACCGTAACCCTTCTGGAGATTAAAAAACAACAAGATAGTATTCAAAATTAAAATTAAAACAATGAAAAAAACCTTTCTTTTTTTACTGACCCTCTCAATGGCCTTGTCCAGTTGTAAATCGAGCAAATATACCGATTTGGGCGATGGTCTTTTTGCGGACATACAAACTACAAAAGGCGATATCCTTGTCAAGTTGGAGTACGAAAAAACCCCCATAACAGTTGCGAACTTTGTATCCTTGGCAGAAGGCAAAAACCCTTTTGTGTCCGATAGTATCAGTACGGTATCAAATACCGGGGACACCATCACCGTGAAGAACATGAAGGGCAAAAAGTATTATGACGGTGTTATATTCCATAGGGTTATCAAAGATTTTATGATCCAGGGCGGTGACCCTACCGGTACAGGAAGTGGAGGCCCCGGCTATAAGTTCAAGGATGAGTTCAATGATTCATTGACCCACAATAAGGCCGGCATCCTATCCATGGCCAATGCAGGGCCGACTACAAACGGCAGCCAATTCTTCATCACCCATAAGGAGACCCCTTTCCTAAACGGAAGACATACTGTTTTTGGGGAGGTTGTCCAAGGTATGGATGTTGTTGATTCCATTGCCAATGTGGAAACCTCAAGGGCACCCCAGAAAGACAGGCCCGTAGTCGACGTGGTCATGAACAAGGTCGAGATTATACGCAATGGGAAAATGGCCAAAAAATTTGATGCCGTACAGATCATGACCGATTATTTTGATGTTGAGAAGAAAAGACTGGCCGAAGAGGAAAAAAAGAACAAGGCCCGAAAAGCCGCATATGACAAGATGATACCTGGATTCGTAGCTGCTTTGGCCGCGGACAAAAAGAAAGCCAAGACCTTACCATCGGGATTACAGATTTTAAAACTTGTCGAAGGATCTGGCAAAAAACCCGTAATCGGCCAAAATGTAAAAGTTATCTATGCCGGTTATCTGGAAAATGGATCCCTCTTTGACAGCAATGATGAGGAGGTGGCCAAAAAATTCCTGAAATACGACGAAAGAAGAAAGGCAGGTCGTGGCTATGAGCCCATACCAATGCCCTATAGCCCTGATGCAGCATTGATACCGGGGTTCAAGGAAGGACTATTGACCATGAAGGTCGGTGACAAGGTACGTTTGTTCATTCCTCCCCATTTAGGTTATGGTGAACAAGGTGGTGGTTCCGTAATACCACCCAATGCCAATCTAATCTTTGACTTGGAAATAACCGGAATAGTACAAGAATAGATAAATCCGAAAACAAAAAACCCCGAAACCTGAATTCAGGTTTCGGGGTTTTTTGTTTTCGACGCTGCCTATGGATATTACACTACCCCTATTTATTTTGAATATTACTTTGTGGAAATGTCCTTAAGCACCTCAAGTACAAATTTCCAAAACTTCTGAACCGAGGAAACACTTACCCGTTCATCCGGGGAATGGGCCCCTTTGATGGTAGGGCCAAAACTGATCATATCCATTTCAGGATAATTTTGGCCCAAAATACCACATTCCAAACCTGCATGGCAGGCCACTACCTGTGGTTTCTCCCCAAATAACGATTCATATTTGCTTTCTAGGACATTAAGGATATCGGAGTCCGGATTAGGGTTCCAACCAGGGTATTCCCCTGTGAACGCTACGGTACAACCAGCCAATTCAAAGGCCGATTTTAGGGCATTCGCCAAGTCTATTTTGGCCGAGTTTACCGACGACCGGGTTAAGCAACCTATTTTCACCCCTCCATCCTTAACCACAACACGGGCAATATTATTCGAGGTCTCGACCAAACCGGCAATAGCGGCACTCATGGCATATACCCCATTATGGGCTGTGTAAATCGACCTTATCAATTTTTCTTGGACAGTTTTCTGCATTACCTTGGCAGGTGTATCCGACGGGGCTATTGTGATGGCCAGATCCGGTTCGTTCAGCAACAACTCCCTTTTTATAGTATTCGCCCATTCCCCAAATGCTTTTTCAAAATCCTGTGCCTCAGCACTTTTGATTGCAATTTTCGCGAAACTCTCCCTAGGAATGGCATTCCGTAAACTACCACCATCAATTTCGGAGAGCTGTATACCATACGATTCCATGGCATTGAAAAGCAAACGGTTCATAATCTTATTGGCATTCCCCAATCCCTTATGAATGTCCATACCACTATGCCCTCCTTGTAGGTTATTTACTGTAATCAGGTATCCGACCGAGTCTATATCGACCAATTCCTCCGTGTAATCCCTTGTTGCCGTTACATCGATTCCTCCAGCGCAGCCTATATCTATCTCATCATCTTCCTCGGTATCCAGGTTCAACAGGACATCACCTTGGAGCACACCTCCCTCGAGCCCCATGGCACCCGTCATTCCCGTTTCTTCATCAATGGTGAAAAGTGCCTCTATAAAAGGGTGTGGGATATCGGTACTTTCCAGTAAGGCCATAATTGTGGCCACCCCCAATCCGTTATCGGCGCCCAAGGTCGTGCCATCCGCTTTTACCCAATCCCCATCAACATACATTTTAATGCCCTCTACATCAAAATCAAAATGGGTATCCGCATTCTTTTGATGCACCATATCGAGATGGGATTGCAAGGTGACCTTTTTCCGGTCCTCCATACCAACCGTGGCCGGTTTTCTAATAATCACGTTCCCAACACTGTCCGAAAAGGTTTCCAGACCAAGGGATGCCCCAAAATCGAGCATAAACCGTATTACCCGCCCTTCTTTCCTTGAAGGCCTTGGCACTTCGTTCAAATCGGCAAATTTATTCCAAACACACCGTGGCTCGAGCTGTCTTACTTCTTGACTCATAATATTGTTTTTTGCACCTCAAAAGTACGTTATGTGAATGGGATTTAGGGTATTAATCCCTATTTTTGGATCCATGGGCCATAAAATCAAGAATTGGGTCGCAGCATCCATTATTCCACAAATAATCCTCGTTAAATGGTTGGGGAGCCACCCCGATATCATCGAAAACTATTACAGTAGGGGTATTTACCCATGGATATCAAGGTTCTTCAGGATCCTATATGGATGGATCCCTTTCTCTGTAGGCGATATCCTCTATTTTGTATTGTCGCTCTTGGCGATAAGGTATATTTATAAGCACTGGTTGGAAATAAAGACCCATCCCCTTCTTTTTTTACGCAATACCACCTTTGTTCTTTCCATTGCCTATTTCACCTTTCATCTGCTTTGGGGGCTCAATTATTACCGGGAACCTATTGCCAAAAGGTTGGCCCTCGATGATAGACATACAGAGGAAGAACTGTTGGCCCTGACAGAGGCCCTGATCCAAAAAACCAAGGCATTACAATACTCCATTACCAAGGATACGGCACTAGCTGTTGAAATACCATACACCCAAAAGGAAATTTTTGACAAAACCTTGATCGGATACGGAAACCTTGAGAAGGACTATCCGTTCCTAGCATATAGGAACCCAAGTATCAAGACCTCACTTTTCAGTACAGGACTAAGCTATATGGGCTATGGCGGTTACCTAAACCCTTTTACCCATGAAGGGCAGGCAAATGGGCGTCTTCCCAATTTCAGGTTCCCAGTGGTCACTGGGCATGAGATAGGGCACCAATTGGGGTACTCCGCAGAGAACGAGACCAATTTAATTGGATATTTGGCCACACTTAACAATCCCGACATATATTTCAAGTATATCGCCTATTCGTATGCCTTAACATATTGCCTAAGGGACCTGCAAAGAAATGACGAGGCTAAATTCAAGGAAATGTACGCCCAGGTAAGTCCGGGAACACAAAAGAATTTTGAGGAGATGGCCCGTTTTTGGGAATCGTTCGAAAACCCGATGGAACCGGTTTTTAAATCCATTTTCAATATATTCCTTAAAGCCAATAATCAAAAGCAGGGAATTAAAAGCTATAATACCGTGGTTTCCCTTATGGTTGCCTATCACAAAGACCACCCTATCCAGTAAACAGTCCCCTTTCAACGATATGCGAAACACCCTATTTTACCATTACCCCCTGACCCCTAAATGTTAAAAAGGGTTAATGCCCTTATTATTCTAATCGCTTCTTATATCTTTAATTCCTTTAAATAACTAAACCGATTTTATGAAAATGAAACTGATGGCACTTACCTTGCTATGGGGTAGTGCAACTTTATTTGCCCAAGATTACTTTCCGGAAAACGAGGGGGTGAAGTCAAAAAACAATAATTACACGGCCTTTACGAATGCGAAAATCTTTATAACACCAACACAGGTCATTGGCAAGGGAACCCTATTGATCCGAAATGGCAAAGTGGTCCAGGTCGGGAAATCAGTGGCAATCCCGAAAAACACGGTAACCATCGATTTGTCGGGAAAATCAGTGTACCCTTCTTTCATCGACATCTTTTCCGATTTCGGTATCAAAAAACCCAAACAGGCCGAAGGTTCAGGACGTTCCCCCCAATACGAACCCTCTAGGGAAGGCTTTTATTGGAACGACCATATTATGCCGGAGAACAACGCCATTGGCAAATTCAAGTATGATGACAAGAAAGCCAAGGAATTGCGAAATGCGGGGTTTGGGGTGGTCAGTTCCCATATACAGGATGGTATTGCCCGTGGTACCGGTGTTCTTTTGGCACTAAACGATGAGAACAGCAACGCCCTAAGAGTCATCGATAATCGATCGGCACAGTATTTTTCCTTTTCAAAGAGTGTGGCATCAAGACAAAGCTATCCGACCTCCTTGATGGGTGCCATGGCCCTGCTACGGCAAATGTATATTGATGCCGATTGGTATGCCAAAGGAAATATCGACACTAAAGACCGTTCCTTGGATGCCCTGAACGCCAATAAAGGATTGCCCCAGATTTTTGCCGCTGGAGGTAATGGCAATGTCCTTAGGGCTGATGGTATTGGTGATGTCAATGGAATACAATATTCGATTTTAGGCGGTGGATACGAATATGAAACCATTGGGGATATTAAAAACACCCAGGCAAAGCTGATCATCCCATTGAATTTCCCGGATGCATATGATGTAAGTGACCCCTACCAAGCCTCTTATGTCTCCTTGGAAGACATGCGCCGTTGGAACCAAGCCCCGTCCAATCCCAAGATCCTTGCCGATAATGGGATTGTTTTTTCCTTCACCTTGAACGGATTGGAATCACCTTCCAAAATGAAGGGGAAATTACAAAAGGCCATTGCTTACGGACTGTCAGAAACCAAGGCCCTGGAAGCACTTACCAGCGTACCCGCCCAGATTATGGGCAAAGCGGATAAGATCGGCTCATTGCAGCCAGGCCATTATGCCAATTTTTTAATTACTTCCGGGGATATTTTCGACAAAGAAACAACACTCTATGAGAACTGGGTGCAAGGCACCAAGAATACCATCAATGCCATGGACCTGATCGATATTAGGGGTGATTACATCATGAAGGCCGGGAACGAAAACTTTACGATATCAATTACTGGAGAAACAGGGAAACCTAAGGCAAAGGTAACCCAAGGAGGCATTACATATACTTCCTCGATAGTTTATAAAGACCAATGGATGAACCTTGCGTTCTACAAGAATGATGAACTGTACCGCTTAATAGGTCTGGTAAGCGACAAAGGCAAGCCCCTTACGGGAGACCTTGTACTTCCCAATGGAGATGCATCCTCTTTCACGGCCACTTTGACCAAACCTTTTGAAACAAAGGAAAAAGGGAAGACAGTCACGAAAACACCGGAAATAGTACCGATTACCTATCCGAATATTGGTTATGGCTATAAGAGTATCCCCAAAAAGGAAGACCTCTTGTTCAGGAACGCTACGGTATGGACCAGTGAAGATGACGGTATTCTCGATAATACCGATGTTTTGGTCAAAAATGGCAAGATCGTTAAAATAGGCCAGAACCTGAACGCCGGTCGTGCAAAGGTAATCGATGCCTCTGGAAAACATCTGACCGCGGGCATTATTGACGAACATAGCCATCTGGCTGCCTTGGCCATTAACGAAGCTGGCCAGAACTCCTCTGCCGAGGTAAAGATGGAAGATGTCATAGACCCCAAGGATATTGATATTTACAGAAATCTGGCCGGTGGCGTCACCTCCTTGCAATTGTTACATGGCTCAGCCAACCCTATTGGGGGAAGATCCGCCATACTAAAATTAAAATGGGGGGAAAGTGCCCAGAACATGGTTTATGACAACCCACCCAAATTCATAAAATTCGCTTTAGGCGAAAATGTCAAACAAAGTAATTGGCAAAGCTTCAACCGTTTTCCTCAAACACGTATGGGCGTTGAACAGGTGTTCATGAATTATTTTCAACGGGCCAAGGAATATGAGGCCAAAAAGAAAAGTGGAAAACCTTATCGCCATGATGAGGAAATGGAGACTTTGGCCGAGATCCTTAACGGGGAACGATACATCAGTTGCCATTCCTATGTACAGAGCGAAATCAATATGTTGATGAAGGTGGCCGATAAATTCAACTTCAAGGTAAACACCTTTACCCATATTCTAGAGGGGTATAAAGTCGCCGATAAAATGGTGGAGCATGGTGTCGGTGCCTCAACATTCAGCGATTGGTGGGCCTACAAATATGAAGTAAAGGATGCCATACCTTACAATGCGGCCATAATGCAGGGCCAAGGCATTACCGTTGCCATAAACAGTGATGACCCCGAGATGGCGAGAAGGTTAAACCAAGAAGCCGCCAAAACCATAAAATACGGTGGTGTATCCGAACTGGAAGCTTGGAAAATGGTCACGATCAATCCGGCCAGACTTTTACATATCGACCAACATGTTGGCAGTATAAAGGAAGGCAAGGATGCGGATCTGACCCTATGGAGCGACAACCCCCTATCTATTTATGCCAAGGCGGAAAAAACATTGATAGAAGGAGTTACCTATTTCGATTTGGAAAAAGACAAACAACAACGAAAGGCGATTGCCCAAGAACGCGATAAGCTCATTCATATGATGCTGAAGGAGAAAGGGAACGGTAACAAGACCCAGCCTCCAAAGAACAACAAAAAAGAAAAATTCCATTGCGACAGCCTATAACAAAAAGAATCATGAAAAAATTAATATACACCATAATACTCACAATCGGCCCCTTCTTCTTGGCCACAGCACAACAGACCCCTGCCGGCCCACAGCAAGAAGCTATATCCATAGATGGTGCCACCGCACATTTGGGCAACGGGAAGGTCATTGAAAATGCCCTGATCATGTTCGAGGGCGGGAAAATCACCTTTGTTGGGAGTGCCATGACGAAAATAGCCAGAAAGGGAACGGTCATTAAGGGCAAAAACAGACACGTATACCCTGGATTTATCGCCCCGAACAAATCATTGGGGCTTATTGAGTTCAATTCGGTCCGTGCCAGTGATGACCAGGACGAGATTGGGGAAATGATCCCTCATGTACGTAGCCTGATCGCGTACAACACAGAATCTAAAGTGGTAGAGAGTATGCGCCCCAATGGCGTTCTTATAGGACAGATAACCCCAAAAGGTGGCTTAATTTCGGGTACTTCATCAATTGTACAGTTTGATGCATGGAACTGGGAAGACGCCGCCATCAAAGTTGATGATGGCATACACATGAACTGGCCCAACAACTTTAGGGAAGGTCGTTGGCAAATGGGGGAACCCGAAGGTCTTATACCGAATAAGGAGTATGCCGGACAGGTGGAAGAGGTAAAACATTTTTTTAAAAATGCCGCTGCTTACAACAATGCAGGGAATTCCGAATTGAACCCTGCCTTTGCCGCCATGCAAGGACTTTTTGACGGTTCAAGGAAACTATACATCAATGCCAATGATGGTAAGGATATTATCGATGCCATAACAACAGCGAAGGAGAATGGTGTAAAGGACATAGTTTTGGTCGGGGGGTACCATGCCTATAAAATTATTGGATTCTTAAAGAAAAACAACATTCCGGTATTGTTACGACATACCCATAGCCTAGCTATCTTTGATGATGACGATTACGATTTGCCTTACAAATTGCCAAAGCTGTTGACCGATGCCGGAATATTGGTCGCCTTACAGAACGGGGAGGTCGATAATTTCCAAGCCCGGAACCTACCCTTTTATGCAGGGCAGGTTGTTGCACAAGGTTTGGAAAAGGAGAAAGCCCTACAACTCATTACCGGTAACAGTGCAAAAATCTTGGGTATCGACGATGCTTATGGCACATTGGAGGTAGGTAAAAGTGCCACCCTGTTTATATCAAAGGGGGATGCCCTCGATATGAAAGGCAACAAACTCACCCGTGCTTTCATTGATGGTCGGGATATTTCATTGGAGACCCATCAAACCGAATTATGGAAACGTTATATGGGCAAATACGAGGGAAGATAAAAACAAGTGCAACCGAAGTTCTGAATAAATGGCCACAAGCTACCAAAACCATAACCCAAATCTTATTTCCCTGATTGGAAGGATACTTAAACGCACACCCCAGTTCCCAAGAATCATAAAGAATATCAAGAAAGCAAAATCGATCAATCCCGACAGCATTGCCTCTGTAGGGAAAATCATAGAATCCAATGCCGTTGAACATGGGAATGTCATCGCCCTTAGGTTTGAAGAGCAGTGTTATACCTATTCCGAATTCAACAGCACTATAAATAGGTATGCCAACTATCTTCTTAAAGAAGGGGTAAAGGATGGTGATACAGTGATCGCTTTTTTGGAAAACAGGCCCGAACTATTGTTCCTGATCGCAGCTTGCGCCAAAATTGGGGCCATTATCTCCCTGATCAACCCCAACCAGAGAGAACAGACCTTGATACATGCCATATCGCTCACAACATCCAAATACTATTTTATCGGTGAAGAATTGGTGCCATTTTTCGAAGACGTTAAAAATTCAGTTACAGCAACCCACCCTACCCAATATTGGATCAGTGACCAAGGCATATACGATTGCCCCAAAGGCTATGTCAATCTGAAAAAAGAGTTGACGGAAATCAATACCGAAAACCCAAAAACAACAGGGCGGATAAAAGCGGGCAAAGTTTATGCAAATGTTTTCACATCAGGCACAACGGGTCTTCCCAAGGCATCCCTCCAAACGAACAGGAAATGGCTGTCTACCTACTACTGGTTCGGCAAGGTCAACATGAACCTCAACACCGATGATGTCATGTACGTACCACTTCCGTTTTACCATACAAATTCACTTATTGTAGGTTGGCCCACTGCCCTCGCCGCTTCTTGTACCATGGTCATGAGAAGAAAGTTCTCGGTCAGCCATTTCTGGAAAGATGTTGAAAAGTATGATGTCTCGGCATTTATTTACATTGGGGAATTATGCCGGTACCTATTAAATGCACCGCCATCGGACCTTGACACAGGACACAGGGTAAGAAAAATACTGGGTAATGGACTGAGGCCCGATATCTGGCATGAGTTCAAAGAACGTTTCCAGATCAAGAACATCTATGAGTTTTATGGGGCGGCCGATGGCAATGTAGGGTTCACCAACACCTTGAACTATGATTGTACCATCGGATGGTCTCCACAAAAGTTCAAGATCATAAAATACGATGTAGGCAACGACAAACCTATAAAAGACCCCAAAGGCCATCTTATCCCCGTAAGCAAAGGGGAAACAGGTTTGTTGATTTCGGAGATCAGTGAGACATCGGCATTCGATGGCTACGTGAACAAAGAACGGAATGAGGATAAGATACTTCGCAATGTCTTTAAAACAGGGGATCTTTGGTTCAACAGTGGTGATCTTTTAAGGGATATTGGTTTTAGGCACGCCCAATTCGTTGACAGGATCGGTGACACCTTTCGATGGAAAGGGGAAAATGTGGCCACTGCAGAGGTTGAAGGAATCATAGGGCAACTAAAATGTGTTGAAATGTGTGCGGTATACGGCGTGCAAATCCCAAATAACGATGGCCGGGCCGGTATGGCCACTATAGTAACACATAAGGGGGAAGACTTCAACATTGACACCCTTACGGATTTTATGCACAAAGAGCTTCCCAAGTATGCAGTTCCCATTTTTATCCGTTTGAAAGATGATATCAATCTGACACACACCCATAAGATCAAGAAAATAAACCTAAAAAAAGAAGGCTTCAATTGTGCAGATCCCATTTATGTACTATTGCCCAAAAGTGATGCCTATACCCAAATGGACAAAACCCTTTTGGATGAGATTAATTCAGGTGTGTATATTTTCTAATTCTAAGTAGAATGATCCAATGACAATAACCAAAATTACTGGGTAATATATCGATCTTACCGAAATCAAGAACCACAAGACCATGAATACCGGCAGAACCTCAAAAGCAAAAATGGAAACCAGGCTTCATAAAGACATAAAAACGGCACCTACAAGTATTTGAAGTTAAAAAAGCTAACGTCTTTACCATCGGTTTCACTATCATTTTACGTATTTTTAGCCTCCCAATACAAATAATGACCGATTATTTCCAATATAGTAAATTATGAGCGATAATTATTTCAAGACCTATCCCAACGAAGAAGGGTTCTTCAATGAATACGGAGGTGCATTTATACCTCCCATGCTAAAAGAGGAGATGGAGAAAATCACCGACGCCTATTATGCCATCAGTAAGTCGCATAGTTTCATCTCGGAACTTCGAAGCATTCGCAAACATTACCAAGGTCGGCCTACCCCAGTATATTATTGCAAACGCCTTTCTGAAAAATATGGGGGAAGGATCTATCTGAAAAGGGAGGACCTAAACCACACAGGAGCCCATAAATTGAACCATTGCATGGGCGAAGCCCTTTTGGCGAAGCATTTGGGCAAAAAAAAATTGATCGCCGAGACCGGTGCTGGCCAGCATGGCGTGGCCCTGGCCACAGCTGCTGCCTACTTTGGATTGGAATGTGAAATCTATATGGGCGAGGTCGATATGGCCAAGGAGCATCCCAATGTAGTGCGCATGCGCATACTTGGGGCCAAGGTAGTACCTGTCACCCACGGATTGAAAACCTTGAAAGAAGCGGTCGACTCCGCCTTTGAAGCCTATATGAAAGACCCTGTAAGTACCATTTACTGTATAGGTTCTGTCGTGGGGCCACACCCTTTCCCAATGATGGTCCGTGATTTTCAGCGTATTATCGGCATAGAAGCAAAGGCACAGTTTTTCGACATGACCGGGGAATTGCCAGATAACGTTATAGCCTGTGTAGGTGGTGGCAGTAATGCCATGGGTATCTTTTCCGCCTTTTTGGATGACAACGAATGTAGCCTTTATGGGGTAGAGCCGGGAGGCCGTTCCTTGGAGTATGGGGAGCACGCTGCTACGATGACCTTGGGGAAACCAGGTATTATCCACGGTTTTAAATGTTACACCTTACAGGATAAAAACGGGGAACCCAGTCCGGTCTATTCCGTGGCCAGTGGCTTGGATTACCCAGGAGTGGGCCCTGAACATAGCATGCTCAAGGATCTGGAAAAAGTCAGCTACGATGTGGTTTCGGATAAGGAAACCATTGACGCCTTTTTTGAACTTAGTCGTTTGGAGGGTATAATACCTGCCCTTGAAAGTGCACATGCTGTTGCCTACGCCTTTAAATTGGCACAGGAAAACCCCCATGAATCCATTTTAGTGAATCTGAGCGGTAGAGGTGACAAGGACCTCGATTTTGTGGTTGACAATTATGATATGCCCGATTAACGATATACATATTATAAGGAAGACCCCGACCCGTTCATAAACAACACCCGAAAACCAACGACCAAGACCAATCCTATTGGCAAACAACAACAAGGTACAAGCACAACCTGCGCAATCCCACAACTGCCCTAATTACATAATCGAGGGCTTGGATTATTTCCCATAGGCTCATCCAAATCGACACCAAAAATACACCAAGGCAATGACATGGAGGGAATAATCAGGATCACCCCCCAGCATAATAGAGGGCAAACCACTTTTTTGCAAAAAAAGATGTGGATTTACGGTATTGCCCTATTTTTGTATAAATGAACGTATCAAAACATATAAATAGCCCACAAAATGCAATGATCAAACAGCTTGTTCTTCTTCAGGAGAAATCCCGTGAAAGAAGGAAACAAAACGCATTCATTATAGAAGGAAAAAGGGAATTATCCTTAGCGATCAAAGCCCAATATGAGATAGAATCATTGCTATATTCACCAGATATCATTTCAAGCAATATGGTTTTGGACCTTGTCAAGAACACCATAAGGCAACCGGAATTGATAGAGGTCTCCGATGCTGTATACCAAAAACTAGCCTATAGGACCTCTACCGAAGGTGTTATCGCAGTAGTAAAGACGAAGAAACATACATTGGAAGACCTTGACCTTAAAAATGGGAATCCCTTGATCCTTGTTGCCGAAGCCCCCGAAAAACCTGGTAACATAGGCGCTTTACTTCGTACTGCGGATGCAGCGGGTCTAGATGCCGTTCTTATCGCGAACCCCAAAGGGGATCTGTACAACCCGAACATCATCCGCTCCAGTGTAGGCTGTATATTCACCAACAACATCGGTATAGGGAGTACCAGTGGGATATTGGCTTTTTTAAAAGAAAGGCAGGTACATATATATTGTGCGGCATTATCCGCTTCCGAAAGCTATACAAAAACCAATTTTACAAAGGCTTCCGCAATTGTAGTGGGCACCGAATCGACAGGACTTTCCGAAGAGTGGCTCAAAGCATCAACACAAAACATCATCATCCCCATGGAAGGCCGAATAGATTCGATGAATGTATCGGTATCGGCAGCAATACTTATATTTGAGGCGAAACGACAAAGATCACTTTAAGAAACCCTATTGCAGTTAAACATCAAAGACCATTTAATGACACAAACAAGCTTGTCTTATATTATCATAGCCATCTTGACGATAGAGTTCATGATCGAGACCATACTGGGTCACCTGAATTCAAAACGGTACAATGACCCTATACCTGATGACCTACAGGATGTTTTTAATACCGAGGAGTACCAAAGATCACAAGAATACAAAAGGACCAACTACAGGTTTGGCCTTCTTTCCTCAGGTTTTTCATTGCTTCTGACCCTAGGGTTTCTTTATTTCGGTGGGTTCGAATGGATTGACACCTTGGCCCGGACTGTCTCTGAAAACCCGATTGTAACCGCATTGGTGTTCTTTGCCACCATTATGGTAGGAAGTGATCTTATCACAACCCCATTCGACTATTACAAGACCTTCGTCATTGAGGAAAAATTCGGGTTTAACAAGACCTCCAAAACTACATTTTTCACGGACAAGCTAAAGGGGTATTTAATGATGGCCATTATTGGAGGGGGTCTTATAGCACTCATCATATGGTTTTTTGAATGGGCAGGAACCAACTTTTGGGTATATGCCTGGGCAGTTGTAGCTATCTTCATCTTGTTCATGAACCTATTTTACAGCAGATTGATCGTGCCCATGTTCAATAAGCAAAAACCCTTGTGGGAAGGTAGCCTTAAAAACAAGATTGAAGGGTATGCCCATAAGGTAGGCTTCGAAATCCGTAATATATCCGTTATTGACGGCTCTAAAAGATCAACAAAGGCCAATGCCTATTTTTCGGGATTTGGCAAAGAAAAAAGGGTAACCCTATACGATACGCTTATCAATGACCTTGACGAAGATGAAATCGTAGCCGTTTTGGCCCATGAGGTAGGCCATTACAAACGCAACCATATTATCTTCAATATTATTTCCTCTATCTTATTGACAGGCTTCACGCTTTTTCTCCTGTCCCTGTTCATCAACAATCCAGAGGTTTCAAAGGCCATAGGTGTTTCACGTGCAAGTTTTCATGCCGCATTGGTCGGTTTCGGCATTCTATACAGTCCTATTTCCGAGTTAACCGGTTTGGTCATGAATTACCTATCACGGAAATTCGAATATCAGGCCGATGATTTTGCCAAGAATACATTCGCGGCCAAACCACTGATCACCTCCCTCAAAAAGTTGTCCAAAAACAGCCTAAGCAACCTTACACCCCATCCTGCCTATGTTTTTATGCATTATTCCCATCCTCCATTAATAGCACGCATCAAGAATTTAAAGACGTGATTTATTGTGTATTAAATGGTATTGTGTAATTTTATTGGAGTATGACCCAAGCAGATATAGAACAGGAGCATAAAAAAATCGCAAGGCAATATAAGGAATTGCTGAAAATAAGCTATCAGACCCTATCCGATGATGATAAAGTCATGGTTCGGCATGCCTTTGAAATCGCTGTTGATGCCCATAAGGACCAGCGAAGAAAATCTGGGGAATCCTATGTTTTCCACCCTATTGCAGTAGCCAAGATCGTCGCCTCGGAAATAGGCCTGGATGCCGTGTCGATCGCATCGGCCCTCTTACATGATGTCGTCGAGGATACGCATTACACCCTTGACGATATAGAGCGTATGTTCGGGGAAACGGTAGCCCGTATTGTTGACGGACTTACCAAGATATCACACCTTAAAAAAGACATGAACATATCGCAACAAGCGGAGAATTTCCGTAAAATGTTGTTGACCCTTCATGACGATGTCCGTGTTATTATCATTAAAATCGCGGACAGGTACCATAATATGCTGACCTTGGATGCAATGCCAGAACACAAGCAAGTGAAAATGGCATCGGAAACCCTATACATATACGCTCCACTGGCCCACCGTATCGGCCTGTACAATATCAAGACCGAGTTAGAGGACCTCAGCTTAAAATATACAGAGCCCGAGGTGTATAAGGATATCCTGGGCAAGATAGAGGAATCCGAAGAGGACCAACAAAAATATATTGATGATTTTACGGGTATTATACGTGATTCATTGGATAAGGAAAAACTCGATTACCATATCAAGGGTCGAATGAAGTCTATTTTCTCCATTCGAAAGAAAATGAAGGTACAGCATGTTTCCTTTGACCAGATTTACGACAAATTCGCAATCCGGATTATATACAAATCAGATCGGATCAACGAAAAATTCATAGCTTGGAAAATATATTCTATTGTAACCGATCACTTCACCCCCAATCCGGTACGCCTGCGCGATTGGATATCCTCTCCAAAATCCACAGGGTACGAAGCCCTTCACATTACGGTCATGGGGCCTATGGGCAAATGGGTAGAGGTGCAGATTCGAAGTGAGCGGATGCATGAAATCGCGGAAAAAGGTTATGCCGCCCATTTCAAGTACAAACACGGTAACCAAAAAGAACAAGGCATAGATATCTGGCTGAACAAATTACAAGAAGCCTTGGAGAATTCAAATGCCAACGCTGTTGACTTTGTAGAGGAATTCAAACTCAACCTATACTCTAAGGAAATTTTTGTCTTTACCCCATTGGGCGAATTAAAATCGATGCCGAAGGGAGCCACACCCCTCGATTTCGCGTTCAACATCCACACAGAAGTGGGCATGCATACCCGGGGGGCCAAGGTCAATGGGAAACTTGTTCCCTTGAACACTACCCTGAAAAGCGGTGATCAAGTTGAAATAATAACTTCTGAGCAAGCGAAACCAAACCAAAACTGGATCGATTATGCCACTACGGCAAGGGCAAGGGCCAAAATAAAATCCTCACTACGGGAAGAGAAGAAAACCGTTGCCAATGAAGGCAAGGAGATTTTACGAAGAAAACTTAAATCGCAAAAAATAAACCTTAACGAGGACACTGTTAACAAAATGGTCGTTTTCTTTAAGCTCAAGACCAGTTTGGACCTGTTCTACCGTGTCGGTATAGGGGCCGTGGACAATCAAAAGATAAAGGATTTTGCCTCGTCGTACAACAACGCATTTATAAGTTTCTTAAAAAGGAAGATCAGAAAATCCCCGGTTCCTGAGAATATTGACAAGGAAGAGATTACAGCAAAATATGATATGCTGGTCTTTAGCAAGGAAGAGGAAAAATTGGATTATAAACTTTCCCAATGCTGCAACCCCATTCCGGGTGATGCCGTTTTTGGGTTCATAAGTGTCAACGAAGGAATAAAAGTACATAAGAAAAACTGCCCCAACGCCATCTCCCTCCAGTCCAATTACGCCTATAGGATCATCAGTGCAAAATGGATCGATTCATCACAACAGGAGTTCAGGTCGGAAATCCAATTAACGGGAATAGACGATATGGGATTGATCAGTGAGATTACCTCGGTGATCTCGACCCACATGAACGTCAACATGCAAAACTTGAATTTCAGTACCGAGGGTGGCACTTTCACCGGTAGGATTACCGTCGTTGTAAAGAACAATAACATCCTAAAGAAATTGATCCAAAACCTAAAGCTTATCAACGGCATTGATAAAGTCTCCCGAGTTTAGAAACTTAATTAAATTAACCGTACATTTGTACAGTACTAATAGTAGTGATTATTGTTATGCCTCCTAACAAAAACCAGGAAATTGTAAAAAACGTATTCACCACCTTTTTAGAAGAAAAAGGGCATAGGAAAACGCCTGAGCGATACGCTATTCTCCAAGAGGTCTATGAAAGTGATGAGCATTTTGATATAGAGTCACTCTATATCAAAATGAAAAACAAGAACTATAGGGTAAGCCGGGCTACACTTTACAACACCATAGAGCTTTTGTTGGCTTGCAAGCTAGTTCGAAAACACCTATTCGGAAAAAACCAGGCACAGTACGAAAAATCTTATTTTGACCGTCAACATGACCATGTGATCTTAACGGACACAGGTGAAGTGATGGAATTCTGCGATCCGCGCATACAGTCCATCAAAAAGACCATTGAAGAGGTTTTCGATATCAAGATAACGAACCATTCATTATACTTTTACGGAACAAGGAAAACATCGAGAACAACTAACCAAACTAAATAATGGCAATAGATTTATTGTTGGGATTACAGTGGGGGGACGAAGGAAAAGGAAAAATCGTCGACGTACTCACAAAAAATTATGATATTATAGCTCGTTTCCAAGGAGGCCCAAATGCAGGGCACACTTTGGAATTTGATGGTATTAAACACGTTTTACATACCATACCCTCGGGCATATTCCATAAAAAAACCATAAATATCGTCGGCAACGGTGTAGTCATTGACCCTGTCATCTTCAAGAAGGAACTACAGGCCTTGGACGTTTTTGATATTGATGTGAAATCAAAATTGTTCATAAGCAGAAAGGCCCATTTGATCTTACCTACCCATCGCCTGTTGGATGCCGCCTCTGAAACCTCAAAGGGAAAGGCGAAAATAGGCTCTACATTGAAAGGCATTGGCCCAACCTATATGGACAAAACCGGCAGAAACGGCATGCGGGTCGGTGATCTGGAACTGTCTGGCTGGAGAAAGAAATACCGTGCACTGGCAGACAAACATGAGGCCATGATCGGTTTTTACAATGTAGATATCCAATATGACCTTAAAGAGCTTGAGACCGAGTTTTTCGATGCCATAGAGACCCTTAAGGAATTGACCTTCATAGATAGTGAGGAATATTTATACCAAGCCCTAAAGTCAGGGAAAAAGATACTTGCGGAAGGTGCCCAGGGATCCCTGTTGGACATTGATTTCGGCACATATCCTTTTGTGACCTCCAGTAACACAACCGCTGCGGGCGCCTGTACAGGATTGGGTGTCGCACCAAACCAAATCGGTGAGGTGAAAGGTATTTTCAAGGCATATACGACCCGTGTTGGCAGTGGCCCCTTCCCTACCGAACTTTTTGACGGGGATGGCAAGACCATGGCCAGTGTCGGCAATGAATTTGGCGCCACTACGGGTAGGCCAAGAAGATGTGGCTGGCTCGATCTCGTCGCCTTGAAATATGCAGTAAGGATAAATGGGGTCACCGAACTTATGATGATGAAAGGTGATGTCCTAAGTGGTTTCGAAAAACTCAAAGTCTGTACAGCCTACAATTACAAAGGAAAAACCATCACCCACCTACCCTATAATATCGAAGCCGAAAATATAACACCCATCTATACCGAAATGGAAGGTTGGTCCCAAGACCTTACGAAAATGAGTAAGGCAGGGGAACTTCCCAAAACCCTGAATGACTATATAGCCTTTTTGGAAAAAGAACTGGAAGTCCCTATCAAGATCGTTTCGGTAGGACCAGACAGGACCCAGACAATCCATCGATAGGAAACAACGCTTAAAATGCCTTTAAACCTGAGTTCGATTATTAAAACAAGCAAATTTGGTTAGAATTTTGTTTTTGGAATTTAATTTGGGGCTTTTTTGGTAAAAGGCTATATGCCATAAGCCCCCTATTTGATAAAGTATTATGGAAATTATTCCACGACTATCTGATGGGTCTCGTCAACTTCCTTTCCTATTATTTTTAGGAAGTAAGTTCCCTTGCGCAATCCAGATATGTCCAGTTTTTTCTCCAATGTGTTGGCTTCAAACGTATCACTACGAACCAGATTTCCACTAAAGTCGAACAGTTGCAGCGTAAGCAACACGCCCAAAGTGAATACTTCAGGGCTTTTTTACTGTTCTTCCGCAGTTTTCACATAAATCTTCTCCGAAGATGCCGGGTTGGGGTAAACGACCATATAATATGATATGATGCACATCCTTGTGGTACGATATCGCTTACAGAAGCCAAGCCACATGAAGTGTTCTTTTTTGGCATTCTACAGTTTGGCAAATCCCAATTCCTCTATTTTTTCACTTTCATTTGCCGGTACTTTCAAAATAATCCGTATACCCGTTGGGCAATTACAAGCATCACAGGTAAGCTCTCCTTGAGATAAGGTATTTTCAAAGTCAATTGTTTCAATCTTTGAAACACCATTTTCTTTAAGGTATCCAGTTAGTGCCGACCTCACCGTCGAGTCAGAGTGCGACTCATTCGTATTCCAGGGGTCTAGACATTTGGTTTGTTCCCAATAAAATTCCACCCCATTAACCGTTGAGTCATCGTTATCCTCACAGGATGCGCAAACAGATAGATTGAGAATTAATAATGTGGTAAAATAGAATACTTTCATGCTTTGTTGTAGTTTCATGACATTGTACTTTACAAGTTATGTTACAATCACGATAATAGGAAAATATTTACAAATTTATTATTGTGTAAATTCTCCTATAAGATGTGTATTTCTTGGGAAGTTGCTTAACAACCATGTTTATTGGTCTCAAAAATGGTTAAAACTATGTGCTTCAGTGCATTTCGCTTTAGCTTCCAAAAATATTATCTTTGTTTTATGTCAGGACAAAGGGTAAATGGACATACAGTTTCGAGGTTGACAGCACATATGGTTTGGAGCACAAAATACAGGTATTCTGTTTTAAAAGAAGATATTCAAGTCAGATGTCGCAAGTTGTTGATACGAATATGTGATGCATAAGGAATTAATATATTTAAGGGAAAAGTGTTTTCCGATTATATTATATTGTTTCAACCTCCAAAAAAATAATAATTTGGTATCTTAGTACGATAATTGGACGGTTAAGAACTTTGAAATAGACTGTTGCTTTTTTCAAGAAGGGCAACACCATAAAAGTCCAAAAAGATGGGGTAAGCGCACCTAATGATACAAGGAAGCATAACCATGACCAAAGTTAAAACTGTCCAATAATGGCAGGGGTGTCCTACCATCACCGACAAAAACCAGGAATATGAAGAACATAAACAGAAGAAATTTCATTCGAAAAACATCATTGGCAGGTGCAGCATTGGCAGTATCCCCTGTCATAGCCAAAGGTTACCCTATTTCCGAACGCCCTTACGGGGCAAAATACATGGGCGATTTTGCCGCCCCTAAACTAGAGACTGTACGGGCCGCATTCATTGGTGTGGGCGCAAGGGGTCCCGAACACCTCAGGTTCTTTGCCTCACTACCTGGAACCGAGGTGATTGCCGTTTGCGACTTATACCAAGATCTAGTTGAAAAATGGAGCAAGGAAGCCAAGGGAATCGGAAAAGGGGAACGACATAAGAAAATTGCCCAATATTATGGTGGCGAAGATCAATGGAGGACCATGCTGGACGAGGTTAAGCCCGATGTGGTATTTATCGCAACCAATTGGAGCAACCATGCCCCCATGGTTATAGAGGCCATGAAGAAAGGGGCCCATGCCTTTGTAGAAGTCCCCATAGCCATTACACTTGAAGAAATGTGGGAAATCGTGAACACCTCGGAGCGGACACAAAAGCACTGTATGATGATGGAGAACGTCAACTACAGCAGGGATGAGCTGATGTTCCTTAATATGTGCAGACAAGGTGTTATCGGTGATTTTTTACATGCCGAGGCCTCCTACATCCACGAACTTCGCTTCCAAATGGAGGAGCAGGAACGTGGAACAGGCTCTTGGAGAACGTACCATTATGCGAAGCGCAATGGTAATTTATACCCTACCCATGGTCTTGGTCCTGTTTCCCAATACATGAATGTAGCACGAAGTGACGACAACTTCGACAGTTTGGTTTCCTTTTCTACCCAAGCTTTGGGAAGAAAGTTATATGCTGAGAACAATTATCCGTCCGAACATAAATGGAACAAACTGGATTACAAAGGGGGAGACCTAAATACATCCATAATAAAAACAACCGTTGGCAGGACCATAATGGTCCAATGGGACGAGACAAGCCCCCGACCCTATTCCAGATTGAACCTGATTCAGGGCACTAAAGGTATTTTAGCCGGATTCCCGACAAGAATCGCCTTGGAAGGTGGTGTGGAAGGAGCTACCGAGAACCACCATTCATGGGCACAAGGGGAACAATTGGCTGCCATATATGAAAAATACGACCATCCCTTGTATAAAAGATTGAACCAAGCCACCAAAGGTACTGGTCATGGTGGCATGGATGGCATAATGATGTATCGCATCGTGGAATGCCTGCAAAATGGACTCCCCTTGGACCAGAACCTATATGAAGGTTGTTTCTGGAGTGCCGTATCCCCCTTAAGTGAACGTTCCGTTGCGAGTGGTGGCACCCCCCAGAATTTCCCGGATTTCACAAGGGGTAATTGGAAAAACACAAATCCATTGACCATTATTCCATAATACGACTTAAAAAAACAAATACATGTTCGGGAAAGTCTATGTACGGTACTTTTATATTATAACATCAATCCTGACAATCACTTCATGTGCACCCCATAAAGACCTTAATGAGAAAGGGTTTAAAACCCTTTTTAATGGCAAAAACCTAGAGGGGTGGGTGGGCAACACATCGGCTTATCGTGTAGAGAATGGTATGATAGTCGTTGACCCCAAAGGCAGCGGCAGTGGAGGGAACCTTTTTACCGAACAGGAATTTAGCGACTTTATCCTAAGATTCGAATTTCAGTTAACCCCAGGCAGCAATAATGGATTGGGAATCCATGCTCCGTTGGAGGGGGATGTGGCCTATATGGGCAAGGAGTTTCAGATTCTGGATAATACTGCCGACAAGTATTCAGACCTACAACCCTATCAATACCATGGCTCGGTATATGGCGTCATACCTGCGAAACGTGGTTTTTTGAATCCTGTTGGTGAATGGAACCAGCAAGAGGTTTATGTAAGAGGGTCAAAAACAAAAGTTATATTAAATGGCAATGTCATTGTTGACGGGGATTTCATAAAGGCCAGCAAAGATGGCACCATGGACCATAAAGACCACCCAGGGTTAAAACGAACATACGGACATATCGGTTTTCTAGGCCATGGGGATGTCGTCCGTTTTAAAAATATTAGAATAAAGGATTTATCAACAAGTAAATAAAGAATATATGTGTGCATACAACAAGGAACGCAGGGATTTTGTAAAGAAAAGTAGTTTAGGCATATTGGGAATGGCCATTGCCCCTTCACTGATAGGGAACATGGGATCCCATAATCGTTTAAGAACGGCCCATATTGGTGTAGGGGGAATGGGGTTTGAGGACCTAAGGGACATATCCTCCCATAAGTTGGTCGATGTTACCGCTTTATGTGATGTGGATAGTACCAACTTGGCCGCTGCCCAAAAACTACACCCAAAAGCTAAGGTATTCTCTGATTATCGTGTTATGCTGGCCGAAATGAAGAATGAGATTGATGCTGTTATCGTTTCAACACCAGACCATACCCATGCACCAGCTTCAATAATGGCAATGAATTTTGGCAAACCTGTTTATTGTCAAAAACCGCTTACCCACCATGTATCCGAGGCCAGGGCCATGGGAAAATTGGCCGCGGATAAAAACCTGGTTACCCAAATGGGCATTCAGGTACATTCGTTCTACGACTACAAACTGGCAACACTGCTAATACAGTCCGGAATAATAGGCAAAGTACATACCGTACGTGCATGGTCCCCAAAAAACTGGGGATATGATGGGCCAAAACCAAAGGGTAGTGACCCTGTTCCTGAAACATTGGACTGGAACCTATGGTTAGGAACATCGGCCAAAAGACCCTACAAAAAAGATATTTACCACCCTGGAAACTGGAGGAAATTAATGGATTTTGGTTGTGGTACACTTGGGGATATGGGAGTCCATATCTTTGACACGCCCTACAATGCCCTTGAATTGGACGTACCAAGAACAATACGCAATGAATGTCGGGAACCAAACGGTTTCGGGTTCCCTGAGAACAATACCGTAACTTATGAATTCCCGGGCACCAAACATACCGCAGATACCTTGACCTGGGTTTGGTATGATGGCCCCGGGGCACCAAAAATGCACGAAGACTTAAGACTTCCCCATGAAAAGGACATGTCGGCCACAAACAAGGCCGGTAATGGGGAAAAATCCGTAGCGGAAAAGATGTCCCTCGAAACCAAGGTGACCAAGGAAGGCAAATTACCCGAACAAGGTGCCATGTTCATCGGTGACAAAGGTCGTTTATTACTACCGCACTTTATGGAATTGCCCAGAAAAATAGTCAATGGTGAATATGTGGATATTTCCGCTGAAATAGCCCTTGTCGAAAAAAAGAACAACATGGGCAAACCTATTCGGAATTACGGCTCAGAAGGGCCCAAACATTACCATCAATTCGTAGATGCCTGCTTAGGCCGATCGGAATGTAGCGCTCCTTTCTCCTATGCATCAAGGCTTACAGAGACGATTCTCCTAGGCGTAATAGCAGGTCGCTTCCCCAACAAGACCCTACATTGGGACAATAAAAAAGCGAAATTCAAGGAAGAAGAGGCAAACCAGTACTTGGAATCTACCTATCGGGATTTCTAAATAAAAATAGGACAGGGAAAACAAACTGTCTTTAGCACCAAGGTGGTTTTATAGTTTTTAAGCTATAAAACTACCTTTTCCACTATAAAGGCAATCGATTACTTTAGATCCTTCCGTGCCTATTGACCGTAGCACTACCGAAGGGCCTATCCAACCACAAAATATCACATGAAGTCGAACAACCCCGACCTAAGGGCACAAGGTATACTTCCGGTTTTTTGTTTCGAGGCAAGCCCCAGAAAATAAAACCCCTTTGTTTACCAGCCTGCGATTAAAAACAACACACAACATTTTATCCGTTTATTAAATCTATCCCAATCATTGATTACACTCCCTTAAAAAATCATATTTTTGGGGAAAACTCATCAACTTGTTCAATAGAATCATTTACATACTGGCGGTATTGGCTTCACTACCCCTGTTTTCACAAGATGCCCCCCCAAGGGATAATATAAAACAAATCAATATTGTTTATGGGGCAAACTTCACCAAGGACGAGGCTCAATACCCAGGGGCCTCCATATTCAGTAAGGATGATAGGCAAATACAATTTGAGCACGAAGGGGCCGATCTGTTTTGTGACATTGCCATCTATTACCAGAAAGAGAACAAGCTAAAGGCCATCGGCAATATTCTCCTACAACAAGGGGACTCCATTCAAATGACCAGTGGCAAGATCAACTATGACGGTAACGAGAACATGGCAAAAGCCTGGGAAAACGTTGTCTTGACGAGCAGCACCAAAATGACCTTGAAGACCGACACACTTCATTTCAACAGATTGGAACAACAGGCATATTATAAGGATTTCGGCACGGTGGTCGACTCTGTCAATACCTTGACCAGTCAAATAGGACGGTATTTTCTGGAAAATAAAAAGTTACAGTTCTTAGACAGTGTACATATTGTAAACCCGGATTACATATTGGATTCCGAACAATTGGATTATTATGAAACCTCTAAGAATGCCTACCTCTACGGACCATCGACAATTACCGGGAAAACATATAAAATATATTGTGAACGCGGATTTTATGATACAAAGGTAGAAACCGGGTATTTTATCAAAAATACGAGAATCGACTACAACAATCGAATCATCAAAGGCGACAGCGTATATTTCAACAAGGCTAGGGAGTTTGCCTCGGCAACGAACAACATCAAGGTTATCGACACAGTGAACAACGGGGTGATCAAGGCGCATTATGCCGAAGTGTTCAAGACCAAGGATTCTGTCTTTGCCACCCGGCGGGCAGTATCAATAGTTATAATGGAGAAAGACTCCTTGTTCATACATGGCGATACATTGATGTTGACAGGCAAACCAGAACACAGAGTTCTCCGGGCCTTTAAAAATGCGAAATTCTTTAAGACCGACTTAAGCGGCAAATGTGACTCCATCCATTCCAACCAAAGAACAGGGGTTACCCAATTGATAACCAACCCCGTTATCTGGAATGGCCACAACCAAATGACCGGGGACAGTATTCATCTGAAATCCAATCTAAAGACCGAGAAAATGGATTCGCTCAAAGTCCTGAACAATGCGTTTGTCATCTCCATCGACAGTGTTAGTATGGAAGGCTATAACCAAGCGAAGGGAAAGAACTTATTCGGGAAATTCAAGGACAATCAGCTCAAATTGGTCGATTTAATAAAAAACACAGAGGTCATCTACTATATGTACAATGATGATGATGAACTCATTGGCATCAATAAGACGATATGTAGTGCCATTCGAATAAAAATGGCCGGGAATGATATCGAGGAACTCACTTTCTCTACCAACCCCGACGGGGATATTTTCCCAGAGACAGAACTTCCCCTGAATAGCCGGAAATTAAAAGGCTTTGTTTGGCGGGGCGATGAACGTATTGTCACAAAAGAGGATATTTTCGATGAGGATGACAACAATCTGGTACTACCTATCATTAGGGGTATCTCGAACCCAATCGATATTGATGCGGAAGAAGAGGAACGAAGTTCCAATGAAAATGATCCGGTAAACAATATTCCTCCCAAGAACGACAAAGCCACAAACCCCAGGAAGAACCTGAGAAAAGGGAAAGTCGATTAACAACTGTCATGAAAAAGGATTTCCTAAGATTCCAAGCCCAAACATCCCCACATCCTTTGGCCATGCAAGTATCCCACGCAAAAGGATCATATATCCATGACAACGAGGGAAATGCCCATCTGGACTTTATAGCAGGCGTATCCGCCTGTAGTTTGGGGCATTGCCATCCAGAAGTGGCCAAGGCGGTAAAAGACCAAGTGGACAAGTACATGCATGTGATGGTGTATGGCGAATACATTCAAGAACCTGCGGTAATGTATACCAAACTATTGGCATCATTGCTTCCTCCTTCTTTGGAAACAACCTATTTGGTCAACTCAGGAACCGAGGCAATCGAAGGATCCCTGAAATTAGCAAGGCGTTATACGGGAAGAAGCCAGATAATCGCTGCGAAAAAAGCCTATCATGGCAATACAATGGGAAGTTTGAGCCTAATGGGGCTTGAAGAACGAAAAGGCGCCTTTAGACCTTTGATCCCGGACATCTCCTATATAGAATTCAATGCACAGTCGGATCTTGGAAAGATAACCCGAAAAACTGCCGCTGTCATTCTGGAAACCATTCAGGGAGGAGCTGGCTTTATTGAACCAAGGGACGGCTATCTGGCAAGTGTGAGGAAGCGTTGTTCCGAGATGGGAGCCCTTTTGATACTGGATGAGATCCAACCAGGTTTCGGACGGACAGGAAAATTATTCGCCTTTGGGAATTACGATTGCATTCCCGATATACTGGTCATGGGCAAAGGTATGGCCTCTGGCCTACCCGTAGGGGCCTTTACGGCCTCAAGGGAAATAATGTCAACCTTACGGGAGAACCCAAAAATGGGCCATATCACCACCTTTGGTGGCAACCCGGTCATAGCATCTGCCTGTTTGGCCACATTAAAACATATTGTCGAAGGCAACCTCATGGCCGAGACGTTGATCAAGGAAGAATACATTCGCACATTACTAAAACATAAGTACATCAAAGAGATCAGGGGAAAAGGGCTGATGTTGGCATTGATCATGGAAAAGGCCGAAATCGCGGATTACCTTATACTGACCGCAGCCAAGAGGAACCTCATCCTGTTTTGGCTATTGTTTGAAAAAAATGCCGTTAGGATTACCCCTCCCTTAACAATTTCCTTGGGGGAACTCAAAAAAGGATGTAATACAATTCTTGGAATATTGAACGATTTCAAACAATAAGTTGTTAACTATTTTGTTAATAATATAGCTCGATCCACAAGGAAAACACAGTCCCAAAGGATTACTTTTAGACCCGTAGACCAATCAAAAATTCCCCTATGGCAGAAGCCAACGAAAGGCCGAACAAGCCCATTGCCAAGTTTGAATCCATGCTAAGGACAGACGATGTCTATTTTTTCGATGCTGAGGATTTTGAGGATATTATACACCATTACCTCAACCATGGAAAAATAGCGTTGGCAAAGAAGGCCATTAAGATCGGCCTAAAACAACACACCGATTCCATTGCGTTGAAACTATTGGATGTTGAGGTTCTTGTATTCGAGAACAATCTGGATCGGGCAGAGGTATTATTGGACAGGCTACAACTTCTTGACAGTTGCAACGAAGAGATCTATATCCAAAGAGCCAATATCTATTCAAAAAAAGACAATCACGAGGCAGCTGTCAACTTGCTTAAAAAGGCACTGGACCTTTCAGGGGAAAGTTATGATATCCATTCATTATTAGGAATGGAATATCTTTTCATGGATGATTTCAGGCTGGCCAAGGAATGCTTCATGAGATGCGTTGATTATGACCAGCAGGATTATTCATCACTTTACAATGTGATTTATTGCTTTGATTTTCTTGAGGATTTCGAAGGAGCCACTGCATACCTAAACAAATACTTGGACCGGAACCCCTATTGTGAAGTAGCTTGGCACCAATTGGGAAAACAGTACTATTCGAAACAGATGTTCCAGGAAGCCTTGGATGCCTTTGATTTTGCCATCATCTCGGATGACACGTTTATTGGTGCGTATTTTGAAAAGGGGAAAGTCCTTGAGAAGTTGGGCAGATACAATGAGGCTATAGAAAATTACAAGATTACGATCCAGATAGAAGACCCAACTTCACATGCCTATCTAAGAATCGGCAAGTGCTATGAACGTCTTGGCAATAATGAAATGGCCAAATATTACTATTACCAAACCGTACACGAAGATCCCTTATTGGACAAAGGCTGGCTGGCCATAACGGACTTCTATTTCTCCAAAGGTGATTTTGGCAAGGCCCTGCACTATATCAACAAAGCCTTGAATATTGACGGTAGGAACCCAACATATTGGAAGAAGAGCGCCAACATAAATGCCGCCTTGGAAAATTATGACCAGGCCGATTTCTCCTTTAAACAGGCCGTTGACCTTGGCAATTACGAATTGGACACATGGCTGGACTGGGCGAATGTTGCCAAGGAAAACCATGACTATATCTCAGGAATCCAGATTTTGGCCCAAGGACGTGAATTCTATCCCGAAAGTTCCGAGATCCTATATAAGATCGCAGGCCTGTACCTCTTGGCAAATGACAGGACAAATGCACATAACGGCCTAAGAGACGCAGTGAACAAGAATTTGGGAAAACTGTACCTTTTCAAGGAAGAGTTCCCCACATACTTCGAAATGGAGTGGATCCAGGGCATAATATCGAATAACAAAAAGGCTTCTCGATAAATAGTCTATTTTTGTTTTTTTGCATATGAAAAACCGAAACCTACTCCAGTATATACTCATTACCCTAAAAGGAATCGCCATGGGTGCGGCAGATGTCGTTCCCGGGGTCTCAGGAGGAACGATCGCATTTATTTCAGGCATCTACGAAGAATTGATCACATCGATCAACAATATCAACCCTTCCTTGGTGAAAATATGGAAAAACAAGGGGTTCAAAGCCTTTTGGCAAAAACTCAATGGTAATTTTTTGACTGCCCTTTTCCTAGGTATCTTCATAAGCCTTTTTTCCTTGGCAACCTTGGTAAGTTGGTTGTTGGAAAATGAACCCATACTGCTCTGGTCTTTCTTTTTTGGGCTGGTCGCGGCCAGTATATTTTTCGTCGGAAAGGAAATAACCAAATGGAATCTGGCCACCATAATCATCCTGGTTCTGGGTGCTGCCATAGCATATTTTGTAACGACCCTACCAGCATCCGAGAACACAGCAAGCCTCCCCTATTTATTCATGTCCGGGGCATTGGCCGTCTGCGCCATGATACTACCCGGTATCTCAGGGGCTTTCATTCTAGTATTATTGGGGTCGTACAAAACCATTTTGGATGCCGTTCACGAAAGGGATGCCAAAATAATCCTCACCGTGGCCCTGGGTGCCATCTTCGGGCTTTTGAGTTTTGCCAAACTCCTGAAATGGATGTTCAACAACTACAAGAACCTGACTTTGGCCCTATTGACAGGGTTTATCGTAGGGTCTTTAAATAAAATCTGGCCGTGGAAATTGATTTTGGAAACCAAGACCATTGGCGACAAGGTCATCACCCTGAAAGAACAGAACATATCCCCATTCGATTTCGAAGGTGACCCAAAGTTAATATTGGCCATTATTGCTGTTACCATCGGTTTTTCACTTATTTTTATACTCGAAAGAATCGCCTCAAAAAAATAAGTATCTTAATGTATGAACCTAGAACATTTTCGGATAAATTGTTTTTGGTCATCAAAGGGCTCGCCATGGGTGCCGCCAATAAGGTCCCAGGGGTATCCGGGGGTATCGTGGCCTTTGTTGGGGGCTTCTATGAGGAATTCATATACTCCCTTCAAAAAATAAACCTCAAGGCCGTAAAATTACTTTTTAACGGCAGGTTCAAAAGCTTCTATCGCTACATAAACGGCCAATTCCTGGCACTTCTCATTTTTGGTATGGTAGTGAGCTATTTCAGTATATCGAAATTGCTCGATTACTTCTTGGAAACAAAGGAACTTTTTGTCTGGGCCACTTTTTTCGGAATGATATTAGGGTCTATCTACTATATTTCAAAAGATTTCAACTGGAATAAAAAGACCCTGATTGCCGGTATCCTAGGACTTATCGTCGGCATATCGATAAGTTTTTTGAGTCCGGCCAAGGAGAATGACAACCTATGGTTCATTTTCATATGCGGAATGATCAGTGTCTCGGGCATGACCCTGCCAGGGTTGTCCGGTTCTTTCATTCTTATCCTTTTGGGAAATTATGTCCTGCTCTTGGTTGATTCCGTCAACTCGCTATACGACTCCATAACTGAAATGTTACGGGGTGATTTTAGCTTTATAAGAAACCACGAAAGGTTGGAAACATTGAAGATCCTTGCCGTATTCACCTTGGGTTCTACCGCAGGGCTAGTTACCCTCTCACACATACTCACCTATGTACTCAAGCGCTTTAAACACATAGCGACAGCTGTGATCATTGGGTTCATCACTGGCTCATTGGGGGTGGTATGGCCTTGGAAACGGACCATTTTCAAAACAGACGGGGACGGACAAGTGTTTTTGGATTCGAACGGCAAGGAGATAATCCTGAATTACGAAAGGTACCTACCCGACTTTGGCATGATGGAAACTTGGTGGGCCATACTATTTGTCATCTTGGGTATATTTATTTTGTTAGGTTTGGAATGGTATGGGGACAACAGGAAAAAATGATTACGGATTGATAGGTAAGGACATCTCTTACTCTTTTTCAGAAAGCTACTTTAAAAAGAAGTTCAAAAAGCTGAGACTGACCGAATGCTCCTACAGGAATTTCGATCTGGGACAGATCGAGGATTTCAATGATCTAATACAGCAAAACGAACAACTTAAAGGGCTAAATGTCACCATCCCCTATAAAGAGGAAATAATCCCATATTTGGACAAGCTCGATAAAAAAGCCAAAAAAATAGGTGCCGTAAATACCATAAAATTCACAAAAAAAGGACTAAAAGGTTACAATACAGATGTTTACGGATTCGAAAAATCGATAAAACCATTCTTAAGGGAAAACCACGACAGAGCCTTGATATTAGGTACGGGAGGAGCCTCAAAAGCTGTGGCATTCATCTTTGGGGAACTGGGAATCAAATTTAAATTTGTATCCAGAAGACCAAAGAAAAACCAATTGAGGTATGCCGATCTAAATGAAAAAACAATGAAGGAATATACGGTATTGGTCAACTGCACCCCTTTGGGCACATTTCCAAACATCGATGAAAAACCGGACATCCCATACCAATGGATCACAGATACCCATCTGCTTTTCGATTTGATCTACAACCCTGAAAAGACAACCTTTTTACAAGAAGGGGAAAACCGGGGGGCATCAATATGTAACGGGTTAAGAATGCTGGAGTTACAGGCGGAAAAAGCTTGGGAAATCTGGAATCCATAAAAAATCCCAAAAAAAAGAACCTATATAAACTTTGGTATTCATTCGGTTGTTAGTATATTACATTGACATTCTTAAGCAGAACTAACACGAATACAATGCAAGAAGAAAAAGATCAAGAACTACAGAAAACTGTAGGTGGCGAAAAAAATTCAGAAACTACCGAGGCAAGCGAACATACCCTGGAGAAAAGCCCTGAAAGTACAATTAGGACCCCAAAGTCAGTCGATTCCCTTGAGCCAAAAAAAAGCGAACAGCCAAAAGACCCTATGGACCTCGAACCTACAAAGGAAGAAACGGACAGTGAAAAAGACAATGCCCTAAATGAGACCGAGGAATCCAACACCGAGGATGCCGGACCAACAAAACAGTCCACAGATTCCGAACCTGCAGAGGAAGAAACGGACAACAAGAATGATGATGCCCTAAATGAGATCGAAGAGTCCAACGCCGAGGATGCCGAGGACCAAGACAACCACCATAGGCATAATATCCCCTTATTGGATTACCATGCCATGTCTATGGAAAATCTTGTGGGAGAGTTACAACGATTGGTGAAAAACGAAAAAATACAGGCTATCAAAAAACATGTTGATAGAATCAAACATGAATTTGACCTTAAATTCCAGGAGTTCATTGAACAGAAAAAAGAGGATTTCGTAAACAATGGCGGTAATGAGCTGGACTTTAGATACAATTCGGTCTCAAAAAGGCAATTCAACGAAGTATATTCTGAATATCGGGAAAAACGAAACCAATATTACAAGAACCTTGAAAATAGTTTAAAGGATAATATGACCAATAGATTGGCGATTATCGAAGAGTTGAAAAGCTTGGTCAATGTAGAGGAAGATATCAACACCACTTACAAACACTTTAAGGAGGTACAGGAAAAATGGAGAAGTGCCGGCCCTGTTCCCCGTAACAAATACAATGATATATGGCGCACCTATCATCACCATATCGAAATTTTCTATGACTTTCTACACATAAACAGGGAATTGCGCGACCTTGATTTCAAACATAACCTCGATGAAAAAACAAAATTGGTAGAACGTGCAGAGGCCTTGGGAAAGGAAGAGGACCTTAATAAAGCTTTTCGCGAACTACAGACCTTACACAAAATCTGGAAAGAGGATATCGGCCCAGTTGACAAAGAGCATCGTGAAGAAATATGGGAACGTTTCGGCAATGCCACCAAGGTATTGCACCAAAGAAGACAGGAACACTATAAGGAACTCGATAAGGTATACGGTCAAAATCTTGAAAAAAAGAAAGGGATTATCAATGCCATCAAGGATATCTCTGGTAACATCGCCAACAACCATAAGGCCCTACAGCAACAAATAAAAAAAATCGAGGAATTACGCGATGATTTTTTCAAGGCAGGAAGAGTGCCCCAAAAGGTCAACGAACATACATGGGCCGAATTTAAGGAAGCGGTACGTGGTTTTAATAGAAATAAGAATGCCTACTACAAAAACCTAAAAAAGGACCAACAGGAAAATCTAGAGAAAAAACGCGAACTATTGGACCTTGCCATTTCATTGAAAGACAGTGAGGAATGGGATACAACCACTTCCGAGATGAAGCGCATCCAGAATGAATGGAAAAAAATAGGCCATGTACCACGCAAATATTCCGATAAGATATGGAAAGAGTTCAAAGATGCCTGCAACCATTATTTCGATCGTTTGCACAAATCGAAAAATGCGTCCCATAAAGATGAGGTCGAAAATTATGAGAAAAAGGACGCCTGTCTAAAACGATTGAAGTCCTTTGAATTGACAGGGCAAAGGGATACCGACCTAGCTGCGATAAAATCCTTTATCGAGGAATGGAAAACATATGGCCGGGTCCCTTTTAACAAAAAGAACATCAACCAAAAGTTCAATAAGATCCTAGATGCCATCTTCAAGAAATTGGATGTCGGCAGACAAGAATCCGAGCTATTGAAATATGGCAATAAAATCCAACAATTAGCGAATGCCGATGACGATAGGGCCATTGTAAATGAACGCCTGTTTATTCGTAAGAAGATTGATGAAAGTAAAAACGAGATCCGCCAATTGGAGAACAACCTTCAATTCTTTTCAAATGCCTCTGAGGACAATCCTTTGGTAAGGGATGTAATTAAAAAGGTGGAAAAACAGAAAAAAACATTGGAGACATGGATGGCCAAATTGAAAAAACTGAACATCATGCAACACAATCTGGAAAAGGAGGATATTGTTGATGAGGCAACCAATCCCACCCAAAAGGAAGAATAGGGAATTACAGATTAACTACTGACACCAACCAATCGGATTGAAACGGACAAAATACGGGAAAACACATAAGAACAATACTGTTCATAAAATGGCCACAACCCCACTAGATACCCAAGTCGAAAACAACGAAATCCAACTTCCCAAGCCTGACCCCTTTTTCATGGATAGCAAGGAGCTGGGGAAATGGCACCTTAATTAAGCACTTATAAAAGTAAAACATGGCAATTGGCCATGTTTTGGTTCAATACCATACATCTATTTTATACGTACTTGGTTGGTACTAATCCTCATACTGTTGCAGCATAAAGTTTATTAGGTCGGTCGTAGTGACCATACCTACAAGTTTCCCATCATCTACAACAGGTAGGGCATGAAATTCTTTTTTCGCTAGTATCTCGGCAACATCCTTTACAATGGTGTCCGAAGACACACTAACCAGGTTTTTGGCCATCACCTGTTCTAAACTGAACATATTATAGACCATTGAATCAACCTCATCCTCATCCTCATAAACAGCATCGGCAAAACTGATTCGCAACAAATCGGTATAACTCAGCATACCGATGATCTTAGCCCCCGAAACTACAGGTATATGCCTAATATGATGCTTTTTGAATAAATACTCTGCCCTTTCCAAATTATCCGAGGTGCTTAAAGTAATGACATCCTTACTCATTATTGTCGAAATAGGAGTTCCTTTTTTCATAATCTTGAATTTGAATTACACTACTAAAAATAATCAATAATACTGCCGAAAAGTATGATAAAAATCATATAAGCCCCATTTTTGGGTTGTCGACAACCTCCCTGGACCAAGACACATGATTATCGAGACTCAAAGACCTTACCATACCTGCCCCCAATTATAAATTATAACATCGGCCCTTCCTATAGACTATTATACCATTTAGAAAAAAGATTGTCCATTTGGACAGATACCGTATACTTGACTGAATACCAAATAGTTAAACACAATTAACAACCTTGTTGAAGATTATGGGGCCATCTTTGACAACCCAAGACCGACCTATAAGGATATTGATGCCTTTACACAGATACGAACACCTAAGTTGGGCAATTTGGGACTTGCAGGCCTTAACATAGGTCCATGGATACCGGATAATTACAGCTGTTCGGGTGTCCAAAAGGCACTTGTCCACAATCCGTGATTGGGCGAAGGGTATGGTAAAAGACGAAAAAACTATTCGCCTACACGGAATCCGTTAGAAAACGTATTGGCCGAATGTTCGTCGGGTTTTGTTGTGGCCCCTGTGCCAACAACTGTTCGCGGATATGCAACAATTGTCTGAAAGACGTAAAACATAATCCGAACAATCGTACATCAATAGGTGGTAGAGGCCACATAGGTGCTGGTTACCGGCTAGACCTGTCCACTCGTACAAA
>PDPR01000018.1 GCA_002749285.1 Maribacter sp.
CTGGTCATCGGTGTCCGTGTCGATTGAACTTATGTCGATGGTGTTGCCGCCCTCGATGGCCAGGTCCGTGCCGGAAAGGCTCAACGTCTGGTCGTCAGTACCCGGATCGTCCAACGCACTTAGGTCAACACTGTTCCCGTCGGCTATCTCCAGGGTGTTGCCCGTAAGGGTCAGCGTCTGGTCATCGGTATTAACCTCTGCTGCGATATCTGACAAAGGAACAGATACTACATTCGTGTCCGAGTCAATTATATCCAAATTCCCACTTGTAGTATTAACAGTGAAAGTAACATTGGTCGTATTTGTGTTGACAGAAGTTGCAATATCAGCTAATGGAATGGTTACCGTATTCATATCACTGTCCGTTAATATAAGGTTAACACCATCTTCGGACAAAGACGCATTGGTTGTATTGGTATCTGTTTCTGCAGCTATATCCGCTAAGGAAACCCTTACATCGTTTCCGTCACTATCGGTCATCACCAAGTCGCCATTTACAGTATCTACACTAAAAACAGTATTGGTCGTGTTTGTATCATTAGAAGTGAACTCCCATGAGTCCCCATCCCAAAAATAGATGGTACCTGTATTGGTATTCACATAAATATCACCGATATCCGCCCCAGTTGGTGTTACCATTCCTTGTGCAGTAACATCAGGACCGCTAAGAACATGACAATTACATTGGTTCTCTAGATCTACCGTAATCTGCGAAAATGCGAATCCTGAAAACATTAGGAAAATCAGAATTAAAATTTTTCTACTCATGACAACTTCTTTACTTATAATGGTTTGGTTTTTCAACATCTTTTAGTTAGTTCTTGCCTTTACATGAACAACCGTTCTTTAAAAAGCTAGTTATTGGAATAACCACAAATAAAATATTCACTCTTTAGGGAAAAAGCATACGGCCAAAAGGGTTGTCCCTTCCGGTCTTTTCTATTTATCACAGCCAAGACCCCTTTAATTATTAAGTTATTCATTGTTAATATTTGTTTCTATTGACTCTATTCCCATTTCGGATTAAATCAGTATAATACATCTAATAAACAAAATTAGTCCTATCACTACCTTGGGAAAATATTTGTTGTGTAAGTCGATTTTTATATTGTATAGCACTGTAAAGGTGAGGTTTCAATAGTGGGATTTCATTCATCGATGAGCCTAATTATAGCAATGGTTTCCAAGATTTACAGGTGTAAGCCGTTTCCTATTCTTTATTGTTTTTTACATAATTGGATCTTGATTTTCCTTTATACGATAGTAATCCATAATCACTTCATACATAAGTCTAATTTAACATAACAACCTTATACTGTTATCCAATATCAGAAGTAGTCGGACCTGTGGTTTCCGGGAATCCTGTGACTGCACAAATATCAGGTTATACCATTATTCGAATTCATAACCGTCAACTTTATCATTACAGGCATAATGATATCTGGAGAAAGGATTAACGACCAAAGCTGAATTCCTGGCTGAAGAAAGTCCAATACCGGGTTTCATCGCTATCAAAATCACAAAAAGTTGAGTGATTCCAATATTGTTTAACACCAAATCATTACCAAGGCCTTATCGATAGTCAATATTGCAGTTGGCCCATATCACTGAAATCAAAAGCTCCATTTGACCTTATAATCCATATCTACCAAAGCAGTACAACATCAGAGCTATTCATGATTGGCAGTAGACACCACTTACATTGCTATAAAAACACCTTTTTATGTACGGCCCAATCAGAATATGGTATTTTTTACAAAGACAAAGGGGTAAAAAAAACAATAAAAAAGGGCTACCTTGATAAAGGTGCCCTTTCCATTTTTAGTGAATATTTTTTTATTCCAAGATGATAAACTCCGACCTACGGTTTTTCTCATGTTCTTTCCCTGAACATCGAACCCCATTTCTACATTGGTTCACCAATTTGGTTTCCCCAAATCCTTCACCCTTTAATCTATATTCAGCAATGCCTTTGGATATCATGTAAGCTACCGTTGACTCAGCTCTTTTTTGTGATAACCAAAGATTATATGAATCCTTACCTTGGCTATCCGTATGGGAATTTACTTTTATTTTTAAACTTGGGTATTTTTCCATGGCCGCAATGACTTTCTGAACTTCAATTTCAGAATCTTTACGGATGTTGTACTTGTCAAAATCAAAATAAATGGTACTTAACTGTAGTAATTTCGCCAAGTCATCCCCAAAACCTGCAGTAATCTTATCTCTTTCCAAATAAAAATCTATAATATTCGGTTTACCATCCGACTTGCCCAAATATTCCTCGGAAGGCACATAGCCCTGCATCAATGCCCTCACAAAATTACCTCGGTTACAATCTATGTTCAGTTTATAATTTCCCTCCAAATCTGTAATAGTGGTATATATTTCCTCATTATCCTCATCAATGACCTTTACCGTTGCCCCTACCAAAACTTCATTGGTTATCTTATCCCTAACCGTTCCCGATATAGTCTGATCACAGACAAACTTCAAAGGAACTGTTTCTACAAATGTATAAATATCATCAGACCCCATACCTTCATCCCTGTTCGATGCAAAATACCCTTCCCTGGTTTCCTCATTGAAAATAAATGTAAAATCGTCCATTTTACTATTGATCGGCTCCCCGACATTAATAACAGGGCCATCGTATTTACCTGACTCCAACTTCGTTGCGAACACATCAAGGCCGCCTAATCCTGGATGGCCATCGGAAGAAAAATACAAAACATTATCCGAGGTTATAAAAGGGAAAGTTTCCCTAGCTTCCGTATTGATGGTACTACCTAAATTCTTAGGGGTTCCAAACTCACCATCTGCATAAACCGCAACACTAAAGATATCGGACTGCCCTAAAGACCCAGGCATGTCGGAGGCAAAGTACAGAGTTTTGCCATCTCGACTAAAAGTTGGGTGTGCGGTGGAATACGAATCACTATTGAATGGTAGTTCCTGAATATTCGACCATACGCCATCTATGAGTGTTGCACGTAACAACTTCAACCTGATTATTCCGTTTTCATCGGTAATATACTTGCCATCCTTAAAATTATTCCTTGTAAAATAAAGGTACTTGCCATCACTAGTTACTACTGAGGTAGATTCATGCAGTCTTGTATTGACGTCATCTCCCAATTTAATAACGTGATTATTATATAATAAACTATCTGCATTATTATACAAGCTATCGGTATCCACCTCGTACAAGTCCAAAAAATCCTTGGAATTCCATGTATGTCTATATCGTGCCAGGTTACCTGTATCCCTATCCGATGAAAAAATGAGTCCAGCTTTATAATACGATGGTGCAAATTCCGAATAAACGGTATTGTAATCAAATGGCTTGATATCATACCTACCCGAGTTTTTTCTTATTTCGTCCAAATAACCTTTTTCACCTTTAAAAAACCCTGCTCTTAAATCATCCGCAGTAAGACTACTGAATTTGGACATCATCTCCTCAGAAGCCTTGTATTCACCTAAGCTTTTTAAGGATTGGGAATATCTAAAATAATATTCGGGCCCAATATCATTGTCATATTCGGCCAATAACCTTTTATAGACCCCTGCAGCTTCCTTGTAATCTGCATTAAAATAATATGAATTCCCTAAATTTTTCAATAGATCGGCAGATACATATCCTTTATCAAGAACCTTTTTATAAATATCTATGGCCGGACTAAATGAGTATTCCTTATACCGCTTATTGGCCTTATTAAGAATTTTTTCTTGGCCCGAAGTATTATGGGCGAACAAGAAAGACAACACGATAACAAGTAAAATATTTCTTTTATCCATCTTTAATCTACTTTTAGAAGAATCTAGGTGAAACCAGATTTCGGAAAGCCTTAACCAGTTCATACCTTAGGAAAACCTCGAATGAACCATCATTAAATTGAACTCCCCCTAAATCTGTAATCTCCCTGTCATATGCCAAGCCTAACATCAACTGATCTGAAACCTGAAAACCGGCCATTGCGCTTACCGCCGCATCCCATCTGTAAGCAGCTCCGAAAGTAAATTTGTCATTGAACATAAAACTTGCCGAAAGATCAACTTGTAATGGTGCTCCGCCCACTACTTTTGTCAATAATGCAGGTTTGAATTTAAGATCCCCATTCAATTCCATTACATATCCCGTTATTAAATAGAAATTAATGCGTTCTTGGGACAAAAACCGAACATCATTTGAATCCTGTTGACTATTATCAAAATGTTCCGTCTCCAATAAATTAGGTACTGAAAGACCAGCGTAGAACGAATTCGTATGATAATAGACCCCTACACCTATATTAGGTGAAAACCTATTCTCTATATTATCCTCATCTATCGGCTCAACATCAAAATTTTCCAAACCTTGAAAATCCAAGTTCAACAAATTACCTACAGCCTTAAGGCCAAAGGAAAGTTTACCTTCCCTGGAAACATCCACCGTATATGAAAGAACAGCATCAAAATTGGTTTCCTGTACTACCCCATTCCCTATTTCGTCATTCACTATGGAAACACCATAACCCAACTTACTATTCCTGATTGGGGAATGAAGATTCAAGGTCTGTGTTTTGGGGGAACCGTCTACCCCCACCCATTGCGACCGATACAGTGCAGCTATACTCAATTGCCCCCTTGAACCTGCATAAGCGGGATTAACACTTATTGTGTTGTACATATATTGTGTATACTGGGCATCTTGCTGGGCAGATACGACTTCTGTAGTTAGTATTGATAACAATACCACTAGAATGCTATTTCTTAACTTCATAAATAGTATGGTGTTATTTACTGACGTATATATATCCGCTTTTAGTATTATTTTCACTGTTTTCCTTTTGATAATCAAAGATATAAAAATATATGCCGGATGGAAGGTAATCCCCTTCACTTATCGTGGACCTACCGTTGGACTTACCGTCAAATACATTATTCTGATTGTTATAATCTTTACCTTCATAAACAACAACGCCCCATCTATTAAAGATTTTTATGGAATTGTTCTTGATATTTTCAATACCCTTTATGAATAAAAAGTCATTCATACCGTCTCCATTAGGGGATACTATCTGATTTACCAAAACAATACTCACCCGTATAGTCACTGTCGCAATATCACAGTTTGCGGGGTTTGCAATTTCACAAATGGAATAATCTATGGTATAAGTACCCTCTGCCGTGCCAGGTGCAACCTCAACAGTTCCATCCGGATTGATATTCAGTACATCTGTGGCGGTTACCGTAAAAACAACATCATCCGGATTCAATGGTCCCCCATCCAAAGTATCATTATCGAACACATTGCTATCCAAAACCAGACCTCCCTGTTCACCGTCAATATAAATATCGCTATAATCATCATCCATTGCATCGATCACCAATACCGGTATACCAGTACCAACAGTTACCGAAACAGTAGCCGTGTCACAATTGCCCATGGCATCACAAATTGTGTACTCAAAGGAATCCGTACCATTAAAATCGGTATTAGGGGTATAGGTAACCGTATCATCATTAGGGTCATCCGGAGTACCACCGTCATTAATGATAATTGTACCGTTAGCTGGATCACTTACTGTTAGGGTATCCAAATCAGGGATTCCTGTATCATTGGCCAAAATATCTATATCAACAGGAGTATTACTCTCTGTTGAGGCCATATCATCAACAGCGTCCAACATTGGCACAGTACCAACAGTTACCGAAACAGTAGCTGTGTCACAATTGCCCATGGCATCACAAATTGTGTACTCAAAGGAATCCGTACCATTAAAATCGGTATTAGGGGTATAGGTAACCGTATCATCCCTTGGGTCATCCGGAGTACCACCGTCATTAATGACAACTGTTCCATTTTCGGGATTATTCACCGTCAATGTTCCATTTTCAGGAACGCCTATATCATTCCCTAGAATATCAATTTCCAACGGTGTATTGACATCGGTAGCGACCACATCATCCACTACGTCCAAAACATTATTCGTTGGATCCAGATAATCGGGTATGCCGTCATCGTCCGTATCGTCATTGGTCGGGTCACCATCCGTATCGGCATCCTCGTCGGGCGTGTCGATACCGTCACCATCATCGTCAAGGTCCCTATAGTTAACATCCTCGGTACCGTCAGTATCGGGAAGGTCGTTCGCGGGGTCATCGATCTCATCGTTCACATCGAAGCCATCGTCCACGTCACTGCCCTCATATCCGTCATCAAGCCCATCGCCATCGGTGTCGGTACCTGTATACACATGGTCGGGGACCCCATCGAAGTTGAAATCGTTACCCTCGTTGTTGTCCGGGACAAGGTCATTGTCACTGTCCATGTCCAGATAGTCCGGACTGTCGACACCATCAGTGTTCACCGGATCAAGACCATCGGGATAGGCCGAGTTCAGGCCATCGTTGGAAACATAGGCCGCCTGGTCGTCACCGTTCGGGGCAACATAACCGTCCGTGGTCTGTGCCTCCACATTATCAGGAATGCCATCATTATCGGAATCGATATCCAAATGGTCGGGATGACCATCGCCATCACTGTCCAACGGATCGGTCAATGGGTCACCATCGCCATCAAGGTCAGGATCCTCTACACTATCCAATATGCCATCGTTGTCATCATCAAGGTCCACCATGTCAGGTACCCCGTCACCATCGGTGTCGGTACAGATATAAGGAGCTACATATAGAGCAATTAGACTTGAGGATGTTGAAGTAGTATAAAACTCTATATCTGTAACTGGTGATTGGGATTTCCATTCAACATTGATATCAGGATGATAATCCGAAGCAGTCGTATTCCTAACATAATAGTTATTACCGTCCACAACGGATATTATACCCGGGCTTAAAGAGCCTATAAATTGATACTCAACATTATCCAATGCCACAATACCATCCTGAGCAGCTGACTGAATTCCGGAAGAGTGATGGGCTTTTACGATTACAGGTACCGTCCCATTAATTCCAAAAGTAATCGGGGCATTATTTATAGTTCTAAAATGTCCACCTGCATCTGTACTTGCCCCTTCAACACTAACAACGATACTTCCAGCCGGAAGTCCCCATTTGGCACTTAAATCCACATTTGCAGCTGACAAACTTCCATCATTGACCCCTAGAGGGAAGCCAAAATCAGAAGCTGTCACTAAAAATAAATCCGTCATTGAACAACCAACGGCATTCAAGATACCATCTTCATAACCGTCAACATCCAAATCACCCGTAGATAAAGGTATAGCGACATTGTCAGTATTTGCGTACACATAGTCCGCACCAACATTTAGCAAAGTAAAAATCAAAAATAATCTCAGGCCTCCATTTAAAAGAAATCTGAATTTGGGATATACAAAATTTTCCATAAGCGTCAGTAATTATTTACTAATCACCATGGCTAAAAGCGGTAACATATATAAGAAGTGGGGCTTCCATTTAAGTACTGCAATATATACCTAAAATTCAAATAGACAAATAGAAAAGAAAACATTATCCCCAAATTTCGTTTTAACAACGATAATTATCGTCCAAATGCAAAAACAAATGAAACCAACCACTGGTTCAACGATGATTACCATTTATATTCCGCAATTGGAATTTGGAGACATCCATTCCAATTAAAAATCCCCTCTTAAAACTATCTGGCCCTGACCTCCATCCCCATACGAAAACCACTTGAAAATAGCTGCCTTTTCCACTATAAAATCATTTCATAAAGGAACATAATCCTATATTTTACTTTATTTTTGCCGAAAATAAGAGTATGGGGTTCAAAAATCAGATAGCACGCAGACGTACTTTCGGAATTATATCGCATCCGGATGCAGGGAAAACAACCCTGACGGAAAAATTATTGCTTTTTGGCGGAGCCATACAAGAGGCAGGTGCCGTAAAGAACAATAAAATAAAAAAAACGGCCACTAGCGACTTTATGGAAATCGAACGGCAAAGGGGGATATCGGTAGCTACGTCTGTTTTAGCTTTTTTATATAAAGACAAAAAAATAAATATACTTGACACCCCAGGACATAAGGATTTTGCCGAAGATACCTTCAGGACCTTAACAGCTGTTGATAGTGTCATTGTCGTTGTGGATGTCGCCAAAGGTGTTGAGGAACAGACCATAAAACTCGTGGAGGTATGTAGAATGCGGAATATCCCCATGATTGTATTTATCAACAAATTGGATCGGGAAGGTAAGGATGCGTTTGACCTTTTGGATGATTTGGAACAAAAATTAGGGCTGTCGGTCACCCCTTTGAGTTTCCCTATCGGAATGGGTTATGACTTTAAAGGCATCTATAATATTTATGAGAAGAACATCAATCTTTTCAGTGGTGACAGCAAAAAAAATATAGAGGACACAATTGCTTTCGACAATATTGACAATCCAGAATTGGAAATGATTATCGGTGAAAATGCCGCACAGGACTTAAGGGATAATCTTGAATTGGTCCATGGTGTATATGCCCCGTTTAACGTTGAGAATTATCTAAGCGGAAAACAGCAACCTGTATTTTTTGGTTCTGCCTTGAACAATTTTGGTGTTCGCGAACTACTTGACTGTTTTATAGAAATAGCACCCCCGCCCCGACCAAAAATGGCTGAGGAAAGACTGGTCAGGCCCGATGAACAAGAACTTACCGGATTCGTTTTTAAAATACATGCGAACATGGATCCCAAGCATCGTGACCGTTTAGCCTTCATAAAAGTCGTTTCGGGAACTTTTGAAAGAAACAAACCCTATTTACATGTTCGACAAGGCAAAAATCTGAAATTCTCAAGTCCGAATGCTTTCTTTGCCGAAAAAAAGGAGATTGTCGACATATCCTACCCAGGGGACATCGTAGGATTGCATGATACCGGTAATTTTAAGATCGGGGACACCCTTACCGAAGGGGAATCATTGCATTACAAGGGAATCCCAAACTTTTCCCCAGAACATTTTCGATATATCAACAATGCGGACCCAATGAAATCGAAGCAATTGGGCAAGGGTGTTGACCAACTTATGGATGAAGGTGTTGCCCAACTATTCATTCTGGAACTGAACGGGCGAAGAGTTATTGGCACTGTTGGTGCCCTACAATTCGAGGTCATCAAATATCGCCTTGAGCATGAGTATGGCGCTAAATGCAGTTATGAGAATTTCCCTGTACACAAGGCATGCTGGGTAGACCCACAGGATGGGAAGAACGATGAGTTCAAGGAGTTCAAAAGGGTAAAACAAAAGTTCCTGGCGAAAGACAAGCAAGGGCAAATGGTATTTTTGGCCGATTCGCAATTCTCTTTACAAATGACCCAACAAAAATACCCTTCGGTCAAATTGCATTTTACCTCGGAATTTAAATAATGGGACAACCACCCAAATAAAAAAGCCCATGGTGTTGTCATGGGCTTTTTTTATTTATTAGGCTTCTCCTGAAGGCCCAAAATTGATGGGTATCGGAGACTGTTCATAATCCTTTATGGCACCATGGGCCTTTTCGAACCGATTAACATTATCACTCAATGCCTTTAAAAATTTCTTGGCATGCTGTGGCGTCAGAACAATCCTACTTTTCACTTTGGCCTTTGGGGCCCCTGGCATCATACTGATAAAATCTACTACAAATTCAGAAACCGAATGGTTGATGATGGCTAAATTCGAATACACTCCTTCAGCCATTTTCTCATCCAGCTCAATGTTTATTTGTTTTTGCTTAGGGTCATTACCACTCATAAGTATCGATTAAAATTTCAATGCCTCCTTACGGGCCATGATCTCATCATATTCCTCCTTGGAGCCAACAATGATATTCTCATAGTCCCGCATTCCCGTACCTGCGGGTATTTTATGGCCTACGATAACATTTTCCTTCAATCCTTCAAGTGTATCTATTTTTCCACTAACAGCGGCTTCGTTCAATACTTTTGTCGTCTCTTGGAACGAGGCTGCGGAGATAAACGATTTTGTCTGCAATGAAGCCCTAGTGATCCCCTGTAAGATCGGCGTTGCGGTAGCTGCCAAAGCATCCCTAGCTTCAACCAAGGCCTTATCGGCCCTTTTCAGAGCTGAATTTTCATCCCTTAGTTCGCGTACCGAAACAACTTGTCCCGCCCTAAGGTTTTCAGAATCACCTACCTCAACGACAATTTTCTTACCATATATTTCATCATTTTCGGTAATAAAGTCCGACTTGTGCACCAATTGGTTCTCCAAGAAAATAGTATCCCCTGGGTCTTGGATACGTACTTTCCGCATCATTTGACGTACAACGACCTCAAAGTGCTTATCATTGATCTTCACACCTTGTAATCGATATACTTCCTGGACTTCATTAACCAGATATTGCTGAACGGCCGAAGGCCCTTTTATTGCCAAAATATCCTCTGGGGTAATAGAACCATCGGAAAGCGGCATACCAGCACGTACATAGTCATTCTCCTGTACCAATATCTGATTGGACAATTTGACCAAATATTTCTTAACCTCGCCCAATTTGGACTCAATGATGATTTCCCTATTACCCCGTTTGATCTTGCCAAAGGAAACCACACCATCTATCTCGGATACTACCGCTGGATTTGATGGGTTACGGGCTTCGAACAATTCGGTTACCCTTGGAAGACCACCGGTAATATCCCCTGCTTTTGCAGATTTACGTGGTATTTTCACCAAAATCCTACCTTCTTTGATCTTATCGCCATCATCCACCATCAAGTGAGACCCAACAGGTAAGTTATATGAACGTAGAACTTCGTCCTTATTGTTCATGATCAACAAGGTGGGAATAAGTTTCTTGTTTCTTGATTCTGAAATAACTTTTTCCTGGAAACCGGTCTGTTCATCAATCTCTACCTGATAGGTAACTCCTTGCTCAATATTTTCGTAAGCGATCTTACCTGGGAATTCAGAGACGATCACACCATTATAGGGATCCCATTGACAAATAACATCACCACTCTTGACCTTGGCACCGTTCTTTAGGAACAATTGCGAACCATAGGGGATATTATTAGTACTCAATGTAATACCGGTTTTGGTATCTACAATTTTAATTTCCGAAGTTCTGGATATCACAATATCCGAATTATTGCCTTCAGTATCCTCGCTTTTTACAGTTCTTAAATCCTCGATTTCGGCAATACCATCGAATTTGGCAGTCAGTTTATTATCTTCGGAGATGTTACCTGCAATACCCCCAACGTGGAAGGTACGAAGTGTCAACTGTGTACCTGGCTCACCGATAGATTGTGCGGCGACCACCCCAACAGCCTCTCCTCTTTGAACCATTTTATTGGTGGAAAGGTTTCTTCCATAACATTTGGCACAAATACCTTTTTCAGCTTCACAAGTCAAGGCAGAACGAACCTCAACCTTATCAATTGGGGAAGCTTCGATTCTCTTAACATCCTCTTCCATGATCTGCTGACCTGCCTTTAAAACAACCTCATCGGTCAACGGGTTATGGACATCGTGTAGGGAGACCCTACCGAGTATCCTTTCTCCCAAGGTCTCAACAACCTCCTCATTTTTCTTTAATGACTCAACTGCTATACCCCTCAATGTCCCACAATCCTCCGTGTTGATAATAACATCTTGGGAAACATCGACCAAACGACGTGTTAGGTAACCGGCATCTGCCGTTTTCAGGGCGGTATCCGCAAGTCCTTTACGGGCACCGTGGGTAGAGATAAAGTATTCCAAAATCGATAATCCTTCCTTGAAGTTGGAAAGAATCGGGTTTTCAATAATCTCACCGCCACCTGCCGTGGATTTTTTAGGTTTGGCCATCAAACCACGCATACCCGTTAACTGGCGAATCTGCTCTTTAGAGCCCCTCGCACCAGAATCAAGCATCATATACACAGAGTTAAACCCTTGTTGGTCCTCACGAATACGTTTCATGGCCAACTCGGTCAACATTGCATTTGTGGATGTCCAAACATCAATAACCTGGTTATAACGTTCATTATTCGTGATAAGCCCCATGTTATAGTTGGCCATAATACCATCTACCTGCACATTGGCCTCATCGATCATTGTATGTTTTTCAGGTGGGATAATAATATCGCCCAAACTGAAGGATAGTCCGCCTTTAAAGGCGAACTCATACCCCATTGTCTTGATCTTGTCCAAGAACTCGGCTGTTGTAGGAACATCGGTTACGGCAAGTATTCCACCGATAATATCCCTCAACGATTTTTTGTTCAATACATCATTGATATAACCGGCTTGCTCGGGAACCTCCATATTGAACAGTACCCTACCAACAGTTGTTGGTATGATTTTGTAGACCAGTTCCCCTTCTTCATTAAAATCCTTTGCCCTTACTTTAATCCCTGCATTAAGGTTTACCATTCCTTCATTAAAGGCAATCTCAACCTCTTCTGCGGAATAGAAAGTCAATCCTTCCCCCTTAATAGGCACTTCTGGGGTAGATTTTCTTTCTTTGGTCATATAATAAAGACCCAATACCATATCCTGTGATGGTACAGTGATGGGGGATCCATTTGCCGGGTTAAGGATGTTATGCGATGCCAACATCAATAATTGGGATTCCAGAATCGCTTCTGGCCCCAATGGTAGGTGGACAGCCATCTGGTCACCATCAAAATCCGCATTAAATGCGGTACAGACCAATGGGTGTAAACGTATCGCCTTACCTTCGATAAGTTTTGGCTGGAAAGCCTGGATACCCAAACGGTGTAATGTAGGGGCTCGGTTCAATAATACCGGATGTCCTTTCAGTACGTTTTCAAGTATATCCCAAACAACAGGTTCTTTTTTGTCTATAATCTTCTTGGCCGATTTCACTGTTTTGACAATACCCCTTTCTATCAATTTTCTAATAACAAAAGGCTTGTACAACTCTGCAGCCATATCTTTAGGAAGGCCACATTCGAACAATTTCATCTCAGGGCCGACAACGATAACCGAACGCGCTGAATAATCAACACGCTTACCTAATAGGTTCTGGCGAAAACGACCTTGCTTACCCTTTAATGAATCGGAAAGGGATTTTAAAGGTCTATTCGATTCTGTCTTAACTGCGGACGCTTTTCTGGTATTGTCAAAAAGTGAATCAACGGCTTCCTGAAGCATACGCTTCTCATTTCTAAGGATCACTTCCGGTGCCTTGATCTCAACCAATCGCTTCAATCGATTATTTCTAATGATCACCCTTCTGTACAAATCGTTCAAATCGGAAGTCGCAAAACGACCACCATCCAACGGTACCAAAGGACGTAATTCCGGTGGAATAACAGGAACAACCTTCATGATCATCCATTCAGGCCTGTTTTCCCTATTCTCCTGTGATTCCCTTAAGGCCTCAACAACCTGAAGTCGTTTTAGGGCCTCGGTCTTACGTTGTTTAGAAGTCTCTGTATTGGCTTTATGTCTTAATTCGTATGATAATTCCTTAAGGTCGATACGTCCCAATAAATCAATAAGGCACTCCGCACCCATCTTAGCGATGAACTTGTTGGGGTCGCTATCTTCCAAGTATTGGTTTTCCTGCGGAATAGTCTCAAGGATGTTCAAATATTCCTCTTCGGTAAGGAAATCCATTTTATTGACTTCCTCACCCTCAGGGCCTTTTGCTATACCAGGCTGTATTACCACATAGCGCTCGTAGTAAATGATCATGTCCAATTTCTTGGAAGGCAACCCTAAAAGATACCCTATTTTATTCGGTAACGAACGGAAATACCAAATATGGGCAACAGGTACAACCAAATTGATATGTCCTACCCTATCCCTTCGGACTTTCTTCTCGGTAACCTCTACACCACAGCGGTCACAAACGATACCACGGTAACGTATCCTCTTGTATTTGCCACAAGCACATTCATAATCCTTTACCGGGCCGAAAATACGTTCGCAGAAAAGACCGTCACGCTCTGGTTTATGCGTTCTGTAGTTTATGGTTTCAGGTTTTAAAACCTCGCCCCTTGACTCTGCCAAAATAGCTTCTGGAGATGCCAGACCGATTGAAATTTTATTGAACCTTTTTATTGGGTTATTATCTTTTATTCTAGCCATAATAAATGGTGATACTAATTAAATGTGTTCTAAAATCCTTTCTAAAATAGATTTATCTATTCCTCCAATCTAATGTCCAAACCTAATCCTTTAAGTTCGTGCATCAATACGTTGAAGGATTCTGGCAATCCAGGTTCTGGCATAGTCTCTCCCTTAACGATAGACTCATAGGTTTTGGCCCTGCCGATAACATCATCGGACTTCACTGTGAGAATCTCACGCAATGTAGCCGATGCACCGTATGCCTCCAATGCCCAAACTTCCATCTCCCCGAATCGCTGACCACCAAATTGTGCTTTACCACCTAAAGGTTGTTGGGTGATCAAAGAGTATGGCCCTATTGAACGGGCATGCATTTTATCATCTACCATGTGACCCAATTTCAACATGTAGATCACCCCAACTGTAGCGGGTTGGTCAAAACGTTGTCCTGTACCACCATCGTATAGGTATGTATGGCCGAATCTTGGTATTCCTGCCTCATCGGTATAAGCATTGATCTCTTCCAGGGTTGCACCATCAAAAATCGGTGTGGCATATTTTTTACCCAATTTAAGTCCTGCCCAACCAAGAACAGTTTCATAAATCTGACCAATATTCATACGGGATGGCACCCCTAATGGGTTCAATACGATATCAACTGGGGTTCCATCTTCCAAGAAAGGCATGTCTTCCTGACGTACGATTCTTGAAACAATACCTTTGTTACCGTGTCGCCCGGCCATTTTATCACCAACTTTCAACTTACGTTTTTTGGCTATATATACTTTGGCCAGTTTCATGATTCCTGCTGGTAGTTCATCACCAACCGAAATCGTGAATTTATCCCTTCTCAGGTTACCTTGAAGGTCATTAAGCTTGATCTTATAATTATGCAATAGGTCGGCGACCAATATATTGGTATCCTTATCCGTAGTCCAAGTCCCTGCTACCAAATGTGCAAAATCATCTACGGAGTTCAACATCTTCAAAGTATATTTCTTACCTTTTGGAAGAACCTCCTCTCCCAAATCGTTCAATACGCCTTGTGATGTCTTACCGTTGATCAATGTGAACAATTTCTCAACTAAAACATCCTTGAGTTGCTGGAATTTCACTTCATATTCCAGTTCCAGATTTGAAATCGCCTCCTTATCCTCAGAACGCTTACGCTTATCCTTAATGGACCTTGAGAACAATTTTTTATCGATTACAACACCACGCAATGATGGGGAGGCTTTTAAGGAAGCATCCTTTACATCACCTGCCTTGTCACCAAAAATGGCACGAAGCAATTTTTCTTCTGGAGTGGGGTCCGACTCTCCTTTTGGGGTAATCTTACCGATAAGTATATCCCCAGGCTTCACTTCGGCCCCAATACGTATCATGCCGTTCTCATCAAGGTCTTTCGTGGCCTCTTCGGAAACATTGGGGATATCATGTGTTAATTCTTCCGCACCTAATTTAGTGTCACGGACCTCCAATGAATATTCATCGACATGGATGGATGTAAAAATATCCTCACGTACAACTTTTTCGGAGATTACGATCGCATCCTCGAAATTGTACCCTTTCCAAGGCATAAAAGCGACAGTAAGGTTCCTACCCAGTGCCAATTCACCTTTTTCGGTAGCATAACCCTCACATAATACTTGTCCTTTCTTAACCTTGTCCCCTTTCTTAACTATCGGCTTCAGGTTGATACTTGTACCTTGGTTGGTTTTTCTAAACTTAACCAGGTTATATGTCTTATCATCATCATCAAAGCTGATCAGACTTTCGTTTTCCGTTCTACTGTACTTGATCGTTATTTTTTGGGAATCAACGTATTTTATAACCCCATCACCTTCAGCATTGATCAATACCCTTGAATCCGAAGCCACCTGTCTTTCAAGACCGGTCCCTACAATCGGGGATTGGGGTTTCAATAACGGAACAGCCTGACGCATCATGTTTGAACCCATCAGTGCCCTGTTCGCATCGTCATGCTCCAAGAAAGGAATCAAGGAGGCAGAAATAGAGGCTATCTGGTTGGGGGCAACATCAGTGTAGTTGATCTCTTTTGAATCGACCACAGGAAAATCGCCTTCTTCCCTTGCAATTACTTTATCGGAATCGATTTGGCCATCTTCTTTCAAAGGAATGTTCGCTTGGGCGATTTTCATTCCTTCCTCCTCCTCTGCACTTAGATACAGATATTCATTGGTATCTACCTTGGCATCACTTACTTTACGGTAAGGTGTTTCCAAGAACCCCATAGGATTCACTTTGGCAAAGACCGAAAGTGACGATATCAAACCGATATTCGGGCCCTCAGGGGTTTCGATAGGACATAACCTACCATAATGTGTATAATGGACATCACGTACCTCAAAACCAGCACGCTCCCTTGAAAGACCTCCTGGCCCTAGTGCCGACAATCTGCGTTTGTGCGTAATCTCTGCCAATGGATTGGTTTGATCCATAAACTGGGACAACTGATTGGTTCCAAAGAATGAATTGATCACAGAGGACAAAGTCTTCGCATTGATCAAATCTATTGGTGTAAACACTTCATTGTCACGAACATTCATACGCTCGCGAATGGTTCTTGCCATACGGGCAAGACCTACACCGAACTGTGAGGACAATTGTTCTCCCACTGTACGTACACGACGGTTGGAAAGGTGATCGATATCATCGATCTCCGCTTTTGAGTTGATCAACTCGATCAAATACTTGATGATCGTAATGATATCTTCCTTGGTCAGGACCTGTTTGTCCATCCCAATATCCAACTGTAGTTTCTTGTTCATTCTGTAACGACCAACCTCTCCTAGGTTGTAACGTTGATCTGAAAAGAACAGTTTGTTGATTATGCCACGAGCGGTTTCCTCATCGGGCGGCTCGGCATTACGTAATTGACGGTATATATGTTCTACAGCCTCTTTTTCCGAGTTTGTAGGATCTTTTTGTAGTGTATTATGGATTATGGCGTAATCGGACTGTGCATTATTCTCTTTATGCAAAAGAATGGTTTTCACATCCGCTTCCAAAATCTCTTCAACGTGGTCTTTTTCCAAGACGGTATCACGGTCCAATATGATCTCATTCCTTTCGATAGACACAACTTCACCAGTATCCTCGTCCACGAAATCCTCATGCCAGGTATTCAAGACCCTTGCGGCCAATTTACGCCCTAAGACCTTTTTCAGTCCTGCCTTTGAAACTTTCACCTCTTCAGAAAGGTCGAATATCTCGAGGATATCCTTATCACTTTCGAATCCTATGGCCCTGAACAGGGTAGTTACAGGTAATTTTTTCTTTCTGTCAATATAGGCATACATGACGCCATTGATATCCGTGGCGAACTCGATCCACGACCCTTTAAATGGAATAACCCTTGCCGAGTACAATTTAGTACCATTGGCATGGAACGACTGCCCAAAGAAAACACCTGGGGAACGGTGCAATTGCGAAACAACGACACGTTCCGCCCCATTGATAACAAAAGTACCGCTCGGTGTCATATAGGGAATCGTACCCAAGTACACATCCTGTACGATGGTCTCAAAGTCCTCATGTTCGGGATCAGTACAATATAGTTTTAACCTAGCTTTTAAAGGTACGCTATGGGTAAGGCCACGCTCTATACATTCTTGGATCGAATATCGTGGTGGGTCTATGAAATAATCAAGGAATTCCAATACAAACTGGTTACGTGTGTCTGTTATCGGAAAGTTTTCCATGAAGGTATTATACAATCCTTCGTTGCCCCTTTGGTCAGATTTTGTTTCAAGTTGAAAGAAATCTTGAAATGATTTAATCTGAATGTCCAAGAAATCCGGATATGCCGGCGTGTTCTTAGCGGATGCGAAATTTATTCTATCAGTCTGATTTGTGAACATCTATGGACAAAATTTTGATCATGAATACTAATGGGTCGTATATATCCTCATATACCTATTAATGCATAAAAAGGCTTAGGTCTGAACCACAAATGCGGCAAGACCTAAACCCAAACTGTTATGGTAGTAGCGACTATTTAAGCTCAACTTCTGCTCCTGCTTCTTCCAATGATTTTTTAATACCTTCCGCTTCGTCTTTAGAAACACCTTCCTTAACTGCTTTTGGTGCGCTATCAACAATATCCTTGGCATCTTTCAAACCTAAACCGGTCAATTCCTTGACCAATTTCACAACTGCCAGTTTAGAGGCTCCAGCTGCTTTCAAAACCACATCGAATTCTGTTTTTTCCTCAACAGCCTCACCACCTTCATCGGCCCCACCACCTGCGGCAACAGCTACAGCGGCAGCTGCAGGCTCGATACCATATTCTTCTTTTAATATATCAGCCAACTCATTGACCTCTTTTACGGTCAGGTTAACCAATTGTTCTGCGAAATCTTTCAAATCTGCCATTTTTCTATCGTTTAATAAAATTTTAAAATATAATTGTTTAAGTGCGTACTATTCCCGTTCTGATAATGTCTTTAGGATACCAGCAAGTTTTCCCCCACCGGACTTAAGACCGGAAATGACATTCTTGGCCGGTGATTGCAACAAGCCAATAATTTCCCCGATCATCTCTTCCCTGGATTTTATACTTACCAAAGTATCCAATTTGTCATCACCAACAAATATGGCTTCCTCTACGAAAGCACCTTTCAACAAAGGCTTATCAGACTTTTTCCTAAAGGTCTTGATAAGTTTTGCCGGTCCGTTTCCTGCCTCGGAGAACATCAATGAAGTGTTTCCCTTTAAAACCCCGGGAAGTTCACCGAATTCTTTATCGGAAGCCTCCATTGCCTTGGCAAGAAGTGTGTTCTTGACTACCGCAAGTTTAATATTGGCCTTAAAACACGCTCTTCTTAAATTTGAAGTGGTGGTTGCGTCCAACCCTGAAATATCAGCCAAATAAATAGTTGAATTTTCAGCTAACTGAGCAGTTAAATCTTCTATAACGTTTAATTTCTCTTCTCTTGTCATAATTAAAATTTTAGCCTACCAGTTACTAAACCGTTTTTGGGTCCAATTGAACACTTGGACTCATAGTGCTTGACATGAATACACTTTTCATGTAAACCCCTTTGGCTGCGGAAGGTTTCAATTTGTTCAAGGTATCCAATAACTCTTGGGCGTTATCCACGATCTTATCTACCGAGAAAGAAGCCTTTCCGATAGCAGCGTGTACGATACCCGTCTTATCGACCTTGAAATCTATCTTACCGGCCTTCACCTCTGTCACCGCCTTGGCAACATCCATGGTGACCGTACCTGTCTTTGGGTTGGGCATTAATCCCCTTGGCCCCAAGACACGTCCTAAAGGCCCTAATTTACCCATTACGCTCGGCATAGTGATGATAACATCAACATCCGTCCAACCGCTCTTTATCTTTTCCAGATATTCATCCAACCCCACATAATCAGCTCCAGCTTCTTTAGCCTCCGTCTCTTTATCCGGTGTCACCAAAGCCAAAACCTTGACATCCTTCCCTGTACCATGTGGTAGTGTAACTACCCCACGGACCATTTGATTTGCCTTTCTGGGATCGACTCCCAAACGAACTGCAAGATCAATAGATGCATCAAATTTTGTATTGGTTATTTCCTTTATTAAAGCCGAACCTTCTTCAATTGAGTATAATTTATCTTTCTCAATTTTAGCGTAGGCTTCTTTTTGCTTCTTTGTTAACTTTGCCATTTAATTGCTTTTAAGATTTTAAAAAGGTCTTTTCCCTGACACCTTTAGACCCATGGACCTAGCTGTTCCTGCAACCATGCTCATCGCCGATTCAACAGTAAAAGCGTTTAGATCCACCATTTTGTCCTCTGCTATCACCTTGACCTGATCCCAGGAAACACTTCCTGACTTAACTCTGTTAGGTTCGCCAGATCCCTTCTTAATCTTAGCCGCTTCCAAAAGTTGAACTGCCGCTGGCGGTGTTTTAACGATAAAGTCAAAAGACTTATCTTTATATACCGTGATAACAACCGGTAATACCTTACCTGGCTTGTCCTGTGTACGTGCGTTGAACTGCTTACAGAACTCCATGATGTTAACACCGGCAGCACCTAAGGCGGGTCCAACCGGTGGCGATGGATTCGCTGCACCTCCCCTAACTTGTAGCTTAACTACCTTACCTACTTCTTTTGCCATTGTTTAAAATTAAATTGAAAGTGTGTCTTTAGGAAGCAACACAACTTTTAAATACGTAACATTAATTCTTAAATTTTCTCTACTTGCATATAACTTAACTCCAATGGTGTTTTTCTTCCGAAAATCTTAACCATTACCTCAAGTTTACGTTTTTCCTCATTGACTTTCTCCACAGTACCATTGAACCCGTTAAAAGGCCCATCGATAACCTTTATAGTCTCCCCGTGGGTAAACGGTATGGCCACACTATCCGTATTAACCGCCAATTCATCTACCTTTCCTAACATTCGGTTGACCTCTGTTTTCCTTAAAGGAACCGGATCTCCTCCTTTTGTTTCCCCCAAAAAACCAATTACATTGGTTATTGAACGTATAATATGGATCATCTCACCACCTAAATTGGCCTTCACCATAATATAGCCTGGGAAATAAACCCTTTCTTTATTTATTTTCTTGCCATTCCTTATCTGTACGACCTTTTCCGTAGGTACCAAAACCTCCTCCAGGTAATCGGAAAAACCAAGTCTGGCAACCTCGCTTTCAATGTAGCCTTTGATTTTATTCTCCTGACCACTGACCGCCCTTACCACATACCATTTCTTTTCCAATACTTCTGACATAAGGCTAGACTTAATTTAAAATGTCCGTAAAATAAAACTTGATCAATTTACTGAAGGCGGAATCCACTCCCCATGTAGCCAAAGCGAACAGAATAGAGAACACTGCCACTACAACCATAAGGTTCGATGATTCCTCTTTTGAAGGCAAGGTGACATTATGCCTTAACTCCTCGATTGATTCCTTTATATACGTAAACATTTGATATATTCTTTAAATTAAACTGGAAGGAACTTTCTTAACAACCTTCACAGTAAGCTTCTATCTAATTACTGCACGGGAGGAGAGACTCGAACTCCCGACACCTGGTTTTGGAGACCAGTGCTCTACCAACTGAGCTACACCCGTTCATATTTACATTGAAAGGTATCCCGCACTTTAGCGGGACACCTTATATGTAAACTAGTATTCTAAGATTTAATCTATAATCTTGGTTACCTGACCAGCACCAACCGTCCTACCACCTTCACGGATAGCGAAACGAAGTCCTTCGCTCAATGCGATAGGCTGGATCAAATCAACAGTTATCGTCAAGTTATCGCCAGGCATAACCATTTCAACACCACTAGGAAGAGTAATGTTACCAGTAACATCGGTAGTCCTTACATAGAATTGTGGACGATAGTTGTTATGGAATGGCGTGTGACGACCACCTTCTTCTTTTTTAAGGATATAAACCTCTGCTTCAAATTTAGCATGTGGCTTAACAGAGCCTGGCTTACAAATTACCATACCCCTGCTTATCTGTGATTTTTCAATACCCCTCAACAAGATACCTACGTTATCACCAGCTTCACCTCTATCCAAGATTTTACGGAACATTTCAACACCTGTAATGGTAGAAGACAATTTCTCGGCCCCCATACCAATAATATCGACCGCATCACCCGTATTCGCAACACCTGTTTCGATACGACCCGTAGCAACGGTTCCACGACCAGTAATGGTAAATACATCCTCAACAGGCATCAAGAAATCTTTTTCAACATCCCTTTTCGGCAACTCAATCCATGAATCCACAGCATCCATCAACTCCATTACGGTATCAACCCATTTTTGCTCACCGTTAAGCGCACCTAGGGCAGATCCAGAAATGACAGGCCCATTGTCACCATCGTATTCATAAAATGAAAGCAATTCCCTTACTTCCATTTCAACAAGCTCCAAAAGCTCATCATCGTCAACCATGTCGACTTTGTTCAAGAAAACAACGATTCTAGGAATACCTACCTGACGACCTAATAGGATGTGCTCACGTGTTTGTGGCATTGGACCATCTGTTGCGGCAACAACCAAGATAGCACCATCCATTTGGGCGGCACCAGTTACCATGTTCTTTACGTAATCCGCGTGACCAGGACAGTCAACATGTGCGTAATGACGGTTTGCCGTCTGATACTCAACATGGGCAGTGTTAATGGTTATGCCCCTTTCCTTTTCCTCTGGGGCATTATCGATAGAATCGAAACTTCTCAATTCAGAAAGTCCTGCATTTGCCAATACCGTAGTAATAGCAGCAGTTAATGTAGTTTTACCGTGATCCACGTGTCCAATAGTGCCTATATTTAAGTGCGGTTTGGAACGATCGAAAGTTTCCTTTGCCATTTTAAATGAATTTAATCTTAGTTTATATATTAGTGTACAATTACATGCCTTAATTGAGCCAACGACGAGATTTGAACTCGTGACCTCTTCCTTACCAAGGAAACGCTCTACCCCTGAGCTACGTCGGCTTGTTGGGTTCTTGGTTGATGCTACACGTTTACTGACGAACAACATCGAAACTACAACAAACGCAAACCCATGGTTTTTGAGCCATAGACCAAAATTCAACCGACCTTTGCCAAAATCGACCAAACATCGAACCTATCCTTTACCCACTACCCAAAGAACACATCAAACAATACCTGTTTGATATTCTGGTGAAAAAACGAACCGGCCGTCCTCCCCGTATTCCACAGCCCAAATGAACACATATTCATTATCCTGTGAAATTAGAGCGGGAGACCGGGTTCGAACCGGCGACATTCAGCTTGGAAGGCTGACGCTCTACCAACTGAGCTACTCCCGCATTCTATATTTCAAAATTTCAACCCCAAGACCTTTTCAATGGCCCCGAACAAAGTCCGGACTTCCAAAACCCGTTATCCAACACAATCAAGAAACCAAAAACCCTGGATCGGATCTTAAAAAGTGGGGAGAGCAGGATTCGAACCTGCGAAGACATAGTCAGCAGATTTACAGTCTGCCCTCGTTGGCCGCTTGAGTATCTCCCCAATCCATAATTTAAAGAACCTTTGAGCCGATAGAGGGACTCGAACCCACGACCTGCTGATTACAAATCAGCTGCTCTAGCCAGCTGAGCTACATCGGCCTCTCAACCTTTTTTACATAAAAAAAGTCCGCTATTTCTAACGGACTGCAAATGTATATATTTATTTGTTTAATCAAAATAATTTTCGGAAAAAAATCATCATACTTTCTCACGCTGTATTTCTTTCATTTTTTTTACTTTCCTTTCCAAGGAGCTACATGCCAAATCCACAGCCTCTTCGAACGATTTTCGTTGCTTTTTGACAATAAACTTGTCCTTAGGCACATTTAGCTTGATTTCCACAATCTTATTTTCCTTTAAACTTGTGTTCTCTACTTTCAGATAAACATCCGCATTGATCACCCTGTCATAAAAAGTCTCTATCTTATCCAATCTACCTTGAACAAAATCCAATAATTTCCGATCAGCATTGAAGTTAACTGATTGTATGTTCACTTTCATAGGCTAAAATTTAATGTTATGTTAAACAATCTTATCGCCTTTGCGATTTCTTACCCCTTGGGTGGGCCGATTCATGGATTTTTTTGAGTTCGGAAATACTATTGTGCGTGTATACCTGTGTCGAAGCCAAACTTGAATGGCCCAACAACTCTTTCACCGAATTTAAATCCGCCCCATTATTGAGCAAATGTGTCGCAAAGGTGTGCCGCAATATATGTGGGCTCCTCTTTACCTTGGAGGACACCTCCCTAAAATACTTATTTATAATTCTATAAACAAGGGTTTCATATATTTTATTGCCCGTATTGGTAAGAAAAACAAACTCCGTCCCCACTATATTTTCCAAACTGTCCCTTAGTGGCAAATAAGACCGAAACAATTCCACCGTTGGAAGCAACAAAGGCACTACACGCTCCTTATTGCGTTTCCCAAGTACCTTGAGCGACCTCCCCCCCAAATCAACATCACCAACCTTGATGTTTACAAGCTCTGCCCTTCGTATTCCGGTCGTATAAAGCAACTCTATGATCAACTTATCCCTTCTACCTTCAAAACCCTCCGCAAAAGGCAACTGGGACAAAACGGCCCGCATTTCGTCCTCTGAAAAAGGAACTTCTATTTTTTTCGATGTCTTAAGGGCCTTGTGTTTGGCCAAGGGATTTGTCTCCACAACACCAATTTGTTGCAGAAATCCATAGTATGCCTTTAGGGCGGCTACCTTCCTATTTACCGACCTATTGGATATTCCTGAATTGACAAGGGCAACGACCCAGCTTCTTACGATAGGGTATTCCACATTGTCAATACCCGAGAAACCGTGTTCATCAGCACAAAAAGCGACAAAAGACAGAATATCCTTTTCGTATGCATTTACGGTATGCACCGAATAATTCTTTTCCAAGCGTAAATAAGAGACAAACCTAGGTACTGACATACCACAAAGTTAGCAAAGTTGTCGTAGCAACTTTCCCCAAATAAAAGAATCCCATCGTTTGATGGGATTCTTTATGAATAATTGTACACTGTCAAATAAGATTCTAGATTTCTTCCTGGTCCCTTAAACCTTGAATGTATTGTGCTTTTTGTATCTGAGCTCGTCTTTGAACCGAAGGCTTGGTAAATTGCTGACGCTTACGCAATTGACGCATGGTACCAGTCTTATCGAACTTCCGCTTGAAGCGCTTTAAAGCTCTGTCTATGTTCTCCCCTTCTTTTATTGGTATAATTAACATGGGCTACAACCTCCTCTCTTTTGTGATTAAGGATGCAAATATATATTGAATTTATGGATTAGCAACCAACTAACCCAAAATATTTTTTGCAATGACAACTTTCTGGATTTCGGTAGTACCCTCACCTATAGTACAAAGCTTAGAGTCCCTATAAAATTTCTCTACCGGGAAGTCTTTGGTATAGCCATAGCCCCCATGTATTTGGACAGCCTCATTGGCTACCTTGACACAAACCTCGGAAGCATACATTTTTGACATGGCACCTAGTTTGGTCATTCCATTACCTTCATTCTTTAAAAATGCGGCTTTATGCAGCAGCAACGCAGACGCCTCTATCTCTGTTGCCATATCGGCCAGTTTGAATGATATGCCCTGAAATTGACTTATGGGCCTTCCAAACTGCACTCTTTCCTTTGAGTATTGCAAAGACGCCTCATAAGCACCCTTGGCAATACCTAGGGACAATGCACCTATCGAGATCCTTCCTCCATCCAATATTTTCATGCTTTGGACAAACCCTTCACCTATCCCTCCCAACCTATTGGCATCAGGTATTCTACAATCACTGAATATAAGTTCTGCCGTTTCACTGGCCCTCATACCCAATTTATCCAGTTTATTACCACTGGAAAAACCCGGGGTTCCTTTTTCTATGACAAATGCGGTCATTCCTTGAGCGCTCCCTTCTACACTAGTCCTGGCAATAACAACGGCAATGTCGCCACTAATCCCATGGGTAATAAAATTCTTCGCCCCGTTCAAGATCCATCCATCCCCATCCTTGACCGCCATAGTACTCATTCCACCGGCATCCGAACCTGTATTGTGTTCTGTCAGGCCCCAAGCACCGATAAATTCACCCGATGCCAATTTGGGGAGCCAACGCTTTTTTTGTGATTCATCCCCAAAAGACAAAATATGGTTGGTACATAGTGAATTATGCGCCGCCAAGGACAACCCTATAGACGGGTCTACTTTCGATATTTCCTCTATAATGGCAATGTACTCATGGTACCCCAAACCAGAGCCCCCGTATTCTTCAGGAACTAAAATCCCCATAAAACCCATCTTACCGGCCTCCTTAAAAAGCTCGATTGGGAAAAACTGGGTTTCGTCCCATTCCATAATATAGGGCCGAATATGTTGTTCTGCAAATTTTTTGGCCGCAGAAGCGACATGCTCTTGAGTTTCCGAATAATCAAAACACATGGTATCTTTGAACATTTTGTATTTTTTTAGAGCTTCAAATATAATTTAATTCTATCGATCTTTTGTACTGGGAATCCCTCAATTTTAGTTAATTCGCCAAAGGAGGTGAATGCACCATTGTTCTCCCTATACTCAACAATCCTCAAAGCCAGTGGATAAGGGATATATATTAAATTTGAAATCTCTGAGACAGATGCCGTATTGATGTTTATTTTCCTTATTGGGGGCTGGCTTAACACGGCATACCGCTCAAGGGCCCTTTGAACCACTTCAGGCTCCAAAGCATAGACATCATATAGTTGTTCGCCCACATAGAACCCTCCCAATCCATCCCTGAATCTGATTATCCTTTGGGATAATTTGTCACCAATACCCTTGATCGATCTTAATTCGTCCGCAGTTACAAAATTGAGATCTTTAAGTTGGGTCCCTTTTTCGTTTTTACCGGAATACCCTCCTGGTTCCGGGAAGTGGGGAACGATCTTCGCCTTGGGTTTGTCCTTTGTCCATTCGGGGAACTCAAAATAAGGTGATATACGATCCAGCAATGAATCCGGGATCCTTGTGACCTTCCTGAATTCCTCAGCGTTATTTACATACAAATTCCTTTCCCGGTAAGAATGCAGCCGGTCTATTTCCTCAGGCGTCATTCCCAAAGTATATCCTTTATAATCGGAAATATAATTCGGGTTGAAGGGAAATAACCGGGCAGGGGCCTTCCGGAGTGCCGCCCGTTTTAACGAATCCAACTTCACTTGGGTCTCCTTGTCAATCGTTAGGCTTGGCCCCAAGGTACCGGAAGTATTTTTCACAAAGTAGAAAACCACTTGCAGGACAACAATGATCAAGAGCAAAAAGAAAATCCCACTTTTCTCTTGTTCACTAAAAGAAAAATGGGATTTAAATTTATTCATTTGAATCGCCTCAACTAGCCTTTAACGAAATTTTTTATATCTTTCAAATACACATCCAATTCCTCACGGACCTTAGGGAACAGGAACAACAGGCCGATCATATTCGGAAACACCAATGCCAATATCATGGCATCCGAGAATTTAATTACCGCATCCAAGGTAGCTGCTGCCCCAATAACCACAAACATTAGGAACAGCACCTTATAAACAACATCGGCCTTTTTTCCCCTACCAAACAAATATTTCCACGATTGCAACCCATAATACGACCATGAGATCATTGTGGAAAATGCAAATAGGATAATCGCTATGGTAAGGATATATCTAAACCCTGGTATTACAGAATCATAAGCCATGGATGTTAAATCGACCCCGCCTATATACGTACCCGACTCATTCAATAATACGGTGCTGCCAACAGCATTCCCGTAATCAAATGCACCAGCGTCCATGTTAAAGAAAATAATCACCAATGCAGTCATTGTACAAATTACAACCGTATCGATAAATGGTTCCAACAAGGCGACCACACCCTCACTTGCAGGGTATTTTGTCTTCACTGCGGAATGTGCTATTGCCGCAGAACCTGCCCCTGCCTCATTAGAGAAAGCAGCTCTTTGGAAACCGACTATGATCACACCGAGAACACCCCCAAGTCCTGCCTCAGGTGAAAATGCCCCTGCAAAGATCATTGAGATCGCCTCACCGACATATTTAATATTCGCAAAAATAATCACCAATGACGCCAATACATAAATACCAGCCATGAAAGGCACTATTTTCTCCGTAACATTGGCAATCTTCTTAATTCCCCCAATAATTACAATCCCAACAAGAATAGCGAGTATTATCCCGATAATGATACCTGTCGCCCCACCCTCTAAATCCAACATGGAAGAAAGCTGTACCGCTGCCTGGTTTGACTGGAATGCATTACCACCCCCGAACGAAGCGCCGATGCACAGCACCGCAAAAATGACTCCCAAAACCTTCCCCAAACGGGTGAGACCCCTTTCTTTAAGACCTCTTGACAAATAATACATGGGGCCTCCGTAAACGGTTCCATCTTCAGCCACATCCCGATATTTCACACCTAAAGTACATTCAACAAACTTTGTCGACATACCTATAAGACCACAAACAATCATCCAAAATGTAGCTCCTGGCCCACCTACTGCAATTGCGACCGCAACACCTGATATATTACCCAGACCAACAGTTCCCGAAACTGCAGTGGCCAAAGCCTGGAAGTGGCTTACCTCACCTTCCTTACTTTCATCGGCAATAGTATCGACCAAATCACCATCCACAATATTCAATTCGGCTTTTTCAACACCGTGATGGTCTAACTCATCGTACTTGCCCCTTACCGTATTGATCGCTAAAGGAAATCTCGTGATGTTTGGGAACTTGAAGTATATTGTAAAAAATGTTGCCCCAAAAATCAATAAGATCAGGACAATTGGCAAGTCATAACCGGCAATAGGCACAGAGGCCAGTACAAGGTTCTCCCACCAAACCGCAATGGGCATGAATTCATCATTGACCATATCATCCAGTCCTTTCTCTTGTGCACTTGTCAATAGTGGTAATATGCTGAATAGCAATAGGAGTCTATACTTCATAAGTATTGTTTTTGGTTTGTTTAATTTGCTGGATCGGCAATATCTTAAAAATATTCTACCCAATCAAATCCTGACGCAAAAGAAAAAGAATTAAATATGGAACATTTCGTTTAATTTACGGATCTGTTCTGGCCTACCCAGCACAATCACTTTACTTTTCGGTTGCAATTGCATATTGGCTTCTGGGTTTATGGTGTATTTGCCATCGGGAGCAATATAACCTATTATAGTACACCCGGTCTTACGCCTTAGATCAAGGTCTCGAAGCGACTTGTGCTCCCCTTGTTCCGCAAATTCCTCAATTGCGACCTCCTCAAGGTTTGTTGTGTGCTCACCTTCCAGGGACAGCTCGTCCATAAAAGAGATCAGGTCTGGCATTACCACCAACGAGGCCATGTGGTCACCACCTATCTTGTCTGGCATAATCACTTGGTTGGCACCGGCCAACATTAATTTTTTCTGGGACGTGACCAATGATGCCCTACTTATGATATTCAATTTTTTGTTCAATTGCCTAGCGGACAAGACCACGAAGAGGTTTGCGGCATCATCGGGCAAAGTGGTGATGATATTCCCGGCCCGTTCTATACCCGCCTCTACCAACACCTCATCATCATTGGCATCCCCTTCCACAAATAGGATACTATCCCCGAACTTAGCAATAACCTCCTTATCCCTTTCCACAACAACAAACGGTCTGTCAAAGGCTTTAAGTTTGGTGGCCGCTTGATTTCCGTTTCGACCGAACCCACAGATAATCACGTGGTTGGATAGTGTATTGATCATGTTCCTTGCTTTTTTCTTCTTTAAGATCTCCATGGTATTCCTACTTAGAATATACTCCGTTATCACTGAGATGGAAAATGCAAATATGAATACGCTGGAGATTATTAAAAATACCGTAAAAATCTTTGCTTCCCCACTTAATGGGCCTACTTCGGAAAAACCAACCGTAGTCACCGTTATAACGGTCATGTAAAAGGCATCCAACCAAGATAGATCGGACAATACCCTATAACCTATAACCCCAGTTGCCAAAACGACCCCTATCAAAATGATGGCCAAATAAATCTTGGAACGGAAGAGTCGAATCATATTAAAGATCAAAAACCGAGGTTCTTTTGGTATATACCAAATCTTTTATCCTCAACCAAAAAGCCAGAAAAAGATAGAGTGCAAAACCAAACCCCAAAGTTACGAATGTAAGGTAAATGAACGATGTTCTAACTACCCTGGCCCTAATCCCCATACGCTCCGCAATCCGCCTACATACCTCGAACCCCCTTTTTTGGAGATAATATAAAAGTTGATAGAAAACATTCATGGTCTAAAATTAAATATTTCCTTGCAATAAACCACTACCTATTGCACATTGAAGGCATTTGTTTTTTGTACAATATGAGTTGTAGAGCTGTAATACCGCTTGACTATCAAATGCTGTCCCCATTTCCAGTCCAAGGGTATCGAATTTTTTCAACACCGCATTGTCCTCTTTCTTTATGTTCCCCATTATCCGAAAAATAACGGCAACGGCATCTTTGCCCCTATGACGGTCATAACAGAACCTTAATGGCAAGACCGTATTTATAATCAGAAGATCTATAAATGGCCTCGTCAATTTTTTTGTGCTCTTCCTTGATTTTTTACCAAAAGTAAAATGGTCATCCCAATACCGGCTTGCCGAGATCTCAAAAACAGTGTACAGTTCCTCTAGGTTATCGGCATTCATCAGCTTTTGAAAAAGATTCCTGTGCCTCTCATACAGATTGGCGATTTGTGAAAGTCTAATAGTGGGAAAATTGGATGGACGCAGCCTGAAGAACTCCGGTCGTTGCACACCGTCTTGGACAAGATCGAATTTTGTGCTTAGATAGGTGTACTCATGCCGTAAAGAGACCAAATAGCCATCCATTGTATCTTTATGGTCCAACAACCCCCCCAGACCAAAAAGAACGCTCTCCAATTGGTGCTTCTTGTCCTGGAGTTTTCTGACAATCGAAAAATCCAAGGTCTGGGCGATACTTAAAAATGATTGCCCGTTTATATTCAAACCAAAATTTTTGAGAAGCAACATAAAGGCTACTTTTTCCCAATCGTTTTTGGAATCTTCCAAAAGGGACTGGATGAAAACCGACTTTTGCTCCAAACGCTCAATATAGAGCCGTTCGATCCAGTTTTTCATCGTAAATGCATCTAGGCTGGAAATATCATTTTCACAGTTGATGAACTTGGTCGAACGCTTATCGAACAACCTCCGGTAGTTGACCAGAATATCCTTAGGTATATATTTTTTCAGCTCCAGCGTCGGGATCTTGGTGCGATCCCTTCTATATATTGCCATATCATCATGCCAAACAACATGTAGGATAATATTGTCATAGTTGGCGTCCTCTTCATGGCGATGTGCGTACCAATCCGATGCATTGACATGTACTTCCACATTGCCGGCCCAAAGCTGTCCATCGATACGCACTTTGGCATTGAAAAAATCGGGTCCTGACCGGTGGTTATGGGAACCCACATCGACAATGACAAGAGGTTCATTTTGGTCAGTGGCCAATTCCTGCAATTGCAGCATCCTATATTTCCAGACAAAATGAAGTAAATCCTCTCCCACCTCCCTAAAATAAAAAATTCCCACAAAAATGTGGGGATTTTTTTTATAATGTTATTGTGGTCTATTAGTGAACCACCTCCCCTTCTAGTGAACCACCTCCCCTTCCCAGGCCATAATCCCGCCCTGAAGGTTAAATGCCTTTGGAAAACCCATATCCCTCATCATGTTACATGCCTGTCTACTCCTTGCACCCGACCTACAGTATACATAATAACTTTTGGACTTATCCAATTTTTCCAATTCCGAAATAAATTGTTGCCCCGAATAGATATCAATATTACTGGCATTGGGAATATAACCTTGTTGAAACTCTTCCTGTGTACGAACATCCAAAACAAATGCATTGTCATCGGCTTTCAGCTGTTCTACCCATTCTTTCTGCGATAAATCTACCATTTCAATAAACTTTTTAGAAGGCAAAAATAACATTTTTGAACAAATCAGGGATGTAAATACACTGCATTCATTGCCATAGGAGGGACTTTTGTTCTTTTTAACAGAACTTTATACCTCCGGCCCTGTTCCGAATCAAACAAAAACAACTACATTTGTATATACAACTATTGTAAGTACATGAATGTAGGGGGGCATATCAAAACGTCGAAAGAGATCCCATTGGACCAAAAAACGATCATTCATATTATGTTGGTCGCAAATGCCATAAACAAAAAATTGGCTACAGCCCTTAAACCCTTTGACGTTTCCATTCAACAGTTCAATGTCCTGAGAATTCTAAGGGGACAAAATGGAAAACCTGCCAATCTGGGCACATTGAACGAAAGAATGGTAACAAAAATGAGCAATACCACCCGTTTGGTCGATAAACTTGTTTTGAAGGAATTCGTAGAAAGGCACACTTGCCCTTCAAATCGAAGGAAAACGGAAATAAATATAACGGCAAAAGGTCTGGAACAACTTTTAAAAATGGATGATGTTGTCTCGAGGACAGAAAAAGGGATGTTGGATCAATTCTCAAAGCGTGAATTGAAACACTTGAATCTTCTGTTGAATCAATTTAAACCCTAATTAATTATCAACTATTCAAAGCAAAAACAAATGAAAAAAAATCTATTGGTATTGACCTTGTCCATAGTATTCGGCTTTACGGCAACAGCGACAGAACCCAAGGGAAAGGAAAAAAAAGTGGTAAAAACCAGTGAAAGCAGGGTTACCTGGAAAGCCTATAAGGCAACAGGGTCACATAACGGAACCGTTGACCTAAAGAGTGGCTCCTTATTGTTTGAGGAAGGAAAACTCATTGGAGGGGATTTCACCGTTGACATGTCCTCTTTAATATGTACCGATCTGGAAGGGGAATACAAAGGCAAACTGGAGGGCCATTTGAAATCGGACGATTTCTTTGGTGTCGGGAAGCACTCCACATCAACATTGGTGTTCTCCAAAGTAGTGCATAAAGGTAAAAATTCCTATGAGGCGACTGGGGATCTGACCATAAAAGGGATTACAAAACCTGTTACCTTTAATATATCCATCTATGGTAGCAAAGCGACCGCAACCATGAAGATCGACAGGACCAAATACGATATACGTTACGGATCTGGTAGTTTTTTCGATAATTTGGGAGATAAAACAATCTACGATGAATTTGATCTTATCGTAGATTTGGCTTTTTAGTAAGCTGGGCACCAAAAGTGGGATTTTGGATATTTTTATACCGTTCGAAGTTTTTTTCCATAAACGTGTTTGATGTTAAGAAATGATTTCTATATTTGACGCAATGAAAAACAACGGAACGAATACTTGGTGGTGGAACCCCTTGCGAAAAATGTCGTGAGCGAAGCATCATTGTAGTAAACTATTATATACAAAAGGCTTGTCTATCACGACAAGCCTTTTTTAATTCTATATTTTGACCATGGAGTACCATTTTAAATCACATTTCAAAAAAATCCTCGCAGACACGATAACCCCTGTCAGTGTTTATTTGAAAATACGGGACAGGTTTCCAAACAGTATTCTTTTGGAGAGTAGTGACTACCATGCCAACGACAACAGTTTTTCATATATCTGTTGCAATCCCATTGCATCTATAAAAGTTGAAAATGAGACCATCGCTGAACAATTCCCTGACGGTAAGGTCTTTACAAGCAATATCGGACTTGGATCCGATGTGGCACAAACCATACATGACTTCAGTCTAAAATTCCAAACAGACGATAATTCGTTCAAATTCATCAACAATGGTCTGTTCGGCTATATAGCCTATGATGCAGTACGGTACTTTGAGGATATTGACATTCACAAAAAAGAGGGTTCCCTGGACATCCCTGATATATACTACGCTGTTTATCAAAACATCATAGCTATCAACCATTTCAAGAACGAGGCTTATATTTTCGCACATTGCTATGAAAAGGAAAGCAATATCGCCGAAATCGAACAAATCCTGAATGTCAAGAACTTTGCCTCATATAATTTCAATAAGGAAGGGGAACCTACTTCAAACCTCAAGGATGAAGAATATAAGGCACATGTTGATCTGGCGAAAAAACACTGCCAAAGGGGCGATGTTTTCCAATTGGTGCTATCCAGAAGGTTTTCACAAGGATTCAAAGGTGATGAATTCAATGTCTATAGGGCACTTCGCTCTATAAACCCTTCCCCCTATCTTTTTTACTTTGATTATGGTAATTTCAAGATATTCGGAAGCTCCCCGGAGGCCCAATTGATCGTAAATGGGGGTAAGGCCGAGATACACCCTATAGCCGGCACCTTTAAAAGAACGGGGAACGATGAGAAAGATGCGGCATTGGCCAAAGAATTGACCCATGATGACAAGGAGAACAGCGAACATGTTATGTTGGTCGATCTGGCCAGAAACGATTTAAGCCGAAATGGGAATATGGTAAGTGTCGACAATTATAGGGAGGTGCAGTTCTTTTCCCACGTAATCCATTTGGTATCCAAAGTAACCGGACAAAAGAAAAAGGACACCACTACCATGAAAGTCGTTGCAGATACCTTTCCGGCAGGAACCTTAAGCGGTGCCCCAAAGCACATGGCCATGCAACTCATAGAAAAATACGAAAAAACGAACAGATCGTATTATGGTGGCGCAATTGGTTTTATGGATTTTAAAGGGAACTTCAACCACGCCATAATGATCCGCACCTTCTTGAGCAAGAACCACCGGCTATATTATCAGGCCGGGGCAGGTCTGGTAGCCGCCTCGAACCTAGAGAATGAACTACAGGAAACATATAACAAGCTAGGGGCATTGACCAAAGCCTTGGAAATTGCGGAAACCATCTGAAATTCCCAAAACAAAGATGATTATGAAAAAAATATTGGTGATTGACAACTATGACAGTTTCACATATAACCTAGTCCACTATTTAGAGGACTTGGATTGTGAGGTCATTGTAAAAAGAAACGACCAACTCACTTTGGAAGAAGTCGATGCCTACGGGAAAATCGTATTGTCCCCAGGTCCGGGCATCCCAGATGAGGCAGGCCTACTTAAAGGGGTTATCGCCAAATATGCCCCGACCAAGAGTATTTTTGGTGTTTGCCTTGGACAGCAGGCCATAGCCGAGGTATTTGGCGGATCGTTGATAAACCTAGATGAAGTATACCATGGTACAGCCACAAAAATAAAGGTGATAAAAGATGACCATCTATTTAAAGGACTACCAAGGGAGATTGAAGTAGGCCGTTACCATTCTTGGGTCGTTGCCCCCGATATTCCTGAGGTCTTAGAGATAACATCAATTGATGAAAACGGACAAATAATGTCAATACGACATAAGGATTATGACGTATCTGCCGTACAATTCCACCCAGAATCCGTGTTGACACCCAAAGGAAAGACCATTTTAAAAAACTGGTTGACGGAAAAAGCATGAAATAGATACTGGAATAAATTCAGCGTATATGAAAGATATTCTAAACAGACTGATCAATCACGACATCCTTGCGAAAGAGGATGCCAAAAAGGTTTTGGTCAATATTGCCAAGGGAGAGTACAACACAAGTCAGATAGCCGCTTTTTTAACGGTGTATATGATGCGAAGTATAACCATAGAGGAATTGGAAGGTTTCCGCAATGCCCTTTTGGACTTATGCCTGGCCATTGACCTATCCGAATACAATCCCATTGACCTATGCGGTACGGGTGGGGACGGCAAGGACACCTTCAACATCTCAACGTTGGCCTCCTTCGTTACCGCTGGTGCCGGTGTCCGTGTAACCAAACACGGCAATTACGGTGTCTCTTCAAAATGTGGCAGTAGTAACGTTATGGAATCCCTAGGGATAAAGTTCAGCAATGACCCCGATTTTCTGAAAAAATCCATCGATGAGGCTGGTATCTGCGTATTGCATGCCCCACTGTTTCACCCTGCCATGAAAAATGTGGCCCCGATCCGTAGGGAATTGACCGTGAAAACCTTTTTCAATATGCTGGGACCCATGGTCAACCCTGCTTTCCCCAAAAACCAAATAGTAGGGGTCTTTAATCTGGAATTGGCCCGTATGTATGGCTACCTATACCAGAATACCGATAAGAACTTTACAATCCTGCATGCCCTGGACGGTTATGATGAGATTTCGTTGACCGGGGCCACGAAAACAATTTCCAACAATTCGGAGGGGGTGTTGGAACCTTCCGATTTTGGGGTGAAAGCCATAGAACAAACTCAGATCGTAGGTGGGGAAACCATTGGGGAATCAGCAAAAATATTCATCGATATCCTGAAAGGGAAAGGAACAGAGGCACAGAACAACGTGGTCTGTGCGAATGCCGGAATCGCCATTGCCACGGTAAATGGCATTGGCCCTAGGGAAGGTTTTGAAAATGCGATGGAATCCCTATTGTCGGGCAACGGATTGAGAGCCCTTAAAAAACTGCAAGCGTTAAGCGCATAATAAATATAAAATGAACATCCTCGACAAAATAGTAAAGGACAAACGTACCGAAGTAAACCTGCGCAAGGGGTTGATTCCCATCTCCCAACTGGAGGCCTCTATCCTTTTTGGACGCAATCCCGTTTCCTTGGCCAATGCACTGCGCAATAGCACGACAGGGATTATCGCGGAACACAAACGTCGTTCACCTTCCAAATCGGTCATAAACCAAGACCTGAATGTACAGGATGTTGCAGAGGGTTATGAACGGGCGGGAGTTTGCGGTATGTCCGTATTGACAGATGCCAAATACTTTGGAGGCTCGTTGGATGACCTGCTCTTGGCAAGATCATCCACAAAAATACCATTGTTGCGCAAAGAGTTCATTGTTGACACCTACCAAATTATAGAGGCAAAAGCCTATGGTGCCGACGTCATATTATTGATTGCGGCCATATTGTCCAAGGCCGAAATAAAAACGTTCTCCGAATTGGCCAAAAGTTTAGGCCTGGATGTATTGTTGGAAGTCCATAATGAAGGGGAACTACAAAAATCGATCATGCCCAGTTTGGACATGTTGGGTGTAAACAATCGCGATCTAAAGACTTTCGGAGTCAGTTTGGACACCAGCAAAACATTGTCTGGGACCATTCCCGATGATTTTGTGAAAGTATCGGAAAGTGGTATCAGTAGTATCGAGGCCATAAAGGAACTAAGGCCCTATGGATATCAGGGTTTCCTCATTGGCGAGAATTTCATGAAGACCGGGAACCCTGGCAAAAGCGCAACCGAGTTCATCAATACCCTTAGCTAAATAATCAAGAACGATGAGCCAATACCATAAAGACACGGACACTTCCAAAAGAGAGCCCCTTAGGATAAAAATATGTGGTATGAAACATAACACCGCCGAAGTTGGGACTATCTTACATCCAGATTATTTGGGTTTTATTTTCTGGGGACCCTCAAAGAGGAATTTCAATGGCCGACCAACAGCACTGCCCCATGGCATAAAAAAGGTAGGGGTCTTTGTTGATGCATATATCGAAGAGATTATTGAAATGGTCAATACCCATCAACTTTTGGCCGTTCAGTTACATGGTGGGGAAACCCCTGGATTCTGCCGTATGCTAAAAAACAGTTTGATGGGGGTCAGTATTATCAAGGCATTCCCTATAGGGAAAACATTCGATTTTAAAGTGCTTGGGCCTTTCGGACCGGTTTGTGATTATTTCCTTTTCGACACTAAAGGGGAATTACCTGGCGGGAATGGTTATAAATTCAATTGGGGGATCTTGAAAAACTATCCCTTTGAGAAACCTTATTTCCTGAGTGGCGGAATCGGATTGGAAAACATAGGATCCATCAGGGAGTTCCTAGAACAACCTGAATCAAAGCTTTGCCATGCCATTGATGTGAACAGCAAATTTGAGATTGAACCAGGTCTAAAGGACATCGGCAAATTAGAAAAATTCATAAGAAATTTGAAATGAGTTACAACGTAGACGAAAAAGGCTATTATGGTGAATTTGGAGGGGCATTTATACCCGAAATGCTATACCCCAACACAGAGGAATTACGTCAGAATTACATCCGGGTCATGGAGGAACCCTCTTTCAAAAAGGAATTCGACCAGTTATTAAAGGATTATGTTGGGCGACCTACCCCATTGTACTTGGCAGAAAGGCTATCAGAAAAATACCATACGAGGATATACCTCAAAAGAGAGGACCTTTGCCATACTGGTGCCCATAAGGTGAACAACACCATTGGGCAGATACTCATGGCCAAAAAGTTGGGCAAAGACAGGATCATTGCCGAGACAGGTGCTGGTCAACATGGAGTCGCTACCGCTACGGTATGTGCGTTGATGGGTATGGAATGTGTAGTTTATATGGGTGAGGTAGATATCGCCCGACAGGCACCAAATGTGGCAAAAATGAAAATGTTGGGCGCTGGGGTCCGTCCGGCATTATCGGGAAGCAGAACATTGAAAGATGCCACCAATGAGGCCATTCGTGACTGGATAAACAATCCGATCGACACCCATTACATCATTGGATCCGTAGTCGGTCCGCACCCATACCCCGATATGGTCGCTAGGTTCCAATCCGTGATCTCCAAGGAGATAAGATCACAGTTAAAGGAAAAAGAAGGTGTTGAAAGCCCGGATTATGTGGTTGCCTGTGTTGGTGGGGGTAGTAATGCGGCAGGTACTTTCTATCATTATCTGGATGACCCTGATGTCGGGATCATAGCGGTGGAAGCCGCAGGAAAAGGAATCAACTCTGGAAAAAGTGCCGCAACTTCCACTTTGGGAAAGGTTGGCATCATACATGGCAGCAAAACCTTGTTGATGCAAACCCCAGATGGACAAATAACGGAACCCTATTCCATATCGGCCGGACTCGATTATCCCGGTGTGGGCCCTATGCACGCCCATTTGTTCCAGTCCGGTCGTGGGGAGTTCATCCCGATCACCGATGCCGATGCAATGAAAGCCGGCCTACTGCTATCCAAAATGGAAGGGATCATTCCCGCAATCGAAAGTTCCCATGCCTTGGCCATATTGGAACAAAAAACATTCAAACCCGACGATATTGTGGTTATAAACCTTTCAGGTCGTGGCGACAAGGACTTGGACACATATATCGATTATTTTAAACTTTAGTCCTTTTTTTCAACATTCCTACGAAAATGAACAGAATAAACCAAAAGCTCAAGGAGGACAAAAAAATCCTCTCCATCTATTTCACTGCTGGATATCCAAAACTGAATGACACGGTGAAAATCATACAGGACCTGGAAAAAAATGGCGTTGACCTCGTCGAGATCGGATTGCCTTTTTCCGACCCATTGGCCGATGGCCCTACCATTCAAAAAAGTTCAACAGCGGCTTTGAAAAATGGAATGCATACCGAATTGTTGTTTGACCAATTGAAGGATATTCGTAAATCGGTATCCATCCCCTTGATCATTATGGGCTATTTCAACCCCGTCTTACAATATGGTGTCGAGGCCTTCTGCAAACGTTGTGGGGAAATCGGTATTGACGGGCTCATCCTGCCCGATTTGCCACTAGATGTGTATCTAAAGGATTACGAAGCTACTTTTAAAGAATACGGGCTGATCAATGTGTTCCTTATTACGCCCCAAACCAGTGATGAACGTATCAAGCGGATTGATGAAGTTTCCGACGGATTCATATATATGGTAAGTTCGGCGAGTACCACGGGATCAACAATCGGTTTTGGGGATGAGCAACAAACTTATTTTGGACGTATTCGGGCACTGAACCTCAACAACCCCCAAATTGTCGGGTTCGGAATCAATAATTCCGAAACCTTTGATCGGGCTACCCGAACCTCCGCTGGGGCCATTATAGGTTCTGCCTTTATCAAACATATAACCAAATTTGGGGTTGGTACAATCCCCGATTTTATTAAAACCATTCGTTAAGCCATGGAATTCATCAACAATTGGAAACTCGTCATTTTACTCTGTCTAACCTTGGGTCTGGCCCCGTTTTTCCCAGAACCCCATATTTGGGGGAAAATCCGTTGGATAGCAGGTGGGGCTAACGGAATGGCCTTTATGGACTGGTTTGATGTGCTTTTGCATGGATTTCCATTTGTCCTTTTGCTCCGACTGATTATTTTAAAGGTTATCGGCTTGTTGGAGAACTAGAAATGCCTACTTTTAAATTCTCATCCCAATAATAAAGAAAAATGAAGAAAATTTACATCCTGTTCCTAGTTTTAAACCCATGGTATGGCATCGCCCAAGATAATGATGTTTTAAAAACACATGTTAGCCACACTATCAATGAGTTACAGGAATTCATAGCCATACCCAATGATGCCCTGGACCATGCGGACATTAACAGAAACCTAACCTGGTTGACCAAAAAATTTAATGAGAGAGGATTCAATTCGAGTATATTGCCCACCTCAGGGGAATCATTGTTCTTTGCGGCACTACCCATAGAGGATAATAAACCCACGATTCTTTTTTACATGCATCTTGATGGGCAATCGGTCGATCCTTCCAAATGGGACCAACCCGACCCATATCGTGTGGTATTGAAATCAAAAGATGGTGACCAATGGAAGGTGCAGCCTTTCGATAGCCTAATGAACAACCTCAATTATGACTGGCGCCTTTTTGGACGGTCAACTTCAGATGACAAAGGCCCCATTGTCATGTTGTTGAACGCCATTGATCTTTTGAAAAAAAACAATGTTTCCCTTCCGTTCAATGTCAAGGTGATCTTGGATAGTGAGGAGGAAAAAAGCAGTAAACCACTTCCCGAGGCCGTGAAAGAATACCGCGATTTGCTAAAGGCTGATTTTTTGGTCATTAATGATGGGCCGGTCCATATATCCGGCAAACCCACTGTTATATATGGTTGTAGAGGTATCACCTCCCTTTCCATAACCACCTATGGTCCCCTAAGACCACAACATAGCGGGCATTATGGGAATTACGCCCCCAATCCAGGTTTCCAATTGGCACAGCTGTTGGCCAGTATGAAAGATGCCAACGGGAAGGTCCTGATCAATGGTTATTATGACGGCATAACGTTGGATGCACCGACCATGGAAATCCTAAAAAGCGTTCCCGATGATGCCACGACCATCAACAACAACCTGGCCATAAAAACACCTGAACAAGTAGGTGGCTTTTACCAAGAGTCATTACAATACCCTTCATTGAATATCCGCGGGTTAAGTTCTGGATGGGTAGGGGAAAAAGCAAGGACCATTGTCCCGAAAAGTGCCACTGCCGAAATTGATATACGCCTGGTGCCCGAATCGGATGGCAATAGGTTGAAGGGCCTTGTCAAAAAGCATATCCAGGACCAAGGATTCTATATCATGGACAAGGTTCCCACTAGAGAGGATCGCTTGGCACATGACAAGATCGCCACTATTACGGAGGGTTCCATTACCAATGCCTTCAGAACCGACTTGAATAGTGAATATGGTGGTTTTTTGGTAGATGTTCTCAAAAAATCCTTTGGGGAAGATGTCATCCAAATCCGGACCATGGGGGGAACAGTGCCCATTGCACCTTTTATAAATGAACTGAAGATACCTGCTTTCATTGTCCCTATGGTCAATCCTGACAACAACCAACATAGCCCCAATGAAAATCTTAAAATCGGGCAAATTGCCTACGGCATCAAAGCCTTTTATGGGATTCTAAGTACTGAAATGAATTAAAGGCATCTATAATCGAAAACCTCAGGACAGGAAAAGGAACACTAGGCCTAACGATCATCAGGTTTTAGCAGGAAACAGTTTTGCCGAATGTTAAGGTTATGCGGTAACAGAAAACCAAACAGTCCTAATCTTGGGGAGGATCACATGCAACCAACATCTCTTTGGCATTTTTTATAAATCCTTGATGTAACTTATAACTCTGTTTCGACATACCTTCCGATTCCTTGGAAATATCGTTTAGAATTGTTCTTGCCTTTTCCGTTTTCCCATTACGGATATAAAATTTAGCCAGTTCCAATCTTTCCTTATACCTGCTATAAGGAGCGTTGAACTGCTCAAGAATCGTTTCGGCCGAACCTATTTCCCCTGTTTTTTCCAAAGCCAATCCATACAAAAGCATAGCCTTCGACTTTTTGAACCTAGGGGAATCCTTGATAACCTCGATTTTTTCGATTGCCTCTGTAAATTGTTCGGAACAACAAAGGGCCTCAATAAGATTTGAGATTGCATAATAATCCTTTTCAAAAGTTCCCTTTAACGAAGACCTGTAAAGTGCTATGGCCTTTTCATACTGCCCTAATCCAAGGTAGGCGTCCGCCAAAGCGACCTTGTTCTCGAAAGTATCCGAAAATTCCAATTTTTTTTCAAGATCGGTTATTTTCTTTGTGGGATTGATCGCCAAGGTTATTTCCTCTTGCACCTTCTCCATATCCCGTTTTTGAAAAACGTTCAAGAACAAATACAGCAACGAACCCAATAAGGGTAAAAAGAAGATTACGAAATACCAATAAAATCGATTTCTATGCGCATAGCAATGATAAAGGCAATACCCTTGCAATGCGATAATGAAATAATAATACATAGTTTAAATATTACATCCTGATTTCCAAGTCTTGCCCTTTATCCGAAATTCCGATTATCCATCTTACCTAGGCCGAATTTCTACTGGCATTGATATTCCCATAAAGAGATCTTGTTACGATTTTCCCATATACCTCTTTATAGTCCGTGTCCTGACCTATTTTCTGTAGTGCGTATTGCTGGATAACCAAAAGAGGAAGTACTATGTTCTCCCTAATTTGGATAGACTCCCTGGAAACAGCCTCATTTTCCATTAGGACATCGTAACCAGAGATCAGCAACAACATCTCTTTGGACAGTTTGTACTCTTTATGTAGTATGTTCCAAAAATCACTGTATTTTTCATCCTCTTTCATATAACTGGTGAGTTCAAAATAACATTTTGTGAGCGACATCATACTATTGTGCATCAACGCCTTGAAAAAAGGAACCTCCTTATACATCTTTTTCAGCTCCCTAAGCCTACCCGAATCCCGAATGATCTTGATCGCGGTACCTATCCCAAAATACCCAGGGACATTTTGCTTTAATTGGCTCCAAGACCCCACGAATGAGATGGCCCTAAGGTCACTCAAGGTCAACTCTTTCTTATTCCCGCGTTTTCCCGGTCTACTACCGATATTGGCCTTTTGGTAATATTTAAGTGTACTTCTGTTCTCTAGGTACGAAATGAACATTTCATGCTTCTTCAGTCCATCGTATTTGGCAAAACTCAGTTCGGACAATTCCTCAAGAAGTTTACGGTGTTCTTTGGAAATCACGTTTTCCTTGCCAAAAAGATTGTTCGACAATCCTGCGGTCAACAACTGCTCGCTATTGTGCTTAAACTGTTCCTTGGTGCCATAAGTACTTGTTATGGTCTGCCCTTGAATGGTAAGTTGTATTTCATGGTTGGCGATATCCTTGGTCTGTGAGGCATAAAAACGATGCGTTTTACCACCACCACGGGCCGGTGGGCCTCCACGCCCATCAAAGAACACGGCTTTTACATGGTTCTTTTTGCAAATTTTGGAAAGCTGCTCCTTTGTTTTCAGGATCGACCAGTTGGCCTTTAAGTATCCTCCGTCCTTTGTGCCATCAGAAAAACCAAGCATCATGGTCTGGCTACCCTTTCGTCGATTCAAATGACCGCGGTATTCGGGAAGATCGAATAAATATTGCATAACACCCTCAGCTTCTGCCATACCCTTCATGGTCTCGAACAGTGGAATTATATCAAAAGTTATACTTTCATCTTTCCAACCACTCCATCTAAACAGACCATAAACGAACAGTACGGAGAAGATATCCTCTGAATTACTGATGATATACCGATTACAGCCATCCTCTCCATTCTTGGCCTGTATCCCTTTCAGTTGCTGTATGTTCAATAAAGTATCACGCACTATGTCCTCATAAGTGTCCGGGTCGGCCTTGATATTTTCCTTCACCAACAAATTCACCAATTCCGATTCTGATAGTTCATGCAGACTTTCCTTGATATACCCATTGTCCCTTAAAATGGTCTCAACGACCAGAATATGTTTACTATGGTCTTGACGGATATCCAAAGTGGCAAAATGTGTCTTGAAGATCTTTACCTTGTCGATAAAATGATCCAGCTCCCCTAGATAAAGCCCATGGTAATCGTTGAGCAATAGGTCTCGAATGGCCATCAAGGGGTCGACAATCTCCTGGAAGGAGATGCTCTTTGCAGGATTGAACATTGCGGAGTAAAGCTTATTTCGCAATTCCTTTAAAGGATCCTGTACCTTTTTAAAGGTTAATTTTCCCTGCAATGATTTGAGGTCGTTATAATAGCATTTCATGAGGTTCAACCTAAGATCATCGGCTACGTTCCTGGTTATTTCCGCAGTTACAAAAGGATTGCCGTCCCTATCGCCCCCAGGCCAAAACCCAAGCTTCATGATATTATGGTTCTCAAAATCATTACTCTTTATATTCTCTTTTATATAAGCATATAAATCGCCCATGGCGTCATAATACACATTCCTTAAGATATAAATGATGTTCCTTGCCTCATCGAAAGGGGTCGGTTTTTGACTATTGACCAATGAAGTTAGCCCCAATTGCTGTAAGGTCAAATCAATATCATCGATTTTATTATCAACTATAAGCGACCGAAGGTCACCCATGATATCGAGGACAGCTGGGGTATAGAATTGGGTCGGGTGGGCCGTTAAAACGATCCTCGCACTAAACGTGGATAATTTCTCAGCAACCTTGTCCCAACTTTTAGTCCTATTGACAAGTTGAAAATAATCCTTAATGGAAAGCGAATCGCTATGTTCCTGAAGTTTCGGAAAGGCAGCATCCTCAACACTATCGTATAGTACAACCTGTCTCTCTACATACTGAATGATCCGGAACATAAAATCTATCTGATCTTTTTCCTCCTTGATATCCACATAATCCTCAAAGAATGATTCAAGGATATCCTGGGGGTTAAGGCCTTTTTTGAGCCCTTGTGCGGATTGATGGTGCAAGAGGGGCACTACCATACCAACATTATCTATATTCGTATATGGTAAATCAAGGAACAAACTGTTATAGACGTTGAACTTGTTCTGTACCGATTTTTTAAATTCCTCTAATCTTTCTGTTTGGTGCATAGTTTTTTTTGAATATCTCCTTTTAAGGAAGGGTGACGGATCCACCCATTCCATTTACAGAACAAATATCGACATATTACGGATATCGATTGTTGTTTATTTTTCAATTGACAAAATACGGTGTTGACACTATAAAACCAACATAAAGTCCCATAAAAAACCCTTGGGCTCCATCCCCGTCCCCTTAAAAAAACAATCGGTATTGCAACACCCTATAATCCAGCGTATTGAAACTTGGGTCCTTAGCCTTCAATGCCTTATAATCGGCAAGGCCTCCTACTGCCCTATTGGCGGCACCAGAAGGGGCGATCAATGAAACTGTTTGGACCACCCGGCTTCTGCCCCCATTCGAAGAAAGTTCGAATTGGTGTATTCGAGGTACTTGGGAACTTACAAGATCCAATTTGATCTGATGTTCCTTTAGGTGCCTTCTAAAAAAATATTCTGGGCCGTTCTTACTATTTCCGCCCGTGAACAACAAGGTGTCCACCTTATCATAATCTTTCAGATAACCGATAAGGTTCCTAAGTTTTACATTTCGCATTCCGAGATCCGAAGCATCTATTTTGGGCCGTTCGGCACTTTGCACTATATCACATATCCCAATCTTGTGCCCTAATAAGAAACTCTTTCGTTGTTCAATCGCTTTCGATGTTGTCTCAAACTTTAAGTCCAGTCCAAATATCCGATCAAGAATGGGCCATAATTGTCCGTCCCTACTACCGTAACAGAAATCAACATCACCCTCCTTCAAGAGGCCCATGGTAAATCTTGGTGGAGGCAATGTACCTACGATCAACTTCCTTGCCTCCTTAAACAGAAAAGGTTCATATGGATGGGAATGGAAAAACATATCGATATTTATGGTATAATGCAAAAGGCATTATTTCAAGATCCAAATATACCTTTTTGAACGCTTGGACACCACCCATTGGCATTTCCTATGGAAACCGGTACCCTTTTTTAAAATGGACATCAAAAAAACAAGATTCAATCGATAGAGAAATCCAGGGTGACACTACCGCCTTCATCCAACCCTACCCTATAGGTATAATACCCAAAAGGCAAAGGTGTCCCGCCTACAAAGTCGGTAGGCTGAAGAACATAGGTTTCCCCATCGGCCGAAATATCGATATAAGCATATTTGAAAGCTGTTTCATATTTTAAGTACCCCGAATAAGAATCGGGGGCAACATTGGTATGGACCATTCCTTCCCCACCAACCTGGATAGAATCATAATGCAGTGTGCTTACATTCTTTACACGAACCCAAACACCATCCAATTCATCATCGCGATCGGTACAACCAATAACGGACACAAAAACACTGAAAACCAAAACAAGGAACCGTTTCATAATATTTATTGTTGGTATATATGGATAAAACGGTATAAACACGTAATTATTCTATCGAACAAAAACCGGCTCACTCTCTTTTAAGGTATGTTCCTTGCTAAACATGTAGCCATCGCCATTAAAGGTACGAATATCGTCCAAGGTCCCCACATCGTTATCCAAAATGTAACGTACCATCGAGCCCCTTGCTTTTTTGGCAAAGAAACTGACAATCTTAAGTTTATCATTTTTCCAATCCTTGAAAATCGGGCTAATAACAGGTACCTTCAGCTTCTTTGTATCCAAAACGCTAAAATATTCCTTACTGGCCAAGTTTACAAACAACTCATTATCGTTCAACTCATTGTTCAAATAATCGGTCAATTCCTGTTTCCAAAACCCATAAAGGTTGTTTTTACGGCCTATCTTAAGTGGGGTGCCCATTTCAAGTCGATAGGCCTGTATCAGGTCCAACGGTTTTAGGATACCATATAACCCGGACAATATACGTAGCGTATCCTGTAGTTTGTCCAATTTTTCACTTGGGATGGTATATGCGTCCATTCCCTGATATACATCCCCACTAAAGGCATATATGGCAGGCCTTGCATTTGATGGGTCGAACGGTACCGAAAATTGTTGGTTGCGTTCCCAATTGAGTTCTGCCAACTTATTGGAAATGCCCATTAATTCAGCCAATGCATTGGGCTTCTTCTTCGCAAGTACTTTGTTCAACTTCTGTGCCCGGTCTAAAAATCGAGGTTGGGAAAATCTTTCCGTAGGCAATATGCGCTCAAAATCCAAGGACTTTGCAGGAGAAACAACAATCTTCATATAAATCTATTTTACCCGTAAAAATATGAAGTATTACAATACCAAACCACCTTCATGGAAAAGTGCCTTGCCAATATCCATATAAACGAAATCGACACCTACTTGCTATGCTTGGCATAATCTTGCCATTTTGCAATACAATTTTCCATATCGGCAGGCAAGCCCGAAGTGAATCGCATGTACTTGCCCGTTACGGGGTGTGCAAAACCAAGGGTTTTCGCATGTAAGGCCTGTCTTGGAAGGATTTTAAAAGCATTATAAACAAACTGCCTGTATTTGGTGAATGTAGTGCCTTTCAATATTTTATCCCCTCCGTAACGCCCATCATTGAAAAGCGTATGCCCTATATATTTCATATGCACACGTATTTGATGGGTACGGCCTGTTTCCAATTTACAGGATACTAGGGTAACATATCCCAATCGTTCCAATACCTTATAGTGGGTAACCGCTTCTTTCCCTTCTTCCCCTGAAGGAAACACCTGCATCTGTAAACGGTTTTTGGGATTTCTGGCAATATGCCCCTCAACAGTTCCCTCGTCATCAGCAACATTTCCCCAAACCAAGGCGATGTACTCCCGTTCAGAAGTCTTATCGAAAAACTGTTCCGCCAAATGTGTCATTGCGGCTTCGGTCTTGGCGACCACCAAAAGCCCTGAAGTATCCTTATCAATACGATGTACCAACCCTGGACGTTCATTTTCATTTGTTGGCAGGTCCTTTATATGGAACAACAAGGCATTGATCAATGTACCTGAATAATTACCATGCCCTGGGTGTACGACCATACCCGCAGGTTTATTGACCACCAACAACGCCTCGTCCTCGTAGACAATATCCAAAGGAATGTCTTCAGGTATAAGCAATGATTCATGTGGGGGGTGTTCGAACAGCACCTTTACCTCATCATCTGCCTTGACCCTATAATTTTGCTTTACAATTTTCCCGTTCACCCAAATATGGCCATCCCTTGCTGCCTGTTGGATCTTATTGCGTGTGGCGTTCTCGATGAAATTCATCAAGAACTTATCAACACGTAATGGTTCTTGCCCTTTTGAAGCAACGAACTTATGGTGTTCATAAAGTTCTTCCCCGTTGGGTTCTTGTAGATGTGGGCCCATAGATTATTCCGAATCGGCTTTGATTTGGGCACGTTCGGTTATACTACCGTTACCGCACACCAATTCTATTTTGGAGGTCTTGGGGAGTTTATCCCCAGGTTTGATATATTTGCCCTTATACTTGATTTGGTAAACCATATCCTTTCCGAGTTCGTCTATATAGGTCACCCGCTGCACATCCAAACCGACCGCCTTGAGCATTGAGGAGGCATTGCGTTGGGTCACTTGGATGATATTCGGCACGGTCACCTTCTTATATCCTGATGGATTTACCGTAAAATATATCTTCCGGCCTTCCTTCACCTTGGTTCCCGCTTTTGGATCTTGCTCTATAATTGAAAACCTAGGGTAACTAGGGTTGTAATTGGCAGAATCCAAAACCTCATAACGCAGACTGGCCTTTTCAATGGTCGTTCGCATATCCATCACTGACATTTTTGAAAAATCGGGCACCTCAACAAATTCCCCATGATGGGTCGTACTGTTCAACCATTGTAAGGCCACAATGACCAATACGACCGAAACCACAATGGCCAAAACCAATTGTATTAAAAAAGTACGACTTCTTAAAAAGTTAAAAAAATGTCTCATCACATGTTATTAATCGCACAAATATAGGAAATGAGGTATAATTTTGAACGACGGCCCTCCCAAATATTGGTTAAAGGGCCTCCAATTCCTTAAACTTTGACCAAACCCCAAAAAAAAATGACAAGGTTCAGAAGAAAGCCATGGCTTTTTCTTTACTTTGGATCTGCAAAATTGCCCTACGCATAAACACAAAAAGATAAACCATGAAGAAAAAAATCGCTATTATCATGGGTGGTTATTCCAGTGAATATGGAATTTCGATCAAAAGCGGTAATGTTGTACACTCTTATCTGGACAAGACCCGATTCGATAGTTACCGAATACACATCTTAAAGGACAAATGGGTTTATGTGGACGAGGAAGGAAAGGAATCCAAGGTTGACAAACATGATTTCTCTATTAATGATAATGGACAAAAAATCACCTTTGACTGTGTATTCAATGCCATTCATGGCACTCCCGGCGAGGATGGGTTAATGCAGGCTTATTTCGAATTGCTCAACATTCCGCAAACTTCATGTGACTACTATCAAGCCGCCCTGACCTTCAGCAAAAGAGATCTCCTAAGTGTCTTAAAGCCATACGGGATAAAATCGGCACCTTCCTATTATTTGGATTTAGGGGATGCCATCGACGTAAATGCCATTGTGGAAAAAGTCGGGCTACCTTGTTTTGTAAAGGCAAATAAGGCCGGGAGTAGTTTTGGAATCTCAAAGGTTTATGAAAAAAAGGCACTACAACCTGCCATTGAACTAGCCTACAAAGAAGACAATGAGATAATCATCGAAGCTTTTTTAGAGGGCACCGAAGTCTCTATAGGTGTCATCAAATACAAGGGAGAGACAAAAGTCCTACCAATTACGGAGATTGTTACCGAGAATGATTTTTTTGATTATGAAGCGAAGTACGAAGGAAAATCACAAGAGATCACCCCTGCAAGAATCAGTACGGAAAAAGCGGAAAAGGTTAGCGAAATCGCGAAACACGCCTATGAAACCCTAAAAATGAGAGGATTTTCACGAAGTGAGTTCATTTTTGTCGGCGATGAACCTTACATGCTGGAAATGAACACAACCCCAGGACTAACCGAGGAGAGCATACTACCACAGCAGGCGAAGATCGCCGGAATACCACTTACCGAACTATTTGGTAACGCCATTATGGAAGTTTTACCCAAAAACCCCTAACTTTAGCTTATGAGACGTGCTATTTTCCCCGGTTCTTTTGACCCCCTTACATTAGGCCACCATGATATTATCACAAGAGGCATTACCCTTTTTGACGAACTTATCATCGCTGTTGGTATAAATGCGGACAAAAAGTATATGTTCTCCTTGGAACAAAGACTAAAATTCATTACTGGGGAATTCAAGAGTGAACCCAAGATAAAAGTGCTTACCTATGAAGGGCTTACTGTAGATTTTTGCAAGAAGGTAAATGCCGGGTTCATTTTACGAGGGCTTAGAAACCCTGGTGACTTTGAATTCGAAAAAGCTATTGCCCATACAAACCGTCAACTTTCAGATATAGAGACTGTCTTCTTACTTACTTCTTCCGGCAAGTCCTTCATCAGCTCATCAATAGTTAGGGATGTCATTCGAAATGGAGGTGATTACTCCATATTGGTGCCAGATACGGTAAGGCTCAAATAACCCGCCCCTATTCCCTTTTTAGTATTGGTTGGGCAAAACCGTGGAACATAGCCCCCCCTATGTCCATACGTCTTTCATATTGACCTCATATCACCAGAATAGTATATCACCACTAGAATTGCCCCATTCACAACAAAGCTTGATCTCTTTCGGATAATACACCTTTATTTGCAGGAAATTACATCGACATGATTAGGCAAACAAAGACGGACCTGAATAATTATTTGATAAAACAGCTGCCCAATGCAACTGTTTTCTTGAATAAAAAATTGGAGGTGGTATATGTTTCTGACAAATTTGCTGATGACTTCGAGTTCACAAGTAGTGCCATAATCGGTAAACGAATAGAAGTCCTTTTCCCCTCAATAGGCAAAGAATGCCTAAACAAGCTAAGAACAAACCTTAAAGGGCTGGTCAACAAAACACAATTTGTGTATTTCACCAACAAGGACAATCAATACAAAAGACATGAATGGACCAACACACCATGGTATGATGAAAATGAGAATATAATAGGGGTTATTATCCAAACCGAGGATATTACAAAAAAAGCCCTGGACAAATTGAAATTGGAAAAACTAGAATCAATACTTAGCGGCAAATCGGAAATTGCCAAAATAGGTACCTGGGAATACAATATTGAAGAGAACAGTCTTCACTGGTGCGATATCACCAAAAAAATCCACGAGGTTCCCTTGGATTTCATCCCGAATATCGATAAAACCATCGACTTCTATAAAAATGGATTTAGCAAGAACACCATCGCAATGGCCCTCAACAATGCCTTAAAAAACAAAACCCCATGGAATGAGAAACTCAAGATAATTACGGCAAAAGGTAGGGAGAAATGGGTCATTACATCTGGCAAACCTATTTTCCACAACGATAAAATGATCGGCCTATTGGGAACTTTACAGGATATCAATGACGATGTATTATCACAAAGAAAGATAGAGGAAAGCGAAAATTTGTTGAAAACACTGATCGACAACCTTCCCATGAGTGTTTACATCAAAGACATCGAATCGCGTAAAATCTTGGTCAACAAAGCCGAATGCGACTTTGCCGGTGTAAGTGACCCAAGTATGATATTGGGTAAGGACGATTTCCAAATCTATGATAAGAAAACCGCCCAAGGCTTTAGGGAGGAGGATCTGGAAGTCATAAAAACCTTAAAGCCTATCCTAGGTAAAGAAACGGTATGCAAGGCCAAAAATCGACCTCCCGCTTCAATTCTAGTTTATAAAATACCCTCATTAGTGGGCATTTAAAACCCATTGATTTTCAGCTGTTTATCTTTTGGTTCTTTGATATCTTTGTAACCGTAATCCGTAAGTATCTCTTTTACAGGG
>PDPR01000019.1 GCA_002749285.1 Maribacter sp.
GAACCCGAACAATTATGTAACAATAAATCAAATTCTTTTTGGTAAGTAATAATAAGTTTTACATGCTCTTTAAATTCTTTAATTTCACTTATGTCATCTACCTCAATCCAATTAGTTGTGGCATAATAGGGGTCGTTATAGCGATTAAATAACTGCTCTATATCTCCTAAAACAGGTTGTAATATTACCTCTAATATCTCATCTTTGTTTTTAAAGTAATTGTAAATATTGCTAAGCGTTACATTGGCTTCCTTGGCTATAGTCCGCATGGAGGTTTTTCTATAACCATTTTCCAAAAAGGACCGACGGGCTACCTCGAGTATTGTTTTTCGTATGTCTGTTTTTTGTATCTGCATTTTATCAAGATGCCACCATTGCTTATAATCAAAAAAAACAATCGATTACTATTGTCCTTTATGTACGACTTGGTAAAGATACAAAAAAAGAACAGTGTTCACAAGTACTACTGCTTAATTTACATGTGTTCGATTACTAAAAACTGAAAAAGCCAATCATTTATCATTGTTTGGACTATCCGAAGAAGCAGGTTTATCTTAAAAATCAACATTTTAGAGGGTTTTTAAACATCCGAAGGTATTGCGCCAAAACAATATCAAGACCTATTAAATAAGTCCGAGCAATCGTTTCTCGGACTTATTGGGTTCTAAGTCGCATACCATTGGTAATATTTTTGCGTTAACCTAAAAAATAATAATGAAAACACAAGCAACACGTATTTTTTCAATTTTTAGTTTGTTAGTTATTCTTATAACTTCAAGCTGTTCTTCAGATGATATGAATGGTTTAGAAACGGTGTATGGATACACTATTGAATCTGAAACAGACCAAACTGTTATTAACAATGACGATGATGCAAAAAAAATGGCTGATTTATTTATTACCAAAAAATGGGTAATGACCAGAACTTTTATCAGAAACACTCAAGCTGAATCTGATGAAAAAGCAAAAACACTTTTTAAAGAAGTTGTAGCAAAGGCAAATCAAGAATTTGCTAAAATGACATTTAATGGTAATGCAAAATTTACTTATAAATGCTCGAGGGAAGAAGCCAACGGAAATAAAACAGAACTTGATGTACAGCAATGGAAAAATTTAAAACAATAAAACTATGTTTAAACTTATAATAAAGTACAGTGCTATAGTAGCTTGTATAACCCTACTTGTTTCTTGCTCAAAAGATGGCGAAAATATATCTAATGATGTTATCTTTAAACCTAGAAATGCAACAACTTTAGAAATGAATGGAGTAGTTAATAGTGGCTCGCTAAAAGAATTTAATGAACTTTACACAGCTAATCCAACAATAAAAACGATACAAATAAAAGAATGTGACGGTTCTATGGATGATGAAGTAAATTTAAAATTATCAAAACGAGTTCACGATTTAGGGTTAAATATTCATTTACTAGATAATGGATTAGTAGCTTCTGGTGGAACAGATTTTTTTCTTGCAGGTATAAAAAGAACTGTGGGTAGAAATACCAAATTTGGCGTACACTCTTGGGCTGGTGGTGGTCAAACCGCAACCGATTTCCCTGTCGGTCACCCCAATCATCAACCTTATATTGATTATTACAAGTCAGTCGGTTTTTCTGATGCCGATGCAAAAGCATTTTATTATTTTACTATCAACGCTGCACCTGCTTCGGGTATTCATTGGATGACCGATGCGGAAATTGAAACCTATAAATTATTGAAAGATTAACGATGCAACAGTTAGCTGTAACCTGAGTTCGATTAAAACAGACATAGTTGTTCGGTGGTCTCGATGCCCCTGATGGAAGGTTTTTACAACCAGTATACCCCGTATATATTCCACGGCCTCGCTACCCATTTCCCCAAAGGACCCATATACTCCTTTTGAAATTTCTTCCCCACTGTACCCATCATAGAACCCATACTTATCATACCCAAAGCAATAGGAACAAGCGAAATAAGCCCCATACGCCAATCTACTACAAACATTAACACAAGTATTATAATGGGCGCAATAGCGGTAGAGGCAAGGTCGGGCAGTTGGTGTGCCAAGAAACTATGTGTTTGACCGGCGTTATCATCAATGATCTTACGGATTTTCCCACTTTGGTTTTTATCGAAAAAGCCGAGTGGCATATTGATGATCTTACGCATCCCTACCTCGACACGAAATGCCTCCAGATGCGATGACATTAATGCGAAAAAACAAACTACCATACTTATAAAGGCGGATATCAAGGCCATACATAGAAACCAACACTTCCGAGCGTGATATTCGCCATATCGGCAAAGAACTCTTTGGCTATAAGCCAGATAAACACAAACGGCAATAGGCCGGGTATGGATGATAATGCCGAAAGTATCAACGATAGCGAAAACAAATATTTCTTATCTTCGGCATAGGGCATTAATTGTCTTAGTATTGACTACTTTTTTTGTTTCATTTCGTGCTACTTTTAGCTATTGGCCATTGGGTGGTTTTACTTCCCTTTTTTAACCGCTTTACCAAACACGGCTTTTGATTTTCCCCCGATTATTTTTGAATATCCTATATCAAGATCAAGACTCCCGAACAATTCCCTTAGTTTTTTATCGTCTATATTCTGTCCTCCTTTGGGTGGTTTACCGTAAAATTCAAGAAATAGATAAAGCATTCGCATTTTGTCAAAAAACTTCATTCCTGTGGCTGTAAAATCAAGAACGATTATCTGACCTCCGGGTTTTAATACCCTTTTCGCCTCGGCTAAAGCCTTTTCGGGTGTTGGTATGATATGTAATTGGCCATGAAAACAGTATCGAAACTATTGTCGGTATATTGTAATCTAAAACAATTGGCCTGTTCCACTTCTATGCCCGGGAGATCCTTTAATCGTCGTTTTGTCTCCAAAACCATTTCTTCCGAAAAATCGGTGCATCTTAATGATTCGGTATTTTTCACCAATACCTTGGAGTAAGTTCCATTACCACAAGCCAATTCGAGCGTATTACCTAAGTTCGTTTCCAGGGCAAGGGTATCCAGTATGATTTCCATGCTCTCCCTACCAATGATCTTATTGTTCTTTTCTTCGAAATTACTGGCAGTTTTCGACCAAAATATTTCTTTTTGCCCCATATACTTGCTTTTTATTTTTTGTGCCCGCAATTAATTGTTTCAACAAACACAGGATTCTACCCACCCGGTAACATCTTCATATTTAAAATAACCGGCCTGCTTTATTTCTGCGGTTTCTTTTATAGAACCGATCGTGGATACCATGCAATGGGTACTTTTCCCATTTTACACTCCCCTTCAATAAAGAACAAGGTTCTGTCCTGTTCAAAAAAATATCCAAAATTTATAACCATTACCTTACCACATCAGTCTCCTTGGCAATGGCCCGTATGGATGTTCGATAGCCATCCTTTAAAATGTTGGCGCACCACTTCAGGAATTGTCCCTTGTATCCGCATTTTTTCAAGATGCTGCCATCGTTTACCATCATCCTCTTGTATACGACTTAGCAAAGATACAAAAAAGAACAGTGTTCATTGCCCTTGGGGAAAATATTACTCCCCTGGGCTTATGGATACCGTGTTGACGGCCAAGTCCTTAAAAAACCGTAGTTCTATAAATCTCAATCCTTTATGAACCAATATCATAAATACCATCACTCTTGATCTCGATCTTTCTTGCCTTGTAAAGTGTTCCTATACCCTTTTTAAACACTCTCTTGCTCATCTGTAGTTCTTCCTTGATCAGCCCGGGATCTGACTTGTCGTGCAACCCCAGGAAACCACCATGGGCTTTCAGCTGTCCATAGATCTTAATGGCGGCTGGTTCCAGGATATTCTCGCCAAGGGGCTGCAAGGAGACATCGATCTTATTATCGGGACGTACTTTCTTTATAACACCTTTGGTATTGTCGCCAATGGCCAAGGTCTTGAAGATCTCATTTGAATACACCAAACCTTTATGCCGGTTATTGATGATCACCTCGTAGCCCAAATCGGTTTTTCGTACAATCACCAAATCGACCACATCGCCTTCTTTTACCGAAAGGGCCTCATTGCTCAAGAACTTGTCTATCTTATTGGACCCTACCAATCGGTTGCTCTGTTGGTCCAAGTAACAGTACACCACATACCAATGGCCTTCGAGCATTTTATTGCGTTGTTCCCGAAATGGCACCAATAGATGCTTTTCCAGGCCCCAATCCATAAAGGCACCAAACTCATTGACCTCAACGACCTTGAGCAATTGGAATTCGTTCACCTCTATATCTGGCTCCAAATTTGTTGCCACAGGTCTTTCCGAATGGTCCAAATAGCAGAAAACAGTCAATGACTGCCCAATTTCATAATCTTCCGGAACGTATTTATTGGGCAATAGTATATCATTACCCTCTCCATCCCCTAAAAAAAGACCGACACTTGTATCCCGCAATATTTCAAGTGTGTTGTATGTTCCCAATGTTATCATACTGCAAAAATAGGATTTAAAAGTGTGGACATAAAAAAACCGCCCATAAAATGAGCGGTTTCCCGTTTCTTGTTCAACAAGCCCTACTAGTAGACAGATTGTTTTTTAAAATGCTTACAAAGCATATAGTATACCACTGCCCTGTACTTGTTCCTGTTTGATGAACCATACTTGTCCATAACTGTTTTGATACCTTCCATTAGTTCAGGGCTATCGTCCATCCCCAATTTCTTGATTAAGTAATTCTTCTTAACGGTTTCCAATTCCTTCTCATCGGAGCCGGAAACTTTAGAGGCATCAATATTATAAATGGATGGCCCTAGACCAATAGTCACTTTGGTTAAAAGGTCCATATCCGCTGATTCACCAAATTTGTCTTTAATGTCATCAGCATACTTCTTGATCAAATCGTCTCTTTTACTCATAATAGTTAGTGTTCTTATAGAATATGATTAATAATTCCCCAAGATATAAAATCAAAGTATTCCATCAAAATTTTATTGTTCAATATTCTAGGGGTTTTTACCTCCAAAAGCCTAGGTACCGCCGAACCCTCGAAAAAAACATCCAATTGGCCCTTAAGCGAATCCCCATCATTGGCATGGACATAATCAACGCCATGCATCTTACACAAATGTTCGGCATTCAATTTATGTGTGGTCTCAAAATAAGTGGCATAGTTTTCAGATTCTTCCTGACCCTGAAGGATCCTGAAAATACCCCCACCATCATTGTTGACCAGGATAATCCGGAAATCCGGCTTTAGGTAGTTGTTCCACAAGCCATTACTGTCATAGAAAAAACTTAGGTCACCCGTTATAAATACGGTCTGTTTACCGTTGGCCACTGCAGCCCCTACCGCTGTGGAAAGACTGCCATCGATACCACTTGTGCCCCGATTGCAAAATACCTCCTGGGAAGGCTTTAAATCGAACAACTGTGCGTACCTTACCGTAGAGCTGTTCGCCAATTGCAACTGCACATCCGCAGGAATCTTATCAAAAATATATTTGAAGGCCAAGAGATCCGAGAATGGAACGCTCCCGAGATATTCGTCCCTTTTGGATTCACAGCCCGATCTTATCCGGTCCCAAAACCCAAAATAACCACTTTCAACAGTTTGTATTTTATGGGTAAAAAGCCTGAAAAAATCATTGGCCGTACTTTTATAATGGTGGTTTAGGGCAAAAAATGTATCATAGGCCCTTTGTGGGTCGATGTGCCAGTGGTGTCCGGGCTTGTATTTTCTTAAAAATGCCTTTATTTTTTTCGATACTACCAGTCCCCCAAAAGTGAGCAGTATGTCCGGCTGCAACGCCCTGAACAGTTCTTCCGTATGTCCCGATTTTTCGATCGGGGCGATAATGCCATCTATACTAGGGAAAAAATTGGGATGATGTATGTTCGAGGTCGTTTCGGTCAAAACAATGACCGATGGGTCTTGAGCCAGGATTTCCAGGTACTGCCTATCCAATGAATCCGGATAGTTCACCCCAACCAGGACCATCTTTCTTTTAGACGTATTCCATGTTGCGGAAAAATCATCCAGATTTTCCTGTGCAGGCACCTCCCTTTTACCCTCTGTTATATTCGGATGCACCAATGGCGTTGTCACTTTCCCGTACAAAGGCTCCTCAAAAGGTACATTGATATGTACCGGCAACCTTTGCCCAAAGGCCAGGTCGATGGCTTTGTTCAATTCCCCATCGTTATACGTCTGAATGCTTTTCTGTATCATGTCCACATCAGCTTCAAGCCTTTCTGGAGCGTACTTTACAATCTCCTCCGTGGCATGGGTGGCATCTTGCCTTAAATTGGCCGAATAGCCGATATGCCTATCAAAGACATGGTCCTGTCGTATGGTCTGCCCATCACCCACATCGATTTTGTACAACGGGCGATCGGCGGATAGGACGACCAAGGGTATGGTGCTGTAAAAAGCTTCCGCCACAGCCGGATAGTAGTTCAGCAAAGCACTCCCCGAAGTACAGAGTATGGCTACCGGGCGTTGTTTTTGCTGGGCCATGCCCAAAGCAAAGAAGGCCGCACAACGCTCATCAACAATACTGTAACAATCAAAAAAAGGATCCTCTGTAAAGCTTATGGTCAAAGGGGCGTTTCTTGAGCCTGGGGATATGACGATATCGCTTATGCCCTTGGCCTTACAGTGCAGGACCACAGTTTGGGCTACCGGTATGTTGGAATAATTCATTTAAACAAAAATACGACGCCTGTTGTTCTTAACCCAATCCTGCCTTAAAACTATCAGGGGCAATCATCTGGAGTATAGTACTGCTTTTTGCCACGGTTTCCTGCCATTCCTTTTCCGGATCGGAATCCCGTGTAATGCCTCCCCCAACAAAAACAACAGCCTTGGTATCGGTCAATTTCATACAACGGAGGTTTACAAAAAGCTCTGTGGCCGTCTTGATTACCTTATACGATCTGTTCTCCTGGTTTCTTTCGCTTTTTGTACGGGAAACCTCTTGTCTCAAGTTCAATTCCCCCAAAAAACCGGTATAATATTCCCGGTCATATTGTTCGTTATCCCCAATGAATTCTTGGGCAGGCTGTAAGGGCATACCACATACGGCCGGGGTTGGATGAAGGGCCTCTATAATATCCCGCAGGTTGTTTTTGAGCACTGCGGTTATCTTGGTTCGCAAATGCCAAAGGTTCCCTGCCCGCAAGGATTCAACCTCCGATTCCCTAATGTTCGACACCTTGTCCTCCAAAGTCCTTATGATGTAATCGGTAACCATACGTTGCTCTTGCAGTTCCTTTTTACCCCATACGGGGTATTCTCCCCCAACATAAGGTTTCGTACCGGCCAAGGACATAGTCGTTAAACCATTATTTGACGTACGTAATAAAATTTCAGGGGTCGCCCCCAACCACATCCCTACTTTAGGATGATACCACAAATAACAAAAGGCCGTACCATAGCTGGCCAACAACCGCTGAAAAATCTCCAATGGGGCATTCGGACAGTCCACTTCCATTTTTCTGGAAAGCACAACCTTATCCAACATCCCTTCATATATTCGTTGAATACCCTCACCCACAATCTGCAGATGATGTTCCTTATCCTGGGCAACTGACTCGAAGACATTCCCCACCGTCGCCATAACGGGTCGGCCATCTTTTATGACATGGGCCGTCAACCATTCATCCAAAGGCAATAAAACAGCCGGGGCTTGCTTTGTAAAAGGGGCAAAAACGAATCCCTTTTCACTAAAATCCGAGGTGTGGTGTACCTTATCATCTTTTTGCAAGATGGCATGGACCTCCCTCTTATTTGGTTTTCTATAAATCACAAATGGCAGGGCATTCGATAATTGCCCCCCTACCCGCTTTAACACTTCCTGCAACATTCTATTTTCTGGGTAGGGCAATTGTAGTCAATTTACAGATTGATACCAACTGATCTTCAGCATTGGTTATTTTTATGTCCCATAGTTGGGTGGTCCTCCCTTTGTGCAGGATAGTCGCCTTTGCAAATACCTCCCCAGAAGCAACACTCTTGATATGGTTGGCCGAGATTTCAATGCCCCGGACAAAGAACTTTTGGGCATCTAAAAAAATATAGGAAGCCATACTACCGACACTCTCGGCCAAGGCAACCATGGCACCACCATGCAAGACCCCATCAGGTTGGTGTACCCTAGGGGTTACCGGCATTTTGCCCACTAAAAAATTTTCACCTACCTCTATATATTCGATATCCAATGTCTGCATCAAAGTATTCTTGGAAGACTCGTTGCATACCTTTAGGATCTTATCCTTGTATCCGTCCATTAAATAATTTTTTTTGTAAAATTAAGCATAACTTAAGCAACAAACTCCCGTTAAATAATCGAATTTATATAGGCCGTATAGAAAAACAGGTGGTATTCCAAACTACGAATCCGTACGGGACACTGAATGCCCCCAACCCAAAAACAAAAAACGTATGGGTGGTCTTTCACGGTATCGGTTATTTAAGCAGGTACTTTCTTAGGTATTTCGATGGACTCCCTTCGGAGGAAAACTACATCATTGCACCCCAAGCCCCCTCAAAATACTACCTGAACAACGAATACCGCCATGTTGGGGGCCAATTGGCTGACCAAGGGGAACACTGCCATGGAGACCCATAATGTCCTAGCTTATATATAGATGCGGTATTCGACCAAGGGAACATCCCGACTAACCGGTTCGGATTCTCATAAGGGGGCTCCATTGCCGCAAGATGGGTGGCACACCAGAAATTGAAATGCCAACACTTGATTTTATATGCCGGGGGACTGCCAAAGGAAACCAAACCCCATGTAATCTTGCTTTTTTGGCCAAGAACAATACCCAGATTACAATACTGGTCGGTGACAAGGACGGGTATATTACCATCGAACGCTTGAAAACGGAATCCAAAAGAATGGAGACATTGTTTGATGGAAGGGCCGAACAGATTATTTTCGATGGAAAGCATGAGATAAGGAAAGAGCTCCTAGATCAATTTGTTCAAATGGGACCGTTTCCTTTCTGGAACTTACCCCCAAAAGACCGGTTCCAAATCAAACAAAACCAGTCGACATCACCAAAACATTGGATACTGTGAACAAAAATCGTGTAAAATACCCGGAAGATAGGTTTCTGGGTGTCCATGGCAATCTGATATTTTCTACAACCCAAGGTGAAATCACTCGCCCCCCGATTGTTCCCCAGCTATTTCGTAGTACTCGATCTCACGCGAAATATAACTGTTTTGGGGGGTTATGATCTTCTTGATCCAATTGCCTTCCTCCCCATTATCGTACTGGTAAATATACTCCTCGACATTGACCTCTTTATCTTTTTTTGATGTGGATTTAATAAGCATCCCCTTTTCATCATATTCGTATGAGATATTTTCAATAGGTACGAACTGCTTCTTCTTAAGGTCTTGGTTGAACTTTGTCTCCTCGATCAATTTTCCCTCTAGGTCATATATGGCTTCTGTGGCCGAATGGGGCTCCCCTTCCAAAAAATCCTTGGTCAACACCACTTTACGTTTCTTTTTGCCCCTTCCGGTCCTTGTTGATTTCCGTACCGATTTCAAGATAGTCCCATTCAATGAATTGGTCTGGGTTCGTTCCCCCTTGTAATCGGTATATTCAATCAACGTTTCATCATTGCCATCGTTGTTCGTCCTAATGATCTTGACCAGGATACCGTTGGCATTATAGATATACTCATAACGGTCCAGAAATTCCTTATCGTATGTGATTATCTTTTCAGTGACCTTACGAACAGGTATTGTATCGATCTCATAAAAATTGGCATAAGAGGTACTACTGTCAAAAATATTGTCCCTATAGTTCTCAAAACGTTTTTCAACAAGCTCCCCGCCCCGATATTTGTAATAGGTCACATCATAATCAGTATCATTATAACGGGTAACCGACTTGGTCAATTTACCTTCCCTATCAAAATCATAGGCTTCCTTTCCATAGGATGTGATGACCAAACATGATTTTACAGCCCCCTTTAGGTCAAAATCGGCAATAGTGAACCCCGGCTGTTGGGAATACCCCGAATACCCCACAAGAACAACACCCAAGAGGGTCATGGTCATCATCAAGGAATTAAAAAAAGAAAGCGTATGGTTTTTTGCCATATACCAAAAGTACTTTATAATATCACAACAATAAAACAAATTCCATACCATTAATATTGTGGCATACCATGGAAATTCGTTGACTGCCCATATACTTTTAAACAAATGGCCCTGTATCTTTAACCCCACATCAATGGTAAGACCAAGAAACCACAACCCAACGAAGAAGCTTACAGCCTTTATCATCCTACTCCCCATCATGGGGTGTAATACCAAAGAAAAACCCACACCCGAATACCCTGATTTCGAAATAGGGATAATTGCCGACTGCCAATACTGTTATTGCGAGCCTACAGAAGTCCGTTTCTACAAAAAAGCCCCCGAACGTTTACAAGAGGCAGTGAACGAACTCAATACCCATACTTTGGATTACACCGTTCACCTTGGGGACTTTATCGACAGGAATCTTGACAGTTTCGACACCCTTGTCCCTATTTGGAATGGCCTAAAATCGGACAAATACCATGTGTTGGGCAACCATGACTTTAAGGTTACCGACTCCCTGAAACCCTTGATATTCGATAAGATGGGCCTTAAGGACCGATATTATAGTGTGGCAAGGAACAAATGGCGTTTTATTGTCCTGGACGGAAATGACCTAAGTGTATATGGGACCCTTACAGAAACAAAAAAACAACAGACCGATTCCCTTTTCAACCTTCTCTCCAAAAAGGATCTGCCCAACTTGAAACCTTGGAACGGCGGATTGGGTACGGAACAATTGCAATGGGTGGAAAATAAATTGGGACAGGCTACCAAGAACAAGGAACGTGTGGGCTTTTATTGCCATTTTCCCACTCTTGGGGAAAACCAATGACCACAATCTATGGAATTACGGACAACTATTGGCCATCATCGATAAATGCGACTGCGTGAAATTTTATTTTAACGGCCATAACCACGCTGGCAGCTATGCCCAAAAAAACGGTGTTCATTACCTAAACTTCAAAGGTATGCTCGATACCCGGGACAACACTTCATTTGCCAGGGTCGCCTTCCATCGCGACCCACTCATTGTCAAAGGTTATGGGTGGGAGCCGGATCGCGGATTACGGATCCGTTGACCTAATTGCAAAAAAAAGCATCCTGACAATGCTGTCAGGATGCTTTTTACCATATAGCCGTCCTATTTACTTGACTTCCTCGAAATCCACGTCCTCGACGTTATCGCCTTCCCCGGAATCGTTACTGGCGGTATCCCCTTCATTGGGGGGAGCCCCTGCCTGTTGTCCTTCCGCTTGGGCCTTGTACATTTCCTCGGAAGCTACTTTCCAAGCCTCGTTGATTTTCTCCAAGGCAGGTGTAATAACGGCAACATCCTTGCTTTCATACGCTTTCTTCAATTCTTCCAAAGCCCCTTCGATCGGCTTTTTCTTATCATCGGAAAGCTTATCACCAAACTCCGACAATTGCTTTTCGGTCTGGAAGATCATTCCATCGGCCTCGTTCAATTTATCAGCGGTTTCCTTGGCCTTTCTATCGGTTTCAGCATTCGCCTCGGCCTCGGCTTTCATCTTTTTGATTTCCTCTTCGGTCAAACCTGAGGAAGCCTCGATACGAATATCCTGTGTTTTATTGGTAGCCTTATCGGTTGCCGATACCTTAATGATTCCATTGGCATCAATATCAAAAGTTACCTCGATTTGAGGTGTACCCCTTGGTGCAGGTGGAATTCCGTCCAAATGGAAACGCCCTATTGTCTTGTTATCCGCTGCCATTGGTCTTTCCCCTTGCAACACATGGATCTCAACCGATGGCTGGTTGTCGGCCGCCGTAGAGAATACTTGTGATTTTTTGGTCGGGATAGTGGTATTGGCATCGATCAACTTGGTCATTACGCTACCCATGGTCTCAATACCCAATGATAACGGTGTAACATCCAATAACAGTACATCCTTGACATCACCCGTCAATACACCACCTTGGATGGCGGCACCTACGGCAACGACCTCATCAGGGTTCACCCCTTTCGATGGCTTCTTGCCAAAGAACTTCTCAACGGCTTCCTGTACGGCAGGGATACGTGTTGAACCACCTACCAGGATGATCTCATTGATATCACTTTTTGAAAGTCCGGCTGCTTTTAAGGCCGCCTCACAAGGATCAATGGTCCTTTTCACCAAATCGGCGATCAATTGCTCAAATTTGGAACGTGTCAAGGAACGCACCAAGTGTTTGGGCCCTGAAGCGGTCGCTGTCACATAAGGCAGGTTGATCTCGGTCTGTGCAGAGGAGGACAACTCGATCTTTGCCTTTTCGGCAGCCTCTCGCAAACGTTGCAATGCCATGGCATCATCACGTAAATCCATACCCTCTTCTTTTTTGAACTCATCGGCCAACCAGTCAATGATTTTTTGGTCGACATCATCACCCCCCAAGTGGGTATCCCCATCGGTGGACAATACCTCGAATACACCGTCACCCAATTCCAAGATGGAAACATCATGGGTACCACCACCAAAGTCGAAAACCACTATTTTCTGGTCCGTACTCTTTTTATCCATACCATAGGCCAAAGAAGCCGCGGTAGGTTCGTTGATGATCCTCTCAACCTTAAGTCCGGCAATCTCGCCGGCCTCTTTGGTAGCTTGTCTCTGTGCATCGTTGAAATAGGCAGGAACGGTAATTACCGCCCTGGTCACATCCTGGCCCAAATAATCCTCAGCGGTTTTCTTCATTTTCTGAAGGATCATCGCTGAAAGTTCCTGGGGCGTATATAAACGTCCGTCTATATCTACCCTTGGGGTATTGTTATCCCCTTTTACAACTTTATAAGGAACACGGTCCGCCTCCTTTTTTGATTCGGAGAACTTGTTGCCCATAAAACGTTTTATCGAATAAACGGTTTTGTGTGGGTTGGTCACTGCCTGTCTTTTTGCGGAATCCCCTACTTTGATCTCGCCGCCCTCCACAAATGCGATTACGGATGGTGTGGTCCTTTTACCTTCGGCATTGGGAACCACAACAGGCTCGTTACCTTCCATTACTGAAACGCAGGAGTTGGTCGTACCCAAATCTATACCTATGATCTTGCTCATTATTTATGTTTTAAATATTAGTCCTTAATTTTTAATGTCGGTAAGGGAATGACAAACAATATGCCAACTTCCGATGAACTGACATGATGTCACTTCGGGGCCTTTTGGACCGGGGCTAGGTTCGTAGGGAAATATGTCCTCCCCGTAGAGGATGCCATGATATTGGTTGATGGCAAGGACTGGGATGGGGTGGAACAGAACAGGGCAGCGACCGCTGGACTCATGATTATAGGAATGATACCCGATGGTAAGGCAACCAAAATATTTAAGCCGATTGCCAAAATAGCAAAAGGGGCAAAGACTTGGGGGAGTAGTAGTCAAAAAATAATCATAATTGCTGTATTAAGTAGAACCCAGCCGTCCAGATTTAATCAAAACTTTAAAACATCCCTATCCTTTCAGTTGTAATAATGATGATTTAAAAAATAATTGATTTCTATCTTACATTGTATAAGAATTTCAAAGAGGAGTTTATAAAACAGTATGGTTAACCCATTGTGCATTTTAAACAATGTATAGCTAAGTTAGAACCGTTTGGAGAAATGAAACTCCAAACGGTTCTATTGGTTTTTTATAGACGGGATCTTAAGGTGGGTACACACCAATAATATAACCTACGACGTCGGGGCATGCCCATAAAAATATTTAGAGATGGCGACCGATATTATCGAAAGATATGGCCTAAGTACGTTCCAAATACCCTAGGACATTTTTTTCGATACGCTCCTGTATATTTGAGATATCGGCCTTTACAAAGGTCTCCCCCGTAATATTCTCGTACAGCTCTATATAACGATCCGATACCGTCTTGATGTAATCATCGGTCATTTCCGGTAAGGTCTGGCCTTCCAGGCCTTGGAAACCTTTAGCGATCAGCCATTGCCTTACGAACTCCTTCGAAAGTTGTTTCTGGGCCTCCCCCTTGTCCTGACGTTCCCGATACCCCTCGGCATAAAAATAACGTGAGGAATCCGGCGTATGTATCTCATCGATCAAAACGATCTCACCGTTCCTGGTCTTTCCAAACTCGTATTTGGTATCGACCAAGATCAAGCCCCTATCGGCAGCGATTTCAGTACCCCGTTGGAACAGTGCCTTGGTATACCCCTCAAGTACCGAATAATCCGTCTCGGAGACAATCCCCCTTTTAATGATATCGGCCCTTGCGATATCCTCATCATGATCGCCCATTTCGGCCTTGGTCGCCGGGGTTATTATAGGTTCCGGAAACCTATCGTTCTCCTTCATTCCACTAGGCATGGGAACACCACAGAGCGTTCCCTTCCCTGCCTTGTACTCACGGGCCGCATGGCCGGAAAGGTATCCCCGGATAACCATTTCCACCTTAAAGGGTTCACAGGCATGGCCTACCGCCACATTGGGATCCGGGGTTGCCATTAGCCAATTGGGTACGATATCGGCCGTATCGGACATCATTTTGGTAGCGATCTGGTTCAGGATCTGGCCTTTATAGGGAATCCCCTTGGGCATCACCACATCAAAGGCGGAAAGTCGATCCGTAGCGATCATGATGAGGATATCATCTTCAAGACGATACACCTCCCGTACCTTGCCTTTATAAACACTTTGTTGCCCTGGAAAATTAAAATCGGTATTCGTTATCGTTTTGCCCATTGGTATGCCTAATTCTGATGTTCTATATTTTTGTACGCATTGATTACTTTCTTGACCAGTTTATGGCGGATGACATCCTTGTCGTCAAGATATACCATAGCGATACCCTCAACATTCCCTAAGATCAACAAGGCCTCCTTCAATCCGGAAATGACCCTTCTGGGCAGGTCTATCTGCCCGGGATCACCGGTAATCAGGAATTTGGCATTCTTGCCCATACGTGTAAGGAACATTTTCATTTGCGCATGTGTGGTATTCTGGGCTTCGTCCAGAATCACAAAGGCATTGTCCAAGGTACGTCCCCTCATAAAGGCCATTGGTGCGATCTGTATGGTGCCATTCCCTATATAGTGCGCCAATTTTTCTGCCGGTACCATATCCCTCAAGGCATCATATAGAGGTTGCATATAGGGATCCAGTTTTTCCTGAAGGTCCCCCGGCAAAAAACCAAGGTTCTCCCCTGCCTCAACAGCAGGCCGGGTCAAGATGATCCGTTTTACCTGTCTGTCCTTAAGTGCCTTTACTGCCAAGGCCACGCCAGTATAGGTCTTGCCCGTTCCCGCAGGGCCAATGGCAAATACCATATCGTTCTTAAGGGAGGCATCCACCAATCTTCGTTGGTTCACGGTACGGGCCTTGATCAACCGGCCACTTACCCCATGTACCAGGATCTCCCCACTGTTTTCGGGCGATTCATAGTCCGTCTTGTCATTACTGGTCAATACCCGTTCTATACTGTTTTCGTCCAACTTGTTGTATTTTATAAAATGCTGGGAGAGCATGTCGAACCTTTTGTCGAATTCCTCCAAAAGTTCCTCGTCCCCATAGGCCTTTATCTTGTTTCCCCGTGCCACGATCTTGAGCTTTGGGAAATACTTTTTTATAATGTCGATATTCTCGTCCCCTTGTCCAAAAAACTCCCTTGGACTGATCTCGATAAGTTCTAGAGTAAGTTCGCTCAAAAAATTGTAGATTGTTGAATTAAAGCCAGGAATAATAATTTCACTTGGCTGTTTTTTGTTTAATTTTGTTTGACAAATTTAAGTAAAATTTAGGTTTGGCGAACTAAAAACATATCAACATTGCTGCATGGCAATCATTACCCTAACAACCGATTTCGGGCTTAAGGACCACTTTGTTGGTGCTTTGAAAGGTTCCATATACAAGGAACTCGGCGATGCCAAGATCGTTGATATTTCACACAATATAAGTCCGTTCAATATCCATGAATGTGCCTACATCCTAAAGAACTCCTATAAAAGCTTCCCAAAGGGCACCATACATATCGTCGGTGTCGATTCCGAGGCGACCCCGGAGAACAAACATATCGTGGTGTTCGTTGACGGGCATTATTTCGTCACCTCCAACAATGGTGTCATTGGGTTGATCATCTCGGAAATAAAACCCGAAAAAGTCATCGAGATCAATATACCCAATACCGCGAACGGGCCTTTCCCCGTAATGGATGTTTTTGTCAAAGTGGCATGCCATATCGTTCGGGGAGGCACATTGGAGGTTGTTGGCAAGGCCTTCGACGATTTAAGGGACCTTAGGGATTTTTCACCTAGAATAACCGATAATGGCAAAAAGATCGTGGGCAGTGTAATCTATATCGACAATTATGGCAATGTGGTGACCAACATAGAAAAAACCCTGTTCGAGGCATATAGAAAAGGGCGTACCTATGAATTGCACGCACGAACCAGCCTGATTACCAGAATACTGGACAATTATAGTGATATCGTCAATTACGACCTGGAACGGAACAAAAGAAAAGGTGCCGGTGACCTACTTGCCCTCTTCAACTCTTCGGGCTATATAGAACTTGCCATTTACAAAAGTAACCTGGACACCGTTGGTGGGGCCTCTACCCTACTGGGGCTCGATTACCGGGACACGGTCACCATCAACTTCCTGTAAATACCGAAACGCATTGTAAAATCGACATTCGTACCAGACAGGGTACATTGCCCTTGGAACCATTATAGGATATCCCCGTTTTCACCTATGGACATTGGTGGACAAAGACCATTTAAACGTATATGGGAAATCCAAAGGCACCCAAAATACCACTTGGGGCAAGACCAAAATACCGTTCAGGGACAGACCGGAAACCAAGGGACCCAAGGTTGCGAAAGCATCCGAATTCCCATCCAAATCTGACTCCCTTTGGCCTATTTGACGGACGGACTTATAAACATAGGGGGGTATATCCAGACTGTATTTTCATATTGGAAGGGTTTAACGGTATCCGGACACAAATTGCCACTATGCCTATTTACGGGCTATACCAACGCACACAACAACGTTTACCCTGTTCTACCCCAAAAAAAAGGACGCCCTCCCGGATAATGGCAAGTGTTGATAAGTTTGTTTCATTGGAAAGGACAATTAAAATATCTTTGTTTGATTGCGTGTAGTATGTTCAATCGATTTTAAAAGGGGCATGGCCTGTAAAGATAAAATGAACAAAAAGTAATTCAGAAAAAAGAAGAGCGAATGAAATTTATAGTATCCAGTACTTATTTACTTAAACAATTACAGATTCTAGGGGGGGTGATCAATAACAGCAACACCTTACCCATCCTGGACAATTTTCTATTTGATCTAGAGAAAAACAGATTAACGGTCTCAGCATCCGACCTCGAAACTACCATGAGCACGGTACTTGAAGTCGATTCTGACAATGAAGGGACCATTGCGGTACCGGCCAAATTATTGCTCGAGACATTAAAGACCTTTCCCGAGCAACCCCTAACCTTTGTGGTAGATGACAACAATACTGTTGAGATCAGCAGCAACTATGGTAAATACGCCCTAGCATATGCCGATGGGGCCGAATTCCCAAAGGCCGTTGAATTGGACAATCCCAGCTCCACTGTAATTATGGGGGATATATTGACAACAGCGATCAACAAAACCATTTTCGCTACCGGAAATGACGACCTAAGACCTATAATGGGCGGGGTGTTCTTCCAATTTTCCCCTGAGAACCTAACCTTTGTCGCTACGGATGCACATAAATTGGTGAAATACCAAAGAATGGACGTTACCGCCTCCCAAGTGGCGGAATTCATCATGCCCAAAAAACCATTGAACCTGTTGAAGGGGATATTGTCGGGAAGTGAGTCGGATGTTACCATCGAGTACAATGATAGCAATGCCAAATTCAGTTTTGGCAATACAGAATTGATCTGCCGTTTGATCGACGGTAAATACCCCAATTATGAAGCGGTGATCCCCAAGGAGAACCCCAACAAACTGACTATTGCCAGAAACCAATTCCTTAGTTCCGTAAGGCGTGTCTCCATTTTCTCGAACAAGACCACGCACCAAATACGGTTGAAGATCGCAGGGGCCGAGCTGAATATATCCGCGGAGGATATCGATTACAGCAATAAGGCGGAAGAACGTTTAACCTGTTCTTACCAAGGTGATGATATGCAAATCGGCTTTAACTCCAGGTTCTTGACCGAGATGCTCAACAACCTGGAGTCCGACGATGTATCCTTGGAAATGAGTTTGCCCAACAGGGCCGGGATCCTTACCCCGATCGATGGTCTGGATGAGGGCGAGCATGTTACCATGCTTGTGATGCCGGTAATGTTGAACGGCTAGAAACACCCGATCTTGATAAATAAAAAAAGACCCCTTGTACAGGTGGTCTTTTTTTTATGGGAACTTGTTTAAACTTTTTGGGTTTAAGCGAAAATCACCGGTTTTTTGTCCTGTTGAAAAGTTGCATGGCAGGGCTACGGAAGTAAAAAAAGACAAAAACAGGGTAGAAAATGGCAATTTTCCGGCAAGCCTAAAAAATTTAAACGAGTTCTGGGTGTTTTTTAGGCTATGAACCGAATTGTACCGAAATAACTGGGCGACCCACCATTGCTGGCCCGTACAGCATTTACAGCGGGCATTACCAAGGAAAGGATTCCCGCGAACACCAAAAGTAGTACCCCTAGCCCTAAGAGCAGAATACCCGGGATCCCGATAACCACATAGAGGATAAGGCTCAATTGTAGGTTAATGACCGCTTTGCCGTGCTCGTTCATCCCCAGAACGGTATCCTTATTGGATAACCATAGGATCAGAGGGACTATCACCCCCCCAAACCCCGTAACATAATCCAGATATTGGGTTAGATGGGTGATGACAAGAAGCTGGCTGTCTTCCCGCAATGCAATATTTTGATTCCTAATTTCCATTTTATGATCGATTTAAGGTGAATAACTACAAATACGACGCAAAAACAAGTCTTCTGTTACAATAACAAAGGCATTTTTTCTTGTTGGGTCCAAGTATCCTTGGTGCTGACCGGCCTTGGTCTTTCCGTTTCCATATCACCAATACCCACGGGGGTGTATCTCCCCGAACCTTTATCCAAGCGACCACCGACCGACACAATCCGGTCACACTGCCCCAGCCCGATGACAAATAACCCGGATTTGCCTATTTTTGCGTTAAAATCACATTCCATGGCCCCATCAGACACCATTGTTGCCCTAGCCACACCTTCAGGTGCGGGGGCAATCGCCATTATCCGTGTTTCGGGAAAGGACGCCATTACATTGGCCAATGGGGTCTTTACCTCTATCCATGGCAAGGATATGGGCCAACAGAAAAGCCATACGATTCATTTAGGCCATATAATGGATGGGGACAAGACCCTCGACGAGGTTTTGCTCTCCCTCTTTAAAGGCCCCAATTCCTATACGGGGGAAAATGTGGTCGAGATTTCCTGCCATGGGTCGCCGTACATACAGCAGCAGATCATTCAATTGTTCCTTCGCAAGGGATGCCGCATGGCCAGTGCGGGCGAATTTACCCTTCGTGCCTTCCTGAACGGGAAACTTGATTTAAGTCAGGCCGAGGCTGTTGCCGATCTGATTTCGAGTGAGAACGAAGCCTCACATCAGATAGCCATGCAACAAATGCGCGGTCGGTTCAGCAACGAGATAAAATTATTACGGGATGAACTGTTGGATTTCGCCTCTTTGATCGAACTGGAATTGGATTTTGCCGAAGAGGATGTCGAATTTGCGGACCGCCCCCGGTTCAAGGCCCTATTGCTTAGGATACAAGAGGTACTGAAACGATTGGTCGATTCCTTTGCCGTAGGCAATGTGATCAAGAACGGAATCCCGGTCGCGATCGTCGGGGAGCCCAATGTGGGGAAATCCACCTTACTGAACGCCCTGTTGAACGAGGAACGTGCCATTGTATCGGATATCGCAGGCACTACACGGGATGCCATAGAGGATGAGATGAACATAGGGGGTATCGGTTTTCGGTTCATTGATACGGCAGGTATCCGGGAGACCCAGGATATCGTTGAGAATATAGGGATCATGAAAACATTCGAAAAAATAACACAATCCCAAGTGGTACTGTTCCTTCATAGTGCCGAGGAATTCAAGAAATCGGAAATCGACCTAAAAGGCCTACAGACCGAAGTCGGTAAAATAGCCATGGAACACCCTGAAAAACCAATGGTGATCCTTGTGAACAAAATCGATATCATGAGTGCCAAGGAAAGGGAATCCCTTGAACTACTGCTCACCAATGTTGATGGAACCACTTTTCAGATGATCTCGGCAAAAACCGGGGAAGGTGTCGATGCCCTTAAAAACCAGCTTTTACATTTTGTCAATACCGGAGCCTTGCGAAACAATGAGACCATTGTTACAAACACCCGCCATTACGATGCGCTGTTAAAAGCCCTGGAAGAGGTTCAAAAAGTGAATTTCGGCTTGGACAACGGCATATCGGGAGATCTTTTGTCCATAGATATCCGCCAAGCCCTATACCATTTCGGGGAGATTACCGGGGAGATCACATCTGACGACCTATTAGGTAATATCTTTGCTAATTTCTGTATCGGAAAGTAAGACCGTGACGATCGAAGCCACAAACTTCATAGGCACTTTCAGAAGTAAGCGCAAAAACCACTATCTAGTCATAAAAAAACCAGGCTGTTTCTTGCAGTATCTCTTGCTGCATTCGCCTTCCAATTTCAAGGCAATTGGCTGTATGTATCCCAAAGAATATCCAGGGTTTTTCCGTGGACTTGGTTTTTGCTTTTATCTTTTTTAAATGGTAATGTTCTTTTTCTTTTCCAAAACTTCCTTCTAGGCGAAAAGCACGTTTTTTGGCAATCATTTTTTCAACTGTTTTTGGCTCTTATGGTGTCTTGAGGGCCTTCCTTTTGGCCTGAAATCGGTCTGTATATGGTTCTAGGCAGCAAAGACCCTGTTTTGTTGGTGGCATAAATAGCATCTACACCTGCAATTTTCACTTTGGTCTTTGTAAGTCCTTGTGCTTTTTAAACGGTGTTTTTGAATTGGGTGTCTTCATTAAGATTATCGAAACTTATTTTTTGGATAAAGTCAATGCCATCTATCTGAAGCTTGTTTACCTTGGCGCCAGATTCAACACCTTTTATTTCTGATAAGAGTTTGTGCAAGAGTTTCGACAATGCCCCGGCAATGGATCGCTTCTTTTTTACGGTTTTTCTCCGCACTTTGCTATAGCCGACATAACGCCTTGCCCATTTGGCATACTTGGTTCTTGACGTTTTATTTTTAAAGACCTACAAACCTGATTAACTTGTTTGTAGAGCCAATGGACAGATTCCCATAAAAGCTTTTGATTGGTAGGGAAACGAACTTCACTTTCATAACAGGTAGCATCCGTAGTGATTTTTCTGGTTCAGAGATATAGTTCTTCCAATGTTCAAAAAACACTTTTTCAGTAACTTCTATATTCAGAACTCGTTTAAACTTTTTGGGTTTAAGCGAAAATAAGTGGTTTTTTGTTCTGTTAAAGGCTTTTTATCGCCCCCATCCAAGAACCATAGTCGATTCCCGTTAAAGTGTTAATTTAAAATAATACAGAATGATTTTATACCCCCCTCTTACCATGTCCGCATACCTTTATGTGCAATCCATGTTCAACGAACGTGTCGGATGGGACAAATACAATCAACAACCGTGGCCCAAGGGTACGGGCCATACTTCCGAAAAAACTTTTATTATTTCGAGGCAAGTCCCAGGGAATCGAACCCTTTTTGGCTATCGCCCTGCGATTGGGACTGTCCCAAACCCCTCTGGTCACTGGCCATACTATAGATAGGCCAGATGGTTTTGTGATGCCGCCAATACGCCACAGGCCCACCAACAGGGAAGGTCACGATCGCAATACGCAAAAAAAAGAGCCCCTTTACACCCCGAACATACACGAGGAAAGGGGACATCCCCATCCATTCCTATAAAAAACTTTCCGTAAAACGCTCAAAATGACAGGTATACCCATTAGGGTTCCTCGTCAAATAATCCTGATGTTCGGGTTCTGCCGGCCAAAAAACCGTAAAAGGCTCCAAGGTTGTCACTACCCTACCCTCCCATTTTTTAGAGGCATCAACGGTAGCTATCATTTCTTCCGCATCATTTTTCTCTTCTTCATTTTGGATAAAGATGGCAGAGCGATAACTGGATCCCAGATCATTCCCCTGCCTATCGACCGTAGTTGGGTCGTGTATCCTGAAAAAATAGTCCAAAAGCCCTTTAAACGAGGTAATGGAAGGATCATAGGTGATCTCAATACCCTCGGCATGGCCTGGGTGGTTTTTGTAGGTAGGGTGTTCGTTCTCCCCACCAAGATATCCTACCTCGGTATCCTTTACCCCTGAGCGTGACCTAAAGAGTTCCTCCATTCCCCAGAAACATCCTCCGGCCAAATATGCTTTTTTATAATTGTCCATCCAACCCCTCTCGCTGGCTACCTTTTTTGTTTACAAAATCCAATGTCCAAAAATAGTACACTTCCCCTTTTATATCTTAAAAGTAAGAATAAAAATCATAGAACATGATACAGACAGTCCAACAGAGCCGTACTGTTAGATACTTTCCCAAGAAGGTTTAATCCAACTTAAGGAGCCTTAGGCCATTAAAACCCGATCACCTCAAAGGCCGCCCTCCTATTAAGCCTGTGCTTACTTTCGGGACAACGGGTATGGCCATCGCATTCATTGACCAATTTAGTTTCTCCAAAAGCCCCTATTTGCAGTCTGTCGGCTGTTATTCCCTTAGCTACCAAATATTCCATTGCACGTTTTGCCCGACGTTCGGACAACCATAAATTATAAGTTTTCGCCCCTCTTGAATCGGTATGTCCCCCAATAAAGATGGTCACCGATGGGTTTTCCTCCATGATCACTGCCAATTGATCCAAAATTTTCTTGTGGGGTGTATTCAAATGCGATGAATTCAAATCGAAGTAAACCTTGCCCAAAGCATTTACAGCATCCTTCAAATCTTGTTTGCGCTGGTTTTCCGCATCGATTTTAGCTTGTTCAATAGCCGCCAACCTGGCATTCTCCTTTTCTTGGACCAAACGCTCTGCCAAGGCGGCCTCATCCTTGATTCGTTGCTCATTGGCCAAGGAATCCGCAATTCGCTGTTTTTCCTTTTCCATGGCCTCGATCATCCCCAATTTTTGCTTCCCTTTCCTGCTAAGCCCTTTTTCCATGCCAAATTGATAAACCACACCAACAGCATGTTGAAGATGGTTTTTCGCCTCATCATTTCCCATAGCCCATTTCCCTGAAGAACTTAGGTCCATACCCCATCTTTCTGAAAACCATGTCCTAAAGCCAATTAAGGCATTATAGGTGCCCCTTGTTTGATTATTGGCATCGGTATATCCTGCACCAACCCCAATATACGAATCGAACCATCCTGTCTCCCCCATTAACCTGTTCAAATCATAGGTCAATCTTGCGTCCAATCCCAGATAGGTTATTTCACCAGTATTTACCCTGTTATCTATGACCTTATCCTCCTTATACTTATTATAGGCACCTATGGCCTTTATCTTAAAGTACTTTCCAATACTTGCCCTTGAGGAAAATGCAACGGCATTCCATTGTTCATCAATCGAAAAAAGTTCATCGAAAACATCACCGGAATCATCCACGAAATTATATCCGACACCGACCATCCAGGAGCTTTGGACTATCTATCCTTAGCTGTAAGTTGTAATTAATCTTGTGAAAAAACCGGGGCGCAGGCAAGAAATGAACATACCAAGGCACATAGTATCTTATCTTTCATCAGATTAATGATTTAGACTTATAAGTAACCAGGAAACAAATACCCCACAAATAAAATTGTCTAAACTACATGGATTATCGGCAGGTTACATACAGGTTACATATATCAGGTTACATATATGACCTTACCGCTCTTCCTGAAAAGTAATCTTCTTGGATGTCAATGGCATCTTATAGACCTTGAACGGACTCACGATTACCGAGGAAGGCGGTTTTCCTTTCTTTTTAGCAGTCAGCGACCTCAATATCAATTCATGCTCATTTTCATCTACAACCGACAAAGAGACCTGCCTACCAAGAGGCTGTTCCCCAAAGCAATGAATCAAGACTATTTCCTTGGAAAAGTCCACCTCTGGCAACGGCAACCCTGGCTTTCGTGTCCGATTTACCTTCATGAAGAATCTTCTTAAGGACTTACTATCCTTGATTATCAAGGTTTCCGGAGTACCCAACCCACTGTAATTGTCCTCTAATACCATGGTAAGTTTTCCCGTTCCATCATTCAATGCCCCCTCTTTATCCGTAGTGGCCTTTTTCTGTCCATTACAAGAGAGGATAATAGCAAAAACAAATACATACATGTGTCTCATCTTATCTCGAGCTTGCATTCAACCTAGTGTTATAAGCCTTTAAATATATGGCCTCATACAAGGGAAGCACATTTAGGATATCGAATTTTTTGGCCACTTTGGCGGCATTGTCCTTGAATTTCCCCAAGGTATCGTCATCCTTCAAGATCCTCAATGCATTACTTGCCATTTCATCCACATCACCAACATCGCTCAAATAACCAGTGACCCCATCTACATTGACCCCTGGTATACCACCTGCATTACTCGATATCACGGGTACCCTGTTGACCATTGCCTCCAAGGCGGCCAAACCAAAACTTTCCGCCTTGGATGGCAATAGGAATAAATCTGAAAAACAGAGGATCCGATCGGTCTCATTACTGTTCCCTAAAAAATGAACCTTGTCCGCAATACCCAATTGTTCACATAAGAATTCCGCATTTTCCTTTTCTGGCCCTTCACCCACCATAACCAATTTAGCGGGGATTTCCTTTTGGATCTTATCAAAGATGTGTATCACGTCCGGAATATGCTTTACCCGTCTAAAATTACTGATATGGGTGATTATACGCTCATGGTCCTGGGCCATTGAAGATCGTTGGCAATCAGTATAGGAAGGATTTTCATATTTGCTGATATCGATAAAATTCGGGATGACCTCGATCTCCTTCTTAATATCAAAGAACTCCAAGGTCCGTTGCTTCAAATTTTCTGAAACCGATGTGACCACATCCGATTGGTTGATACTGAAATTTACAGCAGTCTTATAAAAAGGGTGTTTGCCTACCAAGGTTATATCGGTACCATGAAGCGTCGTTATCATGGGTAGGTAAATACCTTCTTCCTCTAACATTTTCTTGGCCATATAACCGGCATAGGCATGTGGGATGGCATAGTGCACATGCAACAGCTCTATACCGAACAGTTTTACCGTATCCACCAATTTACTTGACAAGGCCAATTCATAAGGTTGGTAATGGAACAAAGGGTATTCCGGCACGTGAACCTCGTGAAAGTGTATTCGTTGGCTTAACAGGTCCAACCGAACCGGTTGGCGATATGTGACAAAATGGACTTTATGGCCCCTATTGGCCAGGGCAATGCCCAGTTCCGTGGCAACAACGCCACTGCCACCAAATGTAGGGTAACATACAATAGCTATTTTCACTCGTTGGGAATTTTATGGTTTGACAAGAAACAGGTTAGGGTCGAAGGTGCATACATACTCGATCAAGCTCCCTTCCCCCCTTAAAAAATTTGACCATTCAGTCATAAAAACAAAATGTCAAGACTTCCGAATGTCCGTTCCTATTTTACAAAACTACCTTTTAATTGATAATAGCATTGTAAATAGCCTGCTGAATTCTTGTTCTTAACGCAGATTTAACTAAAAGGGTGTTCGATGCTGTTGGGTATGTCCTATTTGATAGGAACACATAAACAATCTCCTCTTCGGGATCTGCCCAAGTGTAGGTTCCGGTAAAACCACTATGGCCGAAACTCTTGTGGGAGACACATCCGCAAGTTGGCCCCTTGTCCTTTAACTGTGGTTTATCAAAGCCCACTCCCCTCCTGACATTCTTGTCACAGAAGTAACAGGTGTTGAATTTCTTAATGGTCCTTGAATCCAGGAAACGCACCCCGCCATATTCCCCTCCTTGAAGATACATTTGCATGATCTTGGCCACATCGTTGGCGTTACTGAACAAACCCGCATGCCCTCCTACACCACCTTGCATGGCCGCTCCCATATCGTGTACATATCCTTGAACGGTCCGGTAACGGTAATACTTATCCTCTTCGGTAGGCACGATCCTATTCTTGGGGAATTTTTCCAACGGATTGTAACTTGTATTGAAAGCCCCTATGGGCTTGTACAAAAACCCATCGACCAATTTATCCAATGGGGTTTTATAGGTGTCCTCAATATATTTTTTCATCACATAATATGCGATATCACTATATCGGTACCGGTTTGATTTTAAATCTTGCCGCCCTATACGGTCATAGATGGAATCCTTGTAGGCATCTGTCAGATAGAGGTTATCGGATACCTTGATACTGAAGCCCTCAGTAGGTGCATTGCGATAAAATTCCGAGGACGGTTTCTTTTTTTCATCCAATGTACTTGCATAAAAGGCTATCCAGGCCGGTAATCGCCCATAGTGCGACAATGCCTTTAGAACGGTGACATTCTTAAGCGCTGATTCCGAATACTCGGGTATAAGGTCCTGAAAAGTATCGTTCAAGGCTATTTTACCGTTTTCCTCCATCTTCATCAATACAGGTAAGGTTGCCAATATCTTTGTCAAGGAGGCCAGATCATAAATATGCCCGGTCGTTATTTTACTTTCCGATGAATAGGTAGGTTTCCCAAAACCTTTATTGTACACCACCTTACCTTTACGGGCGATCAATACCTGACCGCCAGGGAACATTAACGAATCGAGTCCGTTTTTCATCAATCGATCTACTTCGGCCAAACCTTCTGAACTTAACCCTACCCGTTCGGGGGTACTATACCCAAGTCGTTTTAATGAATTCAACTGGACCGTAGTGTTCACGGGAAATATATCATGTGCAGAAACTGGCAAGATACCTTTGGCCTCGATCGCACCGAATATGAGCTGTGCGGTCTTCTGTTGTGCGAGGACACTGTTTTGGTATGCGACCACTACCCCATCTATATTTTCAAAAGAGCCCACATCCATCAAGGCATAAGGCTTTGTAAATACGGCCAATATAAGGTTCGAGGTCCTCTTGTTGGCTACCTCATGAAGCCAGCCCAGTTCCTTTTTGGTGAACTTATAGGGTTTCCATGGATTTTTATTGCTTCTATGGTGCCCGATGATCACTAGGTTGAATTCCTTCAGTCTTTCTTTTAAGGTCGTTATATCCTTAGCGTTCACTTGGGTAACCTCGGCATATTTGTTCAATGCATCTATAAATGGCCGGCTATCCGCATCACCGAATTTTACATAGGCGATTTTCTTGTTCTCCAACTTTTTGATCCCCAAGAGGTGGAACTTATTCTTGACTACCGTAATGGCATTCTCAATGGCCTCTTCGTAAATAAGATCATTCTGCAGACCATTGAGGTCTTCGTACAAGTGATCGATAATTATAGGCTTATAAGAATTTAGACCTACCTTATATTTGGCCATTAGGATCTTCTTGACCGAACTTGCCAATCTTTCCTCCGTGATCTTTCCGCTTTCATACGCCCTTAAAAGTTTTTCCTTTGCTTTGGGCACCTCCGTAGGCATTAATAAAATATCATTCCCAGCCAAAAAGGCCGCCAATTCCACATCCCCATCTTTTCCTTGGGTACTGACCCCTTTCATATTCAGGGCATCGGTAAAAACCAGACCGTTGAAACCCATTTGTTCCTTTAGCACCCCTGAAATTATCTGTTCTGATAAGGAAGACGGCAGGTCTTTCTTGATTTCCAGACCAGGAACGTTCAAATGGGCCACCATCACACTACTAAGTCCTGCCTTGACCAGCTTTTTATAAGGGTATAGCTCTAGACTGTCCAACCGTTGTTTGGAAAACGCCATCAAAGGCAAGGCGTGATGGGAATCTGTTGCCGTATCGCCATGCCCTGGGAAATGTTTTCCGCTTGAGAGAACCCCTGCACTTTCCATTCCCCGCATAAAGGCAACCCCCTTGTTGGCCACATTGTCCCGATCCTCCCCAAATGAACGGTTACCGATTATGGGGTTCAGGGGATTTGTATTGATATCGATATCAGGGGCAAAATTAATATGTACCCCCAAACGTTTGGCGTGTAACCCTATCTGCCGACCTACTTTTTCTACAATGGAATTATCCTTAATGGCCCCTAATGTCATATTCCATGGAAAGGCATACGTAGAATCCAATCGCATGGCCAGCCCCCATTCCGCATCCAAACCGACCATTAACGGAATCTTCGATACCGCTTGGAATGAATTTGTGATCTTGGCTTGCCGAACAGGCCCTCCGGTCGAAAAGATCACACCACCTATGTGATGTTCCCTTATCAATGACCTAACCTTGGTTATACTTGCCTTATCTTGGCCGGATGCCACACCTACCATGAACAACTGCCCAAATTTCTCATCAAGGCTCATGGCTTCATATTTACGGTCGACCCATCTTTTTTGGGAAACACTATCCCTTACCACCAAAGGGTCAACCTGGGCATTTGCACAGAGAACGAAAAAACAGAAGAAAGGAAGAATGCTATACAATCGCATATGGGACAAGTCTAAGGGAGTAACTTAAAAACAAAAAGAATATTGCATTCCAGTGGTTTTCATGAATCATTGGAAGATGGGTTGCAAATACAATACCAAAAAACATCTACATAAAACGGCTATGCCAACTTTCAGAGGCCGGCACCTCCCAATGTTCAAGATATTCCCCTTTATTGGCGACCAAATTGTTAAAGACAATGGTATTCTTTGAAACTGCCCTTTGCTTCGCCATTTTCTTGAACTCATTCAAGGTCTTATAAGCGACATATTCACCTTGTTTGTAGGATACATTCATTTTATCGAGCAAGTCCACATTGTATTTTTTTTCCAATTGTTGGATAAAACGTACCGATTCATCTATGGAGCAGCCTGAAGCGGAAGTCTCTGTCTGATCCAAGGCCAAGATTATAAATCTTTTGTAGCGTATCACATAGCCGGCCTTCAAATTACTTCCATGGGTCGTCCACCCCTCTATAAATGCCTCTATCGATTTCCTGATTTCCTGTAGTTCCTGCTCCGAGAAACTACGATTGGCCTGATATATCCAAATTCTGGATGAATCTGGCAAAGTATTGAATTCTGCTAACATAGTATTTGATTTTGGGATTATGGTTAAAGGTCTTCCGCGGTAGCCATGAGCTCTGCAATATCCATAACCTTAATGTCCTTTTCCTTTTCCTTGCTCTTGATGCCATCGGTCATCATTGTATTGCAGAAGGGACAGGCAGCGGCTATAATTTCCGGCTGGGTGGTCAAAGCCTGTTCCGTTCGTTCTACATTAATGTCCTTCTCCCCCTCTTCAGGTTCCTTGAACATTTGGGCCCCACCTGCACCACAACATAACCCTCGGGATTTACAGTTCTTCATTTCGACCAATTCGGCATCCAACTTCCTAATCAGGTCCCTTGGGGCTTCATAAACATTATTTGCCCTGCCCAAATAACACGGATCGTGAAAGGTGATCCGTTTCCCCTTGAAAATACCCCCTTCCAAGGTAATTCGACCATCATCCAGCAATTGTTTTAAGAACTCGGTATGGTGTACCACTTCGTAATTACCCCCTAAGCCCGGATATTCGTTCTTTAGGGTATTGAAGCAGTGTGGACAAGCCGTGACGACTTTTTTTATCCCATAGGCATTCATGACCTCGATATTGGTGACAGCCTGCATTTGGAACAAAAATTCATTTCCGGCCCTTTTTGCCGGATCACCTGTACAACTTTCCTCTGCCCCCAAAACCGCAAATGAAACATTGGCCTTGTTCAGTATCTTAACAAAGGCCTTGGTTATTTTCTTTGCCCGATCATCAAAACTTCCTGCACAGCCCACCCAAAACAAAACCTCAGGTTGCTTTCCTGCTGCAAAGAGTTCTGCCATTGTCGGTACTTTCAATTCGCTTCCCATAATAAAGGATCAATTATTTTTTATGCCTCATCTTTCCAGTTCAACCTATCCATTTGATTGAAAGGCCAAGGTGCCCCATTATTCTCTATATTGCCCATCATATTATTTAAATCGGACGGTGCGGCAGATTGTTCCATTACCAAATACTGCCTCATGTCCATAATAATGGATAGTGGATCTATACTCACAGGGCATGCCTCTGTACAGGCATTGCAGGAGGTACAGGCCCATAGCTCCTCCCTTGTGATATAATCATCCAACAACTGCTTGCCATCATCGGCAAAGCTCCCTTTGTTGGCATCTATGTTCTTCCCTACTTCCTCGAGCCTATCACGGGTATCCATCATGATCTTTCTTGGGGAAAGTTTCTTCCCTGTAAGGTTTGCGGGGCATTCACTCGTACAACGGCCACATTCCGTACAGGTATAGGCATTGAGCAATTGTACCCTGCTAAGGTCCATAACATCGGAAGCCCCGAATTTCGAAGGTTCATCGGCATCACCTGCAGGTTCGGCATAGGGGTCCGCATCGGGATCCATCATTAATTTGACTTCCTGGGTAACAGCATCCAAATTCCTGAATTTCCCTTTTGGCCCAACCCTTCCGAAATACGTATTCGGAAATGCCAACAGAATATGTAAGTGTTTCGAGTAATAGAGGTAATTCAAAAAGAAAAGGATTCCTACAATATGCAACCACCAAGCACTTCTTTCAATAATGATAAGTGCCTGTACCGACATTCCCTCGAATAAGGGAACGAGGAATTGACTGATGGGAAAGGAACCTGCCTCTACATAATGTGCCGCCCCCAATTGCTGTAACTGAAAATCCGTTGCATTCATAGTCAAAAAGAGGGACATCAAGACCGTTTCTATGTACAATATCATATTACCATCGTTCTTGGGCCAACCCTTCATTTCCGGGCTCATAAACCGCTTGACCCTTACAATGTTCCTACGTATCCAGAAAACCACTACCGACACGATAACCAAAAAGGCCAAAATCTCGAACGATGCGATCAATACATTATAGAATACCCCGAGACCCGCAAATAACCTATGGGTACCCAAAAGTCCGTCCAGGACTATCTCAAGAACCTCCAGGTTGATGATGACAAAACCGAGGTAAACAAGAATATGTAATATTCCGGGAATGGGCCTAACAACCATTTTCGACTGCCCTAAGGCGATCCTGGCCATATTCTTCCAACGTTGTGGTTTATTATCGTTGGCCACAACTTCCTTTCCCAACCTAATGTTCCTAATAAGTTTTTTGACATTACGGGCAAAAAAAACAATCCCTACCATAAGGACCAGGGCAAAGGCAATATTAGTGATGTATTCCATTTATGGTTGTTCTATCTTGTCCACAGGGCTATTCTTGTCCACAGGGTCGTTATCCGGCAAAGTATAATCTTTTTGTTTTTTGCCAAAAACAGAAAGACTTACATATCTTTTTGGGTTCAAACGGAAATCCTGTAATAATAGATCCAACTCCCTTGATGCATTGTTCAGGTTATCGTACAGTTCCTCGTCTTTCATAAATTTCCCCATTGAACCATCCCCCTTTTCTATCTTGGCAAGAATTTTATCCAAATTGGCAACCGTAGATTCCAAACTGGCCATCGTCCGACCCAATCCCACATTGTTCAGTGAATCGGAAAGTTGTACAAAATTGGATGATAATGCCATGAAATTTGTTAGGGAACTATCTAATTTGCCTTGGTTCTTTTGCAGTAAATCATTTAAAACCCCGGCACTGCCCTGCAAACTACCCATAAGCCCATTAAGACCTGCAATGGATTCCCTTAATTCATTCTTGGTCTTCGCATCCAATACATGGTTTACGTTCATAATCAATGTATCCGCATTGGTGAACGCACCCTCGATCTTTTGTTGTAATGGTGTAAGCTTCTGTTGTACCAGTTCTGTCAACCCAGGGCGGATGTTGGTAACCAAGGTATCTCCCGACTGTGCATTGGGGGCGCCGTCGAAAACAGGGCGTATCTGTATTCCCTTACCCCCAATAATACCCGTATCGTACAATTCCGCCTTACTGTTCTTGGAAAAGGCAAAATCGTTGCTCACTGAAAATGTAACGAGTAGATTGCCCGAAGCATCCTTGAACCTGATATCGTTTACAGTTCCCACGTTGTAACCGTTGATAGTGACCTGGGTACCTGTCTGAAGACCTCCAACATGATTATAAACAGCATAAAATATCTTGCTGTTATCAAATAAAGGTGTTGATTTCAGATAACTGAAACCTAAAATAAAAAGTAGGGTACCCCCCACTACGATTATTCCTGTTTTAATTTCCCTGGATATTTTCAAATGAATCTGTTTTTCTGTTATTATACGTCTGTTTAAAAAAATATGACCTACATTCCTGCATTTTCCCGTACAAAACCAATTTCATTTCAAAACAGACCAGAACAAAATTAGAAATAAAATCGAGATTGCCGTTATTATTCCGAAACGTATTTAAGTGCTTCGGCCACGGGAATTCTCACACCATCTTTATATGCAACAATATAGGATCCGGTAAAACCTTTGATTTCAGCATTCGATTTCAGCATTTTCGCTTCATTATAGGAGTTGGCACTCCCGTACATATAACGATAGAGGTTCTTATACGGCTCTTGGGTTATCCTTGCAAGCCCTTTAAAATTCCGGGGTACCAGCTCAAGGTCTTTGGCACTTGCCATTATCTGTACCTTAAAGAACACTTGGGGGGTCGATGGTTTCTTTTCGGCAGTAGCCATATCGACCTCAGTGGCCTTCTTCTTATCCGGTTTATCCGGGGTATCTTTTACACTGGTTTCGATGTCCTCGACAGGGATTGTCTTTTTAGTGTTTTCCCCGACTACAGCTTTCGGTTCTGGCAGTACTTCTCCCTGAGGGGAGGACACCAGGTCATCTACAGGTTTTTCCTTTTCCATCGGAATCGGCACTTCCTCTTTCCGTGCCATTTCCTTTTCCATCGTTCTATTAGGGATGTTCTTACCGTTATATACACTTTTTCTATACTTGAGGATAGCCTCCGCAATCGCTTTCCCAATTTGCATCTGACCGTTTTTAGAATTCAGGTAAGCCCCTTCTGACTTATTGGTAAGGAAGCCTGCCTCGACCAAGACACTGGGCATGAACGTTTGATGCAATACAATAAAACCCGCTTGTTTCACCTTTCTGTCCACACGGTTCAACTTGCCCGACAGATTATCCTGGATCATTTTGGCCAAGGCGATACTCTGATCCAAGAACTCTTCTTGCATTATGGTCAAACCTATAATGGACTCGGGGGAATTGATATCGTAATCCGCATATCTGTCCGCATAATCATCCTCCAGATAAATCACAGAGTTTTCCTTCTTTGCAATTTCAAAATTCTGTTTGTTGGCGTGCAGGCCCAAGACAAATGTACCGGCACCATGGGCATCGGAGGAATGGGAATCGCAATGCACCGATACGAAAAGATCGGCATTTGCCTTATTGGCAATTTCGCCCCGCATGAACAAATCAACAAAAGTATCATCCTTTCTTGTGTAAACAACCTTGATATCCGGGTTGCCCTCCAATATCCTACCCACATTCAGGACTATATTCAATGCGATGTTCTTCTCCAGATACCCATTTCCCAAATTACCGGGATCATGCCCCCCATGGCCCGCATCCAAAACCACTACAAACTTACCATCATTCCTTTGCGTCCAATTATCACTGGCGTGGGCAGGGTATAGAAAAGGAAATAGTAATGAAACGACAAGAAAAAAACGGTTGAGATCCATATCCGCAAGATGATTTGAGAATTTTAAATTGGTTAAATTTATTGTAATACCCTATAAGGGGAACAAAAAATATATGTAAGTTTGACTTCCAAAAACCAAGCCATACTATTACAAAAATAGGATATAAAGCCTTGCAATCAAACAAACACTATTTACTTTTCCCATTCCTACTTTTAATCGGTGGTGTTTTTGGTTATGCCCAAGAAGGGGGAATCGTACCTTTGCCCATTAAGGCTGAGCAGGATACGATTACCGCTCCCCTACTTACCGAGGCCGGGCTCTTAAAAGGCACAATGACCGATTCCACGGTCGTTGACACCGTAAAGACCAAACCTCCTTTATTGCTTGATGTTATAAAATACAAGGCAACGGATTATGTAAGGCTAAACCAAAAGGAACAGAAGATATACCTCTACAACGAGGCCGAAATCCAATATCAGGATACGGAGTTACGTGCCGGTATCATTGTCATGGATTACACAAAGAACGAAGTATATGCCGGACGTATAAAGGATTCTCTCGGTAATTATTCACAACTTCCCTATTTCAAACAGGGGCAGAACGAGGTCATCCCCGACTCTATACGTTTTAATTTTGATACCCAAAAAGCCATTATCTGGAACTCAAGGACAGAACAGCAGGCCGGTCTTGGACAATTGGGCAGTGATGCCATGAAGGTCTATGCCAACATTACCAAAAAAGAAAATGATTCGGTCTATTTTTTAAGTGAGGCTAGGATCACCACATCTACGGACACAGTAAACCCCGACTACTATATAAGGGTCCGTAAAGCGAAATTCGTGCCTAAGAAAAAGGTCATAGCAGGGTACAGCAACCTCTATATTGCCGATGTACCTACACCAATAGCCCTACCCTTTGCCTATTTTCCCTTGACAGTGGGGAGGGCTGCGGGAGTTATGATGCCCACCTTTGGAAACCAAGCCGACAAGGGTTATTTTCTTCAGGGCCTAGGTTACTATGTTCCTATCGGGGATTATGCGGACATATTGGTTACCGGGGATTTTTACACTAACGGCAGTTGGGGGTTCAAGACCCAATCGATCTATTCGAAACGTTATAAATATACCGGGAACATAAACTTCAGGTTCGAGAACCTAGTGAACAGTCAAAAAGGTTTTAGCGATTATAGCCTTACCAAAAACTGGAATATACAGATCTCACACTCCCAGGACACAAAGGCCAGTCCGAACTCAAGGTTTTCCGCCTCCGTGAATATGGGGAGTAGTGAATACTATAGAAACTCGCTCCAACAACGTAATTTACCAAACACCCAAAACAATTCGCTGAATTCCTCGATTTCATACTCCAAGACCTTCCCGGCCTACCCTTCTGTGAATATGAGCTTGACAGCCACTCACAGCCAGAATACCAATACAAAAAAAATTGAACTGACCCTGCCTACCTTACAGGCCAGTATGGAACGAATCTATCCATTCGCCAAAAGGGACGGTATCAAAAAAGGGATTATCCAAAATATCAATTTCCAATACGATATGAGTGCTGCGAACAAAATATCGACCAATGATGATGATTTCCTAAAGTCAGAAATGTTCGATGGGGCCAAAATGGGGGCAAAACACCGAATTCCCATCACCACCAATTTCAAGGTCGCCAAATTTTTCAGTGTTAGTGTCGGGGGGAATTACGAAGATGTCTGGACCATGCAAACCTATAACAAAAGCTATGATGACGATACTAAAAAAGTCGTTACCGACACCATCAGCGGTTTTGACCGATTCAACAAATATAATCTCAACGCAAGTGTAGGAACCACCTTATATGGTACTTTCGACTTTGGGGAAGACAAGAAGATACAAGCTATACAACATGTCATGCGCCCTTCATTAAGCTATGGGTACGCCCCATCCTTTGAACAGTTCTATGATGAGTATATCAATGACAAAGGCGATGTGGTCCAATTCACTCGATTCCAAAACACACTTTACGGGTCACCCAGCCTGAACAAATCGAACAGCCTTAGTTTTTCATTGGCCAATACCCTAAAGGCCAAGATACGGGACAAGGATTCGACCGCCACAGAACCCAAAAAAATATCGATCCTTAACAATTTAAATATTTCCACTAGTTATAATTTTGAGTCGGACTCCCTGAGACTAAGTCCATTAAGCGTAAATGGCGGTACGAATATCCTCAATAACAAAATGTCGATAAACTTTTCAGGAGGATTGGACCCTTATGCCATTGACAACAATGGAACACGGATAAACACCCTTAATGTAAAAAATGGAGGGAGCCTTTTCCGCCTAACACGCGCCAATTTCAATGTTGGGTACTCATTAGGCAACGAGACTTTTAAGAAGGAAAAGGACAAAAAGGAAGAGGACAACCCTTATGATTACGTAGCCCAAAGTGGTGGTGGTACCGATGATTTTTTTGGCAAGGCCGATAATTTCCAAGACCGGCCGATGGATGGGCCCGAAGCTTCCCAAGATGATATAGACAACCCCATTTACGGCACCAAGATCCCATGGAACCTTAGACTTGCCTATTCCGCATCATATTCCAATTCAGCACGACAGAACGAATTCAGCCGCCATTCATTGATGTTTACTGGCGACATTGAGCTCTCCCCCCGATGGAAGGTCGGTGGTTCCTCCGGTTATGATTTTAAAGGAAAAGGGTTCACCCTTACACAATTACGTTTTGAACGTGATTTAAAAAGTTTTGTAATGCGTTTTAACTGGACTCCTTTTGGCACCTATAAAAGATGGTATTTCTTTATTGGTATAAAAAGTTCGATACTCAAGGACCTTAAATGGGAGAACAGAAGCCAGCGATCCAGATAGCAATAAAAAGTATAACCAACCATAAACCGCATTTCGTGATTATCCCAAAAACAAGAAAACAAATAGCAACAAAATAACCTCTAACATCCGTCAAATGAAAAAAATAATAAACACTGAAAAAGCCCCCGCACCCATAGGACCTTACAACCAAGCGGTCCTTTCTGGAAATACATTGTATATTTCCGGGCAGATACCCATAGACCCCATGACCGGAAACCTCATTGAAGGTGGTATAGGCGAGGAGACCAAACAGTGTATGGAGAACCTTAAAGCAGTACTTACCGAAGCTGGAATGACATTTGAAAACGTGGTCAAGTCCTCGATTTTCATTAGTGACATGAACCAATTCCCAAAAATCAACAATGTTTACGCCAATTATTTTGATAAAGCCACAGCCCCTGCAAGAGAAACTGTAGAAGTGGCCAACCTACCAAAATTCGTAAATGTTGAAATATCTATGATTGCCGTTAAATAAAGCCTAAAGGTTGGCCCTATGGAACTCCATCAAACCTTCAATGGGTCTTTGGCGGATTTCCCCAACAATCAGATCGTTCCGTTCCAATACCGTGGTAAGTTCTTCCATGAGGTAGAATGCTATACTTCCCACAAAATTGATCGGTACCTTGGTGGCCAGTTCAAACTGCATGATATAATTATTGACGAATTGCTGGAAACCTTTCTCGATAACACCTTTACAATAAGGGTGTTCCTTATTTTCTATCAAGAACCTGGCGAACGTCGCCAAATAGGTGTTCGGATTAGGTTGCTTATACAGGTTCTCCTTGATCACATCTGCCTCTAAATCATGTTCCTTGGAGAATTTCATACCCAAGGATTGTGGCATTTTATGAAAATAGTAATCCCTCAATAATTTTCTTCCGAAGAAATTACCGCTACCGTCATCCATGGGGATATAACCCAATGAAACAACTTTCTGGATAGGTTGGTTACCGTCATAATAACAGCAATTGGAACCTGTTCCGAGAATACATACAATGGCCTGGTGACCAATTTTTGTCGTGGCATAGATAGCCGCATAGGTATCTTCCTTTATATTGGCCTTGGCATTCGGGAAAAAATCGGTAAAAATCCCCTTAAGGAAAACCTTCAACTTCTCTGTGCCACAACCGGCACCATAAAAATAAAGCCGCGTTACTTCTTCTCTGTTCTTGGAAAGTTCGAAATTATTTGCCAAACGATCTTCAATGACCGGACGTGTAAGAACTTCGGGACTCAAACCTAGGGTCTGGGTCACGAACAATTGATTCCCTTTTTCATCCAGTGCGATCCAATCGGATTTTGTAGCACCACTATCAACAATTAAAATCATAGATCACCATTTAAAAAGAATCCTGAAAATTATCCAATAACCAATAATTTCCAGGATTGCATACCAATTAATTTTAAGACTTACAAACTGTGTACGTATTGTGCCAGGTCAACCAATTTATTTGAGTAACCTGCCTCATTATCATACCAAGATACAACTTTAAAGAATTTGGAATTCAATTCGATTCCTGCCCCAGCATCAAAAATACTAGTTCTTGGATCGCTAATGAAATCCTGGGAGACCACAGCCTCTTCAGTATATCCCAAAACACCTTTAAGTTCCCCTTCGGAAGCAGCTTTAAATGCTTTTTTGATTTCTTCGTAAGAAGTCTCTTTTTCCAGACGAACCGTTAAATCAACAACGGAAACATCAGCAGTCGGTACCCTAAAGGCCATACCTGTTAATTTCCCCTCTAAGGCAGGGATTACCTTGGTTACCGCTTTTGCCGCACCTGTTGAGGCAGGGATTATGTTAAGCATTGCACTTCTACCACCACGCCAATCTTTTCTTGATGGGCCATCGACGGTCATCTGTGTGGCCGTAGTTGCGTGAACTGTGGTCATCAGGGCCTCCTCGATACCAAAATTATCATTCAATACCTTCGCCAATGGAGCCAAGCAGTTTGTTGTACAGGATGCATTTGAAACGATGGTATCAGACGCCTTGACATCTTTATGGTTTACCCCCATAACGAACATTGGGGCATCTTTTGAAGGCGCCGAGATAACAACCTTCTTGGCACCACCGTCTATATGGTATTGTGCAGTTTCCAAAGTAGTGAAAATACCTGTGCACTCAGCAACGACCTCTGCATCAACAGCATCCCATTTGATGTTTTTGGGGTCTCTTTCTGCAGTTATCCTTACCGTTTTACCATTGACAACAAGGTTACCGTCCCTTACCTCAACAGTACCATCGAATTTACCATGTACCGAATCATATTCCAACAAATATGCTAAATGACCAACATCCAACAAATCATTGATGGCCACAACTTCCACATTGTCATTCTTGGCCGCAACACGAAAGACCAATCTTCCGATCCTACCGAACCCGTTTATCCCTATTTTCAATTTTGACATCTTTTATTTATTTAAATTAAAATTATATTGACATTATATCCGAAACCCTAATGAGTTCCTTATCGATCTTGGTATGGCCCTTGATGGCCTTGTGTATCGGGGTAAGCATGAGTTCATTGTCCTGGACACCCACCATAAGGTTCGTTTTCCCCTGTAATAGTGCCTCTACGGCCTTGACCCCCATTCTGCTGGCCAATACCCGGTCATAACATGAAGGCGAACCACCACGCTGCATATGCCCAAGAACAGAGACCCTTACATCATAATCAGGAAAGTTCTCCTCGACATACTCCTTCAGCTCAAAAATGTTCTTACCGGTCTTATCCCCTTCGGCGACAATAACAATACTCGATGATTTCCCTGACTCCTTACTTCTTTTCAAGGACTCCAACAATCTCTCCATTCCCAAATCCTCCTCAGGAATCAATATCTCCTCGGCACCAGCACCCACGCCCGCGTTCAAAGCGATATGGCCAACATCACGGCCCATGACCTCAACAAAGAACAACCTATTGTGGGAACTTGCCGTATCCCGAATTTTATCTATAGCCTCAACTACCGTGTTCAAGGCCGTATCGAAACCCAATGTGAATGTTGTCCCGAAGATATCGTTATCAATGGTACCTGGAATCCCGATTACGGGAAAATCAAACTCCTGATTGAAGATCATTGCCCCGGTAAAACTGCCATCGCCCCCGATAACCACAAAAGCATCGACACCTTCCTTACGTAAGTTCCCATATGCTTTTTGACGGCCTTCTTTGGTTCTGAACCCCTTACAACGAGCGGATTTCAAGATTGTACCGCCCTTATTGATGATGTTGTTGACGCTCCTCGCATCCATGGGTTTGAAATCCCCCTCGATCATTCCTTGATATCCTCTGTAGATACCAACACATTCAACCTTTAAATAAGCACAGGTCCTTACAACGGAGCGTATCGCCGCATTCATTCCCGGGGAATCACCTCCTGATGTAAAAACACCTATTTTTCCAATGTTCGCCATATCAAGCCAACAAAATTAACAAACTTATTCCATAAAAAGAACTGATTCGACCCTTAATATCCTTGGAAAAAACACCCTCAAAGGTTTTCGTTTGAAAATAGGTGCATTAGTGTTCCAAATAACACATTTCGGGCCTGAATTGTTACACCGTATCAAGGGTTTCCTGTTTTTCCAGGGGCAACAATAAGCTGTCCCTACACCCATTGCCCCAGTAGGCATAGGCTCTTTTTGCCTTTACCTGTCATTGTCCTTTGTATTGTTGAACATTTTCCGCATAAGTTCCTTAAAACTATTGAAATCGACTTCATAGGATAGGCCCGCACCCTGTGTATACCCTAGGCGTTCCCCCAACAAGGCCTGTATCTCGTTTTCCCTATTGAAGAACTTGGCACTCAGGGTCCCTTCTTCGTTCAGAAGCAGTTGTAGCTCAAAATCCCCCGCCACAACCGTTTCGGTAGCCCCACCGACCGGAACACCTACCTTGCCGTTCAAAAGGATACGGTCACTAATCTTTGTTGACACCGTAACCCCTATCCTATTCTCTGTTTCAATATCGGCATTTGCATCCTGGATTCCCTGCTCATAGGAAAGCCCTAAATTGAACTTGTCATTACCCCCGCTAAGAACCTGGTTCAACAGTCCGGATGCCGACTGGATCAAATTCCCTGTAACGGCCTGTGAATTGATTCCATTTTGGTCATTCACAAAAGTACCTTGGGCCAATAAAAAAATGGCATTCTTCTCCTCTACTTGGGGATCTTGCAAACGATACTCCAATTCCGACCGTACAATAGAGCTCGTACCCGGGAACTCGATACTGAAATCTATTTCCGGACTTTGAAGCTCATCGGTCAATTGTATAACGACATTCGTTGGTATCCTTCGTGTATAACCTGCATTATCAAGTAACGGCGCAGGGTTGGCATTTAAGGAATATACCGCTTCCATATTCAACTCCGCGGAGAGTGGGTCGCGATCCCAGACTATGGTACCCCCTGGTTTCACCTTAAAGGTTTTGTTGACCACCCCCCCGAACTTATAGTTGAATTCCCCTGTGACCACTACAAAGTCGCCGAACATCTCAAACCTATCCTTGGTATTGATCCGTATCAACAGCAGACCTTCCCCGGTTCCTTTTAACGAGCTTCCTGTTTTTTGGTCTGTAACGATTTCCACTTCGGCATCTGGCGTAACATCTAGGTTGAATTCCATCTCCAACCCTTCTATTTCCTGTAGCATCCGCTCTTCACGGCTGATTTCAGGTTCGTTCTTTTCAATAAACTTAATAAAGGAGTAATCCCCGACCGTAACCACATCGCTTAATGGGATCTTTAACGAGGTACCTTTCGCTGTTTTTCCGTCCACATTAATGGTCAAGGCCTTTGTCGACCCAAAAATACGGCCCGAACCATCCAAGAAACCTGTACCATAATATAACACCTCTTCTTCAAACGGGGTGTCCAAGATCAAGAAAGGGCCATTATTGGTATCCACGTTCAAGTCCAGCGCCCAATCCCTAAAAAAGCTATGCGTTATGGATCCATCCAAAGTGGCCTTGGTCTTTCGGGCCACATCGGTAATCTTGATCTGCTCAAAATTGAAGGACTGTTTGGATAGCCTAACACGGGAGTTGGGGGCAAAACCATAATCGACGTTTAAATAAGGGATCGCAATACCGGCATTGTCGAGCGTCAGCAGGCCACTAAAATCAGGATTGTTGATATCACCTGTCAGTTTAGCACTGCCAAACAAATTCCCCCTGATATTTGTTATAACCCCTTCCCCCAATGGACTGAACGGTTCCAAATCGATACCATTGAAATTTGCCATAAGGTTCGCCTGGGGCAATTTGGTCTTATTTTGGATGTCCCCTATGATACTCAGCTTTTCGACCCCATTATCCGTTATCTGGGTATTGACCACAAAATCGGTAAGGTCGCGATTACCGACAATTCCCAGGGTCAAATCCCCCAGACGGAACCCGTTGATCGAGAAGTCGGTTATGCCCAAGTTGGAGGAAGGTAGGTACACATCGTCCTTTTGCAACACGTTCAAGGTACCATTGACCTCGCCCCCCAACCTCAAACTATCGATTTCGGGGGTGATCTTGTCCAAGGAAACGATCTTGAATTGCAGTTCCAGATCTTTATAAGTTGAATCGGCCAATTGCCCATTCAACCTGATTTGCTCATATTTACTGTTGTTCATTACGATTTCCTCGATCACGATACTATCGAGGGTCTTATTGAGAATGACCTTGTTCTTGGCATTACCTTCCCTATTCAAGATCCAAGTATTGTTCTTGAAACTGATATCGGATTTTTTCAAACCTATCACCGATTTATTCGCCTTGTTGAAGGTATGGTAAAAATTTAGGTTATAACTATCATTATACTCGCTACCCCCTTTAAATTCCGCCCTAAAGAAAAGCGTATCCCTCAATGTGGTATTGATCAGGTTAAAATCCCTCACATCATAATAGCTGGTTGACAAGTCCCCTACGGAAACGAATGTATTGTACAATGGGTTCTTGTTGTCTATCTTAACATCTATACTGTCTGCCTTATTACCGAAAGCCAGAATACCCGGTGATTTGAATGTTAATTTAAAATCGCCCTCATCGGCGATTATACCCCCTTTAATAAAGGTATTGGGGTGGAATTTGACTTCAGGGAAAAAGACATCGACGATCTTATTGTATATCTTGAAATTAAAGTCCAAGGTTTGCCCTTCGGATATATCGAAAGGCTTATAGTTGGTATAGATACTCCCCAAGGAGTTCTGGAACAATTGCCCCAATTCCCTAACCTTGAAGTCCCCCCTTAAATAGCCTGTTATGATATCCGGTGAGTTAATATCAATGGTACGGGTAGAATCATTCCCAAATGATGATGTGACCTTGAAATCATCGAAATAATACGTATCGTTCTTATTTTGGAAAATCGTTTTTGTAAAATTGATATCACCCACAATATTATCCAAGGAATTCCCCGTAATGTCAATATTCACCTTCCCCTTGAAGATAGAGACACTATCGTTGATGAAATTCAGCTTCTTTAAATCGGCCTGTTCAACATTGGCGATAAAGTTGAAGTTGTTATGCCCCTCCCCAAAATCGGCCAATCCTTTAAAATTGAATTTGATATTTGGATCATTGCTACGGATAGAACCATCAAAAAGCTGCTCTTTTAGGACACCCGAAACCTTTAGGTTCTTATAACCATAGTTGTTGAAATCTATACTGTACACCTCACCAATGACTTCGGTATTCAGTTTTTCCCGTACAAAACCCTTCCCCTCTACATTGAAATCGAGAGTGGTCTTCCCCAGTTTCTTATTATCCACAAAATCACCGAGGTCAAAATCGATCAAGGAGACAAATCCCTTATAGCCCGCATTATCAATATTGTTAAAGTCGGTCAATTCCAGATCCACATAACTACTTCCTACGACCGTATTCAAATTGACCTTGGCCTTTACCGAACTCTCGGTTACAGTGGTCTCGCCCCGGACGGTAAACTGCCCGAATTTACTAAAGGTAGAGGACATCGACTTGCTACTTATAAAGTTCGGCATCAATGATCGCAACTCATAGTAGGTACTGGTTACATTCTTCATCTTCGCCTTCATTACAAAAGGCTTTTTTTTGGCAAAAAGGTTCTTGAAACTGAAATCACCCCGTACTCCCGTATTTTCGGACAACAGAAAGAGATTATCCGCATTAAGGTCGTTGAGGACCCCGTTCACTTCTGCCGAGAACGAGGCTACTTTGCCGGCACCAAATTGGTCGTAAAGGAGATTTATATCATCTGAGGCCAGGTCCGAGTCTGTAAATTCAGCTGTCAACCTTACCTTGTTCAAAAAATCCTTAAAATCCTTCCGCTCATAATCGAAAACAAGATTCCCGGTCAATCGGGATTTTTCCGTTTCGATATCCAGGGTGTCAAAACGCATCTGCTGTTTGGTGTATTTAAACTTGGTAGCAAGTTTTTTCACTTCAATATTGCGCTTATCTATAAACGACATGGCCTTTATGTCCGTGGATACCTCAGGGCCTACGATCATAAAATCATCTGCCAGGATGTTCAATTGCCTAAAGTCCAACACTTCCTTGTTCTCAAGATTCCCATCGATCAGTTTAAAATTGCTATGGGCTATCCCAACGCTGGATGATGAGAAAAAGAAGGGGGGGGTACCCGGTTTTCTTCGTTTTCCACTATCGAGCTTATCAATAAACACCTCCAAATTGGTGATAGTCGTATCCTTATAGGTTTTTAGCTTAAAATTGAGTTTGTCGATATCGATATGCCCAAACTCCAACCTTCCCTTCACCAATTTACGGGCACTTAGGACAGACGTTTCCAGTTCATTGATATAAAACAAAGTGTCTTTCCGGTAGTCCTCGATATAGACACCTTTGACCGCCACGTCCCAGGATATCAATGAAAGGCGAATCTCCTCGATATTAATATTCGTGCCGTACTTCCCATTTATCGAATTCGTGGCATATTTTGCAAAACGTGTCTGCACAAAAGGCATGGAAAGCACTATCGTTCCCAACACACAAATGAGCAACAATACCAAGAGTATTCTAACAAGTATTTTTCTCAGTTTTCTGATAGGGCTATAATGTTTTACCTTTGTACTTCAATTTTTATTCCAAACCTGGTGGAAAAAGAAACCATTTATATTCTTGCTATAGAATCATCATGTGACGACACCTCTGCGGCGGTCTTATGTAATGACAAGGTCATCAGCAATGTTGTTTCAACCCAAAAAATCCACGAGGAATATGGGGGTGTTGTACCCGAACTTGCCTCTAGGGCGCACCAACAAAATATCGTACCTGTCGTACACCAAGCTTTATTAAAGGCAAATATCGACAAAAAACAATTATCAGCCATAGCTTTTACACGCGGACCGGGACTTATGGGTTCGTTGTTGGTGGGCACCTCTTTTGCCAAGTCCTTGGCACTTGGCCTGGACATCCCCCTTATCGAGGTAAACCATATGCAAGCACACATCCTGGCCCACTTCATTTTAGATGATGGAAACCCAAGACCCGAGTTCCCTTTTTTGGCCATGACCATCAGTGGTGGCCATACCCAAATTGTAAAAGTGGATGATTATTTCGATATGGAGATCCTTGGGGAGACATTGGATGACGCCGTTGGGGAAGCCTTTGACAAAAGCGCCAAGATATTGGGACTACCGTATCCCGGTGGACCACTGGTAGATAAATTTTCCCAGCTAGGGGACCCTAGGAAATTCCCTTTCCCAAAACCCAAGGTAGATGGTCTTAATTTTAGTTTTAGCGGACTAAAGACCAGCATACTTTATTTTATACAAAGGGAGACCAAAAACAACCCAAATTTCAAAGAGGAAAACATGAACGACATATGTGCCTCTATCCAATATACCATTATCAATATTTTAATGGACAAGCTTAAAAAAGCAGTAAAAGAGACCGGAATAAGGCAAATAGCCATTGGAGGAGGTGTCTCTGCCAACTCGGGCATACGCTCAACATTGAAAAATGCAGAAAAAAAATACGGTTGGTCCACTTATATCCCTAAATTCGAGTATTGCACCGACAATGCTGCCATGATAGGAATCGTGGGGTTCCACAAATACAGGCAAAAGGTTTTCGCCTCTCAAGACATAACTGCCAAGGCCCGATATGTTATTCAATAACAGATCCTTGGCCTATGGCAAAATTTGGGGGGAAACCTACCTGGTTTCGCCCTTGAACCCTTGCGATAGACCGATCCGGTCGGGAAAGGACCACTTTCAAATTCATTTTTCCTCATTACCGTTATAATGATGGCCCCCTAACTGTTTGTTGTCAATGTCCGTATTTGAACAGCATTCGTGTTTTGTCCGTAAAAGCATTATCATGGATGGATTTTGTCTGGCTTACCCAAACTTGCAACAACTTCCCCAATATCGGCATACCCAAACCTGAAGCCATTATCCAATAGTCGTTGAGGTATTACATTCCTACTTTTTAAAACAAGTTCGGTCTCGGTACCAATGATCTTTGCCCCTAATCTCAATAACCAGACAGGATGATCGATGCCAAAAGGGATCTTCATCACTTTCCTTAAAGACCGCATGAGTGTTTTATTATCCGTTGGTTTGGGCACCGTTAAATTAAAAACGCCTTTTAACTGCCCATTGTTTATTAAAAAACCAACAGCACGTGCAAAATCATACTCGTGGATAAAACTCACTTTTTGATTTCCCGAACCTTGTTTGCCACCTAGACCAAGTTTGGTCAATTTCCTTAACGGAATAAAGGCACCGCCATTTTTCCCCATTACAATGGAAGTCCGTATCAATATTTTCCTTGTTTCCGGGTTTTTGATATTATTGAACGTTCCCTCCCAAGACCTCGCAATACCCATAGAAAAACCATTGCCTATCTCACCTTTTTCCTCGGTCATTTCCTTATCAAGGGAATGCCTGTAAATAGTTGCTGTAGATGAGTTTATCCAGATTTCAGGAGGATTTTCACACTGATTGATCGCCTCACCAAGAATTCTGGTAGAATCCATCCTGGAATCGTAAATCGATTTTCTGTTCTTCCCCGTATACCTACAATCAACAGATTTCCCCGCAAGGTTGATCAAGGCTTTGCAGTTCTCAAGTGCCTTTACCCATTTTCCAATGGCTCTTGCATCCCAATAAATATCATTTTCCCTCACTGGATTCCTAGTCAATACCTTAATTTGATATTGGTCTTTAAAATGATTTTCCAATACTTGCCCTAAAAAACCACTACCACCGGCGATTACAATCTTTTCCATAGTTATACATTTAAAATAATGATCAATGCAACAACCCTATAAACCATCCAAGTATATGACAGGTACGATGGGAGACCTAATGCCTTTACACGTCGGGAATGCCCTATAAACATAATGGACACGGTAAGACCAAGCCATCCCAATATTACGCCTTGATGTACATCTATCAATAAACCCAAGAGTACGACCGGTATTAACAAAAGTGGGCCCATAAGCGAAACCGTCATTAAATTACCTATATAACCGATGATGGCCCTACGTGTCTTACCCATTAAGAACAGGACTTGGAATAGTATTTGGCCCAAAGCCAATATTGATTCTCCCTGAATAGTGGATTCTGGTAGTCCGTGCAATAGACCGGAAAACACAAACAGAACAATAGTCGTTATGAAACCTGCAAGAACTATGTAAGCAAGGCTGTATCCATAATTAAAACCGGGCACACAATCGAATGCCTTTTCCCCTGACTGCCTACCGGGCATAATCACTTTTCGGTTATAAGAAATAAAGGAACAGGTTTTCCCCAGCAAGAATTTAATCGGTCTTAGGTTTCCTGTTTTCCCTACGATAGGAAAGGAGTTCCCAATAACTTTCAACGAGCTATCCATACCGTAAACCACCGTTTTGTTTTTGGTGTCCGCCAATGCTATTCCATTAGTCGCCCTTTTGAGGTCAATATAGTTTTCCTGTCCAGGGATATTACAGAATGGTTTTCTACCATTCGCATCCAACATATCGGTCTTTATGAATCCGCTTGTATAGACTTTGCATAACGGACAATCCTTGTCGTACAAAAGGGTATGGTTTTCCAGCGTTCCCATTTTTTATTTATTTTTAATTTCTAAACTTTCAATAACTACTGAAATATGTTTTCAAATTTTTTTATTTGATGAATTTCAATAATGACTTGGTAATCCAATTTTGCTCTTGGTTTACTACTTTATGTAACAGCGTATCGGCTGCGCTCGCCAATTCATGTAGTGCCTTGGTCTGTTTTATGAGTTCTTTTGTCTTGGCCGTCCCGTCATTTTTTATACTGGAAACATCTTTCAAAACCTTTATTGCTGGTTGAATTTCCCTACGACTACGTTCTTTAGCGATATGCCTGGCCAATTCCTGCACATCTTTTTCGGTAGAAAAATATTCTTTACGCTCACCAGCGATCAATTCTTTGGTGACAATGCCCCAATCTATCAACTGACGTAAATTCAGACTTGTATTGCCACGGGATATTTTCAGCTCCTTCATAATATCCTCCATGGAAAGTGGCTTGATGGATATAAAAAGTAAGGCCTGTATTTGCGCCATTGCCTTATTGATACCCCAAAGCGTACCCAAACTACCCCAAGTAGAAATAAATTTATCTTTTGCTTCCCCGTAATCCATAAAGCAAATATATGGAATATTTTAAACTTTCAATGACTATTGAAAGTTTATTTTTGTACATAAAGCCAAATAATGCTCTCCCCTAAGGGGCAGGTGACGGTTTTTCCCTCAATGGGGGCATGGTCATCTTACGATCCACAATGCAAATCACCTATGCGTTACGATAATCGTTACACATGCAATGTTATTTTAGAATCGTTCTGCCCAAAACGGAACTAAAGCACCATAGTTGAATGTTCGAAAAGGCGATAAAACATTTACGGTACTTGTCGGCATCATGCGTTTGTACCTGCTTGACGACCTTTATTCGACCAACAACCTCGACCCAAGGGTGTGTGAGGCACTTCTTTCATTTCGGGTCAAGTCCTGGGGAACCAAACCCTTTTTGGCCATCACCCTGCGAATGAACCGCCCCGAGGCAGAGCCTCCCATCGACGGTATTTGACCAACTAATTTCCTTCTGCCGGATCAAAAAACTCGGCCTCAAAAAGAATGTTTTTAAAACGCAAGGTGTCCGGCAATATGTGAAAATCATTGCTGCCGGAATACACATAGGTCGCCGAGAGGACACCGTTAACCTTTCCATCGTTTAGAGCTGTGATCTCCACAGTGTGCGGCTCAGCTTCATAAAGGTCGAAACGACCCAGTTGAACGTCGTCATCGAGCTCCCGATAGACAGTCTCCCCGTATATGCCAGACCCTCCGGCCACCTGTATCTTCAGTTCGTGTATTCCCGTCCTTTTCTCCAAAGTAAAAGAAAGACGACCAATCCAAATACAATAAGGAGTTATTTCATCGGCGTTTATGTCGATCGTGTTGTCGTCCAAATCGTGAAAAGTAGTGGAATAAAATTGCAAGGTGGCATCCTTGTGTACCTTGGCCTCCAATTTTCCAATTGATTCGGTGCATTTTGGCTCCTCGTTGCCGTCATCCCGGCTACAGGAACAAAATACCATTGTACAGATCAAGAGCAAATGAAGCGATAGCTTTTTCATTAGTTTTATTTCAATATATTAAACAACTTTCAGCTTTTGAACACATATTTTATATGTTAGATGAAAAAACAGAAAGGTGTATTGTCAACCCCTACCCGTTGTGCATTATGATTCAATAAGAAAAAGTTGTTCATTTCACTGATAAACAATAAATTGTTTTAGCTATAAAACATTAACAATGAACAACTTAAGTGCAAATTACGAAAGAATATTGGAAGTATTACGAAAAATATCAAAAGATCAACTTTTATCATATCAAAGGCGTCAACCTAAACTTAGTGACTTAGGGTTAGTCAGCTTAAGTCTAACGGCTGAATTTATGGGTATAGATAGCGAAAACGATTTGTTTCGTAAACTTCCAAAACTACTATTAGCAAAAATAGAACGAAGTGTCTACAACAGAGGAAGACGTAAACTAGGCGATTATATCAACAACATTCGGTTAAGGTTAGCATCTCATTTTAACGGATTCGAAGATTATTTTGTTGTAGATAGTATGCCCTTGGAAGTTTGTGAACTATCAAGAAGTTTCCGTTCGAAAATATGCAAGGAAGATACGTATGCCTTTCCTGACAAGGGCTATTGTGCTGCGCAAGGCTCACACTATTACGGTCACAAGTTGCATGCGGTCTGTTCTGTAAGCGGAGTCTTTCAAAGTATTGGCTTGAGTCCTGCTTCCGTACGTGACATCAACTATCTTCAAGACATTAAAATGCAAATAAGTCATTGCACGTTAATAGGCGATAGAGGTTATTTGTCCGCACAAATTCAACTTAACCTATTTGAATCTTGTAGCATAAAATTGAACACTCCAATGAGGAGAAATCAGAAAAACTATAAAAAGCAACCTACGTGTTTAGAAAAAAGCGAAAAAGGATAGAAACATTGTTTTCGCAATTATGTGACCAGTTTATGATAAGACGCAACTACGCTAAGACTTTTAAAGGATTTAAAACCAGAATAATATCGAAGATAACTGCATTGACTACTGTACAATATATTAACAAATTTATCTTCGATAGACAAATTAACAATATTAAAATCAGCATTGTTTAAAATGCACAACGGGTTCTTATATATATTTTTATACTCTTTTTCTGTTCCTTGATTTTTCACGTAAGCTCTTATAACCTCTTCATTTGCATATTGACCAACTGTATTTTGCATAAAATCCACTTGTCCAAGATTTTCCTCCCCACAACTTTAACTCTATTTCCGGAAAACCATGGCCTATCCCTGCATGAACTTCGTAGCGCTCCGAAATCCCAATACAAATTTGTTTCAGTCCTTCGCCTATTTCATCCGTTATAACGGATCGTCTATATTTCAAAGGTAATACCAAATGATAAAGTAATAAAGTCTTGTTATGTCTCTTCAAAATATGTTCTCCCATAAATCGAAAATACACTTTTTCAAAGTGTTATGAAAAACTCCCCGTTTTTCAAACTTTTCAGCTAAACCCCGAGGCAGAGCGTCGGGGAATTTTTAGATTAAATTTATTAGCCGACAGAGATGGGCTGTCCGAAAAAAATAGTATTTTCACCTATAGTTGGGTATTTAGTGGAATACCCAGCCAACTATACGGTAAAAGTCTTCTTTTTTAAAGTTTCCTTATCGTATACCCATGTAATAACCTAAATAAAAACAACCCATGAATATGCAATTATTCTATAACCCAGATCTGGATAATAGCGTCTCCCAATTTGTTTTTACCCCTGAAGAGAGTCGTCACATCGTAAAAGTACTCCGAAAAAAGGAAGGTGACAACTTGCTTATAACGAACGGGAAGGGATATGTCTTCGAGTCGAAGATCATAGTGGCCGATACCAAAAAATGTAAAGCACAGGTTATCTCATCCACAAAAAAACATCGGAAGATGTATTGGTTCCATCTAGTGGTCGCCCCTACAAAGAGCAATGAACGTTTCGAATGGTTTCTGGAAAAGGCCACAGAAATAGGTGTGGATGAAATTACACCGATCATCTGTGAGCGGTCCGAACGTAAAATCGTAAAACAGGAACGTATGGAAAAGGTCTTGCAATCGGCCATGAAACAATCCATGCAAGCTTATCTGCCAAAATTGAACCCTATTACGACCTACAATGATTTCATGGAACAGGAAAGGAAAGGGCTCTTGTTCATTGCCCATTGCCAAAATAGTGAAAAAATGGAGTTGAAAAGACGGGTTGCCCCAGACAAGGATGTAACCATACTGATCGGTCCCGAAGGTGATTTCTCAAAAAGCGAGATGGACAAGGCCTATGAAAAAGGGTTTTTACCTGTTTCCTTGGGCCAGAATAGACTACGTACCGAAACTGCCGCCATCGTGGCCTGTACCACGGTGAATTTGATAAACAACGGATAAATTCATCTTCGTATATTCAAGGAATGGGATATTCAAAAACCATCTGTACATTATTCTTACTTGCATATGCCTGTTTGGCCAGCAGTCAGGAAATCGCCATATTAAAATACAATGGTGGAGGCGACTGGTATGCCAATCCCACGGCATTGCCCAATCTAATACAATTTTGCAATACCCATATCAATACCAAGATCAAGGAGCAACCTGAAACGGTGGAAGTGGGCAATGTAACTATCTTCCAATACCCGTTCCTGCACATGACAGGGCATGGAAATGTATTGTTTTCCCAGGAAGAAGCGGACAATCTAAGGACTTACTTGCTCTCAGGCGGTTTTTTGCATATTGATGACAATTATGGTATGGAACCTTATATACGCAAGGAAATCGCCAAGGTCTTCCCAAATAAGACCTTGGAAGAACTGGGTGCGGACCACCCTATTTTTTCCCAACATTATGATTTCCCCGAAGGTTTGCCAAAAATACATGAACACAATGGCAAAAGACCACAAGCTTTTGGAATAACACATGAAGATCGATTGGTACTCCTTTTCACCTATGAATCTGATTTGGGTGATGGTTGGGAGGACCCGTCGGTCCACAACGACCCAGAGGCGATACGCACAAAAGCCTTGCAGATGGGGGCAAATATTATATCTTATGCTTTTAAAAATTAACCAATGACAGCCAAAACAATTGCAGACGGCATTTTAAGGGCGATAGCTATCCTTGTCGGTGTTTTCCTGACCTTATTGTTCCTGTATAAAATACAATCGGTATTGATCTATATGGCCATAGCCTTGGTCGCTTCACTTTTGGGAAGACCCATAGTCCTGTTCCTTCGCAGAAGGCTTAAATTCAACAACACCTTGGCGGTAATCCTCACAATGTTACTTTTTATTGGGATTATCGCTGGTATTATAGCCCTGTTCATTCCTCTTATTGTCGCCCAGGGACAAAATCTTTCATTACTCGATATCGATGCCCTTCAGGGCAATTTTGAACACCTGTACCGGCAAGTGACCGAATATTTTGGATTGAGCCCCATTGAAGTTGAACAGGGTATAAAGGACTCTAAAATATTCGCCGACTTGGATTTTAGGTTTATCCCTAATTTCCTGAATTCGTTTGTCGGGGTTCTCGGTAGTTTGAGTATTGGCCTGTTCAGTGTGCTTTTTATCGCATTTTTCTTTTTAAAGGACAGTAAATTGTTTGAGGAAGGCCTTCTGATATTCATACCGGAAAACAAGGAAAGCCGTCTAAAAAAATCTTTGGACACGATCAAGGACCTACTTTCAAGGTACTTCGTTGGACTGGTCCTACAAATCTTGATCTTGTTCGTAATCTACTCTATAGTCCTGTTTATTTTCGGTATAGAGAATGCAATTGTCATTGCCTTTCTATGTGCCCTGTTGAACTTGATTCCCTATATAGGACCGGTTATCGGCGGGATACTCATGCTGACCCTAACGATGACCAGCAATCTAGGGGCCGATTTTAGCACGGTGACCCTCCCCAAGACCATATATGTAATGATTGGTTTTGCCTTTGGCCAACTGGTGGATAATTTCTTCTCGCAACCTTATATTTTCTCCAACAGTGTCAAATCACATCCCTTGGAGATCTTCTTGGTCATCATCATAGGGGGATTGTTATTTGGAATTGCCGGAATGATCATTGCAGTACCCGGTTACACTGCCATAAAAGTGATCTTAAAGGAGTTTTTAGCGGAAAACAAGATTGTGAGATCCTTGACCAAAAACCTATAGTCCCATTTTGAACAAAAACATATTAGATACTGGTGCACAAGACTTCATAAACAAACATCTGGATACCGATATCATATCGGTCATCCTTAAAAAAAGTCCTTTTCAGAAAATTTCACCCCAAGAGCTGGCCGAACAGATACAGGCCAAGAAAAAGTGTATAAAAAAGCTCCCCATCTGGTTCGATACGCCTAATATATATTACCCTAACAGATTGAACATTGAACAATGTTCCTCCGAGGCCACGGCCAAGTACAAGGCAAGTATACTTAGTGGGGAAACACTCGTTGACCTGACCGGGGGATTCGGTGTTGACACTTATTTCTTCAGCAAAAGGGTAGACAGGGTTTTTCATTGCGAAATCAACAAAGACCTATCGGGGATCGCCGCGCATAATCTTGGGACCCTAGGGGTTGGGAACATCGATTTCATACCCAAGGATGGTTTGGGATTTTTAAAGGACTCTTGTCAAAGATTCGATTGGCTATATATCGACCCTTCCAGAAGGTCCGAAAACAAGGGAAAGGTCTTTCTGCTTTCGGATTGCACCCCGAATACCATTGAACACCTACCCTTGCTTTTTCAGAAATCGAAACACATTATGATAAAGACCTCCCCCCTATTGGATATCACAAGTGGGCTAAACCAATTAAGGCATGTAAAGGAAATCCATGTCGTGGCTTTAAAGAATGAGGTCAAGGAACTACTCTGGGTGCTGGAAGAGGGATATGGGGGCGAGACAAATGTTAAGGCATTGAACCTTATCGAGCCTAAACCACAACTCTATGATTTTGATCTTTCAGAGGAGAAAAACACCTCTCCCACCTACGAACTCCCCCTAGACTATTTATATGAGCCTAATGCCGCCTTGTTAAAGGCAGGTGCCTTCAAAATCCTCTCAAAAGCATTTAAGGTAGATAAGCTTCATGGGCATTCCCATTTATTCACATCAAAGGATCTGATGGAATTTCCCGGCAGGGTATTCAAAATCAAGAAAGTAACAGGGTACAATAAAAAAGAAATCAAGGATCTGGTCGGTTCCCAAGCCAATATCACCGTAAGGAACTTTCCGGAAAGTGTAGCCACTATCCGAAAAAAACACAAGATCAAGGATGGTGGGGAGGTCTATTTATTCTTTACTAGGTTAAAGAATGACCAACTGGCAATAATCAAAGCTTCCAAGGTCGTGCCATGACCACTTCCATTAAGACCTGGGGTTGTCACCTTTTTCCGGGCATGAATTCAAGACCGTTTGTTGCAAAACGGATATCCCGGGAACATGGAAAGACGGGTTTACGGTACAGGGTCAAAAGCACAGGCGGCCCGATCGAGTTACGCTGGCAGATGGATTAGGGACAGGTGCGCAAAGAACCCATAAATGGCGTAAAGCAGCAAAAGCCGTTAATGGCCCTGGACCAGAAAGGCCAATGACAGGAAGCGCATTGGAAGTCAAAAGGTTACGGAAGGCCCTTAAATAAAAAGGACTTGGGCCCGGGATATTGAAAAAGGCCGTCCATATCTTCTCCAAGAGCGGTGGGGAACCCATGGGCCCATAGCCGGCCATGGGAACTTATATCCTATCGAGAGGGGATGTGCAGGGTTTTAAAAATAAGCAGGGGCAGTTTTGTAGATGGCCTGTCCACAGATCTAGTAGAACAAGGATCCGATAAGGGCAAAGGGCGTTGTCCCACTAGGGCCGTAGCACGGTCAGGATGCGATAACCATCGTATACCCGTAGGGTCTCTGGAATCATGCGGGGGAACAATCGGACTGGCAAACATAGAAAGGGGCCCAACCATAGTTGTGTCCATCG
>PDPR01000020.1 GCA_002749285.1 Maribacter sp.
CCCTGTAAAAGAGATACTTACGGATTACGGTTACAAAGATATCAAAGAACCAAAAGATAAACAGCTGAAAATCAATGGGTTTTAAATGCCCACTAATGACAATATATTATATTTTAATTACTTGCCATTGTTTGTCTTGTCCCATTACATGGCATGAACTACATTTGCCTTCATAAATTAATATGATTATGAAAGTTGCAGTTGTCGGGGCCACCGGAATGGTTGGCGAAGTAATGCTAAAAGTATTGGCAGAACGAAATTTCCCTATTACCGAATTATTATTGGTAGCATCAGAGCGCTCTGTAGGCAAAAAATTAAAATACAAGGGAGAGGACCACACGGTTATAGGGCTTTCCGATGCCGTTGCGGCCAAACCCGATATCGCTATATTTTCCGCTGGTGGGGACACTTCCACCGAATGGGCACCTAAATTTGCCGCGGTGGGTACTACCGTAGTGGACAATTCCTCGGCTTGGCGTATGGATCCCACCAAAAAATTAATCGTTCCCGAAATCAACGCCAACGAACTGACTACAGAGGACAAGATCATAGCCAACCCAAATTGCTCTACCATACAAATGGTGATGGCATTGGCTCCTTTACATGATAAATATAAGATGAAACGCATTATAGTATCCACCTACCAATCCGTTTCAGGAACCGGTGTAAAAGCAGTCCAACAATTGGAGAACGAGATTGCCGGAGTCAAGGGTGAAATGGCATATCCATATCCCATAGGTAAAAATGCATTGCCCCATTGCGATGTGTTCCTTGAAAACGGATATACCAAAGAAGAAATGAAATTGGCCCAAGAACCACAGAAAATATTTAATGACAGGACCTTCTCCGTTTCGGCGACCGCAGTACGCATTCCTACGTCTGGTGGCCATTCGGAATCGGTAAACGTAGAGTTTCTCAACGATTTTGATTTAAACGAAGTCCGTCAGTTATTGAACAATACCCCAGGGGTTACCGTTCAGGACAACCCTGATACCAATACCTACCCAATGCCTATATATGCCCATGACAAAGACGAGGTGTTCGTAGGCCGGATACGTAGGGATGAGACCCAAAGAAATACATTGAATATGTGGATCGTTGCGGATAACCTTAGAAAAGGGGCTGCTACGAATGCCGTGCAAATCGCAGAATATTTAATTGAAAACAAATTGGTCTAAAGGAAGGGCCATAGAGAATTCCTGTACTGAAAACCTTTGGATACGAATTAGTTCCAAAGGTTTTTTTATACTACTTTTAGAGCCAGTTAATATTATTTCCCATGAAAAAATCATTGTTGTTCCCGTTCACTGCCCTGCTCGTTGTCGCATGCAATACCACTAAACAAACAAATCATGTTGATATGTATTTCGGAACCGAAGTAAAAGACCCCTATCGTTGGCTCGAGGATGATCGAAGCCCCGAAACCGAGACGTGGGTAAAAAAACAGAATATTAAAACTTTCAGGTATTTGGAAAAAATACCGTTCCGTGCCGACTTGAAAAAACGACTTGAAAAATTGTGGAACTACGAAAAATTGGGTTCCCCGTTCAAGGAAGGGGACTATACTTATTTTTACAAAAATGATGGGCTACAAGACCAATACGTGGTTTATAGGCAAAAAGGGGATGGGGAAACTGAGGTGTTCCTGGATCCCAATACCTTCTCCGAAGATGGTACGACTTCCTTGGCCGGACTTAATTTCACCAAAGACGGTTCCATGGCTGCCTATCTTATCTCTGAAGGTGGTAGTGATTGGCGTAAGGCCATCGTTATGGATACCGATACCAAGGAAATCATAGAGGATACCTTGGTCGATATTAAGTTCAGCGGTATTACCTGGAGGGGCAATAAGGGCTTTTATTATTCCAGTTATGACAAACCTGAAGGAAGCGAACTGTCCGCTAAAACGGATCAACATAAGGTCTACTACCATAAAGTGGGAACACCACAAAAAGAGGACAAGGTGATTTTCGGTGCTACCCAAGAGCAGAAACACCGGTATGTTTTTGCCGATATCAGTGAGGATAACCATTATTTATTTATCTCCGCGGCAACATCTACCTCTGGCAACAAACTTTTTATGAAAGATCTGACCCAACCTGACAGTGAACTTCAGACGATCTTGGGCCATACCGAAACCGATACCTATGTCATCGACAATGTAGGTTCAAAACTATATATCGTTACCAATTTGGATGCACCCAACCAGAAAATCGTAACTGTGGACGCCTCTGATCCCACCCCCGGGAATTGGGTCGATTTTATTCCGGAAACAGAGAACGTACTTTCCCCGAATACCGGTGGCGGGTATTTCTTTGCCAAATATATGGTAGATGCCATTTCAAAGGTATTCCAGTATGATTATGATGGGAAATTGGTCCGCGAGGTAAAATTACCCGGTCTGGGCAGTACCTCAGGTTTTGGAGGGAAAAGAGAGGATAAGGAGTTTTATTTTTCGTTCACCAATTACAACACCCCAGGCTCATCGTACAGATACAATGTGGAGAGCGGGGAATATGTACGATATTGGAAGCCGGAAATAGATTTCAATCCCGGGGATTACGAATCGCACCAAGTATTCTACCATTCAAAGGATGGTACCAAAATACCTATGATAATTACGTATAAAAAAGGGCTGGAACTGAACGGTAAGAACCCGACAATCCTTTATGGTTATGGGGGCTTCAACATAAGCCTAACCCCATCCTTCAGTATTAGCAATGCGGTCTGGATGGAACAAGGTGGTATATATGCCGTCCCAAATCTTAGAGGTGGTGGGGAATACGGCAAAAAATGGCATGATGCGGGTATCAAGACCAAAAAGCAAAATGTTTTTGATGACTTTATTGCTGCGGCCGAATACCTTATCGATAATAAGTATACTTCAAGGAACTATCTGGCCATTCGCGGAGGCAGTAATGGTGGACTATTGGTAGGTGCCACCATGACCCAGCGCCCAGATTTAATGAAAGTGGCCCTGCCAGCTGTTGGGGTCCTGGATATGTTACGCTACCATACCTTCACTGCAGGGGCAGGTTGGGCCTATGATTATGGCACTTCGGAAGAAAGCAAGGAAATGTTCGAATACCTAAAGGGATATTCCCCTGTACACAATGTGAGAAAGGGAACCAAATACCCTGCTACCTTGATAACCACTGGGGATCACGATGATCGGGTGGTACCTGCCCATAGTTTTAAATTTGCGGCAGAACTACAGGCGAAACAAGCGGGCAAAAACCCCATATTGATCCGTATTGAGACCAATGCCGGCCATGGTGCAGGCACTCCGGTTAGCAAAACCATAGAGCAATATGCCGATATTTTCGGCTTTACCTTGTTCAACATGGGTTATGTGGAATTACCGAATAAGGCAGTATTCAAAAAATAATGTTTATTTGTATCGAAGTAATACAGTAAGGTCCGTTTCCTGTTGGGACGGACTTTCATGCCATACCAAAAACCTTTTATGTTACATGTAGGCCACATCTCCTTTAGTTACGACACCGCACCCGTTCTTGAGGATATCAATCTGAAAGTGCGGAAGGGTGAACATGTTTCCATAATTGGAGAAAGCGGATGTGGTAAGAGTACTTTATTAAAGATCATTTACGGGCTCCTAAAAGTTGAAACTGGATCGTTATTTTGGAATGACACCCAAATCCTAGGTCCCGATTATAATTTGGTGCCAGGGGAACCCTATATGAAATACCTGTCCCAAGATTTTGATCTTATGCCGTTTACCATGGTCGAGGAGAATGTGGGTCAATTTTTATCGGTTTTTGAGCCCGAGCGGCTAAAGGAACGTACCCAGGAATTGCTCGAAATGATCGAGATGACCGAATTCGCCAAGGTAAAGGTCAAATATTTAAGTGGTGGGCAACAACAACGCGTGGCCCTGGCCCGGGTCCTTGCCCAACGTCCCGAAGTACTGTTACTCGACGAACCTTTTAGCCATATAGACAACTTTCGGAAAAACAGCCTACGGCGAAACCTATTCGGCTATTTGAAGGAAAAAGGGGTAACAGTGGTTACAGCAACCCATGACCACAATGATATGTTGTCCTTTGCCGATAGCGTCGTAGTAATGAGAAATGGAAAGATCATTACAAAGGAATCCCCAAAAAATCTATTCGAACACCCCAAAGACCTTTATATAGCCGGTTTGTTCGGCGAGGCAAACAAAATCCCCGTTAATATCATAAAACCCTATGCCGACACCCAACACAAGATCATTGTATATGCCCATGAATTCAAGGTGTCGCAGAAATCAGGATTGGAGGTCAAGGTAAAACGTTCCTATTTCAAAGGGCAATATTATATAATCGAGGGCGGGTATGAAGGACAAAGCATATTCTTCAACCATGAAACAGCCCTTGAAACCGATAAAAAAGTATTTTTGAATGTCTCGATAGATACCATAAACCAACGTTTGAATATATAGTCCATTATGAACAAGACCAGCCTACTCCGTGAACTGAACCTAAAAGCGGTTAGAAGCAGTGGGGCGGGCGGGCAACATGTGAATAAGGTTTCGACCAAAGTGGAGCTTGCCTTTGATGTTCCCAACTCCGATGCACTTTCCCCAATAGAGAAAAAACGTATACTCCATAAACTTTCCAATAGACTTACCAAGGACAATATCTTGATGCTCCAAGCCGATACCACCCGGAGCCAATTTAAAAACAAGGAGCTGGTAATAAAGCGTTTTTTTGAACTATTGGAAAATGCCCTCATGATCCAAAAAAAACGCAGAAAGACAAAGCCCTCAAGATCATCAATTGAGAAAAGACTGCGCAAAAAGAAAAAAGATGCCTTAAAAAAGATAAACCGTGGTCGGCCAAAATTGGATTGATCCAATCAAGCGATATCCAAAATATGTATCTCGTTCCCATTGAAACTAATGGTATCACCCACACTTTTCCCCAGTAGCATAACACCTATTGGGGTATTCAAGGAAATACAATAATATTTTTCAGGCCCGGTCTTGAACTCCCCTGCAGAAATAGCCAGAAAGTAATGGGCCCCAGTGGTCTTTACCAAGCTGCCCAAAGAGGCTACCTGCTTTTTCGAGGATATATCCACCTTATTCAACAATTGCATCATATTCCCGGCCTCTGCCAATTGCCTGCCTAATTTTTCCCGTTCCAACTGGAGCATTGCCCTACCCGTCTCATGCTTGTCCCCAACACTACTTTTCGTTTCCGAAGTCAAGGCCTCATGAACCTCTTTCATCTGGGATTGGATCAGGGAAACACGTTCTTGTACAAAATCCATACAGAATCGATACAGGTTCTTTTTTAGGTCCAAGTTGTTCATTGTAATTACTATTTGATATATCACAGGAATTAGACCAAGATCCTATTCGATCCTACAATACCAACGCCAATAATGGTAATATCAATATTTGGTCTCTATGGTATGGGCCAACAACCCCAACACAAGGATACGAGATATGGTATACTTCCGAAAAAAATCATTTCGAGGAATCCCTGGGGGAAGGGACTAGACCTTTTTTGGCCCACCATGTGGTCAAAAAAGCCCTGACGAAATCGTCAGGGCTTTTTGTTTTATTCCTCCGATGAGGGATCCATTACAAAATCCTCCATAAACTTGGTCGTATAATTGCCCGCCAAATAATCGGGGTGCAACATAAGTTGCCTATGGAAAGGAATGGTAGTTTTCACCCCTTCAATGACAAATTCATCAAGTGCCCGCTTCATTTTATTGATTGCCTCTTCCCGGGTCTGGGCCGTGGTAATCAACTTTGCGATCATCGAATCGTAATTGGGTGGAATAGTATACCCACTATATACATGTGTGTCCATACGTATACCATGACCCCCCGGGGCATGTAATGTTGTGATTTTTCCTGGGGAAGGCCTAAATCCGTTATACGGGTCCTCAGCATTGATCCTACATTCTATAGCGTGTAATTTTGGACAATAATTTTTTCCAGAGATAGGAACTCCTCCAGCTACCAGAATCTGCTCCCGAATCAGGTCGTAATCAACCACTTGTTCTGTAATCGGGTGTTCGACTTGGATACGGGTGTTCATTTCCATAAAAAAGAAATTCCGGTGTTTATCCACTAGAAACTCTATAGTCCCTGCTCCTTCATATTTGATGAATTCAGCAGCTTTTACGGCAGCTTTGCCCATATCTTCACGAAGTTTGTCGGTCATATAGGGAGAGGGGGTCTCCTCTGTCAGTTTTTGGTGTCTTCGCTGTATGGAACAGTCCCGTTCGGACAAATGGCATGCCTTACCATATTGGTCACCGATAATCTGTATTTCAATATGCCGTGGTTCCTCAATCAATTTTTCCATGTACATTCCACCATTGCCAAAAGCTGCAGTAGCCTCCTGAACGGCACTATCGAAGAGTTCTTCCATATTCTCCTCGTTCCAAACGGCACGCATTCCTTTTCCCCCACCTCCAGCAGTTGCCTTGATCATAACAGGGTAACCCATTTTTTTGGCTGCCTTCTTGGCATCAGCTACGTCCTTCAATAGGCCTTCAGATCCTGGAATAGTGGGAACACCTGCTTTTTTCATGGTTTCCTTGGCCGAAGCCTTATCGCCCATACGGTCAATATGTTCTCCCGAAGCCCCAATGAACTTAATATCATGCTCGGCACATATTTTCGAGAATTTCGAGTTTTCGGACAAGAAGCCATACCCTGGATGGATAGCATCGGCATTGGTTATCTCCGCCGCCGCGATAATATTCGGAATTTTAAGATAGGATTCGCTACTCGGTGCAGGGCCGATACAGACAGCCTCATCCGCAAACCGTACATGTAAACTTTCCTCATCGGCTTTTGAGTATACAGCCACGGTCTTTATTCCCATTTCCTTACAAGTCCGGATGATTCGCAGTGCGATCTCGCCCCTATTTGCAATAAGTATTTTTTTGAACATCTTCTGTTATTTTAAGTTTAGGCATTATGTCTTGAATAGTGCATTGCACTTATTTTCAACTTAAAACACATTAAGATGGGTCAACCAAGAACAAAGGTTGGTCAAACTCTACCGGAGATGCATCATCAACCAATATCTTAACGATCTTACCAGAAACTTCGGATTCAATATCATTGAATAATTTCATCGCTTCAATAACACAAAGAACATCCCCTTTGGCGATAATCGACCCTACTTCCACAAATGAAGGTTTATCGGGTGAAGGTTTTCTATAGAACGTACCGATAATCGGTGACTTGATGGTTATAAATTTAGAGTCTTCCCCTGCCTTACCTTGATCCGATCCATCTTGGGGCGCAGCTACAGGTGCGATTACCTCAGCAGCAACTGGTGCCAAGGGTGGTTGGGCAACTGGCATTTGATGTACGTAAGTAGTCCCTTGGCCACTTGTTGTCGAACCTGTTCTGATGGTGATCTTAATATCATCGGTTTCTAACTTTACCTCACTTGCGCCCGATTTGGCAACAAACTTTATCAGGCTTTGAATTTCTTTAATATCCATGAAAATAATTTATATGATTGATTGCTTAATTGTTATATGCCCATTTTAGATAAATGGAACCCCAAGTAAATCCACCCCCGAAGGCTGCGAATACAAGATTGTCCCCTTTTTTTAACTGATTTTCATAATCGTAAAGCAACAAAGGTAAGGTAGCGGATGTTGTATTACCATATTTGTTGATATTCATCATTACTTTTGATTGGTCTACCCCCATTCTATTTGCTGTTGCATCTATAATACGCTTATTTGCCTGATGGGGCACCAACCATGACACATCCTGGTCATTAAGGTTGTTGCGCTCCATGATCTTGGCCGCCACATCGGCCATATTGGAAACCGCAAACTTAAATACGGTTCTACCTTCCTGAAAAATAAAGTGTTTTTTATTCTTTACGGTTTCCACTGTAGCTGGCATTAAAGACCCCCCTGCATCCATTCCCAAATAAGGCCTTCCACTACCGTCCGATCTTAAATACTCGTCCTGCATGCCCAAACCTTCTGTATTGGATTCAAAAAGCACGGCACCAGCTCCATCCCCAAAAATAATACATGTCGTTCTATCGGTATAATCAATTATAGAAGACATTTTATCGACCCCGATCAATAGAACTTTTTTGTATTTACCGGATTCTATATGGCTAGCTGCTGTGGACATCCCGAACAAAAAACTGGAGCAAGCGGCCAAAAGGTCATAGGCAAACGCATTTGTTGCCCCTATTTCCGATGCTACGAAAGCTGCTGTTGAGGCCACTAAGCTATCTGGTGTTACGGTGGCCACTATAATCAAGTCTATCTCAGTGGGGGCGACATCCTTTTTTTCCATTAAGCTCTTTACGGCCTGTATCGCCAGGTACGATGAGCCTTGACCCTCTTCTTCCTTAAGGACCCTCCGCTCTTTGATACCCGTTCGTGTAGTGATCCATTCATCATTGGTATCAACCATACCCTCGAGCATTTGGTTGGTCAAGATAAATTTGGGGACATAGCCCCCAACGGCCGTAATCGCCGCACTTAGTTTGCCCATATCGGATTATGTTATAAATCGAAAACTTTCAAAAAAGCATCAAAAGTGATGAAAAATAGTGATTTTTTGCGACTATCTGCCCAAAAAGTGATTGTTTATGACTAATCTGGGCATAACTCGTGCTTCCAAGATTATTGTTCCTTGATCAAAATACCCCAATAGTTCTTGTTCAAAGTAATTGATATCAAGACATAAAAAAACCCCGCTTTATCCAAGCAGGGGGTCGTATTATCTTATAAGGTCTGGCTTAAGCCTCAACTTCTTCGGTCTTGTCTATAAGAACCCGGCCTTTATAATATAATTTACCTTCATACCAATGCGCCCTATGGTATAGGTGCATCTCACCAGTTGTTGGGTCTTTGGCAATTGTAGGAGCCACTGCCTTGTAATGCGTTCTTCGCTTATCTCTCCTGGTTTTGGAAATTTTTCTTTTAGGATGTGCCATTATTGATTATTTATCCGTTTGTAACTTCTTTAATTCATCCCAACGGGGATCACTATCTTCACGATTGCCTTTTTCTACTTTTGGACTAAGTTCGGCCAACTTATCGAGTACTTCCGATTGTAAGGTCCCATCCAAAATACCTGGATGAATCCTTTTCTGTGGTACGGCCAATACCAACATTTCATAAACGTATTGTGCGATGTTCAATTGATGTTCCCTATGGGGAATGATTAAAATCTCATCATTATCATCATTGAACTCATCACCGAATTTGACCACCAACTCCAAACTACCGGAAATTTCCTGGTCGTAAGGCTCGCTGGTCGTGTCACAATCTACATTCACCGTGCCTTCTGCCTGCATCCCCAATTCCAACATAGTACTCATTTTATTGAGGACCACATGTAGTTTCAACGATGCATCATTAAACTCATTATATCCAAAAGATTCAAAGAACGTATTATCTATATTGTAATCAAACTCGTGTTTTCCTTGCTTCAAACCAGAGAAAGGAATACTGAACTCCTTTTGCTTCATCACTTCAACACTTGTTTTTTTATGCTTTCGCCCACATTAAGGCGGGTGCAAAGATACTTTTTTTTTCTAAAACGCCAATTATTGACGCCTAAATCTTTGATTTGCTCTTGACTGTCAGGAAATTATCCTGTAAAACAATCAATAAAAATCAGCGTCTGGTCTTTTGCTTTTTCAAGGCGTTCCCTGTCAACAGAAGGTACTCCTCCCTATTCTTGAATATTCGTATCGCCTTAAAAACCGCTTCCTTGAACGAGTTATGATCGGCCTTCCCTTGACCGGCTATTTCATATGCCGTGCCATGATCGGGCGATGTCCGTACCTTCGAAAGCCCTGCTGTATAATTTACCCCATTACCAAATGAAAGCGTTTTAAATGGTATGAGCCCTTGGTCGTGGTAAGCAGCAAGGATGGCATCGAATTTTCTATACCCGTCAGATCCGAAAAAACTATCTGCCGAATAGGGCCCATATACCAAATGGCCGGCTTCGGACATCTCCTTGATGACCGGTTTCATTATCTCCCCATCTTCCTTGCCGATTACCCCGTGGTCCCCACAATGGGGGTTTATGCCCAAAAGTGCGATTTTAGGCCTTCGTATGCCAAAATCCATTTGTAACGATCTCTCAATGATCCGTGTCTTGGTCCGTATCACTATAGGGTTAATGGCTGCGGGTACATCCTTGACCGGAATATGGTCGGTGAGCAGTCCCACATTCAAATTATCGGCAATCATGAACATAAGACTTTCCCCTTCAAGTTCCTCGGCCAGATAATCGGTATGCCCAGGGAACTTAAAGTCCTCGGCCTGTATGTTCTTTTTGTTGATGGGTGCCGTAACCAAAACATCTATTCCATTTTCCTTTAAAGCCTTTACAGCAGCCCGCAATGATTTAATGGCGTAAGCCCCCCCTTCCTTGGTCTCCTTGCCAAAATTGATTTCCGGGGTCTCCTTCCAAACATTGACCACATTGATCTTACCGTCGATCGCTTTGGACGCATCATGCACCCCGTTATGGTTTATGGTAATCCCTAAAGCATTTTTTTGATATGTTATGGTCTTGTTGGAAGCAAAAATAACCGGGGTACAAAAATCCAACATACGCGTGTCCTCAAAAGTCCTGAGTATAACCTCACATCCAATCCCATTAAGATCCCCTATTGATATTCCTACCTTTATTGTTCGGCCTTCCTGCATTATATAATTACCTTTGTATAGCGTCTTTTTATAAAAACAACGCTTGTTCAATTACACAAAACTACTTAATTTAAACGACACATGTTTACGGGAATAATCGAATCTTTGGGAGAGGTTGAACAACTGGAAAAAGAAGGGGGCAACCTCCATATCAGCATAAAGGCGGATATAACCGGTGAATTGGGAATTGACCAAAGTGTCTCCCATAATGGTGTCTGTTTAACCGTGGTCGCCATTGAAGGCCCCACCTATACCGTTACCGCCATTGAGGAGACCTTGCAAAAATCGAACCTTGGGGAATTAAAGGTCGGGGACAAGGTGAATCTGGAAAGGGCCATGGTCCTCGGATCTAGATTGGACGGCCATATTGTACAGGGGCACGTGGACCAGACAGGTAAATGCATTGCCATATCCCAAAAAGAAGGCAGTTGGTTGTTCACCTTCAAATATGATCCTGTCTATAATAATGTGACCATAGAGAAGGGGTCGATCACCATTGATGGTGTCAGCCTTACCGTGGTTGATTCCGGCACCAATACCTTTAGTGTGGCCATCATACCCTACACCTACGAAAATACACGATTCAACACCTATACTGTAGGCAGTACCGTGAATTTGGAATTCGATGTGATCGGGAAATATGTTGCCAAAATGATGCAGTCCCTTTCCGAATAGGTCTATACCTTTATGAAAATCCCCTTTTTATACAAGATATGTGCAAGTAGTGCGTAAAACCCTACCACAGTGAGTCCGTACAATAGGGATGAAAATTCCATAGTCATAAAATCATGCACATAGAGATGCTGGAAAAGCCATCCGTGCAAGGAGGTATCGCCTACAGGTATCTGACCCATGATCTTACTGATAAAGCTCGACAGAAAATAAATGGTAATGGCATTGGCCCCCACTTTTTTGAAAATACTTCCGAAAGCGATACCCCGCACATCGGAAAGATAATAGATCAAGGCAAGGAAAATATTGGCCCACCCTGCGGTCACCAATACAAAACTACTGCTCCATAGTGCTTTGTTGATAGGGAAAACAACATCCCATATATATCCCAAAACCAACATGGCGAACCCTAAGCCCAAAAGGACCATTTCTTTCCTGTCCCTTTTGGATGTCAATATAAGACCGGTAAAAATACCCAGTAATGAAGTTGCTATAGAGGGCAAAGTGCTCAACAAGCCTTCGGGGTCATAATCGGGTTTATAATTATGTGTGCCGAAAACCTTTACATCCAGGTAATTTGCCAGATTGTTCGGGGCACGGTCAAAAGTCGATGCGATTCCTTCTACGGGCACATAAGCCATTAACAACCAATAGCCGACCAAGATCGTCACACAAATACCGGCCAAGGTTTTCCAATTGAAATTCATGAAAAGAACAGCTGCAAAGAAGAACACTACCCCAATACGTTGCAATACCCCTGGGAACCTGATATCGGCAAAGTCCTTTACAAATGGGAAAGCAATGGTGAACGCCCCTAGGAACAACCCTAGGCCAACCAGTTTCAAACTACGTACACTGATCTTTCGATAGGTGGCGGGAGAAGCTGTCTTGTGCTTATAGGCAAATGCAATGGAGGCACCTACTATAAAAAGGAAAAAGGGGAATACGAGATCGGTCGGGGTATATCCATGCCAATGGGCATGCAACAACGGTGCATAAACATGTGACCAGGTTCCCGGGGTATTCACCAAAATCATCAACACAATGGTCAGTCCCCTAAAAATATCGACTGAGATAACCCTATTTTTCATAATGCATAATCGTTTAAGGAAATAAAGTTAACATATTTAGGCTACTTACCACCCCAAGTGCATCATGAAACTTCTTGGTGCTATTCGAGTGCTTGGAAAAACCAGGGCTATGGCTTTGCCTTCTTATAGCCGATAAGCTGTCCTTTCGTATCCAATGCCGATTTCACGTAGGACTTGAACACATCATATTCGCTGGGTTCGATCCTCTCTTTCGAGGTGTTTGCAAGTATATTTATATGCAGTTCATTAGGCCTTACCAGCTTATAGGAGATCTTATAGGTGTGTTTCCTGTACTTAAGGTCGATACTTTCCGGCAGCTCAACAAATTCCTCATTTTCACCTAGGAGGATCACATAGGATGATTTATAGACATCGGCATTTTCATAGAAAATGTATTCGATAGGGAAGTTCCTTTTTTCGTCTGAGATAATACCACTATTGTACGCATTGTTCACGGCCGGAATACGAAAGGCCTTCATACTCCCTATTTCATCAATGGTCTCCTTGATCGTTAAATCAGAAGTATAGGCAATCACCGGTGATTCCACCTTATACTGGATATCATAAATGGAATCCAGGCTAAAATCCTCGAACAACCTTCCCTTAAAATCATCCGTAATCTTTGTTTTGACAACCTCATAATTATCTTCTTTCAGGATACTGGCATAATTTGAATTGATACTGCCCTTTAGAATCGATTCGATTTTCAGTTTATGTTCCTTGTCCTGTAATCGATATACCATATTGCTTTCAATGGTAGTAGGGGTATGGGCGATATTATTAAGGTGATAAATCCCTGATTGTACCTCTCTGACCCCTTTATTCGGGATATCCAAGGCCGTGGCATTCTCCAGACTGGTCGGAATGGCCTTATAGGGCAGGTTATTATCGGTAAGCTCCAAATATTGTGGGTTGCCATCAATAAACACCTTTACAATACAGTGATTGAAATCCTGACTTGGTAAAACAATCGATTTCTGTCCATAATCCGAGGTCAAGACCAAGACCAAATGGGATTTTAATCCCGCCATTTGTGCCAGAGTCACGTACAGGGTCGAGAAATCCTTACAATCGCCCAATTTCGACCTAATGGTTTTCGAGGGTCGCTGTGGCACAAAACCACTTTGCCTAAAACCCACATGGCTATAACTGAAATTTTCCATGATATAGTAATAGATACGCTTCGCCCTTTCGTCTTTGGAATATGTGTCGATCGCCTTGGGGAATATCTTCTTGAAGGCCGCTTCCACATCGGAATTTATCTTCATCTGGGGACGTACTAGATCAGCATACCACGTGGCGATATCATCCCATGAATCAATGGTGCTTATATGTAGATACCTTGAGATATCTGCCATACTTGGCATGTAGTTCTCCTGTTGTTCCAAGGGTTTCAAATCATCCATTTGCCAAGTATGGCATATGTAATCGCCTATTTTCTTTTCCTGGTGGGGCACTTCCCCGTTCATCATCCTGAATTTGAACGATTTTTCGTTTGGCACTAGGATTTTAATCGAGCTCTTTAAAATGGGGTGGTAGGAATCCATTTGGAAATAATCGACATAGTCCTTATAAAACCTTCCGCTTGAGCTTGAACTGCTTTCATAATCAACATAAATGACGTCACCGATCTCTAAATTGCCAAACACTAGGTCAGAGCCATTTCTTGATGCAGGTACCACGGACTTGTTAGGTTTGACTATTTCCGATTTTATAATTCTGTAACTGCCCCGAAGCCCCAAACTAATCTCTTTCATTGACTCTATGCCGCTGTCCGAAGTAATCTCAAGAACATAGCTGTTCTTGCTTCTATATCCGCCCTCAGCATATAATTGTACCAAGGTCTCATCGAGCAAATAGTTGTACCCATAATTGTTCTTGGTCCCTTTATTCCGGTTTTTGGCAATAAAATCATAGATTTCGTCCGTCGCCAATTCCTCAAAATAGTCCTTGGTTCCCGAAAGGTCCTCGATTTTTTTTCTGAGGGCACTATCGCCCCCATTATGTTTCAAGGCCTTTTTATAATATGTCAAGGCTTCTTTCCCCTGTCCCAATTGCTTCAACGCATTACCCATATATTCCATTCCGACAAAGGAGTACGGATAATTGTCCAATACCTTTTCGATAAAGGGTATCGATTCCTTATATCGCTTATACTCATGTAAGTATGCTATATAATCCTTCAGGTATGAATTACTACTGCTGATATCATCATATTGGCTATTGAAAAGCTGGATGACCTTCTCTTTTTTATTTTGTTTGTCATAAAAACCCACCAATTTTTTAATGGCCGGATAATCGAAGTAAAGGTTATTGATCGATTCCAATACCTCAATCGTATTTTCATCCTCATTCAAATAATCGGAATACAACGATATGTACAAACTGATCAGTTTGGTCTGGTCCTTGAAATTGGTGGTAATATATTTTAACTTTTCCTTAATGGTACTCTTGTCCTCTTTTCGGATACCCAACATCAAATCCGCCGAATGCTTTAAGATCTGCATATCTGTTGCCGCTTTGAACTCCTCGGTGAATTTTTCGAACTCCTTTATGGGTAGCTTAAAGAGTTCCCCAGACTCCTGAAAACGATATACATACGACAGATAATATTTTTCATCATCCTTCTCTATGTTCTTCTGGAGCTCTTTGGATGAGGTATAATCCTTTTCCAGGTTATAGCCCAATATCAACATGCGCCTTAAAAAAGAGCTGTTGTTGTACTCTTTGATCAATGGTAGGATTATTTTTTTGGCCTCGGTATATCTCGAATTTCTCAAGTACGTATTAATCAGGCAATAGGTATAAAAGAAGTTGTCGGGATCCTCGGCAACCTTCCCCTTAAAATAGGCTTCCACTGAGTTATCGACAGCTACGGGATGTAGGCTTGCCAGGTTGCTTTTGTTATATGCCCGGTACGTAGGGTCTACTACAAGATCGTTGAGTGCGTTTCCTTCCATATCGGTCAATCGGGCAATAAAATACCCAACCCCGCTTTGGTCGGCATTTTTTATCAGAATCCGGTTCACTCCTTTAGGTAAGGTAAAAGAGACATTATAGGCATCAAGATCCGTGATGCCATCATTGGTGTTTTCCAAAACCACGACATCGTTCACCCAGACCTTCATCAAGGCCGAACTGCCCAAACGCAAAACAACCTTTTGATCTTTAGGGCTATTGACAAAGGTCTGTGCATAATTGACTCCTGCGCCATATTCGGTATGATTACTATAAAATTGATAGGCTTCCCTTGCAAGAGCACCATTGCCGTACCAATTGACAAAACCATTGCTATTGGCATTGAAATCTTCCTTGGAATAAGCTTTTTCCTCGGGCCCATAGGTAATATCCAAACCACTGCCATTCAGGTTTTCAAAGGTTCCACAGTATTGCCATTTCTTTATGGATGCCATTTCCGAATTCATTTGGTAATAGCCTTCCCAGTCATTATTATGTCTTGCAACAATGGATTTCAGGTATTTCATGGCTTCCAATACCGTAGGGTTCTTTATACGACCTAAATCTATCTCCTGTATATTCTTGCTACTCTTGTTATTGAAACCACCTTCGATATAGTTGTCGAAAAAGAAATTCTGTGTCCATAACGCATAGAGGTAGTATTCAAAATCCTTATACTCCATCAATTGCTGTATAAAACCATCCGGATTGGTGAAGATCCCATTTTCTGCCTTAATGATCTCATTCGATAAAAAATGGGCAATATCACCACCCTTCGATTTTCTCAAAGACCCCAAGGCTTCCTTTCGTTCATTCCTGAACAAATGTTCCCAATGTTTGTCGTACTTGATATTTTGGGAAAACAAACTTGAGGTTGTTGTCACAAGGACAAGAGCAAGAATAGATAATAATCTCATAATCCGATAGGGGTTGGTTTAATATGGACACATGGATAGTGATAACGGATTGCACCTTCCTTTAGGTATGTTCTACAACCTATATTTTCATATATCGTATTGATAGGCCAGACCATACGGTCCAATCGGTATCATTCCAGTATTAGATCGGCAAAAGAATCAGGTTGGTGAAAATCGGGGCTTGGTGTTGAAATTGGCTGCCAGCTTAAAAAATGCGGTACTTTACATTCATCCCCGCACTTGTAAAAATTAGCACGGATTACCTGCCCTTTCCCGACCCCTAGTATTTTTAAGGGAATTGCAAGTTGTAACCACCAATTGGCATTCACATTATCCTTTCCGATAATCTCTTTTCCAAGGGAGGAAGCCCTTTTGATCGACTTCATCCGATCCTCACCCAAATGTACCCTATTGTCCCGTCCTTTACCAAAACCGGCCAGGGCAGTACCAATGCAGGTGACCTCAAAATTGAAATACCCTTCGTTTTTGCCTTTCGACAGAAACGCTTCCACACAACTGTCCTTCCAAACGGAATCGTTATCGTTTATATACTTGGCACGGATATTTTCTTCAGTTACCTCGTACAGGATGAAAAGACACTCATTGTTATGTGCTAGATAAAAGGCTACCGACGGTTTATAATCATATGCTTCCCAATTGATTCGGTCTATCTTTCCCGAGAACCCGGAAGAAGCAAGTATCCTGTTCATCTGCTCCGTGGTTGCCCCATCAAGACCATCAATAAACGGAACCACCAATTCTTTCTCCTTAACTTTCATAGGCAAGACTTAACAGTGTTCTGCATTGCCATGAATTGGGCCTCTATGCTTTGTAACAATTTATACTGTGCGTGCGTTCGCACTAGGTTGTGCCCGGGGTATTTTATTTTATAATAGGTATCACCGGCAATATAATCCATTAAAAAGCGGAGCACCTGTTCATAAGTGATGTACTTGGCCGAAAATGCCAGATAATCGATCTCTACCTGTTCCAAGAACGATTTGGCCTCTTCGAGATACCCTTTGGTGTAAGCCGTGAAAATGGCGAAATCCATTGACACCTTATCCAAATCCGTATCATCCTCAAGTCCCGTATTGGTATATGAACGAATGGCATCGCCATAATCGTTCAATACAGTACTGCTAAGTACCGTATCAAGATCGATCATGCACAGAACATCCCCCTTTTTATCGAACAGGATATTATTTATCTTGGTATCATTATGTGTTACCCGTGTAGGAATGGTGCCATCCTCGACCAAGGTCCAGAATTTCAGCATCTCATCACGACGGTCCTCGATCCATGAGATTTCTTCCTCCACAGTGCTCTTTCGTCCAACAGGGTCTTTTTCCAATATATCATCCCATTGTTCAAAACGAAAACGGATGTTGTGAAAACCAGGCAAGATGTCGACCAGCTGCCCTTTGTAATCAGAAGTCATACGCTGAAACCTTCCAATACCCTTACCGCCCGAATAGGCAAGCTCTGGGGTATCTGCCGATTCGTAGGATACACTATCACTTATAAATAGGCACATGGTCCAAAAGCCTCCTTCTTCATCCTGTTGGTAAAGCCCTCCATCGTGGGTCTTGACCAAGGTCATTGTCTCACGTAAAGGATTACCGCCATTGGCAACGATCTTCGCTTTAAGATGTGTTGTTATGTTCTGGATATTATCCATCATCGCTGGCACATCCTTGAAAATTGTCCCGTTCTTTCGTTGAAACAAATAGTTGGGTGAATCCCCACCAATGGTTTTTAATATATAAGTGTCGTTTATAAATCCTTCCCCAAGGGGTTCGATCGATTCTATTTCACCTTCAACTTGAAAATGTTTTGCAATGTTATTTAATCCCGACACCATATCTTTATTTTTTAAAAACAACTATTTTCTGATTTTGCTTCCTTTTGCGGCAAAGTAAAGGATATACAAGTAAGCAAAAATAAATATCCAATATGCATTTTGATAATCAGATACCGTGGCTACTTCAGTGGTCTTGAAGATATCTATCAAAAAGCCAAAAATAAGTGGGATGATGGCTCCACCCACAATACCCATAACCAACATGGACGACCCGGTCTTCGTGAATTTACCTAAATCGGCAATGGCCAAGGGCCAGATGGCAGGCCACATAAGGGAATTGGAGAAACCAATGAGCGCCATGCAATAAATGCCATATTCACCAGGAATGAAAATCATCAGCAATGCCGATACAATTCCTATCCATGAAAACAATCTTAATGCCGAAGTCTGTGAAATATAGTTGGGGATCATTAGTACACCAAAGATATATCCAATGACCAGCCCCAATGGAACATATAAGGCAAAACTATCCAAATCATGTGCTGTATCGCCAAATATGGCCTTTGCAAACCCAATAATCGATACCATGGGCAAGGTCTCCACACCAACGTAAATAAATAGGGCAAGTACCCCCAACAGTAAATGTGGAAATTGAAAGATACTTGTTTTACCAGCGGCATAACCTGTTATAGCTGCCTCATCCGATTCATCCTCACCATCGGCCTTAACCTCTGGTAGTGGCGCGAAAATCATAAATATACCCAATGCCACGAGTATACCGGTCACAATATAGAATGGAACAATGACATCGTCAAGTTTAACATTGTTCAAATCCATGAACACACCAAGGAACAATGATGATAACCACCATGCGGATTTATTAAAGATACCCATTAGGCTCATACGCATTGCGGCACTCTCTTTTGGGCCAATAATGGTGACATAAGGGTTGACGGATGCCTGCAAGATCGTATTCCCGATCCCACCTATAAAAAGTGCGAGCAGGAACAGGGGAAAACTAAGCATGTTCGACGATGGCACGAAAAGAACCATTCCGATGGCCATTACAAAAAAGGCAATGACCATCCCGTATTTATAGCCTACTTTTTTTATGATCCACCCGGCAGGCGCCCCAAATATTACAAAGGCGGAAAATATGGCAGCGGTCACTAGATAGGACTGCGATGTGGAAAGGTCGAAAGCATCTTGAAGGAAGGGGGTCAGGAAACCACTGATCCCTACCCCAAAACCAATGACAAAAAATAGGACACTGACAATTGCCAATGGAACAATATAATTTGATCTTTTTAAATTAGTCATATCAAGAAGATTATTTATTTAAAATAGTTAGACATTATAATATAATCCGGCAGCACCCAATATCGCAATATCCTCAAGTTCCGATTGCTCAACGGTAACGACGTTCCTCATAACCTCAAAGGGGAAATTGGCGATTTCTTCTTGGATCCCATCTTTAAAAAGAGGAAATGATTTACTGATGGAGCCTCCAAGAATAATGGCTTCGGGAGCAAGAATATATATAATGGTTGTAATAAGTTTACCAACATGATGCCCAAATTCATTGAAAAGTTCCAAGGCATCCTTGTCACCTTCCATTGCTTTGTCGAATAATTCCTTACCCGTAATGTTGTTTATCTTATTAAAGAAACCGCTACCACAATAGGCCTCGAAAATGTCGCCTTTATAGGGCATATGGCCTACCTCCCCAGCACCGCCAAACAAGCCCGAATGTAGTTTGTTGTTAACGATAATACCCCCGCCAACACCAGTTCCCAGGGCAATGGCCAACATGTTCTTATAATTCTGGCCCTTGCCAAAATGTTTTTCCCCCAAGGCGAAACAGTTGGCATCGTTTTCCATATACACAGGTACATTGAATCGGGCGGATAGTTTTTCGATAAGGCCCAAACCATTCCATGCAGGGATATTGGCAATCTTGACAATCTCTCCCTTATCGGCATCTATAAGTCCGGGGACACCAACACCAATGGCTTTTGTTCCTGGCAGCATCACCTTTTCTATAACCTCATATAGTGTTCCGAGTATTTCCTCTGCCGACCTCTCGGCACCTGTTGGCAACGAATAGGTCTTTTCTATTTTCTTATCAACAATACAACCGGCCCCAATGGATGTGCCACCTATGTCAACACCTACGATTATCTCTGGTTTCATATTCTGGATATTTGTTTCGATTCAATTGTTCCAACACTTTCTTCCCATTGGTTTCACTACTCTATTACCTTATCCCGATATAACCCCCAATTTCCACAAACCCCACTGTGAAGTAACCATTTGGTTACCGACGGGATATTTACGGAACAGATCACTGGGACTGTCATAATTACCAATGGTGATTGAGGCATCATTTTTCCGGAAAGGGGATATTTTGAAAAATCCTTGCCCGTTTTTTTTTGACGCATATGCCCTACCAGCCCCTAAAATAATCGATAAAAATACAACAATAAAGATAAAGTCGAGTGTACTTGATTCCAAGAGGTAATTTGTTTATTAAGTAAAGATATAATTTTTTAAGATACATTTACACTTTGTTCGCTAAACAACTACTGTGCTTCTATCAATGCAACCGGATATTTCAACTATGGCTTGGTTCATGGCCTTGGCCGCTACTTTTGTAGTAGGTATTTCCAAGGCGGGGATCAAGGGCGTGGCCATCATCAATGTTACCCTTATGGCACTGGCTTTTGGTGCCAAGGAATCTACCGGACTTGTTGTTCCGTTGCTGATCCTTGCCGATATCTTCGCCGTAATCTATTACAACCGGCATACCCAATGGAAGTATATTTTAAGGTTCTTGCCTTGGATCCTAGTAGGCATCCTGATCGGGGTCTATATTGGAATGGATCTTGACAGACAAACCTTTAAAATAGGTATGGCCGTGATAATCCTCGGTAGCGTATTGATGATGTATTGGTGGGATCGAAAAAAAACCAAGAATGTTCCTACCCATTGGTCCTTTGCCGGGTTCATTGGTATTTTGGCGGGCATTACCACAATGATAGGCAATTTGGCCGGGGCCTTCAGTAATATTTTCTTCTTGGCGATGCGACTGCCCAAGAATGAGTTTATCGGTACCGCAGCCTGGCTGTTCCTGATCATCAACCTCTTTAAGCTCCCCTTCCATATTTGGACTTGGGAAACTATTACCCCGGAAACCTTGTTGATCAACCTCAAGTTGGCTCCAGCGATCTTCCTCGGGCTTTTTGTGGGTGTGCGTTTGGTAAAGGTCATCAAAGAGGGTTTTTACCGTAAGATGATCCTTGTGCTAACCGCATTGGGGGCAATCATGATCCTGATAAAATAAGGTAGGCATCATAACTGTTTTTTAGTGAAAGGGGGATATTGGTACCCCTTGGGGAATTGGTTGTTTTATCTATTCCGCATCAAGGCTAAAGGCCAAAAGTCCCAATGGTATAGCTAAATCAAAATAAAACGTTATAATCCAGGGTGTAAAAAAAGCTCATTTGATGTTGATGTATAATCGAACTTTCTTCCAATGCTTTTAGCCTGTACCCTTCTTTTCTATAGGATTTAAATCCAGGCTATATGGAGATAAAAACGCTACCGTATGTCCTGCTTCTTCCATAGCTTGTAATGTATCGTCTCTTTTGTGGAATGTTGCATTATCCAAAACAACAACCGGATTTTTTGGTGTATCGGGAAGTAATTCCTGGACAACCCAAGCATGAAAAACATCAGCATTCATATAACGATCGAACAGACACACATTAAACAGTTTGGAATCTGTGATGGCACCTATGGCATTTACCCTACCTCTGGCGTGCCAATCCTTACCTGCATAACCTTTCCCCTTTTGAACTGTAGCCATTATTTCTTGGGGCATCCATGGCAAGGCCACTTTCATCAAGATAGACAATAGGTCGTTTGTCAACAAACCCATATTTGAATATCCTAAGTTGGGATATCAGTCTTGACAACCAATCGGCTTTAGGATGGAACAGCGTTTTTTTTATTACTTATCCTTAGACGCTTTAAAGCATAGAATATAGCACTTTGGCCAACACCAAAAGTTCTTGCACGTTCGTATTTGTAATGGCCCGGATTTTCTTCTGGCCTTTGTCAAGGCTTGGTACTCAGCTTTTTTTAGTTCAACCACCGATTTATGACCCAACTGTTCTGCCGCCACTTCGAGATAGGATTCGTCTATAAGTGCGTCCATATCCTTTTTCAACAGTAATCACATTGCCCTAGTGTTCATCAAGTCTTTACGGTTGTACTTTCCGATCCATTCGTTTATGGTCGTGGGGTTGATACCATAGGCTTTTCCCAATTGATACCTGTTTGATTTTCCAGTGGTAAGTTCATCTAGTATTTTCAGTTTGAAAGGTTCTGAATACCGTCTGGTCACTTTGTCGTTTTCGTACATAATGTTTAAAACTATGTAGCCTTTATTCAGGACGGGTCATCCGGCACTGCACTTAGCCAAACCTTGTTTTAATTTTCTAAATTTACGAAAAAATTAGAAGTAAGGTTTGGCGGTTAAAAATGCACTCCCGATAGCTATCGGGATTTGGGTTAAACAACTGAACTACTATTGCTTATACATGTTGTTGGCAAACGTAGTTTTTATTCCTGCGATTTCAACATTCTGAGTTGTTCCCTTGCTTGTTCGTTTTCAGGGTTTAATTCCAAACTCTTTTTATAGTTTTTAATCGCTTCTTCTTTCTGTCCTGCTCGTAATTGGAAATCGGCAAGAAAACTGTATGGATACCATTGGTCAGGATATGCTTGAACTAATAGTTTTAAAATATCAACGGCTTTATTCGATTGTCCTTGCATGGCGTATTTTTCCGCATATTCAAAGGCATTTCTATCAATTATGTTATTTCCAAGTTCGGTAAGTTTTTTACTTGCCTCATCAAATCCTTGCTCTTTATAGGTTTTAATTACTTTTTCTGTGTTTAAAAACTGTTCGATTTCCGGGGTATTACCAAAAAACTCTTTTCTAATATTGGTTCTTACTTGGGCCCAACCTTCATTGGGACTTCGATCTGACATTGTTACGATTATTAACGGTTCTCCAACCACCATGTCCAATTCTCCCGATATTCCTGGCGCTCCACCGTTGTGGCCATAGATTTTTGTTCCATTCAAATCTCTCAAACTCATTCCGTAGCCATAACCATTATTAAAATGGTCAGTAGTCATTGATTTGAAGGATTCTTCGTTAACGAGTTCATAACCTTGAAAAGAAAGTGCGAATTTTTGTAAATCCGAAACTGTCGAATTACCACCACCTGCTGAACTTGATAATGGTCCGGTCGAAGTCATATTTGCGGGGCTGAATACATTTTCAGTCAAATATTCATTATAGCTTTTACCGGTAACTTTCTCTATAATTAAACCTAAAACAATATAACCGGCATTGCTATATCTCATACGTTCTCCGGGTTTGAACTCTAAAGGGTCATTCACAAAGAAAGGCAAGTAGTCCGATAATTGTTTAATTGAATCTTTGTTTTTATCAAATTCAGGATTGAAAAAATCCCCTAATCCAGAAGTATGCGAAAGCAATTGCTGAATAGTAATTGCTTTCGCATGGTCGTTCGGATATTCAGGCAATAATTCGCCAACAGTTTGTTCGAGTTTGACTTTACCTTGCTCTTTTAATTGCATAATGGAAACAGCGGTGAACATTTTGCCCATTGATGCTAAATCATATTTCGTTTCAATTTTATTGGGTTCCTTATTGGATTCATTAAATCCATATGCACTTTGCACCAAAATGGTTTTATCATCTGATATCAATACTGTTCCGTTATAGTTTTTGCCCAAATCTGTACTGTCCAAAAGTATCTGAACATTATTTGCTTTTTCCGAATATTGGGAAGTTGGGTTATTTGTGGTTTTACAGGAATGTAAAATTCCAATGCATACTATGGTGATGATTATTCTTTTCATTTTGATGTATTTAAAATTATTTTGCTTAGTGTTTTGAAAAGCTTTTCTTTTTCTTCTGGGTCTATGCTCGCTAAAGCTGTTTCCCTATTTTTTTTGATTATTGGAATTGCCAATTTCAAAATTACCCTCCCTTTATCAGTGATTTTTAAATCCTTTTTTCTGCGGTCGTCTTTATTTTCTGCTCGTAATAAAAAACCTCTTTTAACCAAAAGTTCCGTCATTCGGGTTATTGAAGCCACATCTTTGAACAGAAATTCCGATAGCTCTACTTGGCTTATTTCGGGTCGATCCTCAATTTGAATTAACATCAGAACTTGGTTGATAGTAATGGAGTAGCCAAGTTCATTCAAATTGTTTTGTGCCATAGTTCTATACTGCTTTATGGCTTTTTCTATTTGGTAGAAAATTGTTTTTTCAGGATTTTGAAAGTTTTGGTTTTTCATTGATATAAATATAATTGATATATCAAATATATGGTTAAAATTTATTACTCGCAATTTTTGTCCACAATGTTTGCTAATACCTAAATAAATTGACAAGTTGACTTTTTGTTACCAACCCACTAAATGCAGCTAGTGCAGTCTTTATAAAGCTTAAACAAAAAAAGCCCCCAATTTCTTGGAAGCTTTTCTTTACTAGTGTGGTCCCACTTGGGCTCGAACCAAGGACCCTCTGATTATGAGTCAGATGCTCTAACCAGCTGAGCTATGGGACCCGCAATTTGCGGATGCAATATTAGTGTTTATTTTTAAACACTGCAAGCATAAACAACCTCAAAAACGGGCATTTTCGTTGAAATATACCCTGAAAAGGGATTTACACGTATTTCTGTGTATTTTTGCCCCATGGAAACACAACGACAGAAAAAGATAGGTGGGGTCATTCAAAAGGATATCGTTGATATTTTACAACGTGCTGCCATAGATGGGGGGTTGACCGGTATCTTGATCTCGGTAAGTAAGGTTAGCGTAACCACCGACCTCTCCATTGCCAAAGTATACCTCAGTATCTTCCCTAATAAAGAGGCCAAGGAACTGGTGGAGGCCATTCAATCCAACCAGCCCCTGATCAAACACGAACTGGCCCAGCGTACCAAGCACCAATTACGACGGGTACCCCAACTTTTGTTCTTTTTGGATGATTCCCTGGATTATATAGAGAAAATTGAGAAGTCCCTAAAAAGGGAAGAAAACCCTATTGAGAACAGGGAACTTCTTGCCAAACGTAAAAAAAAGTAACCCTCTGTCTTGAATTTTCCGTTCTACATAGCACAACGATATCTTCGTTCCAAAAGCAGCCAAAACGCTGTGAACATCATTAATTTTGTCACTTTTATCGTCATTGTCATTGGATCGGCCTCTTTATTCATCGTCCTATCCGGTTTCGCGGGCCTAAAAACCTTTAGCCTATCCTATACCAATATCTTCGACCCTGACCTTAAGGCGACCCCGACCACGGGGAAATTCCTTGGCATAACCCCCGAACAGGAAGAGGCACTGTCCCACATTACCGATATCACCTCTTTTTCAAAGGAACTGGAAGAGCAGGTTTCCTTTACCCATAAGGGCAAGAACCATTTTGCCTATATCAAGGGAGTTGATGGGAGGTATACAACGACAACCGAAATCGATAGCGCCCTTATTTTCGGGAATTGGTTTTACGCCCCCCAACAAGGGGTGGCAGGCATTGGTTTGACCAATAAATTGGGACTGACCATAAACCAAACACGAAACCCGCTAGTGGTCATTGCCCCCAAACCGGGCAAGGGTTCCATTTCCCAGACCAAACCCTATAACGAATTACCCCTCGTCATCAGTGGCGTATATTCTGTGGAAGAGGACTTGGACCATAAATATGTGTTTACCGATTTGGCCCTTGTACAGGCCCTCTTGGAAAAGGACACCACAATGGTTTCCGCCATTAATTTCAAATTACTGCCCGATTCCGACTCCCCTGGACTAAGAAACAAGATTGCCGCCATTTTCAATAATACGATTACCTTAAAGAACCGGGAAGAACTCAACAGTTCGCTCTACCGCATGTTGAATACCGAAAACCTAGCTACCTATCTGATCTTTACCTTGGTATTGGTGATTGCCCTTTTTAATGTGGTCGGGGCGATCATCATGATGATCTTGGATAAGCAACAGAACTCCAAAACCCTATTTAGCCTAGGCTCTACGATCAAAGACCTTCGAAGGATCTATTTTGTCCAAGGGGTCATTGTTACAACCGTGGGCGGACTCATGGGTGTTCTGTTGGCATCGATATTGATTTGGTCGCAATTGGCCTTTGGATGGCTAAAGATCACTCCTTCCCTTGCCTATCCTGTCGAATATCGATTGGTGAACATCCTAATTGTTTTGGCCACCATTACTGTCTTGGGTGTTATTGCCTCAAAAATCGCCAGTAGTAGGATCACCAAAAAATTGATCTCGATCTAGGAAACATTAAAATCATGTTCCCCGAACTTTTCCAACACCTCATCAAAAGCCAGGAATACATCGGAAGCAGCATCGCTGGTGACCATTTTCATTCGATATTCCTTAAAATTGGGAATACCCTTAAAGTAATTGGTATAATGGCGGCGGGTTTCGAAAACACCTAATTTTTCACCTTTCCAATCAATGGCCATCTGTAAGTGCCTACGGGCAGCCTTTACCCGTTCCTGCATTGTGGGGGGTGCCAAATGTTCCCCAGTGGCAAAGAAATGCTTCACCTCTTTAAAGAACCAAGGATAGCCGATACTGGCCCTTCCGATCATGGCACCATCGAGACCAAAATCATTGCGCATTCTCATGGCGGCCTCAGGGGTGTCTACATCCCCATTGCCAAAAACAGGGATATGCATGCGTTGGTTGTTCTTTACCTCAGCTATAGGTTTCCAATCGGCGACCCCCTTGTACATTTGTACCCTGGTCCGCCCATGAATGGAAATGGCCTTGCACCCTACATCCTGAAGTCGTTCCGCAACCTCAACGATTTTTATGGAATCATGGTCCCATCCCAATCGGGTTTTTACGGTTATGGGTAAATGGGTGCGTTCAACCATAGCCTTGGTCAACGAGACCATAAGATCGATGTCTTTTAGAATACCCGCACCCGCACCCTTACTGACAACTTTTTTGACCGGACATCCAAAATTTATATCAATAATATCGGGGTTGGACTTTTCTACGATCTCTACCGATTGTAGCATGGAATCGAGATTGGCCCCGAAAATCTGGATACCTACGGGGCGTTCCTTTTCGTATATGTCGAGTTTCATGACACTTTTCGCGGCATCGCGGATCAATCCTTCAGAGGAGATGAACTCCGTGTAAACCACATCTGCCCCTTCCTCCTTGCATAAGGCACGGAAAGGAGGGTCACTCACATCCTCCATGGGAGCAAGCAACAGTGGAAAGTCCGGTAATTGAATGTCTCCGATCTTTGGCATCATATTATTTTGGAATGCAAAACTACGGGAAAAGCATCCCGAAGCCAAAAAAACCAACAACCTCGACCCAAGGATACGGGGTATACCTGTGAAAAACCTTTTTTCATTTCGGCACGGGCCTTGGGGAAAAACACCCACATCCCCAATGGACGGATCCACAATGGGGGAAACATTTTATATACAGTTGCGATACTTTTGAAGACCCTATTGTTTCCTTTACCTCGGGCAACCTAAATTCGACTACGCTCATCTACACTCTTCGATTTTTTATTACTGCGTATTCTGGTGTTCCCGAACCGATATCTAAAACCTAGCACCAATAACCTACTTTCAGGGCGATAATACGATGTGTTGTTCTGGTTTAGATATTTCCTTGTGCTGAAAAGACTGGCCTCATTGAAAATATCGTCGATACCTAATGAAATACTGGCTTTGTTGTCCCAGATGGTTTTACGCAGTACTATACCCATATTAAAATAATCCTCCTGTCTTGAGTTACCGAGGATCACCGGGGAAGAATAAAGGGTGCTAACATCGGCCTTGAGGCTTTTATCGGTTAAGAAAGAAAAACTGCTATTAGATCGTATATAGGTATTCCACAACCCTTTCCTGATCTTTTGCCCCGAATCCAAATCAGTGAAATTACTTTCATTATATGAGGTGGATACCAAAAAATAAAAATTCCAATCGTTGGTAATATCCTTATTTACCGTAATATCAAAACCATAGGCGATATCCCTATCCACATTGGAACTGATAAAATGCAGAATCCGATTATCATTATCCTGAAAAACAAGCATTTGATAACTATTGACCCGGTTTTTATAGAACACGTCCAGGGTATAGGCCTGCCTATACGTATACCCACCCACCATATAGTGTCGGGATGAGGGTAAAAGGTCCGGGTTACCCTCGATTACGGAATTATAACTTTGGAAAATCTGAAACGGATTTAAACTATTATAACGGGGTCGCGTAATTCTTCGGTAATAATGATAATGGAAATCGTGTTTGTCATTAGGTGTGTATTGAAGTGATAGCGACGGGAACAACTTAAAGTAGCTGTCCTTGCGAAATGAGTTTAGAATATCCGACTCCCCTTTGGTCTTTGTAAATTCGCCCCTTAGTCCGACCTTGAGATTCCATTTTCCCCATTTATTATCCATACTTGCATAGCCCGCAAGGATGCCCTCATCATAGTTGAACAATGCGGATTCGGTAGGGTTTATACCTGGTTGGTCACGGTCAAACCCCGATTGGTCGATCGCATTTCCAGAGTGGATGCCCGCAAACCGAACCCCTGATTCAAAATTTGAAAACATGCCTACCGGGGTAACAAAATCGGCCTGTAGGCCAAAAAGGTTTATGTTCTGGGCCGAATTCGTAAGAAAATCGTTGTTTCCCGTAAGCTCTCCGTTGTTGTCAAAAAAAGAGGTCCTTAAATCTTGGTCCCGTTCATAATCGTAATGGGTATAATGGGCATTCAACGATAATTCGGCCCCTTTCTTTCCGAACTTGTGCACAAAGTCGAGATAAAAGGATGTATTTATATGGTCCTCCCCCGAATCGTTTGTCGTTATAAAACTTGAAAAAACCGTTCCATTGGTGTCGGTGATATTGGTCTCGGTAGAATAGACCCTGTCTATCTTTGGGCTCCATTGGTTTAAGGTGGAAAAGCTCAGGGTATTCCTGTCATCGAGGATACAATCGAAGAACATATTGAAATTATGGCCCTTTTGGTCTCTAATATAGTCCTCATTGGCTTTCCAGGTAGCGACTACTTCCCCATCTTCGATATAATTGGTGATATCGGTATACTTGGTAAACCATTTTTCTTGATTATAATTGTAGTTTAAGGATAAACCCGCCTTATTGCCCTTAAAATAATGGTCGGTACCTATGGTATGTTTAGGATAAACCCCTTGGGTATATCGGTTGAATATAGCCCCATTGTACCCTGCAATAAGGTTCTTACCCATCTTGATGTTGATCAACATCCCATCTTCGGCACTATATTTTGAAGGTGGGTTGGTAATCACCTCTATAGATTCGACATTGCTTGCAGAGGTTCCTGAAAGAAGATTGATCACATCCGATCTAGGAAGGTTTACTTTTCGGCCATTGATCATGACCCCAATATTCTTATTCCCATTGATGGAAAGCTGGTTGTTAATGACGACGACACCGGGAGCCCGTTTCAAGGCCTCCCAAATATCACTGTCGGAAAGAGCCGTATTGCCGATATTGAATACCAAACGGTCGACCTTGCGTTCAATCCTTGGTTTTTGGGTAGAGACAATAACCTCATCCAATATTTGGGCATAATTGCTTATGGTCAATACCCCGATATCCGTATCTGAGGTAATATCGACAGTCACATAATCAGATTCATTCTCAAGGTAACTGGCTTTAAGAAGATAATTGCCGGGCGGTATTTTAGTGATTTTGAAAATCCCTTTTTCATCCGAGGACGACCCATTGATCAAAATAGTATCAATAGGGCTTAACAACAATACATTGGCCAACCAAACGTCCTCCCCTTCATTACTGACCACTTTCCCCTGAATTGAAAATTCCTGGGATTGTAACGAAAAACCGATAGCCAATAAACAAAGACAAATAAGGAATGACCCTCTATAATTCATATAACTATTATGGTTAGCCCGCGAATTTAGCAATTATTAACCGAATAATCCTACAAGCTTGCGTACGATTCATAGGGTTTTTCACAAAAAAACACCTGTCTACAAATACCGTAAATCAACCACGGTTTATTTTGCATTATATTTGCACTTTTAAAAGTAATAGGCCTTCTTATAAAGATCCAAGGTCTTGAATAAATGACATTTAATCCAAAGAGTAGTTGAAGAATATAAGAAACTTTTGCATTATTGCCCATATTGACCATGGTAAAAGTACCTTGGCCGATCGTTTACTCGATTTTACAGGTTCTGTAACAGAACGTGAAAAAAAGGAACAACTTCTCGATACTATGGATCTTGAACGTGAACGTGGTATCACTATTAAAAGCCATGCCATTCAAATGGATTATATCTATAAGGGAGAGGAATATACCCTTAACCTGATCGATACCCCAGGCCACGTTGATTTTTCCTATGAGGTGTCCCGTTCCATAGCGGCCTGTGAAGGGGCATTATTGGTGGTCGATGCCGCACAGAACATTCAGGCACAAACCATAAGCAACCTATATCTTGCCCTGGAAAATGATCTTGAGATTATTCCTGTACTTAATAAGGTGGACCTACCAAGTGCCAACCCAGAGGAAGTAACCGATGATATTGTAGATCTTTTAGGCTGTAGTGCCGACGAGGTCATTCCTGCCAGTGCCAAGACCGGTATTGGCATAGAAGAGATCCTTGAGGCTATCATAGAGCGTGTCCCCCCTCCTAAAGGAAATGCGGATGAACCCTTACAGGCTTTGGTATTTGACTCCGTTTACAATCCTTTTAGAGGGGTAGAGACTTATTTCAGGGTCATCAATGGAGAAGTGAGAAAAGGGCAAAAAATAAAATTCGTTGCCACTGATAAAAGCTACTTTGCCGATGAGGTAGGTACCTTAAAATTGACGCAATACCCCAAACAGGTCATTAAGACCGGTGATGTTGGTTATTTGATTACCGGGATAAAAGATGCCCGGGAAGTAAAAGTAGGTGATACCATCACCGATGCGAACAACCCTACCATAAACCCCATAGAAGGTTTTGAAGATGTAAAACCTATGGTTTTCGCAGGAATCTACCCTGTGGACACCGATGATTTCGAAGAGCTTCGCTCCTCTATGGAGAAATTACAGCTGAACGATGCTTCCTTGGTATTTACCCCTGAAAGCAGTGCGGCCCTAGGCTTTGGGTTTCGTTGTGGTTTCCTGGGGATGCTACACATGGAAATCATCCAGGAAAGACTGGAACGTGAATTTGACATGACGGTGATCACTACCGTACCCAACGTAAGTTACCATGCATATACACGAAAGGACCCAGAAGTCCCCTTGATCGTGAACAACCCTTCCGACCTTCCCGATCCCTCAACAATAGACCGTGTAGAAGAGCCTTACATAAAGGCCACTATAATCACAAAGGCCGATTTTGTTGGTAACGTAATGTCGCTATGTATTGAAAAAAGAGGTGTTATTACCAATCAAACCTATTTGACCACCGAACGGGTCGAATTGAATTTTGATATGCCCCTAGCCGAAATAGTATTTGATTTTTATGATCGGTTGAAAACCGTATCCAAAGGCTATGCCTCTTTTGACTATGCCCCTATTGGAATGCGCATGTCCAAATTGGTACGTGTCGATATTCTCCTGAACGCACAGCCCGTTGATGCCCTATCTGCACTTATACATGCTGATAATGCCGCCAATATAGGAAAGAAAATGTGTGAAAAATTACGGGAACTTATCCCAAGACAGCAATTCGATATTCCTATCCAAGCAGCCATAGGATCCAAGATTATCTCTAGGGAAACCATCAAGGCCCTACGAAAGGATGTTACCGCCAAATGTTATGGAGGTGATATTTCCCGTAAACGTAAACTGTTGGAAAAGCAGAAGAAAGGGAAAAAACGAATGCGCCAGGTAGGTAATGTGGAAATACCACAGCAAGCCTTTATGGCCGTTTTGAAATTGAACGACTAGGAACTTCCCGGTATATTGATCTTATGGGGGTATAGCTACTCCCAATCCCGTTTATCCAAGTAAATAAAGGGGAATCCGATTTTTATGCAATGAACCCGTTTGAACCCAAAAAATTCAAACGGGTTCATTGTTACGGTAGTGGAGGGCCAAGCATCGAATTACCTTATAAAAATTTAGTTTATCGTATTTCAAGGTTTATTTGGTATTATCCCCGTTCTTTTTTATAAATCCATCAACACGGTCGGTCCATTTTTTATAAGTCGCTTTATCGGTTGGGAAATGTGCCCCGTCAAAACTGCAATATTCCTTTTTATTGGACCTGATTTTTTCAAATGTCTTCTTCGTATAATAACCTGGTGTCATTTTATCCTCCTCGGGTTGGCACACCAATACAGGCTTATCATATTCATCGTGGTCTTTATCGGGTTTTGATCGCGTAAGCAAACTCAATGCCCCCCTTAAAGTAATCAAGGTTCCCGCTTGGGGATCGGTCTTTAGCAGACCATTGAATTCAGGGCTATCCGTTAAGGTATCGTACGAAATAAAGGAATGGGTCCTTAATCGTAATTTGCCGAAAAGCAGTGTAATAAACTTAAAAAAAGGCAACATTGGATAAGTAAGGCGTTTCGTGCTTGTTTCCCTATTCATAAACTCCCTATCCGCAAAATCCCATAAGCACCAACAAATCAATCCATCTGCACAATCATACCTTACATCCGTCGCATAGGCCAATGGCCCCCCCATACTTGCACCGCCTAAAAATATTTTCCCCGTGAAAATGGTTCTTGCATGATCAACGGTGTCCTTTAGATTCCTCAAGTGGATATCCCATGTAAAATCACCCTTTAACCTGTCATTATATCCGTACCCCTCTAAATCGGGTGCAATAATATTATATCCTTTTTCAAATAGTGGAACCAGAAAGGGCAATAATACCCTTGCATATCCGGCAATTCCATGGGAAAAAACAATGGTTGGTCCCCCTGGGTCTATATTTTTATAAACCTCGATATTGATCTTGCCCCGAACAGAATCTATCTGTTCTATTTCAACATATTTTTCCCATTTGCCAATCAATTCACCACCAAACCAATTAATCATATAGTTTTTCCAAAAATCCTTGCCTGAATATTCCTTTGTCATGTCTTGATTACCCTGCATTTTTTTGTGTTGTGGACAAATATTGGGCTATGGCAAGTAGGAGGGGGTGATAAGCAAGGACACCTTCCATTTTAAGTACTTGGCAAGGCTTTTGTGCTTGTTCTATCTTTTCATTTTCAAAGCCAGGTCAAAAGACTTGGCGGACTTTGCAAACACACCCAGGCCATTTTACCGCCCTATTTGCCATAACCGTTGTTATAATGCGTTTTTTCGTCAGTTTATAGTTAGTCCTATTATCCATATAAGAACGAATAGGAACGTGCTTTTTTGGATTAATGGCAAATATTCAATCCATTGTCCGCTGTAATGGATATAATTACTTATAGCCAACAAAATTATACAACCTATGCCACTTGTCTTGAAAACATTCAATGGCCTTTTATACACTTCCCAAATTATTCCGATAACAACGAACACACCAAATATACTTGATAATGTAATCATTAAATCATGGTATTGGGTAAAAATCAATATTGCGAAAGCCATTGTTAAAATTCCTAATAGTTGGATTACAATTTTCAAAAATCGGCTTTTGGCAAATTTTCCTGCAAATTGGATAAAAAGCATTGCTAAACAAACCGACACATAAAATAACCATTGCCGAAATTGCAAAAGGCATTGCGGGATTTTGTTGTCCATTCATCCCTTTTTCGTTCATTAGACCGCACCAATAATCGTTAATCCTGTCAAATCCTAACTCGTTAGGATTTGACAGGGACCCTCTGGGATATAATTCTACATCATAAACATAAAGTCCGGCAAAGATTATAATTCCGATTATCGGCAAAGACCCAAGTACAATGTTATGCTTCTTGCCCTTACTTTCCTTCAATATTCTTTAATGTATTACAACCAGTACATAAACCCAAAAACCTCTCCCGGGACAAATGGGGGAAGGCATCAATCATCCGAAACCCGAGCTTTTAAAGCAGCCTCATCGATGTCGAACATTTTTCCAAGGTAAACCAATTGATATCCTTTTTTTACACCTTTGAATTGGTCATTGTATGAAGAAATGATCTTTAGTTCCCCATCAGGGGTTTTCAAGAATATCGGGATAATGTCCTTATCTTCCTTGGTAATCGCGATAAGGTCTTGATAATGCTCCTGACCGCTCAAGGGTATTTCATGAACGGCAGGGTATTTCCTTGCCACTTCCATTAATTTGATAAAATCATCGGTATGGGAGAATAGACCTTCCTTGGGGTTGTTCTCCGAATCGTTCATCTCATCCGTATCCACTAAACGGAACGACCCGTTTTCCCCAAATTGTTTTTCGAATTTCTTGATCGCGAATTTATTGATATCCGGGTTTCCCGTCAGGGCCATCAAATAACCAACATCGTTCAATTCGATATTATCGGTAAGGGAGTCGGAATAGATATTGGCCGTAAAGGCCTCCAACCCTATTTTCTTTGCCTTATTGATATTGGATTCATTATTGTCGATAAGGACTACATGCCTATTGTTCGTTTTTAGATAATGCCCAATCAATCGTGATACCTTGGATGCCCCAATAATGAGTATACCCTCGGATTTTGTCAAGAATACCCCAACAACCTTTGCAAAAACACGTGCCGTAGTGGCATTGAGCAAGACCGTACCCAATACTATCATAAAAACCAATGGCGTTATATATTCGGCATCGGCCTCTCCCCTCAACATCAATTTGGAACCAAAAAGTGAAGCGATACCTGCGGCCACGATACCCCTGGGGCCCACCCACCCGATGAACAACTTTTCCTTGGGTTTCAGGTTGGATCCCGATGCACTGAGAAACACCCCCAAAGGCCTTATCAAAAAGACGACTACCACAAAAAGGATTACGGTGTTCCAGTTATAGATCAATTCGAGATCGGACATATTTATATTGGCGGCCAATAAAATAAAAAGAATGGAAATCAACAATACACTCAACGACTCCTTAAAATACAATAGTTCCTTAATATTGGGCAGATCCATATTGCCCAAGACCATACCCATTACAACTACGGCCAACAACCCGGATTCATGTGCGAAAACATCCGATTGGACAAATACCAACAAGACCACTGATAAAGAGACCACATTGAGCAGGTAATGGGGTATAAGGCTTTTCTTGATGACAAAGGCCAAGGCATGTGCAAAGGTGAAACCAAAGGTAAAGCCAAAAAGCAAGATCTTTCCAAAATCTATCATAGCCGTCAGCGTATAGGCCTGGCCTTCACCAACACTGATAAATTCATATACCAATACCGCCACCAAGGCACCAATGGGGTCTATAAGGATACCTTCCCATTTTAAAACCGCGGAAACATCTTTTTTCAAAGGAATATTCCTCAGAATCGGAGTGATTACCGTAGGTCCCGTAACGATGATCAAGGAGGAGAATAAAAACGATATTTGCCATGTCAACCCAAAAATATAATGGGCGGCCAGACCAGCACAAAAAAACGTAACCAAGGAACCTACGGTAATCAACTTTGTAATGACCGGGCCCACATTGTTTATTTCGGACCATTTTAGGGTCAACCCCCCCTCAAAAAGGATAATACTAATGGCCAGGGAAACAAAATAGTACAGACCCTCACCAGGGAAAAGACCTTGTTCCCCGTTCCAAATAGGCTCTATTAACTTACCTCCGTCCCCAGTGAACAATGTCGCAATGGGGCCGACCAACAAACCGATCAGGATAAGTGGTAGGATAGCCGGTAATTTCAACCGCCAAGCCACCCATTGCGCAATAATCCCAAGTATTACGATTCCCGCTAATTCTATCATTTATCTAATTTTAACGAAAAATACCTTTTTATTGCTTAATGTACAATTTATAGCCTCAGCATTTAATATTGTAGTATATTGATCCCCGAAAACGTTTTAGATGCCAACCGAAATACATCCGTTCAAGACCATATTATTTGGCTTTGCATTTTCCCCTTCCCTAAGGGCGAATATATTGGAAACAAACCGTATTGCCCATTATTTCAATGCCAAGTTGATCTTGCTGCATGTAGGTGACAAAACCACTGGAAAACAAGAAAAAATAAATGGTATGATCGCCAGTGTCGAGCATAAGGACCTGCCCATCGAAATAAAATGGCAAGAGGGAAGGCCCTATGATGTTATCCTCGATACCTGTGACAGCCAAAATATCGACCTCTTGATCCTTGGGGCATTACAGCATGAGAATATGTTTCGATTTTATGTAGGCTCCATTGCGCGAAAATTAACAAGGAAGGTCTGTTGTTCCGTTCTTTTACTCGTAAAGCCATCTGTCGTTCGTGTGCCTTGTAAGCATGTTGTTGTCAATGGTTTGAATGCGCCGGACACCCCTTTGGCGATTACCGATGCCTTTTATGTGACCAACGCATTGGGCGCCCCACAGTTGACTATAGTGGAAGAGATAAAACAGAGCGAAATACATGTAACGGTAAAAGATGACCGCTCATTGAAAAAGGCGAATTTGGTAAAGGAACGCCTTAAGCGCCGGGAAGATTCCCGTATACGTAAGATAATAGCCGATATTCCTACTTCTTTGACCAACACTGTAAAAGTAAAGACCCAAAGTATATTTGGTAGAAGGGGCTATTCCATCGGGCATTACGCGGAAGTCGTAAGGGCCGATCTTTTGGTCATGAACGCACCAACTAAAATAGGATTGCTGGACCGTATTTTCAAACATGATCTGGAACATATTCTTTCGGACCTGCCAACTGACCTTTTAATCATTAGAAGATAACCATTGTCTGTAAAAAACAACAAAACGAAGAACTTCACCAAGGTACTGCCCAAGAATATTTTTGCGGGTTTCGTGGTCTCCTTGATTGCATTGCCTTTAGGCCTTGGTTTGGCCTTGGCCAGTGAGGCACCACCCATATCCGGAATTATCGCGGCAATAGTCGGTGGTCTGGTAACCTCGATTATAGGAGGCGCCAATATAACCATCACCGGACCCGGAAATGGCCTGGTCATCGTACTCCTTGGGACCATAACCACACTAGGTGCGGGGGATATGCACCAAGGGTTCCTATATACGTTGGCTGCCATAGTGGTATCCGGTATTCTAATGGTACTCTTGGGGTTCATAAAAATGGGGCGTATGTCCGACTTTTTTCCGGCTTCTGCCATTGAGGGTATGTTGGCTGCAATCGGCTTGGGGATCTTTGCCAAGCAATTTCATATTATGATCGGCCATAATAATGAAAAAGGAAGCATCATAAGCTTGTTGGCCCAAATCCCCAATGGGATTCTCGATATTTTCCAGAATTTTGACCTATCTACTGTCGTTGCTGCAATAATAGGGGTTGTGAGCCTTTTGATCATGGTTTTTTACTCTAAGATCAGGAATAAATATTTTCAATTGATACCGGCACCTATGTGGATCCTTATTTTGACCATAGGTCTGAGTTACCTTTTGGCCGCCTTGAACATACCTTATCCGTTGGATGGATCCTATTTGATCAACATTCCCGACAATGTGGTGTCCAACCTGGCTTTCCCTGATTTTTCCAAGGCCTTTCACTTTGATTTTATAGAAGCGGTAATCGCCATTACATTGATAGCAAGTATCGAATCGTTATTGAGCATAAAGGCCGTTGACAAACTAGACCCCCAAAGCAGGAGGTCCGACGTGAACAAGGATTTAAAATCACTTGGTATCGCTACAGCCTTGAGTGGGTTTCTAGGGGGGCTTAATGTGGTTACGGTCATCGCAAGGAGCTCGGTCAACGTGAACAACGGAGCTACCAATAGATCTTCCGATTTTTTCCATGCCCTGTTTTTGGTCATTTTCATTTTGCTTTTCCAAGATCAATTACGCAAGATCCCATTAGCTGCATTAGCGGCTATTTTGGTCTATACAGGCTACAAGCTTGCCACACCCAAGACCATTACCAAGATTGCTGGTATTGGAAGGGAACAGATCATTATTTTCTTTGTAACACTTTTGACCACCTTGTTCACAAACCTTATTACGGGTATACTTGCGGGCATTGTCGTAACATTTATCATACACGCCATAATCAATAAGAATATTGCCTTCTTCTTGTCGAACTTGCTTAAACCCAATATCCTTTTGTACAAGGAAAAGGATGAGGGCAACTTTTACGTGAGTGTCAAATACTTTTGCACTTTTGTCAATTTTTATAAGCTAAAGGCAAAATTGGATATGGTTCCTGAAGATCAGGATGTCATTCTCGATTTTTCACTGTGCAACTTCGTCGACCATACGGTTTTGGAAGGATTGGGGAATTATACCGACACCTTTTCCAAGAAAGGGGGCAATATTGAAATCATAGGCTTGGACAAACACGAGACCGATTCGCACCACCCCTTCGCTATTCGTAAGGTTCTTCCGTTGGATAAACTCATGCCTATAGAGCGCTATTTTACAAAAAGACAAAAACTACTGAAATCGACAGCCCATGATTTCAAATTGTCCTATGAGGCGCAAAGAGATACCCAAACTGGGTTTTTAAGTGATTTTGTGTTCTTTAAGAACAGGGACATACCCTATACCTACAATACCTTGATAAACGGGGACAAAAGCTATAAGCTGTGTGATATCGAATTTACCGAAGGTGCATTCATTGCCAAGGAGACCGTTAAAACAACGGTAATGCATATACTACTCGATTTTGATGCCCCTGTTTTTACCTTGGATAAGGAAGGCCTGCTCGATTTCAAATATAGTCTCGCCGGATTTAAGGATATTGAGATTGAAAACCATCCGGACTTTAATAAACGTTTCTTTCTGAGTGGCGAGGATCCGGAAGCCATCTTGTCCCTGTTCTCGGATGACCTGATTCTCTTTCTGGAGAGCCACCCCTATCACCATATAGAATCCAACGGGTCTTCCCTGCTTATTTTAAAGAAGGAAAGGCTATTAAGTGTACAGGAAATAAAGGCCTTGCTCTATTTTGGTCAACAATTCAACGATTTGGTCAAACCGGCACAATAACGCTATCTTTGTTAAAAAGACTTAATAAAAAACAGGAACCACAACAGATAAACCCCACACTTTTATTAATTTGCGCTCTTTATTTCTGGAATAATGACATTATATCCTATTGAGACCGGTAATTTTAAGTTGGACGGTGGTGCCATGTTCGGAGTTGTCCCCAAATCCATTTGGAACAAAACCAACCCCGCCGACAGCAATAACATGATCGATATGGCCGCTCGAAGCCTCTTGGTCGAGGATGGCGATAGATTGATTCTTATCGATACGGGCATGGGAAACAAGCAGTCAGGGAAATTTTTCGGCTATTACTATCGGTGGGGAGACCACTCCATTGATAAATCCCTTGCAAAATACGGCTTTCACCGTGATGATATTACCGATGTGTTTATGACACATCTTCATTTTGACCATTGTGGCGGAAGTATTCAATGGAACAAGGATCGAACAGGTTATGAACCGGCTTTTAAAAATGCCCGTTTTTGGACCAATGAAGAACATTGGCAATGGGCCATTGAACCAAATATTCGTGAAAAATCCTCTTTCTTTAAGGAAAACCTACTTCCCATGAAAGAGAGTGGACAGCTTAAGTTCATAAAAAGGAACGACCGTACCTTCATCGAAGAGTCGGAATTAGGCTTTAGCATACTATTTGTTGACGGACATACCGATAAACAAATGCTGCCCCATATCCAATATAAAGGGAAAACTTTGGTCTTTACCGCTGATTTGATACCCACTACAGGACACATTCCCGTACCGTATGTAATGGGGTATGACACACGGCCATTATTAAGTATGGGGGAGAAACAGGTGTTCATGGACAAGGCCTTGTCCAATGACTACCTCCTTTTCCTGGAGCATGACGCCCACCATCAAATATGTACCCTAAAGGACACACCCAAAGGTGCACGATTGGATAAAATATACACTTTTGATGATCTGTTCGATTGATATGTGATTTATCCATTAAACCTATATTTATACTAAATACTAATCATAAACATTAATTTAATATTCCATACATGACACATAAACTTTACAAGCCGATATTAGGGTTTTTCACGGCAAGCTTATTAATGGGCTGTGGGGCAACCGCCCTGGTCTTGACCCCTGTTGAAAATATTGATTCCATACCGCTAAAGGTGTCGGATATGACCGAAAACCAAAAAAAGTCTTGGAGCCATGCCGATTTGATTACCGATACTATTCCCGGAATGAGTGTTGACAAGGCCTATAACGAGATTATAAACAAGAGAAAGGGTGCCAAGGTTATTGTGGCCGTCCTTGATTCCGGTATAGATCTTACGCATGAAGACCTGGATGATGTTATATGGACCAACAAGAAAGAAAAGGCAGGCAACAATATAGATGACGACAACAATGGCTACATAGATGATATTCATGGGTATAACCTCTTGGGCGAATCCTATGATGAGCAATTGGAGTATGTAAGGATCCTTCGATTGAAAATCGGGGATGCCGATTTACAGGCAGAGGCACAGGCAAAGCTGGACAAGGAATACCCTGAAGCCCTTGCTGGAAAACAACGGTACGAACAGATGTTACAAAGTCTTAAAAATGCCGATGAGGCCGTAAAAAAACATTTGGGGAAATCAGAGTATTCCAAGAAAGACCTTTCCGGTATTAAGACAGAGGATGGGGAAATGCAAAAAAATGTTGCCTTTTTGGCCCAAATGCTCACCTATGCCGATACAATTCCCGAATTTATGGAAAAACTGGAAGGTGGTATAAAGTATTTTACAGATCAATTGAACTACAATCTTAATGTTGATTTTGATGGAAGAAAAGTGGTGGGCGATGACCCCTACAACCTTACAGATACGAAATATGGCAACGGCAATCCCCAGAACAGGGTCGAGGATGAAAGCCATGGAACCCACGTTGCAGGTATTATCGCAGCAGAAAGAAACAATGGTTTAGGAGCCAATGGGGTGGCGAACAATGTAGAGATAATGAGTATTCGTGCAGTACCTAATGGGGATGAATACGACAAGGATATCGCCTTGGGTATACGATATGCCGTTGACAATGGTGCCAAAATCATTAATTGTAGCTTTGGAAAGGCATTTTCCCCTAATGCGGATTGGGTGTATGATGCTATCAAATATGCTGCCTCAAAAGACGTGCTGATCGTTCATGCGGCAGGTAATGATGGTGTTGATCTGGATGACCCCAACAACCCTAATTTCCCAAATGACCAAATAAACAATGGCCCGGAAATTGCGGATAATGTAATTACAGTCGGCGCATTAAATCCAAAGTATGGTTCTGAAATGATAGCCTCTTATTCAAATTATGGGAAAATGAATGTTGATGTTTTTGCCCCAGGCACAGATATTTATTCAACCATACCCCATAATGAATATGAGTTCATGCCCGGCACATCAATGGCTTCACCGGCCGTGGCAGGTGTTGCGGCCTTGGTACGCTCACAATACCCAAAATTAAGTGCTGCCCAGGTAAAGAAAATAATACTTGAATCAGGGCTTAGCACCAAGACCCCTGTTATTTTAGGGGGCGATTCCTCTAAAAGTAGTACTATGGATAAAGTATGTAAGTCAGGCAAAATCGTAAATGCCTACAACGCATTGATCATGGCCAATGCAATGTCCAGAGGAAAATAGAAAAAACCCAAAATATTCATGCAGTCAAGAAAAACAGTGTTTTTTTTAGCCCTATTGGCCTTTGGTATTTTTGTGCAAGCACAAACCCCTAATCCATATTGGCAGCAACATGTCGACTATACTATGGTAGTTGATATGAATGTTGAGAATTACCGATATAAAGGGACACAAAAATTAATTTATACAAACAATTCACCCGATGAACTGTCCCGTGTATACTATCATTTATTCTTTAATGCCTTTCAACCAGGAAGTGAGATGGATATCCGTCTACAGAATATCGTAGATCCCGATGGTAGAATGGTGAAGGAAGGGAAAAGTAGAATAGCTGTTTTAAAACCTGATGAGATAGGGTACTTACACGTATCCTCCCTTACACAAGATGGTGAAGGTGTTACATTTAATGAGGAGGGTACTGTATTGGTCGTAGAATTGGCAAAGCCTGTTCCTTCAGGGGGTAAAACCACTCTTGAATTGGATTTCAATGGCCAGGTACCTGTTATGATACGTCGTTCGGGCCGAAACAATGGGGAAGGTGTAGCTCTCTCTATGTGCCAATGGTATCCAAAATTGGCCGAATATGATTTTGAAGGTTGGCATGCCGATCCCTATATTGCTCGTGAGTTTCATGGGGTTTGGGGTGATTTTGATGTAAAATTGACCCTTGACAAGGATTATGTGATCGGTGGTACGGGGTATTTACAGAATCCACAGGAAATAGGCCATGGGTACGAATCTCCGGGCACCAAAATAAAAAAGGCGAAGGGGAAAACCCTCACCTGGCATTTTAAGGCCCCAATGGTACATGATTTTATGTGGGCCGCAGACCCCGATTATGTGCATGACACTTTAAAAATGAAAGATGGGCCCATACTTCATTTCCTTTATAAAAACGACCCGGAAATTGTTGGTAACTGGAAGAAACTACAACCCAAAACAGCTGAAGTCATGGAATTCTTCAGTAAGAATATCGGAAAATACCCCTACGAACAATATTCTGTGGTGCATGGGGGTGATGGGGGTATGGAATATGCTATGGGCACACTCATTACCGGAAAGCGGAAATTCGGTAGTTTAGTTGGGGTAGTGTCCCACGAAATGGCACACTCATGGTTTCAACAGATATTGGGAACCAATGAAACCAAACACGAATGGATGGATGAGGGTTTCACCTCATTCATATCTACCCTCTGCATGAACAAGGTCATGGGGCAAAACAAGGAAAACCCTTTTGGGAACATATATGATAGTTACCGTAGATTGGCCCTGTCGGGTCAGGAACAGCCCCAGACAACCCATGCCGATCGCTATGACAACAATTTTGCCTATGGGGTTTCGGCCTATAGTAAAGGAGCTATTTTCCTTTCCCAATTGGGTTATATCATTGGTCAGGATAAATTGATGGAGACCCTTAGAAAGTACTTCGATGATTTTAAGTTCAAGCATCCGGTACCCAACGATATCAAAAGAACTGCCGAAAAGGTTTCCGGAATGGAGTTGGACTGGTATTTGGTAGATTGGACACAAACGACCAATACCATAGATTACGGCGTAAAGGAAGTAATTGCAGACGGTACCAAAACCAAGGTAACCCTGGAAAGGATCGGACTCATGCCAATGCCTTTGGATATTCTTGTCGTATATGCCGACGGCACACGTGAAACTTTCTACGCGCCGCTGCGTATGATGCGGGGGGAAAAGGAAAACCCGTACCTAGATATCAAACGTATCGTCATAAATGATTGGCCATGGGCTTATCCAACGTATGAGTTCACAATTGACAGGCCTTTGGGCAATATAAGGGCGATTTTGATCGACCCCTCAAAACTTATGGCCGATGTTGACCTTGGGAACAACCTTTGGCAACCACAAGAATAAACAAGGGATTAATTGGTGTTTCGGGTGGTAACCCTATACCACCAAGTGTTTCCGTACATCTCGGTCTTGGCGGTAAGCTCCCTGTTCTTCATGATAATATGGGTGTCGTCCAATATTCGGTTTCTATAGCCAAAAAGGTGGAAGAACGATCTCGTTGAAAATTGGGCCACCTTGGTATTTACCAATAACGATTCTTTTTCCTTGTTGGCCCAAGAAAGCCCCGGAAGGTAATGCAATAGGCTTACGACCTTGGTTCTTCTAAAGAAGGCCGATAGGTTAAGCACCCATAGCGGTAGTTTTCTAATCAGGAAAAAGCCGTCATTTCCTTTTTTCTGATACAATGGCATAAAGATTATCGTATCTTTTTCGGCTTTGATAAGTCTTTCTTTTTCCGTGGCCAAGGAAGTGCCTTCAGAAATTTCCTCGAAACTCTGGAAACCTTCCATCATCTTGAAATCCTTATCTTCCCCAATATGGTGGCGATAAACAATTTCATAAAAACTCGAATTGTTTGCTGCGGATTTCTGAAGTTGCCCATAATGATCCCCAAAGCCTTTTATTTCATCTTTTTTTAAAAAACCACTATAAGCCATGGCCAGCCAAGTAAATGAAATGCTGTTTTTTATAGCCATTTCCTCGGTATGTTGACCAGACTCGAACCCTAGTGAAACATATCCTTTTTCATTGATATAACTCAATAGTGGCCCGTCTAAATACTCCTCAATGCCCAGAACAATAGGAACAGGGAAAAGTCTTGAGAACCTCCGGTTGATCAATGCATCGTTAATGGTGATAAAAGGAAGGGTCTTACTGGAAGTGGTATGGTAATCGATAAAATAAAAAGGCCCTTTTTCTTTCTCCAAAATACAATGGACGGACCTATGGAGCTCTAACAACTCCTTTTCCTCAACCAATAGGTTATTGTTTTCCCGTAACCTTATATTTTTAATGTTGGACTTTATCCAAATCCTATTCAAATCCGTATCCAGATATCTTTTGCCTTCCTGTAGGGCTGGTAAATTTCCTTTTAACGCATAAATACTTCCATAGAAAGTGAATGTCCCATTCCCAAGTTCATCAAGAACTTTTTCAAGGGCGGTTACACCAGCCTGTTCATTCCCATGGATCCCACCGAAAAAAATCAAAGTTGGCCCTGGGTGTTCTCCCTGGATATGACCTATAAGACGTTTGGTCCTTACATCTACTTCAGGGTTACGGGTATCGATCATACGTCAAAAATCATTGGAAGTGATAATACCAACAAGTTTTTCATCCCGTACTACGGGCAGACAATTGACCTTGTGGGTCTGCATAAGGGTCTTGGCTTCTTGCAAGGGGGTATCAGGGTTTACCGTAATCAAATCCCTTTTCATGATATTCTTAATATTCTCCCCATGGTTTTCAGGGGTGTCCAAATACTTGCCAACATCGGTCCATGTCAAAAGCCCGACAAGAGACATATTGTTGTCTATAATCGGCATATGATGTATTCCTTTCCATTGCATCATACGCAATACGAGCTCCAAACTATCATTTTCCAGGGCGGTAATGGTTTTCTGGCTCATGCGCTCATCCACTTTCCTGTTCTTTTTGGGAATTTTGAACTCATCCCCTCTTGGTAACAGCCATGCATCAATGACATAACCTTTTTGTTGCCTTTCATAAATGGTGGCAGCCAATATCTTTAAGGCATCAATGGATTTGTACTCTTTCTTTAATTTTCTATACCCTTCAATCATCCAACGAGACCCATTTGTTGATTGTACCCGGTTTTTGATGATCTTTAAGTAATATTCAGCATCTTTAGGGGCAACGTTCATACTGTACAATCCCCTATATGCCATTGGCAGCAAGTGGTCCAGAATAAGGTCATGGCTGGATATTAATGTGTTGCCCCAATAAAATTGGGCGGCCATTCCGTACCTGGCGGCATTAAAGAAGTTGCTTTTGACATCCTTAAATTCCATTTTAGTATGAATATTGTCAAACTCCTTTGGTCTACCTTTCATAAGACCGACCCAGAACATCATATTCGCCATTTCATCAGCAGTAGAGGGCCCTGCCGGCAAATATCTGTTTTCCAAACGTATATGGGGTTTTCCGTTGGTAGTGCCATAACACAACCTGTTCCATTTATATATAGTCCCATTATGAAGTTTAAGTGCCTTTAATTGGGGGATGTTCCCTTGCTCTAATTCGGTAAGGCTATCGGCATCAAAATCGGAAGTAAGTATGCTTCTAAAACGAATCACGGAATCCTTGAAGAAATCGACGACAGACCCTTCTACCCATTCATTTCCAAAACCTACCCTGGATTCCCTTTCGTTCATCATAAAAGTACTGGCCCTTGTATCAACACTTTGCGTAAAAAGGGCAATTCGGGATTCCTCCCATAACTCACGGCCCATTAATAATGGTGAATTGGTACATATTGACAATACTGGACCGGCAATGGCCTGGGCCCAATTGTATGTGTCGGCAAAATCACCCGGGTCTATTTGCAAATGGGTCTGAAAACTGGTATTACAGCCTTCACATAAAATGGAATCATGCTTGAAATTAAGTTCATCAACACCTTTTATACGAAGTTCAATATTCTCTTTCCTAATCTCGGTAATAGCCTCGTTTAAAACTCGGTACCGCTTTAAAGGAGTCATATAGGGCAACTCCATGTGCTTCTTCCTTATGGTAGGCAATATACCTGTAAGTACCAATTTAGTATTATATTCATGGGCAACCTCTTGTGCCTGATCTAGCAGATCGTTCAATTTACTGTGCAACTCGGAGAAACATTCCCCCTTGAGCTCCAAAGGATCTAGGTTGATCTCTAAATTATATAGGGCCAACTCAGAAGTAAAATGCTTCTTATCCAGCCTTTCCAATATTTTATCGGCATTCCTGGCAGGCTCCCATTCCTCGTTAACCAAACAAAACTCTTGTTCTATCCCTACCCTGGAAATATCGTTATCAAACATACCCTTCCCGACCATCAACTCCAGGGCCTTTATGTCGGCCATAAGATTTTTCAAGTACAGTCCTTTCTTGGGGTTGCCAATTAATTTTTCAACATTCAATTCTCCCATTGTAATTATATTAAAGTCCGCAAGTTATTCCAAAAGCAGGTATTATCCCATACAAGATAGAATCTTTTGTCTTGAAGGCAAATGAAAATTGCCATAAAAACCAATACAGTGATTTTTCTTTACTTTTGTAGTGTGGCATAAAGAATGCCCTAAAATACATAAATCAGGGGTTTCCCTATTTAGCCAGAATATCATTAAAAAAGCAGACAACCTAGTAGAACATAGCTTTTCATTTCCGAAAAAAGAAAAGTTAAAGAGTAAAAAGTTGATAGAACAACTTTTTAAAGAGGGGAGACACCTCAGTGGGTACCCTTTAAAATTACTTTATCTGAAGTTGGATTCCCCTGTGGATGGCCGGATCAAAACCGGGGTGGCCGTTCCAAAGAAAAACTTTAAAAGCGCAGTCAAAAGAAACCGCATAAAAAGGTTGTTGCGCGAATCATACCGTCTTAACAAAGAAGTTGTTTTTAACAATAGCGAAGGAAATTTTGCATTTCTAATTTTATACCTTGGTAAAGAAATGCCCAGTTTTCCGACAATAGAAAAAAGCATGAAAAAAACACTTCAAAAATTCCTAAAAAAAACCGATAATGCGAAAGATGATTAAGAAAAAGGTGTTAGTGCCAATATTAGCGATTACCTTTTTACTCGTTGGTAGTGGTTTCAAAAGTGATTTTTTCGAAATAGCAAAACAGATAGAGATATTCACTACCCTGTTCAAAGAACTTAACATGAATTATGTGGATGAGACCAATCCCGCTGAATTGATGAACTCAGCCATCAAGAACATGTTGGATGAATTGGACCCCTATACCAAATTCTTGAATGAACAGGATGTAGAGACCTACAAAATCAATAATGCCGGTGAATACTCCGGTATAGGGGCATTGGTACGTTCTTATAATAATCGCTTATTGGTCATAGAACCCTACAAGGACTACCCTGCGGACAATGCCGGGTTAAAGGCTGGGGATGAAATTGTTAAAATCGGGAATACCAATGTTTCGGATTTTGATGATAATGCCAGTGAACTTCTAAGGGGGGCCAATAATTCTGAAGTGGCAATTACCTACAAAAGACAGGGCAAGATCAATACCACATCAATAAAAAGAGAGGCCATTGAAGTTGATGCCGTTCCTTATTATGCCATGGTAGACGAAAAAACAGGGCTTATCGTTCTTTCGAAATTCAATGCCAAAGCCTCATCACAAACCAAGTCAGCACTCCTTGACCTAAAAGGAAAAGGGGCTGAAAAGATAATCTTGGACCTACGTGGAAACCCAGGCGGGTTATTGTCAGAGGCCATTAATATAACAAACCTCTTTGTTCCCAAAGGGGAATTGATAGTCACCACAAAATCAAAGGTAAAAAAGTTCAACTCAGAATACAAGACCAAGAAAAAACCGGTAGACACCGAAATACCCTTGGTCGTCTTGGTAAATGGGAATAGTGCCTCGGCAAGTGAAATCGTATCCGGAAGTCTTCAAGATCTGGATCGTGCTGTTATTATGGGGGCACGGAGCTTTGGGAAAGGGTTGGTGCAAAGACCATTAAAACTCACCTATGGCACCCAGTTGAAAGTGACCATAAGCCGCTACTACACCCCCTCGGGAAGGTGTATACAGTCCTTGGATTATTGGAATAAGGATGAAAATGGCAATGCCGTTCGGCAAACACGATTCAACGAGTTCAAAACAAGAAACGGCCGCAAAGTAGAAGATGGTGGTGGGGTATTGCCCGATATCCTGATTGATGAACTAAAGACGAATTCCTTATTGAAGGCCTTGGAGAAAAACAATGTTATTTTTGATTATGCCACAAACTACCATTATAGGAACTCCCTTGAGCGTTTGGGTGATTTTACTTTTTCAGATGCGGATTTCGATGCGTTCAAAACCTTTGTGACCCAAAGTAATTTTGCCTATGAGACAAAAACCGAAAAAGCCCTAAAAGAAGCCATGTCCGTCGAAAATGATGCTGTTTTGGGTAATGCTGTCCAAGAAAGCTATAAATCCCTGTTGAATGAAATCGAAAAAAGCAAAACCATTGCCTTGGATAAATACAAGAAAGAGATCAAGAAAAAATTAGAAGACGAGATCATCAAAAGATATTTTTATAGGGAAGGGTTGTTCACCTACTACCTAACCCATGATGAAGCCATACTCGCTGCAAAGGAATTGCTGGCCAATGAAAGTAAGTACAGGGGTATTTTACAATAAAGTGAAATTGAAGTTCCGGGTTCCGTTTTATAAAATTGGTTTACATGAAATAAACGTACCTTACAGGGTATCATATAACCTGATGGGATAAATATAAGGATGGATCGACCACTGTTTTCAAGTTTTATATCACATATCGGCCATATTTTGGGTTGTAAGGTTATAAAGATAGAAACAGTTTCTGGCGGCGATATATCAAAAGCCTATAAAATATATACCCGGACACATCGGTTTTTCTGCAAGGTGAACGAGAACCCTTCCGCACTGCAAATGTTCAATACGGAAAAAGCCGGGCTTGAACATATAGAACACACCAAGACCATAAGGGTGCCCGAAATACTCGGTTGTGGTCAACACAGGGGCATTTTTTATCTTTTGATGGAATTCATTCCCTCTAAAAGTGCCGACTCCAAAGCTTTCGAAACCCTTGGGCATCAATTGGCAAAAATGCATTCCTTTCCCGTAGGGAATTCCTTTGGATGGCGGCAGGACAATTTCATTGGAAGCTTGGCACAATCGAACAAAAACCATCCGGACTGGTCACAATTCTATGTACAGGAACGCTTGTTGCCCCAACTTAAAATGGCCAATGAAAAACGGTTGTTGGACTTTGACGAAATTCCTTCCGAAAATAAGCTCGTTAAAGGATGCCAACAATTCTTTACCAATACAACTCCCTCTCTACTCCATGGCGATTTATGGAGTGGCAATTACCTTATCGACAACCAAGGAATCCCTTACCTCATCGACCCAGCGGTATACTATGGGCATCATGAGGTGGATATTGCCATGACAAAACTCTTTGGAGGTTTCGGATCCTTTTTTTATAAGGCTTATTCAGAAGGTTTTCGAGAGATAGAGGGGGTTAAGGAACGTACTGAGATATACCAACTATACTACTTGTTGGTTCATTTGAATTTGTTTGGAAACCCATATTCTTCCCCTGTAAAACGCTTATTGAAAAAGTATTTTGGTTGACCATAAGTAATATGTGGTGGTTCAATCCTTGAATATTGGAGTATCGGCCAGATTGATCAACCTATCCTCCTTTTCTTTTAATATCCTATTTGTGCGTAAATAACGATTCAGGTTCCAGTCATCAAAATTAGGGGCTTTAGGATCCATACTACTGATACGTACCATTTCAGAAGAGTGTATAAACTCATTATTACCGATCCACATACCAACATGTACTACCTTTTCCGGGGTAGAGTCAGTGGCTTTTCGACCAAAGAACAACAAATCACCTTTTTCAAGATTATCAAAATTCTTGACTGAATCGATAGGTTTTCCTGTATGGGCCTGTTGGGAGGCATCCCTTGGAACAACCATACCGTTCAAGAAATAAATGGTTTTGGTAAAACCACTACAATCGGCCCCTTTGGTAGAGGTTCCCCCCCACAGATAAGGTATGCCCATTAATTTTTTGGATGTCTCCACCAAGGAATCAGCCGTTGGGTCCAAATCCTGTAACCATTGATCATAATCCTGTGCTTCGCGCTTATCGACATATGCGATTCTGCCATCTGGGTATTTCACTTTATAGAACCCTTTATCTTCCCCTAATTTTTCAATAACGGCCCCAGCCACAATATCGGATACCCTTTGTGAACTTTTATCGGTCATTGAATACGTATGCCCATAGGTCTTCGTAAATATGACCTTCTCGGAAGTTTTCCACTGGTTTGCCGAAATGGAATCCATTAATTGAATACCACCACTATCGACCCATGAAAGATATTGGTCCGGTGTTTGTATCAAATACCAACCATCTGACTTTTTATAGACCTTGACCGGTGTGCCCAAAGTGGCTTGGGTGGCCAATTCAGCGGAATGTTTTGGCTGGCTGCGCAGATTGGCTACAGAAATCCTAATAATCGCCTGGGTTTTCCCTTCTAGATCCTTGGTTGGCAATGTTTGGATACTATCGATGAAAACAACATTTTCAGAAGACAACCTGGTTTTTAAGGCATCAATGGCATTCGGCAGGTTGCTTTCCCCTTTTAAAATATATGTATCGTTCCCCTTGATTGCCTTTATATCAAAAAGTGCCACCCGTTTGTCCGGGGCAACCTCTTTTTTTACTTCATCTATTTGCTTTTGCAATAGGTTGTCCAACCTTTTATCCTCCTTCCCACATCCTTGGAATATCAATAAAAATACAAGAACACAGTTAAAAACACGTCTATAGGGCATACATCGAAATTTTATCCAAAAATAGGCAATAAATGATTTTTATTCTTCCAATTTCTATAGGTTACAGGAATGAGGGGATAAATGTTTCTTTCTTTTACCCTGTTTTTACCTAATTTAGCCCCCGATGGAAAAACTAAAGGTCATAGAACTTTTTGCAGGTGTTGGTGGTTTTCGTTTGGGGCTTGAAAATGCTGGTAACTACGAGGTTGTTTGGTCGAACCAATGGGAACCTTCTACCAAAACCCAACACGCATCAATGGTCTATGAGGCTCGATTTGGTAGTCAAAACCACTGCAATGAGGATATTTCCGAAGTCAAGACCACTGATATTCCCGATGCGGATCTTTTGGTAGGTGGTTTTCCCTGTCAGGATTATTCCGTGGCAACAACCTTACAGAACTCCAAAGGACTGATTGGTAAAAAGGGAGTATTGTGGTGGTCTATACATCGTATTCTATCGGGGAAAAAAAAACCGCCCGGATACCTTTTTCTCGAAAATGTAGATCGACTGTTAAAATCCCCCTCAACCCAAAGGGGTCGCGACTTTGCCCTTATGCTCAAAAGTTTGGATGATTTGGGCTATGCCGTGGAGTGGCGGGTGATAAACGCCGCTGATTACGGTATGCCGCAACGGCGTAGACGTATATTCTTCCTTGGTTACCATAAATCCACTCCCCTATACAAGGCTTTGAAAAAAGCGAATAAAAAAGAATGGATTGCCCAACAAGGTTCCATAGCGAACGCTTTTCCTGTTCAAAACACTTTGGAGCACTACAACCAATTCATTATAAAAGGGAGCTTGGTTGAAATTTCAGAAGAATTCAACCAAGGTAAAAAGCTATCCCCTTTCGCCAATACAGGGGTAAGTATCAAGGGGGAGGTTTTTACGGCAAAGACCCATCCTAATTATGATGGGCCACGAACAGTACTTGCCGATGTACTTCAAAATGGGGAGGTTTCCGAGGATTTCTATATTCCTTCGGATGAATATCCTAAATGGGGTTATTTAAAAGGGGCCAAAAAGGAAGTACGGACTGCAAAAAGCGGTTTTGAATATAATTATAGTGAGGGAGGAATGATTTTCCCCGATGCATTGGATAATGCCTCACGCACCATTATTACCGGTGAAGGGGGGAAAGCTCCGTCTAGGTTCAAACATGTTATAAAGACCCCTAAAGGACTTCGGCGTTTGACCCCTATAGAATTGGAGCGCTTGAACATGTTCCCGGACAACCACACCCAATTGAATGGCATTTCGGATACCAAACGCGCTTTTTTTATGGGCAATGCCCTAGTGGTCGGTGTGGTGGAACAAATCGCAAAAATACTGTTTGATAAAATCAACAGCTAAATCGTGGACGATAAAAGCCTTTTTAAAAGTGATCTGCAGAAAGAAAAACAACTTGCCGCCCTTTTAGATTCAATGTATAGGAACAACTTGAAATTCTATGGTTTTGAACGGGTATCCGATTTAAATCTACAGCTACAAGGCGTTGACCTGGTCCTGACCCAAAAACACAACCAAAAAAGATTCTTTATTGATGAGAAGGCCCAATTGGATTATGTAAATGAGGACCTGCCCACTTTTGCCTTTGAAATCAACTATCGGAAAAACGGAAAAAGAAAACAAGGGTGGCTTTATGATGCTTCAAAGAAAACCGATTTCTATGCCTTGGTTACGGCCATCTATTCCGACAAACCCCAAACATATACCTCCTGTAAGATCACTTTTGTAAACCGGCGCAAACTTCTTGGACTATTGACGACCAGAAAACTCTCCCAAAAACGTTTGGAAGATTATCAGGGGAAATCCAATGGTAAGCACGGTAAACTTAAAATAAACGAACTGGATCCCTATTCGGAAGGTTACCTCTATTCCTCGACCCAAAACAAGGTGGAAAAACCATTCAATCTAATATTAAAACTTGATTTCCTGGTTGAAAATGGTATTGCCAAACGTTTTGTCTAAGTGTTTTTACATACCGTATTTGGAATCCCTCCCTTATAAACCACCTGATGGGCCCTATTGATCAATCCGGTTTTCATGTTTCGTTGGCCATTGTCATTCTGTTTTAAAATATAAACCAAAATCCGTCTCAAATCATTACTTTTAAACACATTTTTATAAATACACAAAATCAATGCGTTTATCCAGGTCCATTACTACAACAGTCGCTTATTTAAGTATCATAACCATATGCTTTTCCCAAAAAAAGGAACAAAACCTACCATACAAGGATAGTACTTTGGATGTTAGGCTCCGTGTGAAAGACCTATTGGGCCGTATGACCTTAGAGGAGAAAATATCACAAATGAATATGTTGTCGCTTTCTAAATTGGAATTTGATAATAACGAAAATGTAACTGCCGAATCCTTACAATCCTTATTCCAAGGACAAAGTATAGGGTGTCTGGAAAGTCCGTTCATCGGTGTGGATCAAATAGCCAATTTTTCCGAGGCAGCGGACAACTATCTACGGAACGAAACAAGACTTGGTATCCCTGCCATTCAAATAGCGGAATGTCTCCATGGCCAATTGGCCTTTGGGGCTACTATTTTTCCGCAGGCCATTGCACAGGGGAGTACCTGGAATAAGGAATTGATCCAAAAAATGAGTTCAATGATCGCTTATGAGGCCAGCTTATCAGGAGTTGACCAAGCTTTATCACCTCTTTTTGATTTGGCTAGGGATCCAAGATACGGTAGAGTCGAAGAATGTTATGGGGAAGACCCGTTTCATGTAGCGGAGATGGGAAAATCCTTTGTAATTGGCATGCAAGGAGATCCAAAGGTTACAAAAAACCATATACCGGACAATAAGCTTATGTGTACCGCGAAACACTTTGTCGCCTATAGCACACCGGTTGCAGGCATTAATCTGGGACCAAATAATGTTGGCCCAAGGGATTTAAGGAACCTACATCTATATCCGTTTAAAAAGGTAATACAAGAAGCGAACATCTATTCGGTTATGCCAGCTTATAATGAAGTAAATGGTATTCCGCTGCATAGCAATGAATACCTTATGAAAGACATTCTTCGCAAAGAATTGGGTTTTAAAGGGTATGTGTTCTCCGATTATGAGGCTATATGGATGTTAGAGCATTTTCATAAAGTGACCCACGACAAGAAAGAAACCGCTATTGGTGCCTTACAAGCAGGTATTGATCTTGAGGCACCAAAGCCCTATGCATTTTCAGAATTGGCAGAACTCATTAAAAAAGGAAAAATAGATGTTTCTTTGATAGACCAAGCAGTAACGAACATTCTTACTGCAAAATTCAAGGCAGGTCTTTTTGATAAACCTTATACCGCCCCTAAAAAGGTATCTGCCAAGGTTCACTCCCAAGAAGCGAAAAACCTGGCACGTGAAGTTGCCGAGGAATCTATCATACTTCTAAAAAACCAAAATAACATATTGCCCTTAAGAACTTCCAACCTAAATTCCATCGCTGTTATAGGTCCCAACGCAAATCAGGTCCAATATGGGGACTATAGTGCCACCAAGGACAATGCTTCCGGTATAACCATATTGGAAGGAATAAAAAACCATGTAAGGAATACCGTTAAAGTGAACTACGCCGAAGGTTGTGGCATTACTAGTCTCGATAACAGTAATATCCCTGCAGCTGTGGCCGTGGCAAAACAAAGCGATGTTGTTGTTTTGGTCGTCGGGGGAACCAGTATGACCTTGTCAGGTATTGGCTGGGGAAAAGATATTCCCGGGGATTATGCAACCTCAGGTGAAGGGTTTGATAGAACCACCTTAACACCGCCCGGTATTCAACCAGAACTGATCAGGGCCATATATGAAACCGGCAAACCTATAATATTGGTCATGGTCCACGGGCGCGCCTATTCCATTGCCTGGGAAAAAGAACATATCCCCGCCATTGTAGAGGCATGGTATCCTGGGGAAGAAGGTGGCAATGCCATTGCGAATATCCTTTTTGGGAAAGTGAATCCGTCAGGTAAATTACCCGTATCAGTGCCCAAAAGTGTTGGCCACGTACCAACTTTTTACAATACAAAACCTTCAGGAAAGGGTTTTTATTACCAAAGGGGAACAAAAGAAAAACCAGGTAGGGATTATGTGTTTTCCTCCCCGGATGCCCTTTTTCCCTTTGGTCATGGATTAAGTTATACCCAATTCGAATATTCCAATTTAAAAGTTGGAAATACCGGACTCGATACGAATGGACCTATCCATATTTCCATGGATATCAAAAACATTGGGGAAATGAAAGGGAAAGAAGTTATACAGGTTTATATCAATGATAAAATCAGTTCGGTTACCACTCCTATAAAAGTCTTGAAAGAATTCAGGAAGTTGGAATTAAAACCGTCTGAAACCAAGAAAGTTGAGTTTTACATACCAATTGATGAACTTGGTTTATGGAATAAAAACATGGACTATATGGTAGAGCCAGGGGAGTTCGACATTATGGTAGGAAGTTCTTCTGAAGATATACGCCTTACCAAAACCATATTGATCGACTAGGTAAAATTTCAATCACCAATAAATCAATTATTCGTATTCAATATTGGTTTTTCAGCATTCCGATATGCGGAATACCATCTTCCAAATATCCTTCCCCGATTTCCTTAAAACCAAGGGAGCTGTAGAATTTTATAAGATAGACCTGTGCTGAAATCTTAATGGTGGTCTCGTTGAAGTGTTCTTTAATAGCTTTTATGGAAGCGATCATTATCTCATTGCCATAACCGTATTTCCGTTCAGATTCCTTTACCACCACACGGCCAATACTGGCCTCTTCAAAGTAATCACCTGCCTTGAATATCCGGGTATAGCTTACTATTCTATTATCATTGGTTCCCAAAACATGTAGGGCTTTTTGATCCTTACTGTCCAAGTCTTGGTAAACACAATCTTGCTCAACCACAAAAACCTCGGATCGCAATTGAAGGATACCGTACAACTCTTCCAAAGAAAGATCCTCAAACTTTTTTATGTAAATGTTCATTTTCAATCTTGTACGATAATCTGTTTTGCATCACATTTACCAAACTCAGGCTGAATGTTCACGTGGTTTATTCCAAAATTATGGGATACCTCATCTTCTATTTTACCCAGTATTATATCAAATTCGGAAAGTTTAATGTCCTTTATAAAATCAATATGGGCCTCAAGATGTACCTCTTCCTCATTCAATTGCCAAATATGTACATGGTGAACATTCTTAATGGGGTAGATCTTACTAATGGTATCTATAATTTGTTGGACATGGATGTTACTTGGTGTAAATAACATGAGAACCCTTGTAGATTCCTTAAGTAAATCATACCCCATATATATGAGATAAAGGGCAATCACCAAGGTCAATACTGGATCCACCCAGTACATTTTAAAGAATTTCATTAAAAAACCTCCGATCAGTACCGCAACAGAAGCCAACATATCGGTCAATAAATGTAGATATGCAGATTTCATGTTCATGTTGTTATCCGTATGTTTTTTCAATAATAATACACTAAATCCATTAGCTGAAATTCCCAATAGGGACATCCAAATAACCAAGTTGGATTCTATTTCAATAGGATCTATAAACCTAAAAATAGCCTCCTTTATAAAAAAAACAGCTATTACCATCAACGTTGCGGCATTTACAAAAGCAGCAATTATCTCTGCCCGTTTATAACCGAACGTTCTATTGGTACTAGCCTCTTTTTTTGAAAGTACAGTAGCTACATAACTCACTATCAATGATAAAACATCACTAAAATTATGCAATGCATCTGACAACAGGGACAAACTCCCCGAGATCAACCCCCCTATAACCTGGGAAACAGTAATAATGATATTAAGGAATATGGATATTAAGAGGTTTTTTCCCTTTAGGTCTGTATGTGAATGCGAGTGCGAATGTCCGTGGTTATGTGCCATAATAGGGTAAATAAGAAGTTTGATGGACCTTTTCCATCAAATTACAATAAATACAAAGCTGCTTTCTATGAACAAGGTATCTTTTCAATACGTCTTTCATGCCTACCTCCCTCAAATCCCGTTTTTAAAAATACCTTGACCATATCCAATGCCTGTGGTAAGGATATATATCTTGCCGGTAAACTTAAAATATTAGCATCGTTATGTTCCCGTGCCAATTGGACTATTTCCTTGTTCCAACATAGGGCACATCTAATCTTTTGGTGTTTATTTGCCGTCATTGAAGCCCCATTGCCACTACCACATATAATAATACCATAATCCACTTTACCTTGTTCAACATCTTCTGCTACAGGATGCACAAAATCCGGATAATCAACACTGTCCGTATCGTGGGTTCCATAATTTGTAACCTCTATATCCATCTGTCTTAAAAGTCCGATTATGGCCAACTTATATTCTGTTCCCGCATGATCGTTACCTATAGATATTTTCATGATTATAAGATAAGAGTGGATTTTATACAAATGTACAAATACATTATTAGCCACAATAATAAAGGATCTATTACGTTAATGGTATCATAATACGTAAAATAAAATTGTTACTATCTTCCTAATATCCTTTATTAACTTGTTCATAATTAAGTTGAAAAAAGTGATATTTAAATTTTGTTATTATATATACTTTTCGCCTTACGAAACATTGCTTTAAAAAAATAATTTACTTCTAAGAAAATAACAAAAAGATATTAAGTTGAATCTTTTCATAGTTAACAATAAATCAACTTATACTTATCAATAAATCAATGTTGAAATAGGTTATCAATAATCGTTGATAATATTTGTAACCATCTGATTAAGTCCGATTAAGATGAAAATTATTTTGTGATAAGTTGTAGATAAACTGTTTTAAGGGTAAAAACCTATTTTTTGATTGTTTTTTTTGAACCATTATCAACAAGCTATCATAAACAACATTATTTTTAAAATTCATAAAAAGAAAAATATATTATATGTTATATATGTTGATAACCTTGATTAAGGTGAAATAAATTTTAAGAAGGGATATAGGATATAGGTTATGGATTATAATTTGTAATTTTCAACCCAAATAGGATTTTTAATGTCAAAGAATAAAAAACAAGCAAGAAACCACAGAATAAACGAAATAACAAAAGGGATTTTCACAGTACTTGAAAAAGACCCTAAAAAATCATTTACATATAAACAGATTGCCGAAAGAATAGGTGTTACCGATACGAATGAACGCAATCAATTGATAAGACGACTTGCCCAACTTAAAGAGAAAAAGAGGATTTTAGAAGAGAAACGAGGTCATTTCAAGGCTGTACCATCAACGAAGACATACCATACAGGTAGGGTGGATATTACAGGTAGGGGCAATGCCTATATTATTGTGGAAGGAATAGATGAAGACGTTTTTGTCCCCTTCAATAAACTGAACAAAGCCTTTCATAAAGATATTGTCGAGGTTTATATTTTTCCAAAAAGGAAAGGTAAAAAATTGGAAGGGGAGATTATCCGGGTAGTTGAAAGAAACAAAACCAGTTTTGTAGGTATTGTTGATATGCAAAAGACCTTTGCCTTTATAAGACCTTCCGATTTTAGAATGTATACCGATATATTCGTTCCAAAAGATAATATAAAGGGAGCTGAAAACGGTGATAAGGTGGTAGTTGAAATTACAGAATGGCCAGATAATAAAGACTCCCCTTTTGGTACCATTACCAATGTATTGGGAAAACCAGGTGAACACCAAACCGAGATACATTCCATTTTGGCCGAATATGGTCTACCTTATGAATTTCCATATAAGGTCGAACAATATGCCAATGCACTGGATACAGCTATAAAACCCGAAGAAATAGCCAAAAGAAGGGATATGAGAAAGGTTTTGACCTTTACCATAGATCCCAAGGATGCCAAGGATTTTGATGATGCCTTATCATTTGAAGTACTTGATAATGGCAATTATGAAATAGGAATACATATTGCCGATGTTTCCCATTACCTACAACCGGATACCTTGTTGGATGAAGAAGCTTACAATAGGGCAACTTCTGTATATCTTGTAGATAGGGTGGTACCCATGTTGCCCGAAGTATTGTCCAATAATGCCTGTTCATTAAGACCGAATGAAGAAAAATATACTTTTTCCGCCATTTTTGAACTCAATGGGAAGGCACAGATACAAAACCAATGGTTTGGTAGAACCGTTATAGATTCCGATGAACGATTTGCTTATGAAGAAGCCCAGTACATTATTGAGAGTGGTAATGGCGATATACCAAATGAAATATCCATTAGGGGAAATGCCTATTCCGTTTCCAAGGACGTAGTAACGGCAACCGTTACTATGGACAAGTTGGCCAAGATAATGAGGGCCAAAAGAATGGATCAAGGTGCTATTTCCTTTGATAAGGTAGAGGTTCGTTTTAATTTGAATGAAAACAACGAACCTGAAAGTGTTTATTTTAAGGAAAGCATGGATGCCAATAAGTTGATTGAGGAATTTATGTTGTTGGCAAACCGTAAAGTGGCAGAGTTCATAGGTAAACAAAAACCAAGGAAGACCTTCGTATACCGAACACATGCCAATCCCGATGAAGATAAGTTGATAGCCTTGAACTCTATTATTTCAAGATTCGGGCATAAGCTCGATTTTAAGGATAAAAAATCAATCAGTGATTCTTTAAACCAGCTTTTAGAGGATGTAAAAGGCCAAAAAGAGCAGAATTTGGTAGATACTTTGGCTATTCGTAGTATGAGTAAGGCAATATATACCACAGATAATATTGGCCATTATGGTTTGGCCTTTGATTATTATACACATTTTACCTCCCCGATACGAAGATACCCCGATGTAATGGTTCATCGTTTATTGCAGCATTATCTAGATAATGGCAAATCGGCCAAAGAAGAAATTTATGAAGATAAATGCAAGCATTCCTCAAATATGGAAAGTTTGGCATCCAATGCAGAGAGGGATTCTATTAAGTATATGCAGATAAAGTTTATGCAAGACCATCAAGACCGTGAATTTGTTGGTGTTATTTCAGGGGTTACCGAATGGGGTATCTATGTAGAGATTATAGAGAATAAGTGTGAAGGAATGGTCCGTACCCGTGATATAAAAGGTGATCATTATATCTTTGATGAAAAGGAATACGTTATTGTTGGCAAACGTACCAATAAAACATATCAATTAGGGGATGAGGTTGTTGTTATGGTAAAGAATACCGACTTAATAAAACGTCATCTTGACTTTTCACTCATCGGAAAGAACGAATAAATTCGTTTTTTGGAATAGAATTTGTTTAAGTTAGTAAGAAAATACCTAAAAACTAAAACAATGAAAAATTTAGTTGGTCTTGTGCTGCTCTTATTTCTTTGTCAGATGGCAGTTGCACAAGACAATAAAATTACCCAAGATATACAGCCATTCTCAGAATTGAAAGTATTTGATGGTTTATCCATTAATTTGATAAAATCTGAAGAAAACAAGGCTATTATAACTGGTGTGAATACTGATAACGTAGTTATTGTAAATAATAATGGGGTACTGAAGATTCGCATGCAGATTACAAAGATATTCAGTGGTTATAGAACATTCATAGATTTATATTATACAGATAAAATTTTAGTGGTCGATGTTAATGAAGATGCTAGGGTTTACTCTAAGGATGGCATTGACCAGGATGTTTTGGAACTTAAGGCACAAGAAGGCGGTGAATTGGATATCAATGTCAAGGTTGAACAGCTATTGATCAAAGCTGTCACCGGAGGGACCATTAAAAGTTCAGGTAGTGCGGATTTACAGGATATAGCAATAAATACCGGGGGTATTTATGAAGGGAAGGGATTAATCACTAAATTTTCAACCATTAATGTGAATGCCGGATCTAGGGCAGAGATTTATGCTACAGACTATGTAAAGGCATCCGTTAAGGCCGGCGGAGAGGTATTGGTCTACGGTAATCCCAAAAAAATGGAGGAAAAAACAATATTTGGAGGTATAATAACTAGAATGTAAAGGCATAGATGTTAGACGATATTCAGGCAGCGGTTCCACTGGGTTTTTTATTAAGTTTTATGATCGGGCCTGTTTTTTTCGTTCTTCTAGAAACCAGTGCCGTAAAAGGTTTTAGGGCAGCTTTATCTTTTGATTTGGGTGTTATCCTTGCCGATATTGTTTTTTTGACGGTAGCTTATTTTAGTAGTTTTCAATTATTGGAAAACTTAAGCAATCAACCTGGTCTTTATGTTTTTGGTGGGGTTATATTATTGGTTTATGGTCTTACTACATATTTTAAGAACGATATAAAAAAAGAAAAACCATCATTAAGGACCAAGAAGAACAATTACCTAGGTTTATTTGTTAAAGGTTTTTTATTGAATTTCATCAATATAGGTGTACTTGTATTTTGGTTGGGGATAATTATAGTGGTCGGACCAAGTTTGGATAATGACCCAAACCGTATTGTTGTTTTCTTTGCGACCATGCTTGCAGCCTATTTGACAACCGATATTTTCAAGATTTTATTGGCGAAGCAGTTAAAACGCAAATTGACCTATAAAAGAATTTCTAGAATAAAGAAATTATTGGGTATTATATTGATTATTTGTGGTTTGGTACTTATAACCAAAGGCTTTTTACCCAAAGACCAATTCAATATCGAAAAAGGCATCGAACAAATAAGGTAATAAAAAAACCTCTTTCATTCAAAGAGGTTTTTTTTGAGGCATCGAACGGATTCGAACCGTTGTACAAGCTTTTGCAGAGCTGTGCCTAGCCACTCGGCCACGATGCCATTTTTGATGGCGCAAATGTAAGACCTTATTTTAAGGTTTCAAAACTTATTGTTTATGATCTTTTTGAGCGTAAAACAACGGTTACCATTTCCACATCACCTCCTATTGGGGGGTTTATTTTAGAAACAGCCAATTTTATTTTATCTACAGGTGTTAATTCCCTAAAGATCCTATCTATGATTTTTTTGGCTGCATGCTCCAATAATTTTGAAGGAATGTTCATTTCTTCCTTTATAATGTGATTGATATGTACATAATCAACAGTGTCTATAAGGTTGTCGGAAATGGCTGCTTTTCTAAGATTTGATTTTAACGAAATATCTACCCGATATTCACTACCTATTATATTTTCTTCGCTCAGACAGCCATGACGTGCATGTACTTTGATGTTTTTTAGTTTGATTGTCCCCATTTGGTTACTTAAATTTTCCGTAAACTTAAATCAATCCAATGAAATCAGAACGTATATTCAATTTATCTTTTAATACGAAGTCTGTAAATGGGCTTGTTGTTCAATAGGTACACCTACAATTACTGATTCCTTGGAAAAGATCCAATCCCAAAGTTATTACATGTGTTCCTTTGCTATATCCGAGGATTTCATTTAATATCACTTGATATGAATATCCAAAATAAAAATTACTCTTCTTAAGCCCCAATATAGGTGCAATATATAATGGGTCACCTATTTGATCGTTCAAAAAACGATATGTTACCCCTGCATAGTAGTAGTCATCAAAATCATACCATCTGAATTTCATGTTAATATCGGTTACCGATCGACCATCGCTCTCAAAAAGCTGAAAGAAAACAGAAGGTTCTATTTCCAACCTGCTATTCTTGTTCTTGGTGTATCGATACCCTGTGTAGGCATAATAATTACGTAGGGTATTGGGTTCATATACGGGATTGAAATTGTTGATATCCTTGTTCAGTAGATTCGATGCATTCAAACTAAAGTAAAACTTATCATATCGGTACATTACCCCTACATCAAAGTTGTGGTTTGTAGTGGCCCGATCATCTGTAACACTGGGATCCAAAGCATCAAAATGTTCAATATCTATTCGAAATTGGTTAAAGTTGTACGATAACCCGAACGATAAAAACTCATCATCATAGCGGTCCAAGGTCAAATGGTGTGCAAATGACAATCTTGCCCCTTTTTGTTTGGTCTCACCATTACTATCGTTGTATAATAAGGCTCCAATCCCAGATTTTTCACCTATACGCATATCGGCAGCCAAGGATTGGGTATCCGGGGCATCTTCTATGCCTACCCATTGGGTAAGTCCGTTTATGCGAATTTTTATATGATCCCCAATACCCGCATACGTAGGTGACATAACAAAAGGATTATCCGCTAAGTATTGCGATAATTGGGGAATGGTAAGTTCTTGCGCCTTGGCAATAAGGACACTTGTAAAAAAAAGAACAGTTACTATTATAGTTCGCATTATCGTTTTAAGTTAAGTTTATCGATATAGGGTAAAGTGACTAATAAATTCTCTATCGTCGGATTCTCCTTGTAGCTTAATAACATACCAGTAATCACCAGTTGGTAGTTCGGCACCATTGTAAATACCATCCCATCCGTTTTTACCGACTACATTATCTTCGACCACTCTACCATAACGATCATAAATTTTAATTAGTATCTCTGGATATGGCTCAATATTTCTAGGTATCCATATATCATTCTCACCATCTCCATCAGGTGTAAAGAAGTTGGGGATCTCTATATCTATGAATTCCATGGCTATGTTGGCAATGACCTCACAACCATTCTCATCTACGACCCTAACCATATAGGTATCGGTCCTGTTTATAATGTATGTATTATCCGACCCATTGTCCATATCTCCGAAATAGAAGGTATATTCCCCTCTTCCCCCTGTGGCAACTGCAGTAATCTCGTTGATATTGTTATTCTGCAATTCCAAAGTCAAAGGTTCAAATCCTTGAATTTCAAAATCAATGGTATTTATACAACCATTATTATGTGCGATGGTCAATGAATGTGTCCCTGCTGCCAAATCACTAAAGTCAGGGGTCAACTGCATGTCCGATGGGTCTGTTGAATCCATTGCATAAAGCACTTCATTGGAAATTGAGGTGTCTTCCAAAGTCACCACAATATGATTGTTCGGTGTATCACCCGTACATTCATATACAGGTTCCACAGTAGCATTGAGGTTTTCACCTGTGGCGATTTCAACCGCGATATTGTCCTCGCAGCCATTGGCGTCCCTTACAAAAATGAAGTAGCTTCCTGCTGCCATATCAATAAAATCGAACTGGTCTTGAACAAAGTTCGTTTTGTCATTTATACTAGTGCTATATGGAGCAGTACCTCCTGTAATTGATACTGTAATTGTACCATTGTCCTCACCCATACAAATCTCAGGCGTAGTGGAGGCGGAAATCTGTAACATTTCTGGTCGTCCAATGGTATATTCCAAGACTTCAAAACAACCATTCATATCTTGGGCGATAACCGTATAATCCCCAGGGGCCAAATCGGTAAAGGTGTTTTCCGTATCAAATTGGGCAAGGTTTGGTGAAATCGCATATTGGTATCCACCAGCCCCACCGGATAAGGTAACTGTAATACTGCCGTTCGTGTCATTAAAACAACTGACATCCACTATATCTTCCGTATAGGTTAAAGGTTCTGGCTGTACGATAATAACCTCCTCTGCCGGAGTAGTACAATCCCCACTTGTTACATTCACATAGTAGGTGTCCGCAGCAAGGCCAGTGAACTTACCAGAACTTTGAGGACCGGCTATGCGTGTTGAAATGTTCAAGGAAGCATCGGTATATAATTCATATTGATAGTTGCCTAAACCACCTTCTGCGTTGGCATATATTGTTGCCGTAGCCTCACCATTGCAATTGATTACAGCGGCGGACCTATCAACGGTCAATGCAAGTGGTACAATAGCTGTTTCAGTGATGGCATTTGAAGAAACCGATTCACAAGCACCTCCTAAATCACGAACGTAGTATTGGTGTGATCCCGGACCGAGTAAACCACTTTCCGGTAATGGCATTGGGTTGCTGGTCATAGGACTAAAAGTGATATTATCCAAGCTGTACTCGTAATTACCGCTTCCTCCCGTAGCACTTAGTTCAAATTCCACACCTGTAGCACAGGTCAAAGGATCGGTGCGGATCAAGCTCGCTTTTATAAGTGTAGGTTCTGTTATGGTTACCTGATTGGTTTCCACACCACAGTTCCACCCATCGGATATGGTAATACTATAGATCCCTGCTCCCAGGTTTGTGAAATCGGCACTATTTTGACGTCCAGAAGTCAATTCAATAGTCGTACCTGAAGCATCGTAATAGTTTAACTGATATTCATAATTTCCACTACCATTTATGACGTTTACGGCAGAAACACTTCCTGTGGTATCACCAAAGCAAGTCAAAACAGTGCTCAATGGAACCGCATTTGCCGTAATGGCCGATGGCATAACCAATAGGTTTGGATATGTGTTGGTTATAGAGCAACCTCCCGCATCTACTATGGTAACGCTGTAGTCACCTGCGGACAAGCCTGAGAATACCGTACTAGACCCATCCAATATATTGGAGGAATCACCTGTTGTAGTATTGGTCAATGTAATATCATAAGGGGCTACACCACCTGTTGGGTTCACTCGTATTTCCCCTTGATTATCGGTACACTGAACCTCGCCCAAAACAACGGTTGTTTCTGTTAATGGGGAATCAGGTGATAGGATAGTTACCGTATTGGTCCTATCAGAACATAAAGGGGTGGCCGTTTCGGTAATTCTTATATAATAGTTACCACCGGAAAGTCCGGAAATCATTCTTGGGTTTACGTTGGTATCCGTGCCCACCAAAGGTCCGATAGGATTATCGTTACTATCGAATACCTGATAGTCATAGGTTCCCGAATATCCGCTAATAGTCAATTCGATTGAACCGTTTCCATCACCGTAGCAAATATTAGGATCTATTGCAGCCGCTACAACCTCTATCAGGTCGTATGGTGCTATGGTGTACGTGTCCGTTGTGAAATGGCAACCTGTTACGTTATCGGTCACCCTGAAGGTATAGTCACCAGGTGCTGTCAGGGAGAAATCTGCGGTATTCCCGACCAGGCTCTGTGAAGGGCCTGAGGGGAGCAGCTCAAAGGTGAAGTCACCAGACCCCCCTGTTACCGTTACACGGGCAAGCTCGTCATTGGCACATGATATGGCCGTGATCTGAGAGACCGTTACATCCGTTATCGTTGGCAATGGGTTTATCGTTACGGTATCGAAATCGGAACATCCATTGGCATCCCTTACGGTCGCATTTATTGTCTGTATCGCTCCCGTATCGATTATATCGAAGGTGTTCGCCGTGAAGAAATCGGTTCCGTTCACGCTATAGGTATAAGGAGCCGTTCCGGTCGTAGGCACGTCTATGGTAAGTACGGATACGTTGACCGTATTGTCAGGCGCACAGGCGAAATCCGTGGCACTTGCGGTTACCACCAATGCGGTGGGCTCGTTGATCGTTACGTTGTCCGTGGCCACACAACCTCTTTCCGAGGTCACGGTAATGTCATAGGTACCTTGGTTCAGTCCGGAGAAACTACCGGTATTATTGGTCATAGCGGGGTCTGTACCATTGTCGATAGTATAGGAATATGGTGGGTTGTCATTTACCCCGGTTGAAGGCGTGGCCAAATTGACGGTAATGGTACCATCTGCGGCACCGGAACATGTGATATCCGTTTTTTGTGTGGTATCAAGGGTCACCGGTGTTGGCTCTTCCAGGGAAACCGGTACATCAACGCTACAGTTAGGGGTTCCCAGGGTGTTATCGGTAATCCTTACGATATAGTAACCAAAGCCAACACCGGTAAACTGGTTTCCTGTTGGGGCTATGCCCGTTGGGATAGAACCCGACAGCAACAGTTCGGCATTATATGCGCCCGAACCTCCATTCACGTTGAACCCAATAACGCCATCGTTGGTGGCACAGGTTGGTTGGGACACGACCATGGCACTTGCCGTTAGTTCGGCATCAATGGTAATGGTCTCTGTCTCGCCACAACCGTTGGCATCCCTAACCTCTATGGAATATGCACCTGCGGTGAGACCCGTATAGGTATAGGGGAAACTGGCAATACTTTGTGGAGCGCCCCCATTGATACCTATGGTATAAGGGGCCACCCCTATATTGGTAGGGTCTAGTGATACGGTAATCCCGAAATCACCTTCGTTGGCACATACATCGTCAATGGCCAAAGAGATATCCGGAGTGGTATCCATACTTATCGTAATATCCAATAAAGGAGAGATACATCCATTGGCGTCCATGGCATATACATCCCATAGGAGATTTGTGGCGGGGTCTAGGTCCAATGTTCCGTCCTCGGTAAAATCGGCAGGGATTGTTGGGGCTGGGCTACCATCCGTTAATACGGCATAGGTGTACCCGGCGGTTCCACCGTTGGCCTGTACGGTAACAATGGCATCGTTGTTACAGTTGGCAGGGGTATTGTTGACCTCTGCCAATGTCATTGGCTCTGGGGCATCTATGGTTACACTGTTCGAAGTGGCCACACATTCGGGATAGGCCGTTTCGGTTATCCGTACCGAATAGGTTCCTGCGCCCAATGTCGAGGATGCGGTAAAGGTATATGGATCCGCAGAGGCCGTACCCGAACCGGACTCCCCTATAATTGGGGCATTGGCGCCATCCAGTAACTGATAGTCGAAGGTACCTGTGTAACCTGTAAGGGTCACACTTATCCCACCATCGTTGCCAGCACTACAGGTGGCATCACTTGCCACAGCCGCAACAACCTCGATAAGGTCGTATGGTGCTATGGTGTGTTCCACGGTAAACGAACAATTAGTTACGTTATCTGTAATCTTGTACACATAGGTTCCAGGTACTGTCAATACAATATTTGCAGGGTTGGCGACAGGGTTTCCACTAGGTAGTTCGGTATACGTATAAGTACCTGAACCATTGGAAGCCATAATCTCAATGATTTCCTGTCCGTTGCTACAATCTATAGCTTGAATTTGGTTGATAGATGCCGTAACTTCTTGCATGGCCGGGATAGCTACTACTTGGGTAGCTTCACAATTATTCGCATCTTTTACGACAACATTGACATCAGAGGAACCAAAAGGTATTTGATAGGTGTTTCCTGATTGGAAATTAACACCATTATCAAAGCTATATACATATGGTCCCGTTCCAGATGGGTTTCCAGGAGTGGCATCATTAACCGTTACAGAAATAGTACTGGCAGGATCATTACAACTGAAAGCAGAAGCAGAAGCAGAAATATTTAATTGGGTAGGCCCATTAACCGTAATCGTTTTAGTGTCTTCACAACCTTTGGAAGAGGTTACGGTTACATTGTAGGTGCCTTGTGTGAGTCCATTAAAGACATTGGAAGGTTGGGGGACTCCCGCATCCAAGCTATATTCATAAGGAACATCGATATTTCCCGCATCCAATGTTACGGTTATTGTACCATTTGTTCCCCCAAAACAACTTACATCGGTAGCATCCAATGTAAATGTGGGGTTTACAGGCGCTGGTAAGGTTATGGTTACCTGAGAGGTACAATTCGTAGTCGTATCCTCAACTTCGAAAGTATAAGCGGTAGAATGTGTAAGCCCAGCAAACACCCCTGTAGGCTCTGTTGGTCCAGCCGGAGTGATTTGGTGATATGTATACACCCCTGACCCACCACTAGCCGTTACTGTTACCTCACCAGAATTGGCAGGGTCACAGTTGTCCGTAGCAGTGATGTTCGCCATAATATCCAAAGGAGGATAAATAGTTATAGATTCCGTTTCCCCACAACCATTGATGTCGGAGATGGTGAACGTATGGTTGCCAGAACCCAAACTTGAAACCGTCATCGTATCACCAGCCAAGTTCAAACTACTTGCTTGTGGTGCTGAGCCATCTATACTAATCGTATATGGTGGTATCCCAACAGCATCCAAGGTAATATCTACAGAGAATGCGCCCTCGTTGGCGGTACATTGATTATTATGGTCAACACTTATTGCCGGAATGGGATCTTCGGCAATCGTTATATCCAACGTAGGGGAAATACAACCGTTCGAATCTTGTGCATAAATATCCCAGTCTAGGCCAACCGATGGATCAAGTGTAAATGTGGATCCTTCAGGGAAAGCCCCGGGAATGGCTCCGCCATCGGGAACATAAGCATAGTTATATGGTCCCGTACCTCCACTGGCCCTAACGGTTACCTCGGCGTTATCATTACAATTAGCGGCAACCTGACCAACCAAATTCAATGCTACTGGAGTTGGTTCAAGAATTCTAAATGTTTCGGTTGTACTACAAGAGGGAAAAGTTGATTCCTCCACAAAAACAATATAATCCCCTGGAGGTAGATTATTTACGGTTAAGCTTTGTGGCCCACCAGTAAGACCGGGAATCGTACCATTATATGTACCAGGGCCGACAACAGCTGTATTGGAAAGGGCATTGAGTATTGAATAATTTATAATGGAAACACTTGGGTCATAGTTATCCACAGTAAAGGTCATGGTACCGTCGTCTGCAGTTGCACAACTAATATCCGTAGTGCTGTCAACATCTACAGAGATCGATGAAACAGGAGGAATAACCACCTCTTGATAGCTAGTACAATGGTTTATATTATCAACAGCCTCAATGATATAGGTCTGTCCCGGATTTAAACCAGTGAATGTTGCGATTTCCTCGTTAACACCTCCTGGAACCTCAGATGTAGGTGCTGTTCCGATTCCATAAATCTGGAAACTATAATCACCAGATCCACCAGATGCTGTTATTTGCGCTGTTCCTCCTGTTGGACAATCCGGTGGAGGAATAAATGCGGTCATACTTAAATATGGATTGGATAATACGCGTACTGAACCTAGGTCACTTTCGCAACCATTGGAGTCGACAATCCGCACATAGTAGTCACCAAAATCAACACCATCAAAAGAATGTGTGGTACTTGCCGTGGTGGCAGGGTTGGGATCCCCACTGGCTAGGGAAACTATATTATTTGCATTATCATAAAGTGTATAGGTAAAGTTGGGAACACCACCTGCAGTAATGGTTACATCAACACCGCCAAGTATATTGCCACCACCGGGTACGTTGCTACATGTAACATTTCTGGAAGTTATTCCTGCAACAATATGGACAGGTTCTCCAACTATGGCATTATCGGTATATTCACAACCTCTTGTATCCCTTACCACAAAAGGATATGTACCAGCAGTAAGTCCGGAATACGTTGTGGTTGTAGTAAATGCACTGCCATTAAAACTAATCGTATAAGGAGCGGTTCCGAAATTGGGGTCAATATCGATGAATACAGAGCCATTAGTTCCTCCAAAACAAGCTACATTTGTTACGACAGCACTTGCCTGGGGTGTAACTGTTGGGGTGATTTCAATTACATTGGTTTCAACCGTACAATTGTTGGTATCGGTAATCAAGAACTGGTAAGTTCCCGCAGCGGATGCCCCATTATAGGTAAAGCTATTGCCTCCCATTGCGGTTGCTGCACCATAGCCACCGCCATTGTACTGTACTTGATAGTTTGTGTATGGTGTATATCCACTAGAAACAGTAACATCGATTATGGCATTACCCGTACAGAACAGATCTTGGGTCAATGATGCCGTTGCTGTCAATTCTGGTTCTATTGTATTATTAAGAACATTTGACACACAACCATAGGCATCGGTAACCTGAATGTCATACGTACCAGGCGTAAGTCCTGCTATGGTAAAAGAATTTCCGGCAACGGTATTTTGTGCCCCACTATTTATAGTATAAGTGTAAGGGGCAACACCATCGGTAATGTTTACTACCAATGATGCTTGGTCAGTACCATCATAACAATAATCAGTTGTTGGATCCAATGCAATGATCGGGGTTTCAGCAGGGTCTAAAGTAATCGGTTTTGGAACAACACAACCACTAGCGTCACGTATAGAAATAGTATACGTACCAGCAGGTACATTGGTAAATGTGTTTGACTCTTGGTAGGCATAAACTACAGTAGGTCCTACCGTATCTTCCAATTGGTATTCATAACTACCCCATCCACCCGTAGCTGTAACGGTTATTGATCCATTTTGGATACAGGTTACAGGCGTATTGGTAAATGTGAAATCCAATATAGCCGTAGGGTTTTGGACCACGATGTTCGTGGTTGCCGTACAGTTGGTTGTTTCGTCGGTGACGACTATGGTGTAGTTTCCTGCGGCGAGCCCCGTCTG